>NZ_BAAGSH010000018.1:0-452812 GCF_054782535.1 Comamonas humi | reverse complement strand
GAGCGCCCAGCGGACCATGGCACCAGCGAGGCTGCGCACCAGCGCAACCGCCGCGTGGAGTTCGAGTACCGTTGAATCTCTCTATATCCGATGGTGTTCTTTATCGCCTGAGAAACCATGAACGCCTTTATGTCCCGGGGCTCTGCAGAACAATCCGGATGGAGCCTGTTGGCGCGCAGCGGAATGTCCCTGCCGCCAACCGAAACCGTGCTGGCTCAGCAACTGGCTGCTAGCCTGGGCTACCTGAAAAAACGCATCACCATGCTGCCGGAGCCCTATGGCGCCTGTGCACTGTTCTTCAGTGTGGCAGCGGAGGGCGAAGATACCTGCGTGTTCTTTGTGCGCAGGGCCACGCTGGATGCAGCTTGGCGCGAAGGCTCGACCCGCGTGCGCCAATGGGCCTGGGCGCGCAAGCTGGATGCGGTCGAGTTGCGCATAGACTGGCCATCCAGCATCACTCCATTCCCGAGCTCGCCTGAGTCTGCACCCAGGAACGCCGATCCGGCCTCCGCATGGGCGGTGGCGGACGAAAGCCTGGCCAGAACTCCTGTCGCGGCGCCTCCGCATCTGCTGCTATGCCTGCAAGGCTTCTATGTGGGCCCAGATGCCATTCCCATCACACTTCCCAGAGTCCCGCAATCCATGTTGGAGCGCAACTCGCGTGTGGCGCCAGCGCAGCAACTGCCTTATATCGCAGCATTGAACATCCTCGTGCAGCAGCAGAACGAACAAGGCGATTGGGCAAATACGAGTCTGCATGACCATATTGGAATCACCTACACACTGCTATTGATTGACCGCCACGTCGGCAATTCCGGGCCGAGGCTTGCAGCCCTGGCACTAGCGCTGCAGCGAGCCATCGGCTATCTGTGCAAAAAGATCATGTCCCCGCCCCAGGCCGCCAGCGGGCAACCGGTGGAGCAGTCGCACGGCCTGCTGGTGCTGGCCCGCTATGTCTCCTGCAGGCACTTCGCTTCAGCACCGGCCAGGCTTCGGGCGTCGATTGGGAGATCGGTGGGCAAACTGAAGAGCGCGGCCGACGCGCAACAGTCGGTGTGGGCTGAGCTGGCTTTCCATACCCCCAGCCAGACGCATGCGTCTGAGTATGAAGCGCTATCTCCAATCCCCTTGGCCATGCTTCGCGGGCTCGAATCACTAGCGCAGTCGTATTGGCAGTTGCTTCACACAGAGCATCCGGGAGACGAAGGTGGCATCGGCGCCGATAGGGACTGGCAGGTCATGGCCATGGTGGAGAGCGCGCTGCTCAACATAGTTCCCAGTGCGCTGCAGAATCGACATCCTCGCCATGGGGAGCTTGATGTGCAACCACCCGTCTTGTCGATCATGAGCAACACGGTGTGGCCCGAGCACGCCATCTTTCTGCCCCCGCAATTGCGCAAGCAGGCCGCATTTTTTTCGTCTGCGCCGCCTGCTTCGCATGGGTTGGTAGACAGCGCTCGCACCACGGCCTATCGACTGCTGACGGCATTTGCCTTGCTCAGGCTGGCAGACGGGTAGGCCCAGCGCTCGGGCGGCAGAGCTTCTATGTGCTGGAGAGTCCGTTCGCATAGTTCAGCTGGACCGTACCACCCGAAATCGAATACGAGATATCACTGCAGCGTTGACGAAGGTCTTCGCCCAGTGACTCCACGCCAGTCTTGGAAAATTGTGCGGAAAAGCCTACGGCACTCAGTGCCATCAGCGCGGAGCGCTGCGAATCGAGGATCGGCGACGACACCGAGGTGATGCCGGAAACATAGTGGTCCACGTCCGAGGCGTAGCCGATCCGTTTGACCTGTTCCACATCGCGCATATAGGCTTCGAAGCTCGGGCCGTTCTCCCAGCGGATGGTGCTCAGTTCGGTACGCAGTTCTTCGGTGGTGAGCGGGGAATAGGCCGCCATGCAGCGCCCCAGCGCCGCCAGGTACATCGGCAGCCGTTGACCTATGCTCATGTGCACGCGCATGGTGGATGAGCTTTCCACTAGATCGACCAACACTACACGGCCTTTGGTACTGCGCTGCCACAGCGTGGTCGTTACGCGGTGCCGGCGAGCCAGTTCCTGCAGGTGAGGGCGTAGCAAGCGCACATAGGATGACTGCTCTAGCGCACCCTTGGCCAGCTCCACCATGCCCAGGCCCACGGCGTAGGTCTTGGTGTCTTCGTCGAAGACAGCCAGCCCCTCGTGGACCAGTGTCTTCAGCAGATTGAAGCAGGTGCTGGCATTGATGCCCAGATCCCGCGCGATCCGCGTGACGCCCGTAGGCGCGTCAGCACCCGCCAGATAACGCAGTATGCGCAACCCGGAGCTCAGTGCGCCAACCAGTTTCTCGGGGGGGGAGGATTCTGCCATCAGGGTGTAAGCGTAAGAGAGCGGGTCATGGATGGTTATTCTACAAACGCCAGCCTGCTTGCCAGGCCCTCAACCAGCCCGTTGGCGTAGACCCTCCAGGTAATCCCCGATGCGCTCGCGCACGCCGGGCGCCTCGAAGTTGGTCATCATCATCGGCGCCACGGTAGCCAGCTGTTGGCGCAGCGCAGCAGTGGCCGCGCTCGCGCGGCGGCTGTCGCCCAGCGCCTGCAGGCCGGCCTGGCGGCTGGCGTAGTAGTCCAGTCGCTTGGCGGCTACGGTCGCGAAGCCATCCGTGGGCAGCACTTCGGCGACCATGCCCAGGGCCAGCGCTTCGCTGGCACCGAGGCTGCCGGCGCCCAGGCACAGCCGGCTGGCCAGCGCCGGCCACAGGCGCGATTGCAGCACGGCTTCGACAATGACCGGGTACATGCCGAAGCCGAATTCGGGCGCGGCGATCTGCAGATCGTCCGCTGCCAGGACGACATCGGCCAGTGCCAGCAGGATCGCCCCGGCACCCGCGGCCCGGCCGCGGGCAATGGCGATCACAGGTGCCCGGGACTGCGACATTGCCTCGACCAACGCCAACAGGCCATGCTCCTGCTGTGCCAAGGCCTCGGGGCCCGAGACGAACTGCGCGATGTCGGCGCCGGCGCAGAACAGGCGCGGTGAAGCGCTGTCCATCACGATAAGGTCACCGTGTTCGGCGCCTTGCACGGTCTGCGCCAGTGCGTACAGCATCCCGGCTGTGAGCGCATTGGCCTTGGCTGGGCGGTTCAGCGTCAGGCGTAGCAGCGGGCCTTCGCGCCCGATGCACACGAGGTCGTCGTCAAGCATGGCCGTACAGGGTCATCACGCAGGCTCCGCCCAGTCCCAGATTGTGCTGCAGAGCCAGGCGCACGCCTTCCACCTGGGTGGGGCCAGCGGTGCCGCGGAGTTGGCGCGTCAACTCGTAGCACTGGGCCAGGCCGGTTGCACCCAGGGGATGGCCCTTGGAGAGCAGGCCGCCCGAGGGGTTGATGACGACCTTGCCGCCGTAGGTGTTGTCGCCGTCCTCCACCATCTTCTGGGCCTCGCCGGGCTTGGCGAAGCCGATGGATTCGTAGCTCAGCAGCTCGTTCTGGGCAAAGCAGTCGTGCAGTTCGCAGACCTGGATGTCGTCCGGTCCGATGCCGGCCTGCTCATAGATCTGGTTTGCGGCCCGGGCTGCCATCTCGAAGCCGACCAGGCTGATCATCGATGGCGGCTCGAAGCTGGCAGGGAGGTCGGTGGTCATGGACTGCGCGAGGATGAGCACGTCGGTGCGGATGCCATGCTTCCTGGCGAAAGCTTCGGTGCAGACGATGGCTGCCGCGGCGCCGCAGGTGGGCGGGCAGGCCATCGAGCGGGTCATCAGGCCCGGCACCATCATCTTTTCGTTCATCACATCCTCGGCGCTCACCACCTCGCGGAACACCGCCAGCGGATTGTTCGCCGCATGGCGGCTGGCCTTGGCGCGGATCTTGGCAAAGGTCTCCAGGCGGGTGCCGTACTTCTGCATGTGCTCGCGGCCCGCACCGCCAAACAGCTTGAGGGTGCGTGGCACGTCGGCGGCAATGCCGTCCCGGACCAGTGGCTCGGCAAGGGCGGTGAACCGGTCGATCGGGCTTTCACGGTCGTCCCACTTGCCCTTGAGTGCGCCGGGCTGCATGAACTCGAAGCCCAGGGCCAGCGCGCAGTCCACGGCGCCGCTCTCCACCGCCTGACGGGCCAGGAACAGGGCCGTGGAGCCGGTGGAGCAGTTGTTGTTGACGTTGATGACCGGGATGCCCGTCATCCCGGCCTGGTACAGCGCGGCTTGGCCGCAGGTCGAGTCGCCGTAGACGTAGCCCACATAGGCCTGCTGAACCAGGCCATAGGCCAGGCCGGCGTCCTCAAGTGCGCGGAGCGTGGCCTGTGAGCCCATCTCGGTGTAGCTGCCGCTCTGGCCGGGCTTCTTGAACGGGATCATGCCGACTCCGGCGATGACTGCATGGGTTGCCATGGTTGCTCTCCTGTAATGATGGATGGTGGCGCTCAGCCAGCAGGGCGTTGGTACGCGTCCTGAAGCTCTTTCCACTGGATCTTGCCGGTGGCCGATTTGGGCAGGTGCTCAAGGAACTCCACGGACTGCGGCACCTTGTAGGCCGCCATGCGTTCGCGCGACCAGCCGATGATGTCCTGCTCCGTGGTGCGCTCCTGCTGGCCGGGCTTGAGTACCACCAGCGCCTTGACGGTCTCGCCGCGCTTGGCGTCGGGCACGCCGATGATGCAGACCTCGTGGATGGCTGGATGGGCGTAGAGCGCCGTTTCCAATTCGGCGGGCCAGACCTTGAACCCCGAGGCGTTGATCATGCGCTTGAGCCGATCGCGCATGAAGAAATAGCCGTCCTCGTCGATGCTGCCGAGATCGCCGGTGCGCAGGAAGCGTTTGCCGTCGCGCTCGAAGAACACCGCGCGGTTGGCCTCCTCGTTGCGCCAGTAGCCCAGCATGACCTGGCCGCCGCTGGTCACGATTTCACCGGTCTCGCCCTGCGCCAGTTCTTCCAGCGTGACGGGATCGACGATGCGCGTGTCCACGCCGGGTCCGGGGATGCCCAGGCACTGCTGCTTGCTGCGGTTGACCGGGTTGCCATGCAGGAAGGCTGCGGTCTCGCTCATGCCGTAGCTCTCGTTGAGCACCAGGCCGAAGCGCTCTAGCAGGGTCTGCGCCACCGCCGCGGGGACGGCCGCGCCGCCGCCGATCAGCAGGGACAGGCTGGACAGGTCCCGCGTCGCCGCATCGGGGTGCGCGAAGAAATCCACCAGCATGGCCGGCGGTGCCACCCAGATCGAGACCCGGTAGCGCTCGATGAGTGCAGCGGCGGCGCGGGCGCTCCAGCGCGGCAGCATCACCACAGTGGCGCCCAGCACCAGTGGCAGGATCATGCCGTTCTGCATGCCCAGGCCATGGAACAGCGGCGCGGCCCCGAGGAAGATGCTCTCGGCATGCATGCCGCGCCACAGGATGGACGACATGCCCGCCGTGAGGATGGTGCGGTGGCTGTGCATGCAGCCCTTGGTGCGGCCGGTCGTTCCCGAGGTGTACCAGAGGGAGCACAGGTCGTCGGCTGCGGGGCCAGCGCCCACGGGGGCCAGGCCCAGCCCGATGGCGTTCTCCATGCCGACCACGCGGCTGTCCAGGGGCTGCTGCCGAGGCGCGAGAAAGACTTCCGGAACGTCCGCATCCAGGGTGGCCAGGGCATCGGCCGTCAGCAGGTCGCTGTAGGTATGGACGAGCAGGCCGGTCAAGCCCAGCGGCATGGCGGGTGCCATGCAGGGCAGCACGTTCGGCAGCAGTTCCTGCGCGACCAGCGCCACCTTGGCCCCGCTGTCCTCGACATAGTGGACCATTTCGGCCGCGGTGCACATGGCGTTGACCGGAACGACCACGCCACCGGCGCGCAGGATGGCATAGAAGGCCGTGATGTACTGGGGGCAGTTCTGGCTGACGAGCAGCACGCGATCACCGGGTCGGAGCTGCAGCTGCGATTGCAGGTAGCCGGCCAGCGCGTTGACGCGGGCCTGCAGTGCGCCGTAGCGCATCTCGGTGCCGCACCAGGCGATGGCCACCTTGCCGGGATAGCGCTGCGCCGCGACTTCGAGGAAGTGGGTCAGCGGTACCTCGGGGACCTGGATGGCCCGGGGCAAGCCCTTGGGCCAGAAGCGGAGATGGGCGTCTTGCATCGGTGTCTCCCGTCAGCGTTGCACCGAGGCCTTGGCGTCGGCCTCCATCCGGCGGGCGATGATCTCCTTCATGATCTCGTTGGAGCCGCCATAAATCTTGCCCACGCGCGCGTTGGCATACATGCGCGCAATCGGGTACTCGAGCATGTAGCCGTAGCCGCCATGCAGCTGCAGGCACTCGTCGATGATCTCGCAGTTCTTTTGCGTGCACCACCATTTCGCCATCGAGGCCGTGGCGCTGTCCAGCATGCCTTGAAGCACCTTGGCCATGCAGTCGTCGACGAAGGCCTTGGTGACGGTGGCGGCGGTCTGGCATTCGGCCAGCGTGAAGCGCGTGTTCTGCAGGTCGAGCAGGGGGGCGCCGAACACCTGGCGCTGGCGCACATAGTCCACGGTCACGTCGACGGCGCGCAGCATGGTGGCCTGGGCGCCGAGCGCGACGATCATGCGTTCCTTGGGAAGCTGCTGCATCAGCTGGAAGAAGCCCTGGCCTTCCTCCTGGCCCAGCAGGTTCTCGCAGGGCACCCGCACATCGTCGAAGAACAGCTCGACCGTGTTGGTGCCTTTCTGGCCGATTTTCTCCAGCAGCCGGCCGCGCCGAAAGCCCGGCAGGTCCTTGGTTTCCACGCCGATGATGGAGACGCCGCGCGCGCCCAGCGTCGGGTCCGTCTTGGCCACAACCAGCACCAGGTCGGCCTGCAGGCCGTTGGTGATGAAGGTCTTGGCACCGCTGATCCGGTAGTGGTCGCCCTCGCGCACAGCCCGCGTCGCTACGTTCTGCAGGTCCGAGCCTATGCCGGGCTCGGTCATGGCGATCGCGCCGACGAATTCGCCGCTGGCCATCCTGGGCAGCCAGCGGCGCTTCTGTTCCTCGCCGGCGTAGGCCAGGATGTAGTGGGCCACGATGCCGCTGTGCACGCCGTTTGCCAGGCTGGTGGCCCCGGCCAGCGCCTGCTCCAGCGTGATGATCGCGTCGTGGGCAAAGCTGCCTCCGCCACCGCCATAGGCCTCGGGGATGCTGGCCAGCAGCAGGCCTCCTGCGCCGGCCCGGTTCCAGGCCTCGCGGTCGATGTAGCCCTGGTGCCACCAGCGCTCCTCGTGGGGCACCAGCTCCCGGTCGATGACGCGGCGGACCGCGTCCTGGAAGGCCTGGAGCTCGGGGTCGATCCAGGGGGCGGAGTAGGTTGTCATGGGGGCGTTCTCCTTCGCTGGTCTCAGGGGCGGCCGCCGCCGCAGACCAGGACCTGGCCGGTGACGAAGTTGGTCTCCGGAATGCACAGTGCGTAGACGGCGCCGGCGGCTTCCTCCGGTGTACCGCCGCGGCCCATGGGGATCATCGCGGCGATGTTCCTGGCCAACTGCTCGTTGATGCCGACCTTGATCTCCCGGCCACCGACATCGATGGTGGCGCTTTCCTCGCCGGCATACGGTACGGTCATGCGGGTGTGGATCAGGCCGAAGGCCACGCTGTTGACGCACACCTTGTAGCGGCCCCATTCCTTGGCCAGCGCCCGGGTCAGGCCATTGATGCCGGCCTTCGCTGCGCCATAGTTGGCCTGGCCCGCATTTCCGTATACGCCGGAGACCGACGAGATATTGACCACCTTGCGGAAGACCTCGCGGCCTTCTCCGGCTTCCTTCTTGGCAGATTCGCGGAAATAGTCCGCCGCCGCGCGCAGGATGCGGAACGGGGCCGACACATGGACCGCGATGATGTCGTCCCATTGCTGGTCCGTCATCTTCTGGATCACGTTGTCCCAGGTATAGCCGGCATTGTTCACGATGATGTCGAGCTGCCCGTAGGTGTCGAGCGCGGTGTTGACGAAGCGGGTGCCGAAGTCCGCGTCGGTCACGCTGCCGACGCAGGCGGTGGCCCGGCCGCCTTCGCTGGTGATGAGGTGCACGACTTCGTCCGCGGGCTCCTGGTCGAGGTCATTGATCACGACCGCCGCACCCTCGCGGTGGAATTTGAGGGCGATCTCACGCCCGATGCCGCGGCCCGATCCCGAGACGATGGCCACCTTGCCTTCCAGTTTTCTGCTCATGCGGTTCTCCTTGCTGTGTGGGTCATGCGTCCAGCGCCACGATGGCTTCGCCGGACAGTTTGGTTTCACCGGCCTCGTTGGCCGTGCGGATTTCCAGCCTTACCGTGCGCGCGGCTTCGTTCTTCTCCACCACGATGCCGGTGCAGGTGATGCGCTCGTGCAGGTGGGTGATGGCGCTGAAGCGCACGCGCAGGTCTCGTATCGATTCCTGGGCGGTCCAGTTCGTCAGCAACTGGGCCAGGTAGGCCATGGACAGCATGCCGTGCGCAAACACATCGGGCATGCCTGCGGCCTGGGCGAAGTCGGAGTCGATGTGGACCAGGTTGTGGTCGCCGGAGGCGCCTGCATACAGGGCCAGCGTGCCGCGGGTGATGGGGCCGGTGGTGAACGGCGGCAACTCGCGGCCTAGCGGAATGTCAGTGAATTTCAGGGATGGCATGGAGACTCCTCAGTGGCGCACGACCAAGGTGCTGCGCAGCTCGGCCGCCAGCGCGCCGCCGGCATCGGTCACGTCGATCTGGCGCACGACGAATTCCAGCGCGCCGCCTTTCTTGTCGTAGATATCCGTGATGCGGGTCTCGAAAGTGAGCTGCTCGCCGGCAAACACCATGCGGTGGTAGGTGAAACCCTGTTCGGCATGGAGGATCTTGCGCACGTCGATGCCCAGCAGCTCCAGCGTGGCGCGCGGGTTGGGCGAATCCATCATGTCCAGGCAGAACAGGAAGGTCGGCGGCACGGGCAGCTGCTCGTAGCCCGAAGCGCGGGCTGCGGCCAGGTCGCTGTAACGCGGATCACTCTGCGCGGTGGCCTTGGCAAACAGCCGCAGCCGCCCGGGCTCCACGACGGTGGTGTGGCGCGAGATGACGGCGCCGATGTGGGAACGGTCAAGCATGGGAAGGGTCTTCCTCAGTCGAGTTTGATATTGGCGGTCTTGGCGATCTCGGCCCACACCGGGGCATCGTCGCGCAGCACGGTCGCCAGCTCCTTCGCGCCGCTGCCCACCGGTGTCATGCCGGAGGCCACCAGTCGCTGGCTGACTTCGGGCGAGCGGGTAGCACGGCTGAACTCGGTGGCGAGCCGGGTGGTGATGGCCGTGGGCGTGCCCGCTGGCGCGAAGATGCCGATCCAGCCATAGGGCTCGAAACCCGCGTAGCCGAGCTGGGCAAACGTCGGCACGTCGGGCAGCTTGGTGGAGCGCTCCGCGCCGGTGATGCCCAGCACCTTGATCTTGGGCGATTGCAGGTGGCCCGAGGCCGAGTTGATGTCCACGAAGCCGCAGTCGATCTGACCCGCCAGGATGTCCTGCAGCAGCGGCGCGGCGCCCTTGTAGGGGGCATGCACCATGTCGATGCCGGCGCGCATCTTGAGCAGCTCGCCGTGCATGTGCGAGGAGGTGCCGGTCCCGTAGGAGCCATAGTTGAGCCTGGCCTTGCCCGATTTCACCAGCGCCACGAAATCCGCCATCGTGTTGGCAGGCACCTTGGACGACACGATGAACAGGTCTGCCGAGGTTGAGATCAGCGAGATCGGTACCAGGTCGCGTTGGTAGTCGTAGGGCAGGTTGGCGTAGAGGCTGGGGATCTGGACCAGGGAGGTGAAGCCCAGCAGCAGCGTATAGCCGTCCGGGGCTGCCTTGGCCACCGCGCTGTTGCCGATGATGGTGCTGCCGCCGGGGCGGTTGTCCACCACCACCGGCTGGCCCAGCGATTGGGTCAGGTGCTCTCCCAGCAGGCGGGCCACGTTGTCCGAGGCGCCGCCGGGCGGTGCGGGCACCACGAGACGGATCGGCCGGGCGGGCCAGGCCTGGGCCATGGCCGCCTGGCCCAGGAGTGCCGGTGCGCAGAACCAGGCGCCACGGGCGAGCCACTGTCTTCTTGAAATGGGCATGTTCAGTCTCCTTGCTGGGTGGTTGTCGTGGCTGATGGGGTCTGCGGCATGGCCAGTTCCACGACCGCATCGAGCGCGAAGGCGCCTTGTCCCGCAGGCATCAGCTTGACCGGGTTGATGTCGATCGATGCCAGCTGCCCACCCCATTGCAGGACGGCCTGGCCCAGGCGCACGGCCATGCGGCAGAAGGCGGGCACATCCGCCGGGGGCTCTCCGCGCACGCCGGCCAGCAGCGGCGCGATGCGCAGCCGGGCCAGCGCCTCGGCCACATCGGCCTCGGTGAAGGGCGGCACCAGCAGGCGCAGGTCCTGCAGGGCCTCCAGATAGATGCCGCCATCGCCCACCAGCACGATGGGGCCGAACACCGGATCCACCCGCGCGCCCAGTGCCAGCTCGCGTCCGCCGCCCAGCATGCGTGCCACCAGCACGCCGCTGCTGCGTGCCTGCATCGTGCGCAGCGTGGCCTCGTGGCGCTGCGCCGCCTCGCGCACCTGCTGCGGTGTGCTCAGGTTCAGCGCCACCAGGCCGTGCTCGCTCTTGTGCAGCACGTCGGGCGAACAGCCCTTGAGCACGACCCGCCCGCCCATCTGCGCGGCGGCGTCCACGGCGGCATCGGCATCGGCGCACAGGGCGAAGGGGATGGTTTCGACGCCGATGGCGCGCAGCAGCTCCAGGCTGCACGCCTCGTCGAGCGTGCTGCCCTTGCCATCGCCGGGCAGCGGCGGCACCACGGGCAGCCCGGCAGCGCCGCGGACTGCCGGGGCCCGAAGCCGCGTGGCGTAGGCGGCATAGGTATCGAGCGCCTGCAGCGCCTCGCGCTCGCGGCCGTAGACCACCAGGCCGCGCTGGCGGAAGGCCTCGCGCACCGGCTCCTGGTAGGCCGAGACGGCGATCGTGACCGAGCGCTCGCGCGCCAGGCGGGCCAGGGCATCGGCATAGCCGTCCACGTCGTAGCCGCTGCCGGCGATCGGGAACGAGACCATCAGCAGGTGCAGGTCGTCCAGGCCGGCCAGCACCTCGACCACGCCGGGAAACAGCTGGCGGTCGGTCAGCATGGCTCCGGTCAGGTCGATGGGGTTGCTGGCGCTGCTGAAGGCGGGCATCACCTGGCGCAGCGCCTGGGTAGCCGGCTCGGCAAAGCGCAGCAGCGGCATGCGCAGCTCGTCCGCCGTGTCGGCACCCATCACGCAGCTGGCGCCCGAGTTGCTCATCACCACCAGGTTGGAGCCATGCGGCAGCGGCGTGCCCACGCACAGCGCGGCGATGGAGATGGCTTCATATGGGTCGGTGGCACGGATAATGTGGTGGCGCTCGAAGAAGGCGTCGACCACGCGGTCCTCGGTGGCCATGGCGCCGGTGTGCGAGGTGGCCGCGCGCTGGCCATTGGCGGTGCGCCCCCCCTTGACGGCGATCACCGGCACGCCACGTTCGGCTGCCTTGGCGGCGGCGCGCGCCAGCGTCTGCGGGTCGGTGAGGGCCTCGAGATACATCACTACCGCGCGGATGTCGGCATCCTCCACGGTCTGCAGCAGCAGCTCCGCCGCGGTCACGTCGGCTTCGTTGCCGGTGGCGTGCACGTAGCGTGCGTGCAGGCCGCGGGCCTGTGCCAGCACGTAGACGGACTGGGTGGCGGCGCCGCTCTGGCCGATGATGGCGAGCGGCCCGTCCTGGCCGGGCTGCTCGTGGAAGATGGTGGAGAAGTTGGCGATGGCGCCGTTGCGGAAGTTGGACAGGCCCTGGCAGTTCGGGCCCACCAGGCGGGTGCCGCTGGCGCGGCAGGCGGCCACCATCTGCTGCTGCAGCTGCCGGCCCTCGTCGCCGGACTCGGCATAGCCCGAGGCCATGACCACCACCGCGGCCACGCCGGCGGCGGCGCATTGCTGCACCAGCTCCAGCCCGCCCCGGCCGCCGACGGCGACCACGGCCAGCTCCGGGACTTCCGGCAGATCCGCCAGCGAGGCATAGGCGCGCAGCCCCTGGATCTCGGGCCGCTGCGGGTTCACGGGGTAGATGCGCCCCTGGTAGCCGTACTGCCGCATGAAGGCGATGGGCCGGCCGCCGACCTTGTGCGGGTTGTCGGAGGCGCCGAGCACCGCGATGGAGGCGGGCGCGAAGGCCTTGGCGAGAGGATTCATTCGTACTCCAGCTGGAATTCGGCGCGCAGCGGCGCCGCATGTTCGTCGAGAAGGGGGGCACGCACCAGCGGCGCATCGCCGGCGGTGCCGGGCGTGCGCACCGCGGGCAGCTGCGCGCCGTCGGCACAGCGCAGCCACTGGAACAGGCCGGGGGCGCTGGCCTCGGCGTCGGCCACGAACCCTGCATAGTCGAGGATGGGCTGGCAGGGCACCTGGGCGGCCTGCAGCCGGGCCAGCGCATCGCCCAGCGCCAGGGGCGCCAGCGCCTCGGCGATCCGCTCGCGCAGCGCAGCCTGGTTGGCCTGGCGCGCGGCGGCATCGGCGAAAGCGGGCATTTGGACCAAGCCCATCAGGCCGAGGGCCTGCAGCGCGGCCAGCACCTGGGCATCGCTGGCGGCGCTGATCGACAGGGCGCCATCCCGCGCCTGGTAGTTGCCGGCGATGGCGAAGGCCTCGCGGTCGCCGGACGGGCCGTTGACCAGCGTGTCGGCGATCCTGTAGGCCTGCAGTGCCGCCATCGCATGGGCCAGGTCGACCTGCACCCATTGGCCTCTGCCGGCTGCGCCACCGCGCCAGCGCTGCATCAGCGCGGCCAGCGTGGCCTGATGGGCATAGAGGCCGCTGACGATGTCCACCAGCGCGATGCGCAGCCGCGGCAGGCCGGGCACCGAGGTGGCATGCTGCGCGATACCGGTGTAGGCCTGCATCACCGTATCGGTGGCGGGCTGCCGGGCACGCGGGCCCTGCGGGTCGAAGCCGCTGATGGAGGTATAGACCAGTGCGGGCCGCTCGGCGGCCAGCTGCCCGTAGCCCAGGCCCAGCCGGGCCATGGCGCCGACGCGCGCGTTCTCCACCACCACATCGGCGCGCAGCGCCAGCTGGCGGGCCGCGGCTGCGCCGGCCGGCGTCTTGAGGTCCAGTGCGATGGATTGCTTGCCGCGGTTGAAGCTCTCGAACATCACGGTGGAACTGCCGATGCGTCCGCCGGCCCGGCGCAACCAGTCGCCACCGGGCGGCTCCACCTTGAGCACGCGCGCGCCGAGCTCGCCCAGCAGCGCCGCGCAGTAGGGGCCGGCGATGCCCTGGCTCAGGTCCAGCACCGTCACGCCGTCGAGCGCCTGGTTGATCGTGGGAAAGGGCGCCACTTCAATTGCCTTTCAGGTCGAGTTCCTTGACCATGCGCCGCCACACGTCCAACTGCTCGCGCTGGTATTTCGCGGCCTCCTCGCGGCTGGACGGCGAGGCGACGATGCCGCTTTGCAGCAGCTTGGCGCGCACCTCGGGCAGGCCCAGCACCTTGACCAGCTCGGTGTTCAGCCGGGTGAGCACCGCCTCGGGCGTGCCGGCCGGCGCCGCTACCATCCACCAGCCCGACATATCGGGCGGCGTGACCAGGCCCTGCTCGGCAAAGGTGGGCACGTCGGGCAGCAGCGGGTTGCGCTGGGCGACGGGCACGCCCAGCGCCTTTACCTTGCCGGACTGGATCATCGGCGTGGCCGAGGCCACGTCGGCCATCATCACCTGCACCTGGCCGCCGATCAGATCGACGATGGCCGGCGGCGTGGACTTGTAGGACGCATGGGTGATGTCGAGGCCGTAGGTGTTCTTCAGGAAGCCGCCGTAGGCGATGCCGCCGGTGTTGCCGCTGGCGTAGTTCGTCTGTTTCGGGTGGGCCTTGATGTAGTCGAGCATCTCCTTGGCGCTGCGCGCCTTCATGTCGTTGTTGGCGATCCAGACATAGGAGACCGAGCCCACCAGCGTGATGTAGCGCAGGTCCTTCAGCGGGTCGTAGGGCACGTTGTCGGTCAACCCGCCGGGGCTGGCGGCCAGGCCGGCGTTGGTCGCCATCAGCAGCGTATAGCCGTCGGGCGCCGACTTGGCCGCCAGGTGCGTGCCCAGCGTGGAGTTGGCGCCCGGCTTGTTGTCGATGACGATGGGCTGGCCCAGCGCCTTCGCCAGCGGCTCGGAGATGACGCGCGACATCAGGTCGGACGCCGATCCCGCGGTGTAGGGCACGATCAGGCGGATGGGCTTGTCGGGCCAGGGCTGGGCCTGCACGGCCGCGGAGGCGGCAAGTGCCAGGACGAGGAGGGAGCGGCGGTGCAAGACGGTCATGGTGTTGTCTCCGGGGGAATCTCGAACGGGAGGAGGCTGGCGTGGTTCAGTCGACCGGCAGGCCGAGCTGGCGCGCGACGGCGCGCTGCTGGATCTCGACGCTGCCCACCGTGACCGGCGCGATCAGCGCATCCATGGCCATGCGCATCACCGGCAGCTCGGAGGTCAGCCCCCAGCCGCCGCCCACATGCAGCGCGGTCTGGGTGACGCGGGTGACGGCCTGGGTGACGAAGAGCTTGGCGGTGGAGACGTCGAGGATCACCTCGTCGAACGGTGCGCCCGCATCCCAGCGCTCGGCCGCCTTGTAGGTCAGCGTGCGCGAGGCCTCGACATCGGCATGGGCCTGTGCCAGCGAAAAGGCGATGGACTGGTTGGCGCCGATGGCGCGGCCGAACTGCTGGCGCGTGCGGGCATAGTCCAGCGCCCACTGCAGCGCCGATTCCATGTGCCCCAGCCAGCGCGCGCAGACCATGATGCGTTCGCGGTTGAAGCCCGCCATGATGGCGGCGAAGCCTGCGTCCATGCGCGCCTCGTCTGCCACCCGCACCTGGTTGAAGGCGACGCGGTAGGTGGGGGCAGGGCGGTTGACGTAGGTATCGATCTGGCTGGTCTGGATGCCAGCGGTTTCGCGCGGGATGGCGAAGAAGCGCATGCCATGGCGCCCTTGGGCGAGATCGGTCTGCGCCAGCGTCACCAGGGTGTCGGCCACGCCGCCCAGCGTGATGAAGGACTTCAGCCCGTCGATAACCCAGCCATCGCCGTCGCGCGTGGCGCGGGTGCGCACGTTCTGGATGTCGTTGCCGGCCTCGGGCTCGGTGATAGTGATGGCCACCATGTGCTCGCCGGCGATCATGCGCCGCGCCAGCTCGCGGTGCGCGGGGCCGCCATGCTCGTACAGGATGGAGCCGGCCACGTTCTGCACCAGCACCGACACCGCCAGGTTGGGGTTGACCTTGGACATCTCCTCCATGGCGATGGCTTCCTCGTAGGCGCCCAGGCCCGAGCCGCCGATGTCCTCGCTGGCGGTGATGCCGATCAGGCCGGCGCGGGCCGCGGCCACGTAGAAATCGCGCGGAAAGGTCTTGGTCGCATCGGCCTGCGCCCAGCGCGGCGCTATCTCCTTCTGCGCGAAGGCACGGCACATGTCCCGGAAGGCTTCGCGGTCCACCTGGTTGACGGGGCGGCGGTTGCTGTCGCTCATCAATGGTCTCCAAAATTATTCTCTATTAAGAATAATATTTTTCAGGAAGAACGATTGCAATATGGTTTTCCCCCATGCAGGTAGCGGGCGTTACCGCTGCCTGCATAGGAAACACCTTCCGTTCATATCTGATAAGAGCCACACAAGATACCGACTGTCGCGGGGTGTGGCCTGATCCTGGGTTCCTAGGGAAAATCTGTATTTGATATTCTTTTAAAAGAATTAAATTCTCTATGAAGAATTTTGAAAGGTGAGCGATGTCCTTGAACTTCGAGTTCTCCGCGGAGCATGAAGCCGTGCGCGACACGGTGCGTAGGCTGTGCCGGGATGAATTGGCCCCGCTGGTGCGCGATGCGGAAGAGAACGAATCCTTCCCCCGGCACGTGTTCCAGCGCTGGGGCGAGCTGGGCCTGCTGGGCGTGCAGTACCCCGAGACCGACGGCGGCAGCGGCCTGGACAAGGTCAGCGACTGCATCGTGCGCGAGGAACTCAGCTACCTGTGCCAGTCCTTCGCGTCGAGCTGGTCGGCACACACCCACCTGGGCATCTGGCCCATCTGGAAGGCCGGCACGCCGGCGCAGAAGCAGCGCTTCCTGGCGCCCGCGTTGCGTGGCGAGAAGGTGTCGGGCTTCGGCCTGAGCGAGCCCGATGGCGGCTCCAACATCCGCGCGCTCAAGACCCGGGCCGACAAGGTCGACGGCGGCTGGGTGCTCAACGGCAGCAAGCTCTACATCACCAATGCGCCGATAGCCGACTTCCTGCTGGTGGCGGCGCGCACCTCGCCCGAGCTGCGGCCCGATGCGATCAGCCTGTTCATCGTCGAGCTGCCCCATAAGGGCTTCGACATCCACAAGCTCAAGAAGGAGGGCATCCGCGCCTCCGAGACCGGGCTGATCCACATCGAGAACGCCTTCGTGCCCGACGACTGCCTGCTGGGCGAGCGCGTGGGCACCTACCCGGTGATCCTGGACTCGCTCAGCGAGAACCGCGTGGCGGTCGCTGCCAATGCGCTGGGCATGGCGCGGGCTGCTTTCGATGCGGCGCGCTCCTATGCCGACGAGCGCCTGGTGGCGGGCCGGCGCATCGGCGATTACCAGGCCATCGCGCACCGGCTCGCCGACATGGCGGCCGACATCGAGGCCGCCAAATGGCTGGTGTACTACGGCGCCTGGCGCGTGGACCAGGGCACGCTGGACAGCGCCACGGCGGCCAAGGTCAAGCTGGTGGCGTCGGAAACGGCGCTCAAGGTCAGCGAGGCGGCCATCCGCATCCTGGGCGGCGCCGGAATCATGCGCGAGTACCCCGTGGGGCGCATCCACCGCGACGCGCTGGTCTACGTCATCGGCGAAGGCACCAGCGACATCCAGCGCAATCTGATCGCCCGCGATCTGGGGTTCAAGGCATGAGCAAGTTCATCCACATCGACAACCAGGGCGCCACGCGCATCGTGCGCATCAACCGCCCCGAGCGGCGCAACGCCTTCGACCTGGAAGTGCGCCAGGGTCTGGCCGAGGCCATCCTCGATGCGCGCGACGACGACAGCGTGAAGGTGGTGGTGCTGACCGGCACCGATGGCGTCTTCTGCGCCGGCGGCGACCTCAAGTCGCTGACCGAGGGCGAGCGCACTGTCTACCAGGACCGCGACCGCATCCGGCGGCTGCACCCCTGGTTCCGCGAGCTGGTGAACCTGGAAAAGCCGGTGATCGCCGCGGTGGACGGTCCGGCCTTCGGCGCGGGCTTCAACCTGGCGCTGGCCTGCGACTTCGTCATCGCCACCGAGCGCGCGCGCTTTTGCGCCGTGTTCGGCCGCATCGGCCTGGTGCCCGACCTGGGCGGGTTCTTCCTGCTGCCGCGCATCGTGGGCCTGCAGCGCGCCAAGGAGCTGGTGTTCACCGCCCGCGAGCTGCCCGCGGCCGAGGCGAAGGAGCTGGGCATCGCCATGCAGGTGGTGGCGCCCGACGCGCTGATGCCCGCGGCGCTGCAGCTCGCGCAGCAGCTCGAATCGGCCTCGATCGAGGCGATAGGCATGGCCAAGAACATCCTCAACCGCTCGTTCAACCTCGACCAGGACACGCTGGCCGAGCTGGAGTCGTCCGCCCAAGCGGTGGCGCGCCACAGCGCCTACCACGCCGAAGCGGTGGGCAACTTCCTGGGCAAGCGCCCGCTCGCCTTCCAGGGGATTGCCAAGCCATGAGCATGAATGCCTTCATCACCGGCGCCTACGACACCGCCGTGGGCGAGCTGCCGGGCAGCAGCTGCATGGCCCTGCACGCCGAGGCCGCGCTTGGCGCGGTGGCCGACGCGGGGCTCAAGCTGTCCGACATCGACGGCGTGCTCTGCGCCTACTCGTTCACCGAGCCGCATCTGATGCTGGCCTCGGTGTTCTGCGAGTACCTGGGCATCCACCCCGGCACCTGCCTGGCCATCCAGGCGGGCGGGGCCAGCGCCTGCATCATGGTCATGCAGGCGGCCGCGCTGGTCGCCAGTGGCCAGTGCAACCATGTGCTGGTGGTCACCGGCGACAACCGCCTCACCGGCCTGTCGCGCGACGGCGCCGTGGCGGCGCTGGCCGAGGTGGGGCACCCGCAGTTCGAGCGGCCCTTCGGCATCAGCGTGCCGGCGTCCTACGGACTGGTGGCGCGGCGCTACATGCACGAATACGGCGTGAGCCGCGAACAGCTCGCCGCCATCGCGGTGGAGCACCGCCGCCATGCCGCGCGCCACCCCAAGGCGCAAAAGCGCGAGCCCATCACCGTGGCGGACGTGCTGGCCTCCAAGCCCATCGCCGAGCCGCTGCACCTGCTGGACTGCTGCCTGATCTCGGACGGCGGCGCGGCGCTGGTGGTCTCCAGCCGCGCGGCGGCGCGCGATGCCAAGTCGCGTCCCATCGAGATCCTGGGCGCGGGCCAGGGCCACACGCACGAGCACATCGTCGTCGCGCCCAGCCTGGTCGATTTCGGCTGCAAGGCCTCGAGCCGCACCGCGTTCGCCCGCGCCGGCGTCAATGCTGCCGAGATCGACGTGGCCGAGATCTACGACTCGTTCACGATCACGCTGGCGGTGGAACTGGAGTCCATCGGTTTCTTCGAGCGCGGCGAGGCGGGCCAGGCGGCCGCGCGCGGCGAGCTGGGCCTGGGCGGCCGGCTGCCCTGCAACACGCACGGCGGGCTGATGTCGTACGCGCACTCGGGCGCGGCCGGCGGCATGTTCCACGCGGTGGAGGCCGTGCACCAGCTGCGCGGCGACGCCGGAGCGCGCCAGGTGCCCGACGCGCGCCTGGCCTTTGTGCATGGCGACGGCGGCATCCTGTCCGCCCACTGTTCCCTGGTTCTTGGAGCGCACTGATGACCCGACCCCTGCCCAAACCCACGCCCGAAACCCGGCCCTTCTGGGAGGGCTGCGCGCAAGGCGAGCTGCGCTTTCAGCAGTGCGCGGACTGCGGCGCCGTGCAGCTCATCCCCCGCGCGCTGTGCGAGCGCTGCCACAGCCGCGAGCTGGCCTGGAAGGTCTCGGGCCGCCAGGGCCGGCTGCTGAGCTACACCGTGGTGCACCGCGCGCCGGTGCCGGCCTTCAAGGCCGACGTGCCCTATGTGATCGCCATCGTGCACATGGACGAAGGCTTTCGCCTGATGACCCAGGTGAAGGACGGCGCGCGCCAGGACCTGCGCGTGGACCAGCCGGTGCGCATCGCCTTCGCCACCGTGGATGGCGCGGCGCTGCCGCAGGCGGAGGTGCTGCCATGAAGCCCACCATGAAGCCTATGTTGTACGAAGACTTCGTGCCCGGCGCCGCCATCGGCGAGATCGTGCTGCCCTTCGAGCCCGCGCTGGCCCAGGGCTGGCAGAGCATCTTCGGCGCCGGGGCGGGCGGCGGCCCGGCCGAGGCCGCGAGCATGGCCGTGGTGATGATGATGCGCGCCTACCTCAACGTCGTCACGCCGCGCCCGCCGGGCAACATGCACGCGCGCCAGCGCATGCGCCTGGCCGGCACGCCGCGGCTGGGCGAGAGCATCCGCACCGTCATGTCCTGCGAGCACAAGGAGATCCGGCGCGAACGCCGCTATGTCGAGCTGCGGGCCGTGGGCATTGGCGAGGGCGGGCGCCCGCTGTTCGATGCGCAGCTGAGCCTGATCTGGGCGGCCTGATCCGGGCTATTTAAAAAAGATAGCTGCTCGCGCTCATCAGTAAACGATATCCATATCAAAAGGCATTGAAATGAACAATAGACAAGCGCCAGGCGCTCCGCTTTTTGAACCAGATGCCTTGCCGTCCGTGCTGGCGCCGGCCACGCTGGCCGTGACCATGGACGCCATCCGCGCCTACGGCGTGCTGACCGACGACTTCAACCCCATCCACATCGACCCGGTGTTCGCCGCCGCCACGCCGATGCAGGGCGTGATCGCGCACGGCACCATGTCGATCTGCCTGCTGTGGCAATCGGTGCAGCAGAGCCTGCCGGCGCGGGTGTTCGACGACCTGGACCTCGACATCCGTTTCGTCAAGCCGGTGCGCGTGGGCGAGCTGCTGACGGCCGGAGGCGAGCGCCAGGCCGATGGCGGCTACGCCGTGTGGGTGCGCGGCCCCGACGGCGCGGACCGGCTGAACGGCCAGATCCGCGTGGCGGCCTGAAGGAGACCAGCATGTCCAGCCAAGACCAGACGACCGCCGAACTGCTCGCGCTCTATGGGCGCATGGCGCTGATCCGCCAGGTGGAGCAGGCGCTCACACGCCTCTTCGCCAACAGCGAGGTGCCCGGCTTCATCCACCTGAGCATCGGCCAGGAGGCCGTGGCCGCCGGCGTGGCCAGCGCCATGCAGCCGCAGGACACGCTGGCCACCACGCACCGCGGCCACGGCCATGTGCTGGCGCGCGGCATGGACGTGGGCGGCTTCTTCAAGGAGATCATGGGCCGCGCGGGCGGGCTGTGCCAGGGCCGGGGCGGCTCCATGCACGTGGCCGACCTCGGCCTGGGCATTCTCGGCGCGAACGGCATCGTGGGCGCGGGCATCCCGATCGCGCTGGGCAGCGCGATGGCGCATGCCATCCGCGGCACCCAGGGCATGGCCGTGGCCTTCTTCGGCGACGGCGCGATGGCCGAGGGCGTGCTGCACGAGACCCTGAACATGGCCGCGCTGTACCGCAGCCCGCTGCTGCTGGTGTGCGAGAACAACGGCTGGTCCGAGTTCTCGCCCACCGAGCGCCAGTTCGCGGCCAGGCTGTCCGCGCTGGCCGCCGCCTTTGGCGTGCACTACCAGCAGGTCGACGGCAACGACGTGCAGGCCGTGGCCGAGGCCGCGGCCCAGGTGGCCGAGCGCCTGCGCGCCGGGCAGGGCCCCAGCGTGCTCGAGTGCGTGACGCACCGCGTGCGCGGCCACTTCGAGGGCGACGCCCAGAAGTACCGCGATGCCGGCGAGATCAGCGGCCTCGACGCGCACGACCCGCTGGCGCGCGCGCGCCAGGCCCTGCTGGCGGCAGGCGCCGCTGCGGCCGACATCGACGCGCTGGACGCGCGCACCGCGGCGCAGATCGAGACGGCCATCGAGGCCGCGCGCGCCGATGCCTTGCCCGCCTTCGAGGCCGCCGTGGCCGACGTCTACACCCCGCACCAGGAGGCTCGCGCATGAGCGCCGCAGAAATGAGAACCGTGGGCGCCATCAACCAGGCGCTGCGCGACAGCATGCAGCAGGACGAATCCGTGGTGCTGCTGGGCGAGGACATCGCCGCCGCCGGCGGCTCGTTCAAGGCCACGCGCGGCCTGCTCGAGGCCTTTGGCCCGCAGCGCGTGATCGACACGCCCATCTCCGAGGCCAGCATCGCGTCGGCCGCCGTGGGCATGGCGCTGACCGGGCTCAAGCCGGTGGTCGAGATCATGTTCATGGACTTCGTCACGCTGGCCATGGACGCGCTGGTCAACCAGGCGGCCAAGGCGCGCTACATGTTCGGCGGCCAGGGCTCGGTGCCGTTGGTGCTGCGCACGCCCCATGGCGGCGGGCTGAGCGCCGGGCCGCAGCACTCGCAGTGCCTGGAAGCCTGGCTGGCCCACGTGCCGGGGCTGAAGGTGGTCTGCCCGTCGAACCCGCAGGACGCCTATGCGCTGCTGCGCGCCGCCATCGCCGACCCCGACCCGGTGGTCTTCGTCGAGCACAAGGCCATGTACGCGGCCAAGGGCCCGGTCGATACCGCGCAGCCGGCGCGCATCGGCGAGGCCCGCATCGCCCGGCCCGGCCGCGACGTGAGCCTGGTCTGCTACGGCGCCGCCGTGCCGGTCTGCCTGCAGGCCGCGCAGCAGCTGGCCGGCGAGGGCATCGAGGCCGAGGTGCTGGACCTGCGCTCGCTCCAGCCCTGGGACAAGGCCGCGGTGCTGCAGTCGCTGGCGCGCACCCATCGCATGGTGGTGGTGCACGAGGCCGTGCAGGCCTTCGGCGTGGGCGCCGAGATCGTGGCCACCGTGGCCGACGAGGGCTTCGATGAGCTCGATGCCCCCGTGCTGCGCGTGGCCGCGCCCTTCATGCCGCCACCGTTCGCCAGTTCGCTGGAGCAGGGCTACGCCGTGACGGCGCAGCGCGTGATCGACGCCGTGCGCCGTGCGCTGGCCTGAAAACCCGAGGAGACCCGAAATGTCCGAAGCCACCCACCCCATCCTGTGCGAGCGCACCGGCGCCGTCGGCGTGCTGACCATCAACCGCCCGAAGACGCTGAATGCGCTCGACATTCCCACGCTGCTGGCGCTGGAGTCCGCGTTGGGCGAGCTGGAGCGCGACGCGGGCGTGCGCGCCATCGTCATCACCGGCGCCGGCGACAAGGCCTTCGTGGCCGGCGGCGACATCGCCGACCTCGACAGCCGCCAGGGCCTGGCGCACTACCAGGAGTTCGCCGAGGTGATCCACCGCGTGTTCCGCCGCTTCGAGCTGTGCGACAAGCCCACGGTGGGCGCCATCAACGGCTGGGCCCTGGGCGGCGGCACCGAGCTGCTGCTGACGCTCGACATCCGCCTGGTGGCGCAGGAGGCGAAGCTGGGCCTGCCCGAGATCAACCTCGGCCTGTTTCCCGGCGCGGGCGGCTCGCAGCGCCTGATCCGCCAGGTGCCGCTGTGCCGCGCCAAGGAGCTGATGTTCACCGGCGGCCAGATCACCGCCGCCGAGGCGGTCGACCTGGGCCTGTGCAACCGCGCCGTGCCGCGCGAGCAGCTCATGGGCGAGGCCATGGCGCTGGCGCAGCAGATCGCGCAGAAGTCGCCGCTGACGCTGAAGCTGCTCAAGCGCACGCTGCGCGACGGCGCCGAGATGCCGCTGGGTGCCGCATTGGCGCACGAGCAGGCCATGATCGGCCTGGTGCTGGACAGCCGCGACGCGCACGAGGGCTGCGGCGCCTTCCTCGCCAAGCGCGCGGCCCAGTTCAGCGGGAAATAAGCCATGCGCCGCGAACTCTTGGTGCCCAAGCTCGGATTGACCATGTCCGAGGGCGTGCTGGTGGAATGGATGGTGCGGCCGGGCGAAACCTTCCGGGTGGAGCAGGGCCTGTTCGTGATCGAGTCGGAGAAGGCCGCGAACGAGATCGGCGCCGAGGCCGATGGCGTGCTGCTGGAGACCACGGCCGAGGCCGGGGCGACCTTGCCCTGCGGCGCGGTGATCGGCTACTGGGACGATGGCCGGGAGGGCGGGCCGCCCGCCGGCGGTCCGGCACAAGCGCTTGCAACGGCCGCCACACCCGCCACACCTGCCTCCACGGCGCGCGTGCCGGTGACGCCGCTGGCCCGGCGGCTGGCGGCGCAGCGCGGCATCGATCTATCGCAGTTGGCGGGCTCGGGGCCGCGCGGCCGCATCCGGGCGCGCGACCTGCCCGAGGCCCAGGCCCCTGCCATGGCTGCCGCTGCATGCCCGCAGCCCGAATCGCAGGCCGGCGATCTGCGCCCGCCCACGGCGCTGGAGCAGACCGTGGCCCGGCGGCTGACCGAGGCCAAGCAGCAGGTGCCGCATTTCTACCTGGCGGTGGAGGCCGAGGTCAGCCAGCTGCTGGAGCTGCGTGCGCGGCTGAATGCCGCGCAGGAGGGCCAGGCATTCACGCTCAACCATTTCCTGCTTGCGGCGGTGGGGCGGGCGCTGGCCGAGATGCCGCAGCTCAACCGTGTCTGGACCGATGCGGGCATACGCTCGTTCGCGCACAGCGACGTCGGCATGGCGGTGGATACCGAGCGCGGCCTGCTGGTGCCGGTGCTGCGCAACGTGGGGGCGCAACCGCTGGCGGCCACCGCCCGGGCCGCGCGCGATGCGGCCGAGCGGGCCAAGGCCGGCCGGCTGACCGCGGCCGAGATGGCCGGTGGCGCGATCACCGTGTCCAACGCCGGCATGCACGGCGTGACCTACATGAGCTCCATCATCAACCCCGGCCAGGCCATGATCCTGGGCGTGGGCGCGGTACGCGAAGTCTTTCGGCCCGGCAAGAAGGGCAAGCCCCGGCTGCGCCGGGAGATGGGCCTGGTGCTGTCGGCGGACCACCGCGTGCTGGATGGCGTGTCGGCGCTGGGGCTGCTCAAGCGCATCACCGGCCTGCTCGAAAACCCCCTGGCCTTGCTGGTGGCGTGATGGCAAAGCAGGCCAAGACTTTCGACGTGATCGTCATCGGCGGCGGCCCCGGCGGCTATGTGGCAGCGCTGCGCTGCGCGCAACTCGGCCAGCGCGTGGCCCTGGTCGAGCGCGAGCACCTGGGCGGCATCTGCCTGAACTGGGGCTGCATCCCCACCAAGGCCCTGCTGCATGCGGCCGACACGCTGCGGCGCATTGCACACGCCGGCGAACTGGGCATCGAGGTGGCCCAGCCACAGGTGGACTTTGCAAAGCTGGTTGCGCGCTCGCGCCAGGTGGCGCAGCGGCTGGGCGGCGGCGTTGCGCACCTGCTGAAGAAGGCCAAGGTGCCGGTGTTTATGGGCGCGGCCCGCCTGGAACCATTGGCGGATGGCATGCGCCAGCTGCGCGTCACAGCTGCCGATGGCGGCAGCCAGGTGCTGCAGGCCAAGGATGTGATCCTGGCCATCGGCGCCCGTGCCCGCGAGCTGCCCGGCCTGCCGTTCGATGGCGAACGGGTGTGGAGCTACCACGACGCGCTGGTGGCCAAGGCGGCGCCGCGGTCCTTGCTGGTGATCGGCGCCGGCGCCATCGGCATGGAGTTCGCATCGTTCTATGCGGCCATGGGTACCGAAGTGACCGTGGTGGAGGCGCAATCCCAGCTGCTGCCGAGCAGCGATGCCGATGTGGCGGCCTTTGTGCGGCAGGCCGTCGCCAAGGATGGGATTCACTTGCACACGGGTGCAGCTGTGTCCGGCGCCCAGCTCGTCCAGGATGGCGTGGCCGTGCAACTGCAGACCGCCCAGGGCGAAGCAGGCGTGCAGGCCGAGCGTGTGCTCGTGGCCATCGGCCTTATCGGCAACACCGAAGGACTGGGGCTGGAGGGCACGCGCGTGCAGGTCGAGCGTGGCCAGATCGCTGTCGACGGCTGGGGCACCACGGCCGAGCCTGGCATCCATGCGGTCGGTGACGTGACCGGCGCGCCCATGCTGGCGCACCGGGCCAGCCACCAGGGCCTGCTGTGCGCCGAACGCATCGCCGGCCTGCACGCGGGCGAGGCACCGCCGGTGCTGACCGTGCCTGCCTGCGTCTACAGCCACCCGCCGAGCGCCAGCGTGGGCCTGACCGAGGCGCAGGCCCGGGCCACGGGCCGGCGGCTCAAGGTCGGCAGCTTTCCGCTGGAGGCCAACGGCAAGGCCATCGCCATCGGCGAGGCGAGCGGCTTCGCCAAGACCATCTTTGACGCGCAGACCGGCGAGCTGCTGGGCGCGCACCTGGTGGGCGCCGAGGCCACGGAGCTGATCCACGGCTTCACGCTGGCGCGCACGCTCGAGGCCACCGAGGCCGAGCTGATCGAAACCATCTTTCCCCATCCCACGCTGTCCGAGGCGATGCACGAATCGGTGCTGGCAGCCTGGGGACGCCCGCTGCACATCTGACGGGCATGCAAGAGGAGGCAATCCATGGCAACTGACCCGTTTTCCATCCGCCGCCGCACCTGCCTGGAACTGGCCCTGGCCGGCTGCCTGCCGGGCCTGGCTGCGGCGCAGGAACGCTGGCCCGAGCGGCCGCTGCAGCTGATCGCGCCCATCGCGGCCGGCGGCCTGACCGATGCGCTGGCGCGCATGTTGGCCAGCGGCCTGTCCACCCGGCTGGGCCAGCAGGTGGTGGTCGACAACCGGCCCGGCGGCGGAGGGACGATCGGCATGTCCGCGGCGGCCCGTTCGCCAGCCGACGGCTACCACCTGGTGCTGGTGTACCAGGGCGTGGCCAGCGTCAATCCGGTGCTGTACCCCAAGCTGCCGTACGACACGCTGCGCGACTTCGCCCCGGTGGCGCAGGTGGCTAGCTTCCCGCTGGCCCTGGTGGCCAGTTCGCGCGTGCAGGCCACGGACCTGCAGGCCTTCATGGCGCTGGCGCGCAGCAGGCCGGGCCAGCTGAGCTATGCCTCGGCCGGCAACGCCACCACGGCGCACCTGACGATGGAGCTGTTCAAGCGCCGCACCGGCCTGCAGCTCGCGCACATCCCCTACAAGGGCGAGGCGCCGGCGCTCAACGACCTGATCGGCGGCCAGGTGGACGTGGCGTTCAGCTCGCTGGGCTCGGTGCTGCCCCACCTGCACAACGACCGGCTGAGGCTGCTGGGCGTCACCTCCGCACAGCGCACGCCGCTGGCGCCTGGGCTGCCGACCATTGCGGAAGCGGGCGTGGCCGGCTTCCAGTCGCTGGGCTGGTACGCGGTGCTGGCGCCCGCCGGCACGCCCGCCGCAGCGATCGAGCGGCTGAACCGGGAGCTGCTGGCCGTCCTGGCCGAGCCCGAGATGCGCACGCGCCTGGCGGCCCAGGCCATCGTGCCCGGCGGTTCCAGCCCCGAGGCGCTGCGCCAGTGGATCACCGAGGACACCGGGCGCTGGCGCAAGGTGATCGCCGATGCCGGCATCAAGGCGGACTGAGATGCAGGCATTGCAACAGGCCCTGCAGGGCATCAAGGTACTGGATTTCAGCCAGGGCATCGCCGCGCCGCACGGCGCCTGCCTGATGGCGGAGATGGGCGCCGACGTGGTCAAGATCGAGCCACCCTCCGGCGACTGGCTGCGTGGGCTGGGCGTGAAGCGCAACGGCTCCAGCGTGCTCTACGGCACCTTCAACCGCGGCAAGCGCGGGCTGGCGCTGGACCTCAAGCAGCCCGAGGCGCTGGAGGCGGCGCGCCGCCTGATCGCCGACGCGGACGTGATGATCGAGAGCAACCGCCCCGGCGTCATGCAGCGCCTGGGCCTGGACTACGAGCGCGTGCGCCGCATCCAGCCCCGCATTGTCTACGCCTCGGTCACCGGCTTCGGGCGCACCGGGCCCTATGCCGACCGGCCGGCCACCGATGCGGCGGTGCAGGCCTTCAGCGGGCTGTCGTTCGCCGCCAACGACATGGTGCAGCCGATCCGGGTGCGGATCTCGCTGGTGGACGTGGTGACCGGCATCTACCTGAGCCAGGCAGTGCTGGCCGCCCTGGTGCAGCGTGGCCGCACTGGTGAAGGCCAGCATGTGGACCTGTCGCTGATGCACTGCATTGCGGCCGTGCAGGGCTACAAGTTCGCCGAGCACCAGGCGAGCGGCGGCACCATCGCCCGCGAGCTGTTCGCCGCCATTGGCATCTACCGCTGCGCCGATGGCTACATCGCGCTGAGCGCGATGCGCGACCAGCAGGTGATCGACCTGATGAGGCTGATCGGGCAGGAGGCGCTGCTGCAACAGCCGGGCTTTGGCAGCCCGCAGGCCCGCTTCGAGAACCAGGACAGGCTGCGCACGGTGATCGCCGCCGCGCTGGCCGAGCAGCCGGTGGCCCACTGGCTGCCGCTGCTGCATGCGGCCGACCTGATCGCGCAGCAGGTGCAGGACTACGACAGCTTCCGCGCCCATCCGCAGACCCAGGCCCAGGGCATCTTCGCCGACACCGACCTGGGTCAGGTCGGCCGCCTGCCGGCGGTGCGCATGCCGGGGCTGCTGCAGGGCGCCACCAGTGCGCCGGCACCGTCCATCGGCGAACACACGCGGGCCGTGCTGCGCGAGGCGGGCCTGGACGCGGTGGCCTGCGAGCGCCTGCTGTCCCTGGGTGCTGCGGTGCAGGGAGGCTGACATGGACTGGCAGACCCTCCGCTGTGAACGGCATGGCGGCGTGGCCCTGGTCACGCTCGACCGCCCCGGGGCCCGCAATGCGCTGGACGAAACCATGCGCCGCGAGCTGCCGCAGCTGTTGCAACAGCTGCGCGAGGACGAGGCGGTGCGGGCCGT
The DNA here is from genome assembly GCF_054782535.1 of Comamonas humi. NCBI lineage: Bacteria > Pseudomonadati > Pseudomonadota > Betaproteobacteria > Burkholderiales > Comamonadaceae > Comamonas > Comamonas humi. Next base: position 424,989 of record NZ_BAAGSH010000018.1, on the reverse strand, counting down.
GGTGCTGCAGGGCGCGGGCGACCATTTCTGTGCCGGCGGCGACCTGCGCGCCATGAGCGCCAAGCCGCGCACGGCCTGCCAGTCGCGCCAGCGCATCCACGCGCTGCACGAATGGCTGCCGGCCTGGGCCAATCTGGAAAAGCCGGTGATCGCCGCGGTCGACGGCTCGGCTTTCGGAGGCGGCTTCAGCCTGGCGCTGCTGTCCGACTTCGTGCTGGCCACGCCGCGAGCGCGCTTCTGCCAGGTGTTCGCACGCATCGGCCTGGTGCCGGACATGGCGGCCATGTACCTGCTGCCGCGCATCGTGGGGCTGCAGCGCGCCAAGGAGCTGATGTTCAGCGCGCGCGTGCTGCCGGCGGCCGAGGCACAGGCTTTGGGCATCGTCTATGCGCTGCACGAGCCCGGGGACTTGCTGGCCGAGGCGCTCGCGCTGGCACAGCGCTTCACCGAGGCCTCGCCGCTGGCGATAGGCCTGACCAAGAACATCCTGAACCAGAGCTTTCAGCTGGATCAGCGCGCCATGGCCGAGCTGGAGAGCTACGCCCAGGGCCTGTGCATGGACAGCGACTACCACCGCGACGCCGTGCGTCGCTTTCTCGCCCGCGAGCCCCTGGCATTCCCCGGGCTGGACGCGGCAGCCCCAAACACTTCCCAAGGAGACCCCGCATGATGCGTTCATTTTTCGCCCTGGCCCTGTGCGGCCTGATGGGCATGGCTGCGGCCCAGGCCGCCGATGACCTGCCGCCGGCGGGCAAGATCGTGAAGATCATCGTGCCGTTCTCGCCGGGTGGCACCTCCGACATCCTGGGCCGCAAGCTGGCGCAGGACCTGGCTGCGCGCATCGATCGCACGGTAATTGTCGAGAACCGCGCCGGGGCCGGCGGTTCTGTGGGCACCGAGGCCGCGGTGCGCGGTGATGCCGACGGCAGCACGGTCCTGCTGCATAGCGGCGCCATTGCGGTGGACCCTGCGCTCAAGCCCCGGCTGTCCTACGACGTGCAGCGCGACCTGGCCGCGGTGACCACGGCTGTCGCCGGGCCGTTTGCAGTGCTGGTGAACAACGAGCTGCCGGTCAAGACCATGGCCGAGCTGATCGCCTATGCGAAGGCCAGGCCAGGCAAGCTCAACTACGGCACGCCCGGTATCGGCAGTTCCATCCACCTGACGACCGAGTACCTGAAGTCCGCGGCCGGCATGGACGTGGTGCATGTGCCGTTCAAGGGCGCGAGCCTGGCGCTGACCGCGGCGATGGCCGGCGATGTGCAGTTGATCCTCGACCCGCTTGCCACCGCCCGCAAGTACGCCGAGTCCGGCAAGCTGCGCGCCCTGGCGCTCACTACCGGCGCGCGCAGCAGCCTGTGGCCCGAGATGGGCACGGTGGCCGAGGCCGGGGTGAAGGGATTCGATGCCTCGGTCTGGTATGGCGTGTTCGTGCCCGCCAAAACGCCGCGGCCGGTGGTCGAGCGGCTGAACCGTGAGTTCGTCGCCATCCTGAGAGCCCCTGCAATGGCCGCCTGGCTGCGCGAGCAGGGCCTGGAGCCGATTGCCGATACGCCCGCCGCCGCGCGCCAGCGCCTGGACGGCGAGATAGCGAACTGGAGAAAAGTGATCCAGGCCAACCACATCACGGCGGACTAGCCGCCACCAAGGAGCATTGCATGGACTTTCGACTGAACGACGAGCAGCGCATGATGGTCGATACGGCACGCCAGATCGGCGAGCGCTTCGGCCTGGAGTACTGGCGCGACCTCGACGCCCGCAAGCAGTTTCCCACCGACTACTGGAAGGCGGTATGCGAGGCCGGCCTCTGCGGCGTGGCCTTGCCCGAGGAGCAGGGCGGCAGTGGCCTGGGCATGATGGAGATGTCGCTGATCGTGGAGGCGCTGGCGGCCACCGGTGGCGGCTCCACGGTGGGGCAGCTGTTCATGATCAACCCGATCTTCGGCGGCGTGTCGATCTCGCGTTTTGGCAGTGAGCGCATGAAGCGCGAGGTCCTGCCCGGCATCATCAATGGCGAGATCAATTGCTGCATGGCGCTGACCGAACCGGACGCCGGCACCAATACGCTGGAGATCAAGACCTTTGCCTCCGCAGATGGCGAAGGCTGGCGCCTGAGCGGCCGCAAGATCTGGATCACCGGTGTGGCCTCGGCGCAGAAGATGCTGGTGATCGCCCGCACCAGGAAGCTGGCCGAATCCCGCTCGCGCACCGACGGCCTGAGCATGTTCATGATCGACGTGCAGCGCGAGGGGCTGACGCACACCCCCATCGACAAGCTGGGCACCTGCACGCTGGATTCGAGCAGCGTGTTCTTCGACAACGTGCGCGTCGAAGCCGACGAGCTGATCGGCACGCTGCACGGCGGCTGGCGTGAGCTGCTCGACGTGCTCAACACCGAGCGCATGGTGACCACGGCCGGTCTGGTAGGGGCGGGCGAGCTGGCCATCAAGCTGGCCGTGCAGTACGCCAATGACCGCAAGGTGTTCGGCGAACGGGCCATCAGCAGCTACCAGGGCCTGCAGTTTCCGCTGGCGCAGTGCCATGTGGAGATCGAATCGGCCCGCCTGCTCAACCACAAGGCCGCCACCAATTTCGATGCCGAGCTGCCCTACAGCAACGAGGCCAACGCGGCCAAGCTGATCGCCGCGCAGGCCGTGGCCCGCGCGACCGAGCGCGCCATGCAGACCATGGGTGGCATGGGCTACGCCAAGGAATACCACGTCGAGCGTCTGTGGCGCGATGCGCGCCTGTTCCGCTTTGCGCCGGTGTCCGAGGAGATGCTGCTCAATTATGTGGCGATGCACGAGCTGGGCATGCCTCGGTCGTACTAGGCGCTTCACGCAGCCATTCAGCGAAGGAAGGAGACGAACATGTCCATCACTGCCAGTGTGGCCTGGTGGGCTCGCACCGAGCCCACGCGCGACGCGCTCATCTACCAGGGGCAGCGCATTTCGTTCGGCGGGTTGCAGGCGCGCGTGGAGCAGGCTGCCGGCCTGATGGCCGGCCGTGGCATAGGCCCGGGCGACGTGGTGGCCCTGCTGATGAAGAACAGCGCGGCCTTCCTGGAACTCGCGCTGGCCGTCACCCACGCGGGCGGCGTGCTGCTGCCCATCAACTACCGGCTGGGCGCCGAGGAGGTGGACTACATCCTCGACCATGCGGGTGTGAAGCTGCTGTTTGCCGATGCGGAGTTCGAGGCCGCGGCAGGCAAGCGTGTGCCTGCCATCCTGCTGGGCGACGCGGCGCAGCGCGATAGCCGTGCGCTCGGCGAACACGCGGGCATTGCCCCGCTGTGCGCACCGGTCCACCGGCGGCCCGATGATCTCTACCGGCTGATGTATACCTCGGGCACGACGGACCGGCCCAAGGGCGTGATGCACAGCTTCGGCAACATGGCCTGGAAGTGCATGGACCATGTGGCCGCGCTGGGCCTGTCGGGCCAGGAGCGCCTGCTGGTCGTGGGGCCGCTGTACCACGTGGGCGCCTTCGACCTGCCCGGTGTGGCGGTATGGCAGATGGGCGGCCTGCTTGCGGTGGAGCGCGATTTCGACGCCGAGGCGACGCTGGCATTGATAGCGCGCGAACGCATCACCGGCGGCTGGATGGCACCGGTGATGCTGAACCGCTGCCTGGCGCTGCCCGAGCGCGGGCGCTTCGACCTGTCCAGCCTGCGCTGGCTCATAGGCGGCGGCGAGCGCACGCCGGAAGAGCGTATCCGCGAGTTTGGCTCGCTGTTTCCGCGGGCGAGGTATATCGATGCCTATGGCCTGACCGAATCCTGCTCGGGCGACACCATGATGGAGGCCGGCCGCGAGATCGAAAAGATCGGTTCCACAGGCAGGGCGCTGGCCCATGTCGAGGTCGCGATCCTCGACGATGCGGGCCAGCCTCTGGCGGCAGGCCAGAACGGGGAGATCTGCCTGCGTGGACCGAAGGTCAGCCAGGGCTATTGGCATGATCCGGCCAAAACCCGGGCCTGCTTCGTCGATGGCTGGTTCCGCACAGGTGACGTGGGGCACCTTGATGCGGAGGGCTTCCTGTTCCTGACCGACCGCAAGAAGGACATGATCATCAGCGGCGGCGAGAACATCGCCTCATCCGAGGTCGAGCGCGTGCTGTACCAGCTGCCGCAGGTGGCCGAGGCTGCGGTGATCGGGCTTCCCGACCCTCGCTGGGGTGAGTGCGTGACCGCGGTGGTGGTGCTGTGCGAGGGCGCCAGCCTGAGCCAGGAGCAGCTGCGGGAGCATTGCACCGGCAAGCTGGGTGGATTCAAGATGCCAAGGCGCCTGATCGTTGCGCAGGCCTTGCCCCGCAATCCCTCGGGCAAGGTGCTCAAGCGCCAACTGCGGGAGCAGTATGCGCTGCCTGGCTGATCCCGGTGCCTCCATGCCTTCGGAGGCGTGAGCCGTTGGTGCAAGCCTTCGGGGCCTTTATTGGTTGATCTCGGGCTCCACGAGCCCGGCGAGCTTGCGCAGGGATTCCTGCCACCCTAGATAGCAGGCCTCGGTCGGTATCACATCGGGCACGCCCTGCTGTTCGATGTTCACCTCGGTGCCGACCGACACGGCCCGCAGATCCACCGTGACCTTCATCTCGCCCGGCAGGTTGGGGTCATCGAAGCTATCGGTGTAGACAAGGCGCTTGCCGGGAACAAGCTCCAGATAAGTGCCGCCAAAGGAATGGCTGTGGCCGGTCGTGAAATTGCGGAACGACATCCTGTGCTTGCCCCCCACCTTCGCGTCCAGTTCGTGGACGGTGCAGGTGAAGCCATAGGGCGGAAGCCAGCTGGCAATCGCATCCGCTTCGACGAAGGCGCGATAGAGCTTCTCGGGCTTGGCGGGGATGACGCGATGCAGGCGGATCGTATTGGGCATGGCTTTCTCCTTGCGAGGGGGCATGGGCTGGGCTCGACCTTCCCGGCGGGAAGCCCGGCTGCCCATGATGCCACGCATGAAAGCCGGAGGTGCTGGGCTTGGCGTCTATGCGGCGCGGCCCATCATCCGATAGACAGGGCCGGATCGATGTGATACCTATGGGGTGTAGACGAGCGGCTTTGGCAGAGGCGGCCATGGGAGCGACATGCAGCCCCATATCGTGGCTGCTTTGCCAGCCGGAGCTGGTTCATCAGAGGCAAGGAAGAGTACATGGCCAACCAATATGTTGCCTGGGTCAATACCCAGACCCGCCTGGCATTCTGCAACCCGATCGGCCTGCTGGGGTGCGCTGTCGGCAACCGGGTCGATGAATCGGTGGCGGTCGCCATTGGCGATCTTGATGCTATCGAGCGGGTGGTCCATGCCATCAATGCAACCGGCCCGCCCCAGCCGCTGTTGGAAGACCTGCTGCAGGATCCATCAGGCGATGCCTAGCCGGGCGGCTAGGGCAGGAAGCGAAGGCCGGTGCGGTTCACGAACTCCGCATAGCTGATGGGTGGCGTCACGCGGGTGTCTGCTGCGTTTCGCTGCCAGTACACCCAGGATTTTTCGGTAGCCGAGTCGTAGACGAGCTTGAAGATGGCCTCCGGCACGCGCACCTGGCCGCCGCCGACCGTCCGGTACGGGCTGCGGAACACCGGCCCCGTGATGACATACACGTCGCCGCGGATGCGCCTGATGTAGCTCCGCGTATCTTTCTCGATCTGCTGCCAGGCTTCGCCGTTGTGCGTAGCGTCCTGTGGCACGATGTTGGCCAGGCTGAACGTCTGGGCCTTGCCCTGCGGTGTGGACATATCGCCCGCCGGTGCCATGTGCCCGCGGCTGAAGCCGGAGCGCCGGTAGTCTTCGAGCTGGGCACGCTCCCGGAAAGGCAGGCGTGCCTCCGGGTAGAAGTCGTCCTTGCGCTTGAGGTTGCGGCCGGCCTTGAGCATGCGGGCATTGAGCCGCTGCACGACATAGATCGGCGTCTTCGTTTCCCCGGAGTGGAGCACCGCGAACTCATCGAAGCAAAGTTCGCGCAGCGCGCCGAACTCGGAAACGGTGGGCGGCTTGGCAGGAAAGAATCGGGGGCAATCAGCGAAGCCCGCCGCAGAAACAGAGAAGGAAAGCGCGGCTGCACTGGCCGCGAGAACAGGCTTGAACATGCGGCTATTGTCGTTGCGATTCGGCCCTCCGCCGCCCAGGTGCCTCAGCCTCTGCGCTGTTCAGCAGCAGCTTTCTGCTGCAGGTCAGTTGGCCATCTCCAGGCAGGTCTTGGCGCAGCGGCGGCATTCCTCCGCGCATTGCTTGCAGTGCTCGTGGACATGCTTGCCGCACTCGTTGGCACAGGCCAGGCAGATTTCGCTGCATATCCGGCAGAGGTGCTTGGCCATCTCGCTGTTGCGGGCCATGGCGGCGGCCGCCAGCTGGCACATCGCGGCGCAGTCGATGTCCAGCGAGATGCAGCGGGCCAGCATCTTCACGTCGTCCTCCAGCAGGCAGGCGGACAAGCAGGCATTGCACGAGGCCGCACAGGCGTCGCAGGCCTCGATGCAGGTCTGGTAAGGGTAGGTCGGGTTCATGGAGTGCTCCAGTGCTGAGGTGGTTGGAGCAATTCATTTCAACGCCGTGGCGCGCCGCCAGGTGTAGGTCGTCGGGCCCATTGCCTGTCGGCCCGATCAGGTGGGCGGGCGCACTGCTGAGAGTGTGCCTGCGTCCACCTCGGTCAAGTTCAGGGAAAGGTAAAGCCTGCAGTCAGCGTAGCGCCCGGCGTCAGCGTCGGCAGTGCTGCCTGCTTGTCCGGATAGCCTGCCAGGCGGGCCTGGGCGATGTACTTGCCTGCGGCGGCTGCGTCGGCGGTGAAGACCAGCGGTGCCGGAGCCACGGCATAGGGCGCGACCAGCGGAGCTGCCGTGGGCAGTGTGAACAGGTAACTGCTCGTCACGGCGTCCACGCTGCGCGCCGCCACTTCCACGCTGCCGGCCTGGGTGGTGGGCTGCAGGGCGCGCACCAGCGTATCCACCGGGGCCGAGCCTTGCACGGTGCCGGTGGGCGAAGGCGGCAGCGGCACGGGCGCGGCGGCGGAGCCGAGCGCGGTCACCACGTCGGTCGTCACCGGCACCTGGGTAACCACGGCCGTGGTGCGGCCCAGCGCCGTCATGACGAGGGTGTACGAGCCGGGCGCCACAGGCTGTAGCAGGTAGCGGCCGGAAGCGTCCGGCACGGTGGCGCGAACCACCTCGCCGTTTTGCTGCAGTGTGACGGTGGCGGTCGCGCCGGCATCCACATAGCCTTGCACGCCGGAGATATAGCGGGGAATGACCGACAACACTGGCTTGAGCAGGTACTGGCCGGACTGGCCCGCCGTTACCACGGACTTGCAGGCATCGAAGTCCAGCACGAAGTCCGCCATCTTGCCGGCGGCGATGTCGATGCCGATGTTCGCCTTCACCCCCGACTGCTGGCCGCTGGGGGTCTTGAGCGCCACTTCGGCCTTGCCGCTGGGCACCACGGAGTTCGCCATCGGCTGCGCCGTGCCATTCGTGGCCAGCACCAGGCGCATCTGCGTGTACTTGCCGGGGGACAGGGGCCACTGGCCCAGTTCCAGCAGCACGCCGTTGGTGAGCGTCAGCAGATCCACGCGGCGCGAGGGCGACAGCACGAATTCGGACCAACCCGCATCGTTGTCGCCGGCAGTGCTGCTCTGGTGGACCCGGATCTTTTCGACGGTGACATTCACCGCGTCATAGCCGCAACTGGGCGCGTCCGTCAGCGCCAGCCGCAGCGTGCCGGTCCCGCTGGATCCGCCATCGCCGCCGCCGCCACAGGCGGCAAGCACCAGCAAGCTGGAAGTCCCCACTGCATGACGCAGGGGGCGGGGAAAATGGGAAAGCGCGTTCATCAGGGATGGCATGGCGGACCTCTTTATGTATTGGTGTGGGTGACCGCCGGCGGTACGCTCCAAGACCCAGCAGGCGGGGCGCCATTCTGTGCGCGGCGGGCCAAATAAAGGCCATCCATCCGTGACGAATGTTTCTCTATGTATCTTTCGTTTGCTGCTTGTCATTCAGGAACAAGCACTTTGTGTAGGTGCCTGTGTATGGCGGTTGCGAATGAGTGAAGTCGGTTACGTGGAGCCCCTTGGAAGGGCAAGTGGCGCGATAGACTCCGGCGAAACCCACGAGAGAAATAGAACCATGCAAAAACTCATTGGCCTGGCGGTCCTGGTCTCGATTTTGGCGGGATGCGCCGTATACACGCCCGTGGCGGTCGAGCCTCGCAAGGGCGGACGCGGCAACGACTTCTGCCCGCCGGGACAGGCGAAAAAAGGCAACTGCTGACGCCAAGGGCTGGCCTTCCCGCATCGGCCGTTTCCGCAAGCTGGAAGCTCCCATGGCTTCCCCATGTCCATGCCGTGAGCATTGCCGTGCCGCGGCTGTTTTGCGTTCAGCGCCCATGCGTGCCAGACACCTGGCTGCCATGCAGGCAATTACCCTTGCCTGAAACAGAGCGCAGTCCATATATGGGATGCTCTTGGAAAATAGAGCTAATAGCGAAGGCTTATTCTCCCGCCTCTCATGGTGGTTATTCGGTCGGCTCTCATATTTAATCACATTTCCATTTCTCGTATTGACGCTGAAATGGCGAGGCCTAGAATAAATGGCGTTCTCGGGTCGCAGCGACTGCTGTTTGTCGACCTGTTTTCCATGCCTCGGTGCGCCCAGGAACTGGCGTCTATTCACTCTTCTTGGGAGAATGCTATGAAACAGTCATGGATATTGGCTGCGGCATTGGTATGCGGGGTCGGGCAGGCCTATGCCGGGCCCCACTTCGTGGATGCCGATGCGTCGGTGAACTCCAACGGGATGCTGTCCGTCAGCTTCGACGAGGCGGGGCTGGGGAACGCCTCGGTGCTGGAAAGCCTGAGCGCCGATACGGAGGCCGTGTATGCCTGCATCAACGGCGGCGGGAAGCACCCCAAGGCCTCCAACAAGACCGCGGTCTCGGGCGAGGTGCTGGCGGATGTTCCCTTCAATGTGACCAAGAACGGCCGGGTCAGAGGCAGCATTCAGGCCGGCCCGCCGAGCGAGGGTGATCTGACCTGCCCGGGCGGCCAGGAACTGATGCTGGCCTGTGTGAAATATGTGAATGTTTTGCTGACGGATACCACCAATAATATTTCCATTGTGCCCGATGGCACTTTTTCACGCTCTTTCTTGGCTATTCCGGATTACTGCCCCAATTAAATGATTCACTGAGGAAAAGTGGTATGGAGGGTGAAGTGGCGGTTGAAGGGAAAAGGTCGATTGGTTGAATTTGTTTTTATGCTTTTGGGTATCCATGCAAGGGTTTGGTTCTGAAAAAGGCCAAGCCCTTTTTCATATGGATTTGATGATCAATAAACGTGTAAGCGGACTGTTTTCGCAAGAATCATGGCTTGAGCCCCGGGCCATCCAGCCGCATCTCCGACAGCACCCGCTTGGCATTCGCGGCGCAATCCATGTCCTGCGGCTTGGCCTCGATCTGTTGGACCAGCGCCAGCAGGTGCGCCTTGCTGCGCGCCAGCTCGGCCTGCAGTGCCTCGATGTCCTGCACCTTGCGGCGCAGCGTGTCGATCAGCGAGACATGCTCCCAGTTCGCCAGGTTGCCTGGCAGCAGCGTGCGCAGTTCGTCGAGGCTGAAGCCTGCCTGCTGCGCGGCCACGATCAGCTGCAGCGCCAGCACGGTATCCGCCGGATAGCTGCGGTAGCCGTTGGCCTCGCGGCGAACGGTCTTCAGCAGGCCGATGCGCTCATAGAAGCGGATGCGTGACGGGGCTAGGCCGGTGCGCTGGGCAAGTTCTCCGATTTTCATGTCCGCGTTCCTCCGGGTTCGGTGGCAGTTTGACATTGAACCTGGCTTCAAGGTTAAGGTGCCCGCAGATTTTCACCCGGAGTACCTTACATGCACCTTTTCTCACCCCTCACGCTGCCCAATGGCGCCGTCATTCCCAATCGCATCGCCAAGGCGGCCATGGAGGAAGACATGGCGGACGAGCGCCATGCGCCCTCGGCCCGGTTGCTGCGCCTCTACCAGGCCTGGGCCGATGGCGGGGCAGGACTGATCCTGACCGGCAACGTGATGGTCGACCCTCGGGCCGTGACCGGGCCGGGCTGCGTGGTGCTGGAGGACGAACGGCACCTCGACCGCTTCGCGGCCTGGGCCGCGGCCGGGCGCTCGGGCAGGGCGCAGATGTGGATGCAGATCAACCACCCCGGGCGCCAGATGCCCGCGGGCCTGGGCGCGCAGACCCTGGCGCCGTCGGCGGTGGGCCTGGTCCTGGGCGCGCAGTCCAGGCAGTTTGCGGTGCCGCGAGAGATGACCGAGGCGGACATCGCCGACGTCCAGCGCCGGTTCGTGGCCACGGCCGTGCTGGCCGAGCGGGCAGGCTTCACCGGCGTGGAGATCCATGCCGCGCACGGCTACCTGCTCAGCCAGTTCCTTTCGCCGTTGGCGAACCGGCGGCAGGACCGCTGGGGCGGCAGCCTGGAGAATCGCGCTCGCCTGCTGCTGGACATCGTGCGCGGCGTGCGCGCAGTGGTTGAGCCAGGCTTTGCAGTGGCCGTCAAGCTCAATTCGGCCGATTTCCAGCGCGGCGGATTCTCGCCCGACGAGGCGCGCACGGTGGTCGAAATGCTGGCGCCGCTGGGCGTGGACCTGGTCGAACTCTCGGGCGGCAGCTACGAGGCGCCGGCGATGATGGGTGCGGCCCGCGACCAGCGCACCCTGGCGCGCGAGGCCTACTTCCTCGAATTTGCCCAGGGCATTGCCGCCGTGGCCTCGATGCCGCTCATGGTGACGGGCGGCATCCGTCGGCGCGAGGTGGCCCAGCAGGTGCTCGACAGCGGCGTGGCAATGGCCGGCATCGCCACCGCGCTGGCCATCGAGCCGGGCCTGCCGCGCCAATGGCAGCTCGGAGCAGCGCCGGCACCCATGCTCCGGCCCATTGCTTGGCGCAACAAGCCGCTGGCCGCCATGGCGCATATGGCCGCCGTGCGCTACCAGCTCGCCCGCATGAGCCGCCAGCGGCAGCCAAAGCCACGGGTGTCACCGCTGTGGGCGCTGATCGTTTCGCAGGCGCACGCCAGGTGCCGTGCCCGCGGCTACCGCCGCTGGATCATGGCCCAGGGCGCTTAAGCAGGGTGGCTCCACGGGTGGGCGGGTTGCGCCATAGCCTGCGCAATGCTGTCGCCGTGGTTTCTTAATCGATATTAATAATGATTCGCATTTGTCAACATACAATCGCCGCCTGACTTTAGCCAGCGTGCGGACGGTGATTGCCATCGGTCCGAGGCCAGCCACGTCCTGTCATTCAAAAAATTCCATATAACGAGGACCACATGGTTGGAACATACAGGCCGCTGGTGGCGGCTTTGGGCATGGCGTTTGCCGGCAGCGCCGTGGCGCAGCAGGGCGCAGAGGCCACGCTGGACACCCTGCAGGTGACGGGCAATCGCAATCTGGAGCCCAGCTACAACCCGCCCACGGCCACCAGCGCCACCAAGGTGGATGCGCCGCTGCGCGACATTCCGCAGACCGTGAACGTGGTGCCACAGAGCCTGCTGCGCGACCAGGCGGCGCAATCGATGGAAGATGTGCTGAAGGCGGTGCCCGGCATCGGCCTGTCGCACGGCGACGGCCAGCGCGACCAGGTCACGATCCGTGGCTTCTCGGCCATTGCCGACCAGTTTGTCGATGGGCTGCGCGACGATGCGCTGTACTTCCGCGACCTCTCCAACATCGAGCAAGTCGAGGTCGTGAAAGGGCCAGCGTCGGTGCTGTATGGGCGCGGCTCGTCGGGCGGGCTGATCAACCGCATCACCAAGAAGCCGGGCATCGATCTCAACGAAGTCGGCGTGGTCGTGGGGAACTGGAAGCGCCGCGGCGAATTCGACATCGCCCGCGCGCCCCAGGACAGCATCGTCTCCTACCGCCTCACCGGCGCCATCGAGCGCTCCGACAGCTACCGCGACCAGCAGTTCCTCGACCGCAATGCGCTGGCCGCCTCGGTGCTGATCAAGCCCAGCGCGGACACGAATGTGCTGCTGCAGGCCGACTACCTGAAGGACAGCCGCCTCACCGATTTCGGCGTGCCCGCGTTCCAGGGCCGGCCGGTCAACGTGCCGCCCGGCACCTACTACGGCGCGGCCAATGCGCGCGATGTGGACGTGAGCCGCGCCGAGGTCTCGTCGCTGGGCATGACGCTGAACCACCGCTTCAACGACAGCCTCTCGCTGCGCAATGCCTTCCGCTACTACGACTACTCGCTGGACCGCAACAACACGCTGGTCGGTTCGGTCAACGAGAAGGCAATGACCGCATCGCTCACGCACGGCAACGTGATGCGCGACGAGGACGGCTTCTTCAACCAGACCGAGCTGAGCCAGAAGCTCAGCCTGGGCGGCATGCAGCACCAGATGCTCTACGGCTTCGAGTTCGGCCGGCAGAACAAGGACCTGCTGTCGTACAGCCGCGCCAATGTGGCGACGGTGTCGCTGCTCGACCCGGTGCTGCCCACGCTGCCGTTGCTGGTCGGCGGCACGCCCGCGGCCGACAACCACAGCGTCTTCAAGGTGACCAGCCTGTATGTGCAGGACCTGGTCACGCTGTCGCCGCACTGGAAGGCCCTGGCCGGCGTGCGCTACGACCGCTTCGAGCAGGAGACCCACGAGCGCCAGCCGGGCAAGCCCGACCTGGGCCGCACCGACACCGCCTGGAGCCCCCGCGTCGGCCTGGTCTACCAGCCGTCGGCGAACTGGTCGTACTACGCGTCGTTCAGCAAGTCCTTCCAGCCTTCGGGCGAGACCTTCGCGCTCGCGGCCAACAACGCGCAGATGGCGCCCGAGGAGACCACCAGCCGCGAGGTCGGCGTCAAGTGGGACCTGCTCGATGGCCAGGCTTCGGCCACGGCCTCGCTGTTCCAGCTCGAGCGCACCAACATCAAGAGCGTCAACCCCGTCACCAACACCCTGGTGCCGCTGGGCGTGCAGCGCACCCAGGGCCTGGAGCTGACCTTCACCGGCCAGCTGCCGCAGGGCTGGCAGGTCTGGTCGGGCTATGCCTTCCTCGACACGGAGATGACCTCGTCGCCCGCCGTGGACGCAGGCCAGCCCGTGCAGGGCAAGCGCGCCACGCTCACGCCCCGGCACAGCGCCAACCTGTGGGTCACCAAGGCCCTGGGCAATGGCTTCGGCGTGGGCGGCGGCATCAACTACGTGGGCGACCGCTTCGCCAACCCCGGCAACACCGTCACGCTGCCGGGCTACACCACGGTGGACGCCATGGCCTACTACCGCATGAACGGCGTGGACCTGCAGCTCGCCTTCAAGAACCTGTTCGACCGCCGCTACATCGTCGCCGGCCACGGCAGCAGCGCCAACCTGAACCTGCCGGGCGCGCCGCGCTCGGTGCAGCTCACCGCGCGCTACCGCTTCTGAACGGGCAAGGAATGACATCGTGAATCGGGACATCGCGTTGGAAGAGAGCGGCCGTGCCGGCCATGGGGCAAAAAGCCGCCGCCCGGCGGTGCGCAAGGAGGGCACGGGCCATCTCTTCGTGCCGTGGCGCTGGCACCGGCCGGCCGTCCTCAAGTGGCTGCGGCGCACGCATGCCTGGCTGGGCGTGTGGGGTGCGGTGCTGGGGCTGCTGTTCGGCTTCACCGGCCTGCTGCTCAACCACCGGGCGACGATGAAGATCCCCGGCGCCAGCTACACCAACACGCAGTGGCAGTTGCAGCTGCCCCAGCCGCTGCCTGCGGACATCGGCGCGCTCGGCGCCTACCTGCAGCAGGAGCTGCGCATTGACCGTGCGCCGCACCAGAAGAAGGTGGAGGCCGCGGGGCCCACGCCCTGGCCCGGCGCGACGCAGCCCGAGCGCTGGACGATCGCCTTCGCCACGCCGCGCGAGACGGTGAATGCCGAGTACTGGGTGGGCAATGCCTCGGTGTCGGTGCGGCGCATGGACCCGAATCTGCTGGCCCGGCTCAGCCGCCTGCACATGGCCACGGGCGCCAGCGCGGCCTGGATTTTGCTGACGGATACCCTGGCGGGCGGGCTCATCGCGCTGTCGCTCACCGGCATTTTGCTGTGGACGCGGCTGCACGGCTCGCGGCTGCGGGCCGCCGGGCTGGTGGGCACCTGCCTGACGCTGGCGCTGGTGCTGGCGGCCACGGGGTGGTAGACCGGCTGGGTAGGTTGCTATTGAAAAAAGAGCTATTAGCGCTTTCTATGCCTTGAATTCAAAATAAAAAGTATCTGAATATGGCAAATGGTAAGCGCTAGAAGCTATCAAATAAAGAGCGATAACCGATAGCCAAATTTGTGCGGCGGCCGGGAATAAACCGCCGGGCGGGACTGTTTACCGCGGTTCAATCCCAGGAGAATCCATGACCCGCAGGAAAATCAGTCTCGCCGTGGCCAGTGTGCTGGCCTTGCCGCCGATGTTCGCGCAGGCCGCCGGCCCGCAAGTGACCGGGCCGCAGGTGGTCGAGGCGCTGGAAGGCACGTTCGGCGTGCACCCCGGCGTGCGCCGCAACCACACCAAGGGCACCTGTGCGCTGGGCGAGTTCACCGGCACCGCCGAGGCGGCGAAGTATTCGCGCTCGGCGCTGTTTTCCGGCCAGGCCGTGCCGGTGGTGGCGCGCTTCTCGCTGGCCGGCGGCAACCCCAAGGCGCCCGACGTGGCCAAGAGCCCGCGCGGCATGGCGCTGCAGTTCAAGCTGCCGCAGGGCAAGCTGCACCAGATGGCCATGCTGAACACGCCCATGTTCGGCGCGGCCAGCCCGCAGACCTTCCTCGACCTGACGCTGGCGCAGCGCCCCGATCCGGCCACCGGCAAGCCCGACCCGGAAAAGCTCAAGGCCTTCAAGGCCGCGCACCCGGACAACCAGGCCCAGGCGCAGTACCTGGCCGGCCACAACCCGCCGGACAGCTACGCCCACAGCAGCTACTTCGGCATCCACACCTTCCAGTTCATCGGCGCGCAGGACAAGGTAACGCCGGTGCGCTGGCGCTTCGTGCCGCAGGGCGGCGACAAGCCCCTGAGCGACGAGGCCCTGAAGACGGCCGGCGCCGACTTCCTGGAAAAGGCCTTGATCGACGCCACGGCGAAGCAGCCGGTGCGCTGGGACATGCTGGTGTCGGTGGGGCAGGCTGGCGATCCACAGGACGATCCCACGCAGCCCTGGCCGGCCGGGCGGCTCGAGTTCAAGGCCGGCACGCTGACCATCGCCAGCGCCTCGGCCCAGAAGGGCGCGGCCTGCGAGACCGTCAACTTCGACCCCATGGTCATGGCCGACGGCATTGCGCCGACCAACGACCCGGTGCTGCGCTTTCGCTCGCAGGCCTATGCCGTGTCCTTCGGCAAGCGGCTGAGCGGCCAGTGAGGGGCTGAGCCGGCGCGCGTCAGCGCTGGGCGGCGGGCACGCCGTCCTTCCACTGCGCCCAGCCGGTCACCACGGTGTCGACAAAGCGGCCGCCGACGTTGGCCACATTCGCCACCGTCTCGGCAAAGCCGCCGGCGGTTTCGCCGGGCTTGGGGTCGAGGTGAGCCTGGGTGGTCTCGTTGGGGTTGCCCTGGTCGAAGTTGACCGAGCCGCGCAGGCTCAGGATGCGGTCCGTGCCATGGGTGCGCCCCAGCACCAGGGCAATGGCGGCGGCCTCCATCTCGGTGGCGACGTAGTCGTCGGCGCCGTAGAGCTTGGCGATGTACTGCGCCTCGGCCGACAGGCCCGGGCCGTGGAAGAAGGTGTCGCCCGTCATGTGCGTGCCCACATGCACGGCCGGCGCCTTGCGCGCCGCCGCATCGGGGTAGCGCATGCGATAGCGCTGCGCCGATTCGCTGTCCTGCAGCGCCACACCGCGCGTCATCCGGTAGGCGGCCTGCACCAGCGCCTGGTTGAGCTGGAAGCGCCGGTACTCCTCGTAGCCCTTGCGCGGCATGAAGACCGGCGCGCCGGGCTTGCCCTCGCGCGGCGCCCAGCGGTGGCCCAGGTCGTAGTCCACCAGCCAGCTGCCCCAGGTCACGTCGCCGATGGTGCCGCGCGCCGGCGGCGTTCCCGCCACGCCGCTGATGACGTAGTAGGCCTTGCCGAAGTCGAAGCGCGGGTTGAGCACGATGGCCTGCATCGACGCCGACGAGTTGACCTTGCCCATGCCCAGCACGCTGCCGCAGACGCCGTCGGCGTTGCAGAACACCGGGCTCAGTGCCCCAGGCACGGCGATGGGCTGGGCGTTGCGGAAGTAGCGCTCGTACCAGTGCTGGAACTCGCCCGCGCGGTCGCCCGTGTTCTGGCCGATCTCGAACATCGCCGCGATGAACACCTTGACCTCGATGGGGGCCGGCGCCGGGGCGGGCGCGGCTGCTGCGATGCCGGCGGCCGTGCCGGTGGGCATGGCCGGGTTGCTGCTGCAGCCGGCCAGCGCCAGCGCGCAGGCGGCGGCGGGGATGAATGAAGTCAGGCGGGGCGGGCGGGCGTGCATGGCGGTTCCTTGGGCTGGAAAGAGAAGGCCCGATTGTGCCGCAGGCGCTGTCCGCCTCAGTCCGCTTTGGCTCCCGACAGGCGCACGATTTCGGCCCATTTCTTCTCCTCGGACTTCATGTACTGCAGGAACTCCTGCGGCGACGAGCCCACGGGCTCCGCGCCCATGCGCTGGTACTGGGCCACGACCTCGGGCGTGCGCAGTGCGGCCTGGGCCGTGCGGGCCAGCTTCTCGACGATATCCGCCGGCGTGTTCCGGGGCGCCCACAGGCCGTACCAGGTGCTGGTCTCGAAGCCGGCCACGCCGGATTCCTCCATGGTCGGGATCTGCGGCAGCACGCTGGAGCGCCTGCGCGTGGTCACGGCCAGGGCCTTGAGCTTGCCCGAGGTGATGAAGGGCATGGCCGAAGGCATGGAGTCGAACATCAGCTGGATCTGGCCGCCCATCAGGTCGGTCAGTGCCGGCGAGCTGCCCTTGTAGGGCACGTGCTGCATGGCGATGCCGGTCTTGAGCCGGAACAGCTCGCCCGACAGGTGCTGCGACGAGGCATTGCCGGCCGAGCCGAAGTTCACAGTGCCGCTGCTGCGCCGCAGGTGCGCGATCAGCTCCTGCACGGTCGAGACCGGCATCTGGCTGCTGACCACCAGCACCAGGGGCACGTCGACGATCTGGGTGATGGGCGCGAAGTCGTTGAACGAGTCGTACGGCACCTTGGCGTAGATCGTGGGGTTGATGACCTGCAGCGAGGCATTGGCCAGCAGCGTGTAGCCGTCGGCCGGCGCCTTGGCCACCAGGGCCGCGCCGACCATGCCGCTGGCGCCGGGCTTGTTGTCGATGAAGATGGTCTGCTTCAAGCTCTCGCCCATGGCCACGGCCGCCAGCCGGCCCACCAGGTCGGTGGGGCCGCCGGGCGGGTAGGGCACGACGAGCTTGATCGGGGCCTTGGGATAGTCCGCCGCCGCCCGGGCCAGGGTGCCAAAGGGCGCGAGGGCGGCCACGGCCGCGGCCTGCAGGGCGCGGCGCCTGGAGAGCGTGTAAGGCGTGGAAGTGGGGGTGTGGGCTGGCTTCATGCGGGGTCTCCTTCGATGCGGATCGCGATCTTTCCCAGGACTTCGCGCCCGTGCAGCGCCTGCAGCGCGGGGCACAGCTGCTCCATCGGGAAAACCTGGCTGATGTGCGGCTCGATGGCCTTTCGCGCCGCCAGCGCGAAGAGCTCGGCCATCATGGCCTGCATGGGGGCCTGGTAGCGCACGCGCTCGTTGGCGGGCGTCCAGCCTAGGTACTGGCCGTAGAAATAGCCGTAGACGGTGAGGTTCTTGACCAGCACCATGTTCATCGGCAGCTGCGGGATCGTGCCGCTGGCAAAGCCGATGCTGATGATCTTGCCGTACTGCGCCGTGGCCCGCAGCGCCGCCAGCAGCAGGTCGCCTCCGACCGGATCGAACACCAGGTCCGCGCCCTTGCCGCCGGTGGCCTGCTTGACCTGCTCGATCAGGTGCGCGGGCTCGACGGCATGGTGGGCGCCGCGGCGCAGCGCGTCGTTGCGCTTGGCGGCCGAGCTGGCGCAGGCGATCACCTGCACGCCGGGAATCTGCCGGGCCAGCTCCACCGCGGCCGCGCCCACGCCCGAGCCGGCGCCCAGCACCAGCAGCGTGTCGCCCTCCTGGATCTGCGCCCGCCAGTGCAGGGCGGTGTAGGCCGTGCCGTACGAGATGGGAAGGGCCAGGGCCTGCAGCGGATCGAGTCCGCGGGGAATCGGGTAGACCGTGGCGCCATGCACCAGCACGCGGCTGCCATACGAGCCCCAGTCGCAGATGAAGGCCACCGGGTCGCCGGGTTTGACATGCGACACCCCGGCGCCGCATTGCAGCACGGTGCCCACGCCTTCGGTGCCGGGCACGAAGGGCAGCGGCGGGTGCTTCTGGTAGCGGCCTTCGATCAGCAGCCCGGTGGCGTGGCTCACGCTGGCATGGCTGACCTCGACCAGCACCTCCAGCGGCCCGGGCGCGGGCGGATCGGGCAAGTGCTGCACCGAGGTCACGGCTTCGGGCGCGCCGAATTCGTGGCAGACGATGGCTTTCATGCGGGGGTTCCTTTCGAAGGGGTAGCCACGATGCGCTCGGCCACCAGCGCGTCAATATCAGTGGCGTCCAGCCCCAGCGCGCCGAGGATGTCGCGGCTGTGCTCGCCGATGGCCGGCGCTGGTGCTGCGGGACCGGCATGGCACTGCCAGGGATGAGTGGCCAGATACACCGGGCCGAAGCCGGGCTGCTCCAGCGGCTGGAAGGTGCCCAGGTGCAGCGCCTGGGGGTGGGCGACGACGTCCGGCGCGGTGCGGATGCGGGCATGGAGCGCGTTGTGCCGCTGGAGGGTGGCTTCGAGCTCGGCCATGGCGCGCGGCCGGACCAGGGCGGCCAGCTCGGCATGCAGCGCCTCCTTGTGCTGCAGCCGCAGCTCGTTGCTGGCAAAGCGCGGGTCCGCCTCCCAGTGGGGCGCATCCAGCGCCAGGCAGATGCGCGAGAACTGGTCGTTGTTCAGCGCCAGGATCGTCAGGAACCCGTCCGCCGCCTGGAACACGCCATTGGGTGCGCTCACGGCGGGGCGCGGCGGCTGGCCGGACAGCATCTGCTCGGAGAACACGCTGGACTGCAGCGCGCAGCAGACGTTGAAGAGGTTGATCTCCACATGCACGCCCCGGCCGCTGCGGGCCTTTTGCAGCAGCGCGGCGGTGCAGGCCTGCGCGGCGTAGACGCCGGTGGCGATGTCCGCCAGCAGAAAGCCGACCCGCTGCGGCGTGTGGCCGGCATCGCGGTTGGTGGCCATCAAGCCCGAGTCGGCCTGCATCACGGAGTCGGTGGCGGGGTGGTCCGCGAACGGGCCGCTGGCCCCGTAGCCGCTGATCGAGACATAGACCGGCTGCAGGCCCAGCGCGCTCAGGCTGGCGAAGTCCAGGCCCAGGCGCGCTATGGCCTGGGGCCGGAAGTTCTGTACCACGATGTCGGCCTGCCGCGCCAGCTCCAGCACCAGGGCCTTGCCTCGCGGGTGCCTGGCGTCGATGGCCAGGCTCTGCTTGCCGGCGTTGTAGGTGGTGGAGAGGGTGCTCTGTCCCTGCTGCGCCACGCCGACATGGCGCGCCCAGTCGCCCTCCGGCGGCTCGACCTTGATGACCTTCGCGCCCTGGTGGCCCAGCAGCTCGGCGCAGTAGGGGCCGGCCACGCCCTGGCTGAGGTCCAGCACGGTATAGCCTTGCAGCGGCGCAAAGCCCTGTGTTGATTGAGCGGTCACGAATCGGTCTCCTGGAGCGGCCCCCTGGGCGCCGCTGGTTGGTATGAGGTGCATCGTAAGACGCACGGTTGCCAGGCGGAACCACCAGAAAATACCCATGGGTGTTGATTGCCAGTCAACAATCGAGGCGGCTGCCAGCGATAAGATGCCCGCCTGTTCCCACGAGGCTGGCCATGGACCTGAATCTGGTGCGTCTGTTCATCGCGATTGCCGAGGCGCGCAACCTCACCGATGCCGCCGCGCGCTCGGGCGTGACGCGCTCGAACGTGTCGCGCCGCCTGGGCCTGCTGGAGAGGGAGTTCGGCGCGCAGCTGCTGCGGCGAACCACCCGCCACGTCGAGCTGACCGAGGCGGGCCGCATCCTGTATGCCCACTGCCTGCAGGCCGTCAACGAGTTGCAGTCCGCGCGCAGCCGCATCGACGAGATCCACCGCACGGTCAGCGGCGACATCCGGGTGCGCATCCCCACCGGCCTGGGCCATTTCTACCTGAAGCCGCTGATCCTGGGCTTTTGCCGCGACTACCCCGGCCTGCGGCTCAAGCTGGTCATCAACGACCAGATCCACGACCTGGTCGCGTCCAAGGTGGACCTGGCCATCCACATCACCTCGACGCCGTTCGAGGACCATGTCGCCACCCGGGTGTGCGGCATCCAATGGGGCCTGTTCTGCACGCCGGCCTATCTGCAGCGGCTGGGCCGGGCCATCCGCACGCCCGGCGACCTGAAGGCCGCAAGCCTGATCACGCCGCTGGCCACCGGCCCGCGGATCGAGCTGCTGCAGTCCGGCACGGGCGAATCCATCTGGGTGCAGCACCAGCCGGCGATCCAATCGGGCGACTACCAGTTCCTCTTCGACGCGGCCTGCGCCGACCTGGGCGTGGTGCTGCTGCCCCACTATGCCGTGGCCGACGCGGTGGCGGCCGGCACGCTGGTGCGGGTGCTCAAGCGGATGGCCGTGAAAGGCGTGGGCGACGCGCTCTATATCGTGCGGGCGCCCAACCGGCAGCCGACCTCGGCCGCCGTGGCCTTCATCGAGTTCCTGAAGGCGGCGATCGTGGAATACGCCAGGAACTGGGATTTCAAATAGGCGTGCGGCTCACAGCGCCATCGACGGCCGCTGCGCCATCGCCGCGCGCCAGCGCACGAGGTGCGGGTGCTGCTCGCTGGGCTTGACGCGCACCACGCGCGCAAAGTCCACGACCACCGCGGCCGTGATGTCGGCGATGCTGAAGCGCTCGGTGGCGATGTAGTCGCGGCCGGCCAGGTGCTCGTTCAGCGTGGTGAAGAACTGCTGCAGCCGCGCCAGGCCGCGCTGTGCCAGCTCGGGGATCTGGGCGTAGTTCACCGGGCCGGGCAGGGCGCGGTTGGCCATCGCGGGCGTGCTATTGCGCAGGGCCTCGGCCACGGCCGTCATGCCCTCGAACTCGATGCGCCAGTTCCAGCTGGCGATCTCGGCCTTCTCCAGCGGCGTGGTGCCCAGCAGCGGCGGCTCGGGGCGGTGGGCCTCCAGGTAGGCGGCGATGGCGGCGTTGTTCGTGAGGACGGGGCCTTCCTCGGTGCGCAGCGCGGGCACGGTGCACAGCGGGTTGACCTGGCGGAAGCTGTCGCTCAGCTGCTCGCTGCGCGCGAGGTCGATGTTCACCGTCTCGTGGGCAATACCCTTTTCGGCAAGCAGGATGCGTGCGCGGCGGGGACTCGGTGCCGTGGCGCAGTCGTAGAGAATCATCATCGTCTTTGAACTCCTGAAGCTTATTGCATGTCGAATTCGCCTGCCTACACGCCGCCCGCCGTCTGGACCTGGAACAAGGAAAACGGTGGCCGCTTCGCCAGCATCAACCGCCCGATCTCCGGGCCCACGCACGACAAAGAGCTGCCCGTGGGGCGGCATCCGCTGCAACTGTACTCGCTGGCCACGCCCAACGGTGTCAAGGTCACGGTCATGCTCGAGGAACTGCTGGCGCTGGGCCATGCCGGCGCCGAGTACGACGCCTGGCTGATCCGCATCGGCGACGGCGACCAGTTCGGCAGCGGCTTCGTGCAGGTGAACCCGAACTCCAAGATCCCCGCGCTGATGGACCGCAGCGGCCCCGAGCCGGTGCGCGTGTTCGAGTCCGGCGCCATCCTGCTGTACCTGGCCGAGAAGTTCGGCGCCTTCCTGCCCACCGAGCAGCCGGCGCGCGCCGAATGCCTGTCGTGGCTGTTCTGGCAGATGGGCAGCGCGCCGTACCTGGGGGGCGGCTTCGGCCATTTCTATGCCTATGCGCCCACCAAGATCGAATACGCGATCGATCGCTTCGCGATGGAGGCCAAGCGGCAGCTCGATGTGCTGGACCGGCGCCTGTCCGAGAGCCGGTACCTGGCTGGCGACGACTACACCGTCGCCGATATCGCCGTGTGGCCCTGGTATGGCGCGCTGGCCAAGGGCCAGCTCTACGAGGCGGGCGAGTTCCTGCAGGTGCAGGAATACACCCATGTGCTGCGCTGGGCCGACGAGATCGCGCAGCGCCCGGCCGCACGGCGCGGCCGTATGGTCAACCGTGTCTCGGGCCAGCCGGCCAGCCAGCTGCACGAGCGGCACGATGCCAGCGACTTCGACACCCGGACGCAGGACAAGCTGGCGGCATCGGGCGGTTGATCGGCGGCATGAAGCACGTCCCCGGCTGGAGACCCCTTTGACCCACGGCAAGCCCCAGCTCAGCTTCCGGCACGTCGAGTGCTTCCGGCATGTGATGCTGCTGCACTCGACCATTGCCGCCGCGCACGCCATGGAGGTGTCGCAGTCCTCGGTGAGCCGCTCCATCAGCGCGATGGAGCAAGAAATCGGCTTCGTGCTCTTCACCCGGGACGGCAACCGGATGAAGCCGACCGTCGACGCGCTGCGGCTGTTCGAGATCGTCGAGAAGATGTCCGACGGCCTGGAGGAGATCGGCCGCACGGCCACCGCCATCCGCAGCCAGCAGCTGGGGCGCATCCGCATCATCTGCCTGCCGGTTTTTCTGGACACGCTGGTGGGCAAGGCGGTGGGCCATTTCTCCGTCCTCCATCCCCATCTCCGCTTCGAGGTGGAGGCCGGCGGCATGGCGCGGGTGATGGACGAGGTCGGCACCGGGCGCTTCGAGCTGGGGATAGGGGCCAGCGCCGAGGGGCGCACCGATGTCCGCAGCTCGCTGCTCGAACGCAGGTCGGTGGTCGCCGTGGCGCCCGCGGGCTTTCGCGTGGGCCAGTCCGGCGTCGTCACCTGGGCCGAGCTGGCCAGCCACCCTTTCATCGGCCTGCTGCCCGAAAGCCCGTTCCGGCAGCTGGTCGACCAGCAGTTTGCGCGCCTGGGCCTGGCCCCGGCGATGGTCATCGAGGCCTGCAACCAGCGCATCGCCTTCCAGATGGCCGAGTGCGGCGCGGGCGTGACCTTGGTCGATGCCCGGTACCTGCCTGCGGCGGCGGGCAACGTCCAGCTTTTGCGGCTTGACGAGCCCATGGGCTGGGACTGCCATCTGATCTTTCCCCGCCACGAGATCGCGCACCACGCACTGCGCAGCTTCACCAGCTTCCTGCGCCAACAGGTCCATTGACCGCCGGCGGGTGCCTGGCTGCTTATGCCCTGGGGGGTCTATGCATTCCTGCATATGTTCATGCAGGAACTGCGCAGTGATCCGTGATTCAATGCCCCGAACCCATTCGCTGTGCATCAGATTCACCATGCAAGGATTGCTTTCCGAGGACCGGGGCCGCATCCAGGTCCCTCTGCCCAGGGTGCCACTGGCGCTCACGCCGACGCCGCTGGAGGCATTGCCGAACCTCGGCAGGCAGTTGGATATCCAGCTGAGCGCCAAGCGCGATGACCTGACCGGCCTGGCCTTTGGCGGCAACAAGATCCGGCAGCTCGAGTACTACTTTGGCGAAGCCCGCGAGCAGGGCGCGACGGCGGTGCTGGTCAGCGGGGCCATCCAGTCCAACTACACCCGGGCGACCGCCGCCGTCGCCGCCAAGCTGGGTCTGCGCTGCCATGTGCAGCTCGAAAACCGGGTGCCAAGCATGGAGACGGATTGCTACCGCCATTCCGGCAACGTGCTGCTCAGCGATATCTACGGCGCCTCGGTGAGCCACTTTCCCGATGCCGACGACGAAGAGGGCGCCCATGCCGCCATCAGTGCCATGGCGCGGGGGCTGCGCGAGCGCGGTGAGGTTCCCTACCTGATTTCGCTGAAACCCGACAGCGCGCCGCTGGGCAGCATTGGCTACCTGCATGCTGCCGAAGAGTTGCTGGCACAGCAGCCCGGCATGACGCATGTGGTGCTGGCATCCGGCAGCGGGCAGACCCAGGCCGGCCTGCTGTTCGGCCTGCGCCTGCTGGGCTCCCGGGCCCGTGTCCTCGGTGTCAGCGTGCGCAGGGACGTACCGTCGCAGCACCAAAGAATCCAGGCCCATTGCCGCGCACTGGGCCGCATGCTGGGCGTCGAGGCGCCTGTGGACGAGCGCGATGTCGAAGTCTTCGACGGCAACCTAGGCACGGGTTACGGGCTGCCGGAGCCGGGCCTGCTCGACTTCCTGCTGCAGGCCGCCCGCCAGGACGGCCTGCTGCTCGACCCCGTGTACACCGGCAAGGCGTTTGCCGCCCTGCCGCGCCTGAAGGAGGATGGCCATCTCCCTTCCGGGGCCCAGGTGGTCTTTGTCCATACCGGGGGCCTGCCCGCCGTGTTCGCCTATGGCCCGGAGTTCCAGTCCCGCGCCCGCGCCCGCGCGCAGGCCGGCCGGTGACGCGCTGCGGCGCCTGGTTTCGCTGATTTCTTGAAGGAGGCAATATGAAGCTCGTTTGGGCCGGCCTGGTGCTGGCCGGCATGGCGGTGAACACCGCATCGGCGCAATCCACGGGCGGCACGCTCGACAAGATCCAGGCCAGCGGCAAGGTCGTGGTGGGCGTGCTGGAAAGCTCCCCGCCCATGTCCTATGCCACCGGCGCGGACCGGCGCTACATGGGCTACCACGTCGAGCTGTGCGAGAAGGCGCTGGCCCGGATCGCGCCGCAAGCCCGGCTGGAATACATGGCCATGACGCCGCAGAACACCCTGCCGCTGGTGAACAACGGCACCATCGACATCGCCTGCGGCCCCAAGACCAATAACCTCGCGCGCCAGAAAGAGGTCGCGTTTGCCGTCACCACCTACGTCAGCCAGGTGCGCATGGCCGTGCGCGCAGACTCGGGCATCAGCTCGTTCAAGCAGCTGGACGGCAGGAACATCGTCGCCTCCGCGGGCACCACCGCGGTGCAGCTGCTGCGCAAGTTCGGGCGCGACCATGGCGTCCAGTTGAACACGCTGCTGGGCAAGGACCAGTACGAGAGCTTTTTGATGCTGGAGTCTGGCCGCGCGGATGCCTTCGTCATCGACGACAACCTGCTGGCGGGCCTGATCGCCGGCTCCAAGGCGCCCGAGCGCTACCGGATCGTGGGCGAGGTGCTGGGATCGGAGCCCATCGCCGTGCTTTTCCGCCGCGATGATCCCGGGTTCAAGAAGGCGGTCGACGGTGCGCTGATGGCGATGATGAAGTCCGGCGAGGTGGCCAGGATCTACGACAAGTGGTTCATGCAGCCCATACCGCCCACCAACCAGTCCCTGAACCTGCCCATGAGCGCCGCGCTCCAGCAATTGCTGCGCGAGCCGAACGACAAGCCCGTGGAGGCCTACGCGAACTGAGCGCAGGGGGCTTCCGGGCAGCAAAAAGCCCACCCGAAGGTGGGCTGCTGCGGGCAGGCGGCGCTTATTGCACGCCGATCGTGGTGCTCGAGACCGCGCGGTTGCCCACGGCCACGGCATTCGCCTGGTTGCCCGAGATGTTGACGCCGGCGCCGCCACCGGTGTTGGTGAAGCCGCCGACCACGGTGGCAGTCACGTTGCCCGAGTTGATCTGGGTCGAGGTCAGCCCCACGCTGGCCACCAACTGGCTGGGCAGTGCCGTGGCGGTGATCTGGTTGACCGCGTTGTTGCCGATCGCCGTGGCGGTGGCGGTGTTGTTCACCACGTTGACGTTGCCGCTGTTGCCGCTGGAAAACACCGGCACGTCCAGCGTGGTCGTGGCGTTGATGGCGCCGTAGTTGTACTGGCCGTTCAGCAGGCTCAGCGACGAACCACCGTTCAGCGCAGTCCCGGCGCTGGCCACGATCGAGTTGAGCGCGGCATTGCCCACGCCCAGGGCGTCGGCCGAGTTGCCCGACACCGTGGTGGCGCCAGCCATGGACTGGTTGGTCGATGACGAGCCGATCGGGATCTGCACGCTGGTGACCGCCGTGACGACACCGGTGGCATAGTTCGTCTGGCCGTTGGTCAGCGAGCCACCCAGGTTGGAGGTGAGCGTGCCCGAGTCGATCGTCAGCGCATTGTTGGCCACGTTGGCGCGGGCGTTGCTGCTGGACTGGTTGCCGGAGATGGTGGTGTCGCCATTGCTGCTGCCAGCCGTGCCGACGCCGCTCAGCAGCTGGGTCTGCGTGGTGGAGCTGGTCGCGCCGCTTGAGGTCTGGGCGCTGACGATGGCGGGTGCCATCGAGCCCAGCGCACTGCCGGCCTTCACCGTGACGGTGTTGATCGCCTGGTTCTGGCTGGCGGCGGATGCCGAGTGGTTGTTCGACACCACTACGGTGTTGCCGCCGGCCCGCGTGCCGGTGAGGCCGTAGTTGACCCGAACCAGCGCCGTGGCGTCGCCCTGGTTCACGGTCTGGGTGTTGGCCAGCCCGACGCCTTGCGTGTCCAGGTCCGTGCCGCTGTTGAGGCTCACGGTATTGGCCGCCAGGTTGATGTTGGCGTTGGCCTGCGCCTCGTTGCTAGACACTTGGGCGCTGCCGCCGACGGTGGAGCCCCGCGTGGTGCCGATCATGGCGGGCGCCGCCAGCGTCGGCGAGGGGCTGCTGGACGCCACGCCGGCCGCGATGGCGGTCACGTTGCCCGAGTTGTGCACCTGGTCGTTGGCCACGGCGGCCCCGGCGGGCAGCGTGGCGGTGATCGAGGAGCCGTCGAGTGCCGCCGTGTTGCTGGCCTGCTGGCTGGTGGCATTGGCGGACAGCTGGTTGCCGTTCACCACCAGTTGGTCGTTGGTGGATTGCGCGGTACCGCTGCCGATCAAGCCGGCGCCGGCGAAGGCCATGGTGTTGCCCGCCACATGGGTCTGGCTGTTGCCCACGGTAGCGACCGCGTTGGTGAGCGCGCCGCCGGCCTTGACGGTGGATTCGTTGTCGGCCTGCGAGCCCATGGCATCGGCGGCCACGCTGTTGCCGTTGACGGTCTGGCTGCCATTCTGGCTGCCGGTGAGGGCGATGGTGCCGATAGAGACGGCGGTGGCGCGGGCATTGACATCGCCCGCGCTGTGCAGCTGCGTGTTCAGCACCGGGGCGCTGGCGCCGGACACATCGCTCAGCCCGGAGATCGAGGCCAGGTTGCTGCCCTGCATGCCCAGCGCGCTGGCGCCGACCGCATTGTCATTGACCACCGAGATGTCGCCACTGGAGCCCAGCAGCGTGTTGCGGCCCAACACGCCCACCGAGCTGTTGGCACTGGTGTTGCCGCTGGTATGCGTCTGCACGCTGGTCACGCCGGCGAAGGCATTGGTGACGGAGCTGCCGGCCTGGACGGTGGACTGGCTGTCGGCCGCCATGCCCTGGGCCGCCGCCGTCACCTGGTTGCCGGCGATGGTCTGGTTGCCATTCACGGTGCCGAGCAGGCCCTGGGTCCCCAGGACGGGGGCGTTGGCGCTGGCGCTGACATCGCCCGCGGTATGGGCCTGCCCGTTGAGCACGTTGGCGACGCCTCCGGTCACGCTGCTGGCGCTGCTCACGGCGGCGAGGTTGCTGGCTTCCAGACCCATCGCCGAGGCATCGACGGCGTTGCCGTTGACCACGGCCGTGTCGCCCGCGGACAGCAGGGTGGTGGTGCTGCCCAACAGGTTCACCTGGCTGGTGGCGCTGACATTGCCGTCGCCATGCGTCTGGCTGTTGACGGCGCCGGCAGTGCCGTTCGTGACTGCGCTGCTGGCCTGCAGCACGGCGCGGTTGCGGGCATAGGCATCCTGTGCGCTGGCTTGCACGCTGTTGCCGTTGACCACCTGGTTGCCGTTCAGGCTGGCCCCGGTCTGGGCGCCCAGCGTGTTCACGCTGGAGCTGGCGCTGATGTTGCCCGCGGCGTGGCCTTGCAGGTTGGCGGCGCCGACGCTGCTGCCGGTCACGCCGCTGCCGGCCGTGGCTGCGGCCAGGTTGTCTGCCGACGAGCCCATGGCGCTGGAGCTGACCGTGTTCTGGTTGACGTTGACCCGGTCGCCGGCGGAGCCGACCGTGGACACGCCCAGCGTGCCGACCTGCGCGTTGGCGCCAACGGCGCCGCTGGCCTGCGTGCTGCTGGCGCCGAGCACCAGGTTGGAGATGCCGGCCGAGGCATCGACCTGGGCCTGGTTGCTGCCGTGGTTGCCGGTGGCGCTGGCGGTGACGTCGTTCTGGTTGACCGCGTAGGCGTTGTTCACCGAGGTCAGCGTGTTGTTCTGCACGCCCAGGGTTCCGACATTGCTGTTGGCGCCGACGGCGCCGCTCGACTGACTGGAGGCCGCAGCCATGGGCGATGCGGCGCCTGTGCCGTTCACGTTGGAGGCATTGACCAGCAGCTCATTGCTCACCTGGTTGCCCTGTGCCGTGGCGGCGGCGCTGTTGTCATTGACATTGAAGCTGCTGCCGCTGGGACCCTGTGGAACGAAGATGCCGAGCTGTTGCCCCAGCGTGATGCCCAGCGTATTGACCGTGTTGCCGGCCGCGACGCTGGCATTGGGCGATTGCACCTGGAGGACGTTGCTGGCGGCGGGCGCGGAAATATTCAGGTCGGCGGCGGTGTCGATCCCGAGGTGCTGGCTGGTCTGGTTGGCGGTGGCCGTGGCGGCCGCATTGTTGCTGTTCACGTCGAGGGCCAGGCCGGACCAGGAGGTGTCGCTGAAGAGGCTCTGCGCGCGCTTGGTGAGCGCAATGCCGAGCAGGTTGTCGAGCGTGGTGGCCGTCACGTTGGCGTTGGCCGCCTGCCCAGAGCCTACCGTGGCCGGCGTGCCCAGCGTGACGCCGGCGGGATTCTGCAGGTCCAGCGAGGCGGTGTTGTCATTGGCCGTGGCGGTGGAGCGGGTGTTGTTGCCGTTGACCGTGCCATGGGCTCCGGTGCGGTTGCCGCCGTTGCCCGGCGACAGCAGGTTGGTGGTGTCGATGCCGATCTTGCCGGGGCTGGTAGTGGCGGAGGTGGCCGCGTTGACCGTCTGCGTGACGGTCACGGTCGGCGTGGACGGCACCTGGCTGGAGATCAAATGCGTGCTGGTCGCCTGGTTGCCGGTGCCCGAGGCGTTGAAGCCGTTGCTGTTGATCGTCGTGTTGGTGGGACTGAAGGTCTGCGTCACCGCACCGCCGGGGCCGGGGGTGAAGGTCGCTGTCGCCGAGGTGGTGCCGTTCTGCACCTGCGGCACCGAGATGTATTGCTGCGCGGTGGCCGCGGATGCCACGCACAGCAGTGCGGCTGCGGCGGCCAGCGGGGCCAGGCGCGGAAGAGGGGCGTGTTTGCGTGACATGGCGTACTCCTTTGACGATGGAACTAGCGGTGGCGGAAACGGGAAATTTGAGCGAAATCGGCCTCTGGCGCTTATGTATCAAGCGCTGAAAGCTATGTTTTTGATAGTGATGGATGGAGCCCGCGCGAAGCGGGGTCGTTCAGGGCTCGACCTGCAGCCTGGCGAGCAGGCGGAAGCCGGCGCCATAGCGGTGCACGGTGTTGTCGCCTGGCGAGGGGCGCCAGATGATGTTGACCTGCTCCGGCGGCACGCCATGCTGGGCGAGCAGGCCGCGCAGCGCCTGGATGCGCGCATCGGTCAGCTCGTCGCGGCGGGTGGGGTTCTGGTCGGTTTCGCTCTCGCGGGCCAGCACGGCCATGCGCACGCCCTGGCCGGCGCGCAGGCGGGTGGCCACGGTTTCGGCCGCGGTGGACGATTGCTGGGCGATGCGGCTGGAGTTTTCCTCGAACACCACGTCCAGTGCGGTGAGCGCGGCGGACGTGCTCTCCTGCAGCGGTTCGCTGGGCGCGGCGGCCGGCGTTGGGGCAGGAGGGGGAGCGGCCGGCGCGGCCGCGGGCGCTTCGGCCGCGGGTGCGGCCTTGGCCTGCTGTTCGCCAGGGTTGGGCTTGTCGAGGCAGGGCGCCGCCGGCGTCTGCGTGACCGCGCCGATCAGCTCGACCACGCCTTGCTCCAGCGTGGTGCGCACCCCGAGCTGCACGGGCTCCAGGTCCTTGGAGCCGGCGTTGATGTCGAAGAGATTGCTGCCGAAGAAGCGGAAGATGCCGGCGCCGATCTCGCGGCCCACGATCTGCTTTTGCAGGCTCACCGCGCGCACCACCCGCAGCGTGCGGGTCTCGACGATGCGCAGGTCGGCGCCGACGTTCATCGTGAAGACGCGAAAGCGCGGCCCGATCTGGTTGACCTGCGCCTCGATGCCGCCGGACTGGATGTTGTAGTTCAGTTCGGTCAGCCCGCCGATGATGTAGTAGTCGGATTTGAGGATGGAGCCGCCGTAGTAGGGAATCCACGGTACCGCGCGCTGGCCCTTGTCGTCGCGCAGCGCATGCTGGCCGCCGTCGCCCAGCTGGCGCCGGTCGGTGTAGGCCAACTCCAGCTCGGCCACGCGGGTGTCGAAGCGCTCGCGCACCTCCACCGCGCCGCCCAGCTTGCCCAGCGCCGAATAGACCATGAGCGCGCCGCCCTGCGTGAGCACGTTGCCGTCGCCCTGCGAGTACTTGCCGGTGTAGTCCTTGATGTCGCCCACGGCGATCGACAGCGGCGGCTTGCCCTGGTTCTGCGCCACGATGCGGTGCGACAGGCAGGCCAGCACGCCGTCAAGCGGCGTGCCGTTGTGGCGCGGGCTCGGGCCCTGGATCACGGCGGCCTCGTCCTCGGCCATCTGCACGCGCTGGTAGCTGGGCAGGGCGCAGCCGGCGAGCAGCAGGGCGCTGGCCAGCGCGGGCAGGTGGATCTTGGCGATGCGGGCCGGCAGCCGGCCAGCCTGGCAGGTATGGATGGGGTCTTGCATGGTGTCTCCCTGGGCGCTCAGTTGATGGCGCCGCCGGCGCTGAACTGGCAGGCGGAGCTGCCGCTGACGCTGGTGGTCTGGCTGCCGCTGTTGTTCTGGGCGATCTGCATGTCCTGCTGGCCGCTACTGTGATCGCTGTTGATGGGCGCCATCGTGGTCGACGACGGGCTGCCCTGCACGCCGCTGCTGATGGCGCCGGAGTTGCCCTGGGTGTTGTTGGAGACACCGCCGCGGCCCAGGTTGTCGGTGCTCTGGTACTGGCTGCCCAGGCTGGAGGCGCTGTTGCCGCTGGTGGCCGTGGTATCGGGCGAGGCCACGCGCGAAGCCTGGTCGGACGAGTTGCTGTTGCCGGCCGCGGTGGGCTGGAAGTTGCAGTTGACCTGGCGCTCGATGTTGGTGATGTAGGTGCTGCGGAAGGAGTCGTAGTAGCCGCCTTTTTTCTTCTCCACCAGGTCGTTGACCAGGGCGCGGTTGGCCCGGTCGGCGCTGGTCTGGAACTGCCAGGGAACGGTTTCGCCCAGCCAGCCCTGCGCATGGATGGCGGGGGCCATGCACAGCAGGGCTGCGGTGGTGAAGAGGAACGGTGCTCGTGTCATGGGGGCCTCACTCGGTTGGGTCTCGGCGAACGCCCCGCGGGCGATCACCCGGGACAAGGGGTGCCTATGTGTCGCAGCCATGCCGTGCGTTCACATTTGTTCATCTTTGTGTCTTGTGTAACTTATGTAAATGGCCCAAATGTACTAATTCAGTGAGAACCGAGGAGGTGTGTGAGTAGTGATCTAGTGAAAAAAATATTCAAAAACAACTGTTTGTTACCTTTTTTGATCTATTAAAATTTTTACCTCCCGTCGCGTGGTGAGTATTGGTGCAGATGCGCTATTGGTGTTCGCGCCTTTGGTGTGTAACGTTGCCTGCATACCCAAACCGCAGCGATGCCCCAATTGCCGAGCCGCATGGAACGCGCCCTCATGACTTCCTCCCCGCCCTCCGTACTGCTGGTGGACGACCATCCCCTGTTCAGGACCGGGCTGCGCATGATGCTGTCGACCAGCGAACTGGTGCAGGCCGATTTCCACGAGGCCGGCTCCATCGCCGAGGCCGTCGCGCTCGATGCACCGGTCGACCTGGTGCTGCTGGACATCAGCATGCCCGGCTGCGACGGGCTCAGCGGCATGGCGCGGCTGCGCGAGCGGTGGCCGCAGGTCCCGGTGGTGATCCTGTCGGGCCACGACCACCAGGAGCTGATGCACAAGGCCGTGCAGAGCGGTGCCGTCGGCTTCCTGTCCAAGGCCTGGGCTCCCGAGGTGATTTGCGCCCAGGTGCAGCATTGCCTGGGGCAGCAGGGCGGGGCGGAGCCGATGCAGGCGCCGCCAGACCGGTTGGGCCGCCCGGCAGGCGCAGGCGGTTCGCTGCCGCCGCGCCAGTACGAAGTGCTCAAGCTCATGGCGCAGGGCTTCAGCAACAAGGCCATTGCCAAGCGCATGGACGTGAGCGAATACACGGTGCGCAACCAGGTCGTCAACATCCTGCGCCACTTCGACGCGCAGACACGCACCCAGGCCGTCACCACCGCGCAGCGCCAGGGCGTGCTGCCGGCCTTCGTCAGCGAGTCCTAGCGATTCCCGCTGCCCGCGCGGCACCTGCTTACGCGCTGCGTCCAGCAGCGATGCCACGCTCCTTCCTTTTCACCGCTGGCGGCTAACAACCGCAACCTCCGGCCATGCCAACCACCCGCAGGCGCTTGCTTTTATTGACTTTATTTTTAAATGTGAGAATTGAACATTTTTGTTCCAGACTTTTATAATTTGTAGGAATAAAAATACCTGCTCCATGTGGGGACGATTCATGCAGCACCTTTCTGCTCCCTGCGAATTCACCGTGGCCATCGTCGACGACGATGAAAGCATCCGTGCCGACATGTGCGGCGCCATCGAAGAAGCGGGTCTTCACGCATGGGCGGCGCCGTCCGCGGAAGATTTCTATGTGAGCCTGCTGCACAGGAAGGCCGATCTGGTGGTGGCCGGCCTGGGGCTCCCCGGCGAGGGCGGCCTGAGCTTGGTGCAGCGCCTGGCCACGCGCAAGGTACCGGCGATCGTGCTCACCTCGCGCGGCGACCTGGAAAGCCGGATTGCCGGCCTCAACGCCGGCGCGCTGCAGTACTTCGTCAAGCCCGCGGACACGCGCGAACTGGTGGCCGGCATACGTTCCATCCTGCGCCATACCGTCAGGCCCGCGGCCGAAGGCAAGCCCGATGCCGGTGGCGAGGAAGCACCGTCATGGCAGCTCTCGCGCACGGCGGCCTTCCTGATTGCTCCCAACCTATGCACGGTGCAGCTCACCGGCAACGAACTGGCGCTGATGCACCGCTTGGTCTCGGCGCGCGGCGAACTGGTCGGCAAGGCTGAGTTGCTGCAGGCCCTGGGCTACCTGCACGAGAAGGACGCCTTCCACCGCGTCGAGTCGCAGCTGACCCGCCTGCGGCGCAAGACCCTGCAGGCCACCGGCATGGTGCTGCCGGTGCGCAATGTGTTCGGCAAGGGATTCATCTTCATGCCCGAGATGGAGGTGGTGGCCTAGGGGCGACCATACTTGTGACCGGGCGCCGCCGGTGGCGGCATGGGCTTTCGCGGCTGGAAAGCGGGGGATGGCCTGCCCGACAGGGATCGAACCTGTGACCCACAGCTTAGAAGGCTGTTGCTCTATCCAACTGAGCTACGGGCAGATGATTGATTTTATTGAATAATCTGCGTTATCGCAGAGTTCAATTTGTGAGCCAATTGCGGAGCGCTCCGCAACGGCAGGGCGGCCATCTTCATGACCGCCCGTTATTATGCCGGCTTTTGACCCGCGCTATTTCGTAGCTTTGACCTTCGCGCTGTGGCGCAGGTAGTGCCGTTTCGTGATCTGGATAGAAATGCGCCCCAGTTGCTCGGAGGCCGCGAGTTCGCCGCGATCATCGGCAACGTCGTCGGCCGCTTTGGAGCGGAGGTCGTAGAACCACATTGCACGGATCTCGGTGGCCAGGTCTTCATTTCGCTCGCCGGCTGCTTTGTCGGCTGCGGCCAGCCGGGCTGGCTCAAAGGCGTCGTGCAACATCTACTTTGACATGGCGCGGCCGTAGGCATTGATCAGCAGGCCCGCAGTCACAGCCCTGTGTCCGGTTTCCCGCTTAGCGATTCTCCCGAATAAAGCGGCTAGCCTGTTCTCGCTCACAAAACGAAAGGGGGCTGTAGTCATCTGGGCGGATTTAATCCCGAAGCGTTTGAGCGCGCCCGGGCGTGAAGCTGAGATTTGTCTACCTGACTAGGGGCAGTCCACTCCGAAAGGATCTTGTCCGGCAAGACGCGGCAGTAGCGTTGCTCAAGCGGCAGGTGTACATCGAGCGCGGCGTGGCCGCCCCTCAATGAAAGAACGTGGTGACCTTCGGGGGGCGTTGTGACTCCTCTGGAGCTGTGCCACGAAGCAAGCCTATGACGTTCATCCAGTTGTAGAGGCCGGCACCTTCATTTGTGCATGTATCTGCTTGGTTTGGCTCGGTGGGGCGTTGTGCATCATCCAACCCATGGTGGAAACCATAGTCTTGACGAAATGAAAACGTCTTGGCAATCTATCGATACATATTTTGACAATCAGAATTCTGCACAATTTATCCGCAACCAAATTCGTTCAACTATGTCCAATTAAATTTATTTGTGAGGGGTGCTTTATGGATCGCCGTCAACTTATTCAGATCTCATTTGCATTGGGAGGGGGATCGTTGTTTTCTATTGGTAAAGCAGCTGATGATAAATCACCGGAATGGGGGGCTGAAGGTAGGGCTGAGCGTGATGAGTGGATGGAGTCTGTAATGGTGACAAGGTCATTTGATACTCCGGGTTCATACTCGAAGTTCAGTGACGGCATGTTTTATATGCAGGCTCCGCTTATATGGAGGCCAAATAATTTATCTTCTGATCTTCGCTCTGTGACTGTGCCGAAAGGGTTTGTTACGGACCTGACAAGTATTCCTCGTCCATTTTGGTCATTGATGCCGCGGGATGGGGCTTATGCAGATGCGGCAATAGTGCATGATTATTTATATTGGATGCAGAAGGGGAGTAGATTAACCGCTGATGAAACGCTTAAAGAAGCAATGAAGGATTTGGAGGTGCATCCATTTAACGTGGAAATAATATATCATGGGGTGCGATCAATATTTGGAGAGATGGCATGGAAAAATAATGCCAAACTGAGAAAAGAGGGGGAGTCGCGTCAACTGAAAAAATATCCAGCCACTTCAGCAGTCAAGTGGGCAGATTGGAAAAAACAAAGTGGCAATGTAGTTGGCGGGTGGTGATGTCAATGCAGAAGATTTTGAAAAATGCACTGGTGGTTTCTGCGCTATGCGTAGCATTCGCAGTTGACGCGCAGCAAACAAAAATTTTCCAGGCTGAAGGCATGCAGCCCTTCGTGATTCGGCCGCAAAGTGGGCTGAAGCCACTATATGGGCGCAGCGCTGCGCTGGTGATTAGTGTGTCGAAATACTCTGCTGGAGAGACGGGCTGGCGGGAGTTGTCATATACAACGAAAGAAATGGACGAGGTTAGCAAAGTACTGGTGAAGCAAGGATTCGAAGTAACTAGAGTATATGAGCCGACGGCAAAAAAACTATATGATGAAATGCAGGCTTTTTTGGGTAAATATGGCGATAAGGTAGATGCGCGACTTCTTTTTTTTTACTCGGGGCATGGCTACACCTATCGTGATAATGAGATGTCTTATATCGTTCCGATAGATGCGGGTAATCCGAGAACAAATTATTCGGAATTTATATCGAAAAGTGCCACTCTGGATTCGTTTCATACATGGATGCGTCAATTTCAGGCGAAGCATTTTTTGGCGATATTTGATTCATGTTTTTCTGGGGCGATTTTTACGACAAAATCAATGTCAGATTTGCCAAATATAAGACCTCCGAGGGCGGATGATCGATGGCGTTATTTGGATGATGTGGCAAAGAAGTCAGTTCGGCAATTTATTTCGGCGGGTGGGCCAAATGAAGAGCTTCCTTCTCAAAGCTCATTTGTCCCTGTTTTTATTGAGGGAATTCAGGGCGGGGCATCCGCTGTTAAAGACGGATATGTGACAGGGAAAGAGCTTGGGGTTTTTCTGGAGCGTGTGGTTAGCGTAAAGCGCGCAGGACAGCAGCATCCTGCTTCCGGCGTTTCTCATGATACAAAATTTATTTTTGGGGACATGGTATTTCAGTATGACCCAAGTCAGGCAGGAGTAGATATAGCTATGGGGTCGCCGTCGCCGTCGCCGTCGCCATCGCCATCGCCAGCACCAGCACCATGGACACCACCGACGGAGCGACCGCAAGATCCCGCGCTTAGGTCTGAGGAGTGCAGGCTTTTTGACTGCACGAAACTGTAAATAAAGGTGGGCAGGAGGTTGTGATGATGCTGAAATACCCAATGCAAAAACTCTGTCTCGCAGCGATCACGTGCCTGACGGTTGTGGGGTGCGAATCTCAGCCTCCATTTGTTGAGGCCAAATCTTCCATGGCTCCCACTTGCGCAGAATTGCGAGGAGCGTTCCGCGCAGCACTAGATGGTTTCGACTCAGTGCGTAGTGGGCTGGAGGTCTCCAACTCGGGGTCGATGTACAACACCTATGGCACTTCTCTAAGAATGCGAGGCGCATCGTCTTGCGTTATCAGGCGAGCACCTTCGTCCATCCATAGTGAGCTGTACTGCCGGTGGGAGGCGGAGGATAACCGAGCATTGATGGGCGCCTACTATCGAGCGATACGTGATCAGTTGAAGTCCTGCATCAAAGAGGGGAGCGTTTCGCAGAACGATCGAGGAGGGTCAACACGCGTCGAAGTGACAGCAGAAAAGGGCTCTGTAACCTTCTGGGTCATGGCAAAGTATGACAGTGCGCCCCACTATGTCCACTTGACAGTTAGAGACTGACGAGCCCAGAGACGCTGTAGTGGCGCCATGCCATGCTGAGCCAGAACTGCACGCGCTCTCGTTGCTGAGCCGTATGCACCGGCCTGATCTCGATCCCAAGGCTGGGGGCCCCGCTATCGTGGAGAAGCAGGATAAGCGCCCCGTGGTACCGATCTGGGAGTCCGACGGGGACCGTCGGTTGCATGGGTCGGTCGACGACGCCATGGCGCTGATCCAACTGCCGAGGACGTTTGCTGGCGAGTAAGCAGCTTAGAAAATGGCAAAAACTGAGGCTCAAATCCTCAAGCCGTTTGCTGCTGATTAGACCGCTTAAAAATTGATGATTGTCCCACTGGGTAGGGAGAGCATGTTCACTGCCGCTTAGGTAGCTCAGAAAAATCGCTGGTGGAAGCGCGAGATATTCCCTCGGCTCACTGCCGGATAGGCAGCTTAGAAATCCAGCGCTGCCCCTCCAGTCAGCGCCCTTGCGTTTGCTGCCGGATAGGCAGTGTAGAAAATCGCGGCCCGCAAGATTATTGCGCAGGCCCGTTCACTGCCGTACAGGCAATTTAGAAATGTTCACGCGGCCGGACGTAGCCCCTTACGTTCACTGCTGAATAGGCAGCTTAGAAGGCGTTGCTCTATCCAACTGAGCTACGGGCAGTCATGAAGAGGCCGCATTATCGCTGAATTCGCGGCCCTTCCTGGCTCGGCTGGCTTGGCCGGATCAGTGCTGGTGGCCGGCGTGGCCACCCGCGGGGGCGGTCGCCGTGGCCGCGCGCACGGGCACGTCGACGGTGCGCTCGCGGCGCTGGCCCTTGGCGTCTTCCACCGTCAGGGTCAGCGGAATGCTCTGGCCGGCCGTCAGCGGCTGCTTGAGCTGCATCAGCATGATGTGGAAGCCGCCGGGCGTGAGCTGCACCGGCTGGCGCGCGGGCAGGTCCAGCTTGGCGATCGGCCGCATGCGCATCACGTTGTCTTCCATCTTCATCTCGTGTACCTCGGCGATGCCGGCGGCTGGCGTTTTCACGGCCACCAGCGAGCCGCCCAGCGGCGCCTGCAGCGTCATGAAGATGCCGGAGCCGCTCTGGCCGGGCACGGTCGCGCGGGCCCAGGGGTCGCCCGCGTCGATGGCGGCGACGTTGGCGGGCAGCACGTCCAGTTTGGCGGCGGGCTGCTTGGGGGCGGGCTGGCCGGCCTCGGGGATCTGCGTCCACGCGGCCTCGCCCACGTCGCAGACCTGGCGCACCGGGAAGTACAGCGTGCCGGGCTTGTCGGGCAGGGTGCCGCGCAGCACGAACTCGGCGGCGGCCTTGCCGCGCAGCGCCGTGTCGGCCGATTCAGCGGTCCACACGACCTCGCCGCTCTGGCTGCCGGCGGGTGGGGCGCTCAGCTTCCAGCCGGCCTTGGGCAGGGCCTCCTGCAGCCGGAAGCCGGCCGGCAGTTGCACGCGGATGGCCGTGGTGGCCTGGGCGCCTTCGCAGGCATGGCCCACGCGGAAGGCGGCGTCGTAGCTGGTGGAGACATTGGCGCCGCCCTTGGGCAGCGTGACGTGGCTGTGGGCGGGCAGGCTGGCCAGCAGCAGGGCGCCGAGCAGGGAGAGAGAAAGATGTTTCATGTCAAGCTCCTGTGAAATATGAATGGAATCGGCTTGTAGCGCTCATGCAGCAAGCGCGGATAGCTATCTATTTTGAATATCAAAGATCCCATTGCAGCGATGCATGGTAGGTGCGCTGCGGGTAGGGGTGGAAGTTCCAGTACTGGTAGTTGTTGGCGTTGTCGATGCCGACGGCGGCGCTCCACTCGCGGTTGATACGGTAACGGGCGCGCAGGTCGACGGTGAAGTACTTGCTCGCGCCCATGTAGGCGAAGCCGTTCACGTCGCTGTTGTCCAGCGCCGAATACTGGCGCCCGCTGTAGCGCGCCGCCACCGTGAAGGCCCAGTGCTCGTCGGGCTGGTAGGTGGCGTAGGCGGTGGAGCGCCAGCGCGGCACGCGCGGCTGCCATTGGCCTACGCTGGCGGGATTGGCCGCGTTGGCCGCGATCCTGGAGTTGGCGTAGGTGAGGCTGGCGCCCAGGTCGAGCCCGCGCACGAAGACCGACTGCCCGGTGTAGGCCAGCTCCAGCCCCCAGGTGCGCACGCGGTCGACGTTCTGCACGCGCGAGGTGGTGGTGCCGGGCACGAGCTGGCTGTAGAGCGCGTCGCGGGTCGTCTCGTGGAACAGCGTGGCGCGGGCCAGGCCGTTGCCCAAATCCTTCTCGGCGCTGAGTTCGCCGGTCCACGACTGCTCGGGCTTCAGGTTCGGGTCGTTGACGAAGGCCAGTGCGCCGCCCGAGGTCGCGCCGTACAGCTCGCCCACGGTGGGAAAGCGCACGGCCCGGCCCACCGAGGCCTTGAGCACGGTGTCGGCGCTCCACTGGTAAGCCAGCGCGGCCTTGGGCGAGGCATGCGATTCGCTGCGGCGGGCATAGGCCAGCTCGCTGCCGCTGTTGCGCGAGTAGCCGTCCTGCGCGCGCCAGTGCTCCCAGCGCAGGCCCAGCACCGTGGTCCACGCGGGGGCGAAGCGCCAGGTGTCCTGCGCCCACAGGTAGCGGGTGCTGCTGCGGCCGCCCACGCTGCTGACCAGCGCCGCCGGGTTGGCCACGCCGCCCTGCCAGTCGCCGACGGTGGCGAACTTGTCGATCAGCAGCTTGTAGGCATCCTGCCCGGTGCCGAAGTCGACGATGTGCGCGCCGCCGGTGCCGTCGGGCCGCCAGGTGCCCTGGGCGGCCAGCGTGTGCCAGCCGGTGCCGTCCTGGCGCTGCACGGTGCCGGGGCCGCCTTGCAGCGCGCCGGGCAGCGCGGTGGTGGGGGCGGTCTGGCGGTCCTGGCCGTAGTCGTAGAGGCTGGCCTTCAGCGCCCAGTCGAACACGCCGTTGGTAAGGCTTTGCAGCGCGAAGCCGTGCATGGTGTGGATCTGCGCGTCGTTGGTGGACGGGAAGGCCGTGGGGCCCAGCGTGTAGCGGCTGCCGTCGATA
Organism: Comamonas humi; assembly: GCF_054782535.1. NCBI lineage: Bacteria > Pseudomonadati > Pseudomonadota > Betaproteobacteria > Burkholderiales > Comamonadaceae > Comamonas > Comamonas humi. The sequence goes on along the minus strand of NZ_BAAGSH010000018.1, from coordinate 385,240 downwards.
TTGACGTTGCCGCTGTACACCGGCTGGCCATCGGCCCCGCGCAGGTAGCTTTCGGAGCGGCCCTGGGCATCGTTGCGCCACCAGCCCAGCGTGTAGCTGGCGCGCAGCGTGGCGTTGATGTCGTAGGCCAGCTTGAGCTTGGCCTGCTCCTGCACCGTGCGGTACTGCGTGCCGGTGCCGAGGATGTACCAGGGCTTGTTGGTGGTGTTGAGCCCCGGCACCGCGCCGGTCACCGGCGTGCCACCCGCGCCCGGCACGCCGGATGCCAGGGTGGCCGTGGCGAAGGTGAGCGGCTGGCTGTCGCTTTCCGAGCGGTTCAGCGCCAGCCACCACGACCAGTCGCCGCTCTTGCTGCCCACGGTGGCGCTGGTCTGCCAGCTGTTGAACGTGCGGTGCGTGCTGTACAGGTCATTGGGCTGCGACGAGAAGCCGGCCTTCACATGGGCCTCGAAGCGGCTGGGCATGCGGGTCACATAGTCGACCACGGCGCCGGCGGAGTTGCCCGGATAGGCGGCCGAGAACGGCCCGTACATCACATCGACGCGCTCGATCTCCTCGGGGCTGACCATGCCCCAGCGCGGCGCGTAGTTGCTGCCGTTGGCGATGCCGTTGCCCAGGTAGTTGGACAGCAGGATGCCGTCCGCATACACGGCCGAGCGCGCGCTGTTGCCGGTGCCCGAGGCCCGGGTGGACAGGATGGCGTGGTTGTAGTCGCCGATGTAGCGCTTGCGCACCAGCAGGCTGGGCAGGTACTTGAGGGCGTCCTCGCTGTCGGTGGCGTTGATGCGGGTGTCGACCTCGTCGCGGGTGACGCTCTCCATCGTGGTGGGAATCTGCGTGGGCAGCGAGCTGGGCTGGCCACCCCGCACGGTGACCACGCCCAGCGACTTGCTGCGCTCTTCTTCGCCATCCGCGGCCGCCCAGGTGGGGCCGGACAGGCAGGGCAGCAGCGCACTGCCGCACAGCAGTGCTCCATAAAGCTTGCTCATGAAAATCCTCGCGGCGCCTCGCTCGGCGCCTGGTCGTTCGGGTCGCGGGGCACAGGCCCCACGGGGAATCAGACGGCGAGGAAGGCGGGCGGCGCGCGCGCCGACAGCGGCGCGGCGGTGGCGGCCGCGATGTGGGCCGCGCGCGCGGGCTGCAGCGCATAGGCCAGCGGCGAGGGCAGGGGAAGGGAAGACGCCTCGAACGGCGGCGGCGCCAGCATGGGCAGGCACAGCGCGCAGTCGAGGTGGCCGGCGCCCAGTTCGGTGGCGGTGCCGTCGTCGGACGTGGCCACGAGCTTGATGCTGCCCGCCGTGGTGCAGACCACCTGCATGGCCTGCGGCTGCACCAGCGGCGCCGCGGTGGCCACGGCCAGCGACAGCATCCACCATGCCAGCACCCAGCGGCCTAGGCGCAGAAGAAGGGTACTGGTGGTGGAGCGGTGCATGGCTGGGCAGCATACCATGCAGGGCAGGTATCAAAAATAAGAGCTGCCAGCGCTTGCTATATAAGCAACTGCAATAGAAATTCTATTGAATTTCTCGTGTAGTAAGCGCTGGCAGCTCTTGTTTTGAGAGTGCGTCGGAATCAGTCCGTCTCTTCGTACACCAGCGAGGGGTTGTTCATCGAGCGTGCCACGTCCTGCAGGCTGTCGACGATGTGGTTGGCGAAGAAGCTGCTCTGCGTGTCGGGCTCCAGCGCGGCGATGGCCAGGTTGGCATTGGACTGGTTCAGCGGCACGTAGTAGCTGCCGGCCGGCACGTCGACCGAGCTGCGCACCAGGTTGACCGTGACCTTCTCGACCGGCCGCTCGGTGGTGGTGGCGCCGCGCACGTCGTCGCGGGACGCGCTCTGGCGGCTGGTCTCGTGGTAGGTGTCGGCCAGCAGCGAGCCCGGCTCGGCCACGCGCAGCACCTGCAGGCCCAGCTGCCTGAGCTTGTCGGCCGCGTCGGACGACGAGGCCGACAGCCAATAGCCGCAGGGGCGCGGGCGGGTGTTCAGCGTGCGCAGCTTGACCGACGAGTTCCAGTTCACTTCCTGCGGGCGGTCCTCGCCGGTGGTGGGGTCGAGGAAGATGATGCGGCGCTGCTCGGGCGTCTGCGCCACATCCACCGCGAACTGGCCCTTGCAGGCCTGCGAGCTGATGTCGCGGCTGACGTACGAGCGCACCTGCATCAGGTCCTTGGAGCGCTGGGCCGTGGTCTGCAGCGCGCTGGTGATGGCCAGCACATGGCTGTGCACGCGGCGCTGGATGTGGGCGCGGCCGATGCCGACGCCGCGGGTCTCGATCAGCAGGCTGGCGGAGTTGCGCAGGCCGTTGACGTTGCGGCCGGTGTCGGGCCGCACACCGCCCATGGACAGGCTGCGGTCCTCGGCCTTGGCCGTGGTGGTGTAGTACCAGTTGGTGCTCTGGCCCTGGTCGGTCAACGCCTTCTGCATGGGCAGCAGGTACCACTCGTTCGAGGCCTTGGCGATGAACTCATGGATGTTGCCGGTGGTCGGGGTCTGCAGCAGCGCGTCGTAGCGCTGCACGCCCTGGAACTTCTCGACATAGCGGCCCGCGACGGTGAACTCGTGCGAGTCGAAGCTGGCGATGGGACGGTACGAGCGCACCAGCTCGGCCAGCGCCTGCGCCTCGGGCGTCTTGAGCAGCAGGTGGTCGCGGTTCATGTCGATGCCGTTGGCCGTGGTACGGCGGTTGGCGGCGGCGCCGTCGGGGTTGGCGCGGGGCACGATCAGCACATTGACTTGGTCGAGCAGGGGGCGCAGGTTGCCGGTGCTCAGCTCGCGCGCGACCACCAGCAGGGCCTCGCTGCCCGCAGGTTCGTTGCCGTGCTGCTGGCCCACCAGCATGACGGTGGGGCGGCCGCTTTCGTCGAGCTGCTGCAGCGAGGTGCCGGCGGCGCGCGTCAGCAGCAGCGCCTGGATGGGCGCGCCTTCCTGCGAGGTGCCGGCCGTCAGCAGCTCGGCCTTGCTGCCGGCCTGGCGGGCGCTATTGACCATCTGGCGCAGCATCTGGCTCAGCTCGGCATTGGTGGTGAAGGTGTTGCGGCCGTCGGCGAGGCCGGGCGTGTCGTAGCGGACGGCCGGGTCGGGAAAGCGGGCGGCGACGCCGGGGCTCTCCTGCCAGCTGCCCAGCGGACTGGCTTCCAGCGGCACGGTGCCGACCGGGCTGCTGACCACATCGGCATTGCCGGATACGCCGGGAATCTGCACCGGCGACGTGCCGCCGGCGCGCGGCGCGGTGGCGACCGTGCCGGGCCTGGCGCCCGACGTGGGCCAGGGCGGCAGCGGGGTGCTGGAGCAGGCGCTGAGCAGGGCGGCCAGCGCCACTGCGGTGAGCACACCCGCGGAGCGCGTGGAAACGAGATGGTCTGCCGCCTGGAGGTCGGCGGACAGGAACGATGCAGTGATTTTTGTGCTACGGATCACAAAACCCTCCGGAAGTAGGCCATTGGCGGGATTATGCGGGAGCCCGCTGGCCCCTGCGCGTAGGAAGCGGGCGTAAGAATGACAACAAGCTATGCCTGCGGCGCATCGCTGGCGGGCTCGGTCGCGCCGTTGCCATTGCCGTTGCGCGGCGAGCGCAGGCGCAGCAGCGCGCGCACGAAGCCATGGTCCGAGCGCGTGCGGTCGTGGCCTTCGTGCAGGTGGTCGTTGAAGTAGTCCACGCGGCGCACGTCGCCGATGGCATGGCGGCTGGCGGGGTCGAACTCCTCGCTGACCAGGATCTGGTCCAGCACCGCCGGCGCGCCCTGGTGGATGTGCGAATAGGCCACGTCCTTCTTCAGCGCCACGGCGCCGAGCAGGTCGCTGGCGTTGAACAGCGCCGAGTCGCGCGCCGCGCGGTCGTAGGCCACCTCGGACGTGGCGGCCACCATCTGGGTGGTGACGCTGTCCGGCGTGTCGTTGAAGTCGCCCATCACCACCACCGGCATGCGGGTGTTGCGCAGCAGGTCGATCACCAGGCAGCGCAGCGCCGTGGCCTCGACGCCGCGCATCATCAGCGAGCGCAGCGAGGCCAGTGCGGCTATCTTGGGGTTGTCGCGGTCTTCGAGCGGCTCGCCGTTCTCGGCCTGCAGGAACTTGGGGCGCTTGGACTTGAGGTGCGTCACCAGCACCGTGACCTGCTGGCCGCGCTTGAGCTCCAGCGTGGCCACCAGCGGCGGGCGCTCGAACCTGGCATGCACGCCTATGCCCGGCACCGCCACGCCCAGGTTGGCCGGAAAGTCGGTGAATGACTGCGTAGCCAGCACCTTGAGCCGCGTGGCCAGGCCCACGCGCGGCGTGCCCTGGGCGCCGGGGGCGCCGTCGCCGTCCTCGGCGCCGGGTGCGATCACGGTCGGGTAGTGCAGCCCGCTGGCCTTGACGGCGCCCTGCAGCGCCGACAGGTCCCAGACCTCCTGCACCGCGAGGATGTCCGCGTTCAGCGCCCGGAAGCGGTCACCCAGCCACAGGATCTTGCGCTCGTACTGCTGGGCCGTGAACGGCTCCTGGTTGGGGTAGAACGGGCGCTGGGGGCGGGCCAGGTTCAGCAGGTTGCAGGTGGCCACGGTGAGCGTGTCCAGGGGCAGGGGTGGTGCAATGGGGCGCATGCAAACGAGGATATCAGGTGCTGTCGCGCACGAGCAGTTCGTAGCCCAGGTCGAGCTGGCGGCGCTCGGGCAGCTGCTGGCGCATCAGCTGCAGCAGCAGGCGCGAGGCCTCGGTGCCTATGGTGCCGCGCGGCGTGCGCACCGTGGTCAGCGGCGGCACCATCTGGTCGCTGCCCGGCAGGTCGTTGAAGCCGGCGATGGCGACCTGGCCCGGCACCGCGATGCCGCTGCGGTTGGCCTGCAGCAGCGCGCCCTGGGCGATGTCGTCGTTGCAGAAGAAGATGGCATCCACCGCCGGCATGCCCTGCACGATCTGCATGAAGAGTTGCGCCCCCAGCGCCATCGACGAGTGCTCGGGGCACAGCAGCTCGCGCTGCGGGTCGTACAGGCCCTCGGCCTGCAGCACGCTGCGGTAGCCCGACAGGCGCTGCATCACCCGCGCATCGAGTTGGGCGCCGCAGAAGGCGATGCGCCGGTAGCCGCGCGCCAGCAGGTGGCGGGTCATGGCCGCGCCCGCCTCGGCCTGCGAGAAGCCCACGGTGCAGGCGGTGCCACCATCGCCCAGCTCCATCAGGTGCACGCAGGGCACGCTGCCCTGGTCCAGCAGGGCCTGGGCGGCCAGGCTGCGCTCGAAGCCGGTCAGCAGCAGGCCGGCGGGGCGCATCGGCAGGTAGCTGCGCAGCAGTTGCTCCTCCTCGGCCGGGTCGTAGTGGGTCACGCCGATCAGCGTCTGGTAGCCCTGCGGAAAGAGTTCGCGGTGCACCGCATCGAGCAGTTCCACGAACAAGGTGTTGGACAGCAGCGGCACCAGCACCAGCACCTGGTTGCTCTTCTGCGAGGCCAGCGCACGCGCGGCAGGGTCGGGCACGTAGCCCATCTGCTGGGCCACGGCCTGCACGCGCTCCACCAGCTCGGGCGCCACGCGCCGCTCGCCGCGCAGCGCGCGCGACACGGTGATGGGGCTGACGCCGGCGGCCTGGGCCACATCGCTCAAGGTGACGCGGCCGCTGGCGCGGGAGGGGCGGGCCTTTTTCTCGGTGGACAGGATGGCTGGAACAGGTGCGCGATGCGGGTCGGGCAAGGGATTCTCCTAGGTGGAATCGGCTTGAAGCCAGACTATGATAGCGCTATCCAAGTGCTTGTGAACCGGTTTTTTCCGCTACCGGTTCGCAGGCAGAAAACCGCGGCAGAGCGCGCTCTGCCTTATTTTTGGCCTCTATAGGATAGCGCTGTCCCATGATGAAACCGACTGCTCTCGTTGTGATGGGTGTTTCCGGCTGCGGCAAGTCGAGCGCCGCGGCCGCGGTGGCCGAGGCGCTGGGCTGGGAGCTGCTGGAGGGCGATGCCTTCCACCCGGCCGAGAACGTGGCCAAGATGCACCAGGGCATCCCGCTGACCGACGAGGACCGCCAGGGCTGGCTCGCCGAGCTGGCGCAGCAGCTGGCGCAGGCCAGCGAGGCCAGCCCGCGTGTGCTGACCTGCTCGGCGCTGAAGCAGAAGTACCGCAACCAGCTGCGCGCCGCCCAGCCGCGGCTGGGCTTCGTGTTCCTCGACCTGGACTACGACACCGCGCTGGCGCGGGTGCAGACGCGCCCCGGCCATTTCTTCGGGCCCGAACTGGTGGCCAACCAGTTCCAGACGCTGGAAAGCCCGGTGGGCGAGCCCGGCGTGCTGCGCGTGGACGCCACGGCCAGCCTGGCGCAGATCACGGCCCAGGTGCGCGAGTGGCTGCACGCCTGAAGCGGACAAGCCACAGGCCTTCATTTCCCGGCCCCATCGCACCGTTACGATAGGGCCTATTCCTCGCAGAAATCAGGAAGACCCCCACATGAAACTCCACACGACTATCGATACGGTCACGCGCCGCATCCGCGAGCGCAGCGCCGCCACGCGCAGCGACTATCTGGCCCTGGTGGACGAGATGGCCTCGCGCCCGCCCGGCGCGCAAAGCCTGGGCTGTGCCAACGTGGCCCATGCCTTTGCCGGCCTGCCGGGCGCGGACAAGTTCCGCATCGTCGAGCAGAAGGCGCCCAATGTCGCCATCGTCACCGCCTACAACGACGTGCTCTCGGCCCACGCGCCGCTGGCGCGCTACCCCGACATCCTGAAGGACGAGGCCCGCAAGCTCGGCGCCACGGCCCAGGTGGCCGGCGGCGTGCCGGCCATGTGCGACGGCGTGACCCAGGGCGCGCCGGGCATGGAGCTGTCGCTGTTCAGCCGCGACGCCATCGCCCAGGGCACGGCCATAGCGCTCACGCACGATGTGTTCGACGCCGCGCTGATGCTGGGCGTGTGCGACAAGATCGTGCCGGGCCTCTTGATCGGCGCGCTGCACTTCGGCCACCTGCCCACGGTCTTCGTGCCCGCGGGGCCGATGACCTCGGGCCTGTCGAACAACGACAAGGCCAAGGTGCGCGAGCAGGCCGCCCAGGGCCTGGTGGGCCGCAAGGAACTGCTGGCCGCCGAGTCGGCCGCCTACCACGGCCAGGGCACCTGCACCTTCTACGGCACGGCCAACAGCAACCAGATGCTGCTCGAAGCCATGGGCCTGCACGTGCCGGGCACGGCCTTCATCAACCCGGGCGATTCCGAGCGCGAGCTGCTCACGCGCGAGGCCATGCACAGCGTGCTGTCCATCACCAAGGCCGGGCGCTTCGCGCCCATCGGCCACGTGGTCGACGAGCGCTGCATCGTCAACGCCATGGTGGCCCTGCTGGCCACGGGTGGCTCGACCAACCACCTGATCCACTGGGTGGCGGTGGCGCGCGCGGCCGGCATCCTCATTGACTGGAACGACTTCTCCGAACTCTCGGGCGTGGTGCCGCTGCTGGCGCGCGTCTACCCCAACGGCAGCGCCGACGTGAACCAGTTCCAGGCCGCGGGTGGCCCGGGCTATGTGATCGGCGAACTGCTCCAAGCCGGCCTCATGCACGGCGATGTGCTCACGGTGCGCGAGGAAGGCCTGCAGGCCTTTGCGCGCATCCCGCGCGTCGAGGGTGGCCAGCTCGCCTGGCACGACGCGGGCACGTCCGGCGACCTGTCGGTGCTGCGCCCGGCTGGCGAGCCGTTCAGCCCCACCGGCGGCCTCAAGCTGCTCACGGGCCAGTTGGGCCGCAGCGTGATCAAGGTCAGCGCCGTGCCCGAGGACCGGCACCTGGTCGAGGCGCCGGCGCGCGTCTTCGACTCGCAGGAGGCGCTGCAGCAGGCCTTCAAGGCCGGCGAGCTGGACCGCGACGTGATCTGCGTGGTGCGCTGGCAGGGGCCGCGCGCCAATGGCATGCCCGAGCTGCACAAGCTCACGCCGCCGCTGGCCGTGCTGCAGGGCAAGGGCTTCAAGGTGGCGCTGGTGACGGACGGGCGCATGAGCGGCGCCTCCGGCAAGGTGCCGGCGGCCATCCATGTCTCGCCCGAAGCTTGTGTGGGCGGTCCGCTCGCGAAGGTGCAAGACGGCGATATCATCCGTCTCGACGCCCAGGCCGGCACGCTGGAAGTGCTGGTGGACGCGGCCGAATGGGGCCGGCGCCCCCTGGCCGAGATGCCGCAGGCCCTGCGGCAGGCCAACGGCCGGGGTTTTGGTCGTGAATTGTTTGCCGGATTCCGGCGCCACGCGCTCAGCGCAGAAGAGGGAGCTTGCACATGGCTGGACAACTGACAGCGTTGTCGATCATGCAGGACGCACCGGTGATCCCGGTGATCGTGCTGCACAAGGTGGAACACGCGGTGCCGATGGCCGAGGCCCTGGTGGCCGGCGGCATCCGCGTGCTCGAGGTGACGTTGCGCACGCCGCAGGGCCTGGCCAGCATCGAGGCGATCGCCAAGGCCGTGCCGGGCGCCATCGTCGGCGCGGGCACGGTGCGCAATGCGGCGGATGCGAAGGCCGCCGCGCAGGCGGGGGCGCGCTTTGCCGTCAGCCCCGGCTATACCAGCGCGGTGGGCCAGGCCTGCCGGGATATCCAGCTGCCGCTGCTGCCCGGCGTGGCCACCGGAAGCGAGATCATGATGGCGCAGGCCGACGGCTTCAGCGAGCTGAAGTTCTTCCCGGCCGTGCAGGCGGGCGGCCTGGCCATGCTCAAGGCCTGGCAGGGGCCGTTCGGCGACGTGCGCTTCTGCCCCACGGGCGGTATCTCGCCGGCGAACGCGCCCGAATTCCTGGCGCTGAAGAACGTGGTCTGCGTCGGCGGCTCCTGGCTGGTGCCCACCGATACGCTGGAGCGCGGCGACTGGAACCATGTCACCGCCCTGGCGCGCGAGGCGGCGGCGCTGCCGCGCAAGGCTTGATGCAAAATTGATAGCTGCTCGCGCTTGATGGTATTGGCCTGGAGGCCAAAAAACCATAAAAAAACGGCTGCCGAGGCAGCCGTTTTTGTTATGGAGAGGCGTGCGCTACGCGGTGCGCAGCACGCGCCGGGCCATCAGCGCGCACACGGCCGCGAAGAAGGCCAGGCCCAGCCACTGGGCCGTGGGCTCGAAATGCTCGCCCACCAGCGCCAGCGGCGCGCCCTGGCCCGACAGGCCGATGGCCGCGGCCAGCACGATGCCCATCAGGCTCTCGCCCACGATCAGGCCCGAGGCCACCAGCACGCCGGTGCGCTGCGCGCGCTCGGCCCAGGCGGCGCCGTCGGGCCGGGCGGCCTTGGCGCGCGCGATGCGGCCCTCGATCCACCAGCCCAGCATGGCGCCGATGAACAGCGTCACGCCGATGGTCGGCGGCAGGTAGATGCCCAGGCCCACGGCCAGCGGCGGCATGGCGCCGCGCCCACTGCGGCGCAGCGCCTGGTCGGCGACGATGAACACCGCGCCGATGGCCACGCCGGTGAGGATCATGTTCCAGTCCAGGCTGCCGTCGAAGATGCCGCTGGCCACGGCCGTCATCAAGGTGGCCTGCGGCGCGGCCAGCGCCTGCTGCGGGTTCATGTCGGCGCGCGGCAGCGCACCCATGAAACCGTAGGCGTGGTAGAGCAGCTCCAGCACCGGCGGGATCACCAGGGCGCCGACGATGCAGCCGATCACCAGCACCCACTGCTGCGTGGCCGGCGTGGCGCCCACGAGGTAGCCGGTCTTCAGGTCCTGCAGGTTATCGTTGGAGATGGCGGCAATCGCCACCACCACCGAGGTGGCGAACAGCGCCAGCGCCACCAGCGGCTTGCCGGCCAGGCCTTCGAGCGCGCCGGGCACGAGCCAGCGCACCAGTAGCAGCAACAGCGAGATCAGGATCACGCCGATGATGCCAATGCCCGAGATCGGGCTGCTGGACGAACCCACCAGGCCGGCCATGTAGCCGCAGGCGGCCGCGATCATGAAGCCGAAGACAAAGGCGAACACCACGCACAGCAGGCTCAGGCCCCAGTGCGCGGCCACCGACAGGCCCGGAGCGCCTGCCGCGAGGAAGTGGTGGAACACCGCCAGCAGCACGATGAACACGCCGGCGGCCAGCGCCGCGATCGCGCCCACGGGCATGTCGCGGTCGGCCCGGGCCGAGCCGGTGGCCGTCGGCGCCGCCGTGCTGCGCGCGCTGGCGCGCATGGCCTGGGCGATGGGCTTGAGCAGGCTGAGCACCGTCCAGATGGCGGCGACGCCGATGACGCCCGCGCCGATGAAGCGCACCTGCTTGCTCCAGACCTGGGTGGACAGGTCGGCCAGGGCCTGGCCCGCGGCGGGCGTGGCCAGGCTGGCCAGGTAGGGCACCAGCAGCCACCAGCACAGCAGCACGCCGGTGATGATGGCGAAGCCCGCGGCCGCGCCCATCAGGTAGCCGGCCGCCAGCAGCGCCGGCGAGAAGCCGGTGGCCACGCGAAAGGCCATGCCGCCCGCGCCAATCCAGCTGGAAAAGCCCTCGCCGAGTATCCGGAAGCCGGAGCTGCACAGGCCATAGAGCCCGGCCACCAGGCTGCCGCCCAGCAGGGCCTTCATGCCCTGCGCGGCTTCACCGCCGCCGGCCTTGCCCGTGTCATGCTGGTGGCCGATCTTCAGCACCTCGGCCGCGGCCACGCCTTCGGGATAGGGCAGGGTGCTCTGCACGACCATCACGCGGCGCAGCGGCACGGTGTAGAGCACGCCGAGGATGCCGCCGGCCGCGCAGACCAGCGCGGTCTGCCAGAACGGAAAGCCGGCCCAGTAGCCCAGCATCAGCAGGCCCGGCATGATGAAGATCACCGACGACAGCGTGCCGGCCGCCGAGGCCTGGGTCTGCACGATGTTGTTCTCGAGGATGTTGGAGCCCGGCAGCTTGCGCAGCAGCGCCATCGAGATGACGGCGGCGGGGATGGCGGAGGCGAAGGTCAGGCCGACCTTGAGGCCCAGGTAGACGTTGGCCGCGGTGAAGAGCAGGGTGATCAGCGCACCGAGGACAACGCCGCGCAGCGTGAGTTCACGCCCGGAATGGTGGTTGTGCATGGGGGAGGATGGAAACAAGAGCGGCGCCCTGGTATGGGCGCCGTCGGTAGGGCGAGGGCCGGGAACTGCGCCCGGCCGTCAACGAAAAGCGGGCGTGCGGATCAGCGCAGCCCTTGGCCGGCGTCGCCGTCGGCGCGCTGGATCAATTCGATCTTGTACCCGTCGGGATCGGTCACGAAGGCGATCACCGTGCTGCCGCCCTTGACCGGGCCGGCCTCGCGCGTGACGTTGCCGCCGGCGGCCTTGATCTTGTCGCAGGCGGCATAGGCGTCGGGCACGCCCAGCGCGATGTGGCCATAGGCCGTGCCCAGCTCGTAGCTGTCCGTGCCCCAGTTGTAGGTCAGCTCGATCTCGGCCTGGTTCGGGTTGCCACCGTCGAAGCCAAGAAAGGCGAGCGAGTACTTGTACTCGGGGTTCTCGGAGGTGCGCAGCAATTGCATGCCCAGCACCTGGGTGTAGAAGTCGATGGAGCGCTGGAGGTCTCCAACGCGCAGCATGGTGTGCAGGAATCTCATGGGGTGTATTGTGCCCGGGCTATCGATAGGTAGGTAAAAGCCTGGATTTGTCAGCGTCTCAATACCAGCCAGGTGAATGCGGCCAGCGACAGCATCGAATAGATGAGGCCCGGCGCCGCGGCGGTGATCATTGGCGACCAGTTCTGCAGGTTGCCCGCATAGCCGAATACGTTGTTCAGCATGAAGAAGCTGATGCCCGCCATCACCCCGGCGAACACGTAGCCGGCGATGCCGCCGGAGCGGAAGTGCAGGTAGGCGAACGGCAGCGCCAGCACCACCATCACCAGGCAGCTGATGGGGTAGAAGACCTTGCGCCACAGCTCGATCTCGTAGCGCTGCGTGGTCTGGCCGTTGGCCTGCAGGTGGCGCACGTACTGGAACAGGTCGTAGGTGCTCATCTGGTCGGGTTTGAGCACGGCCGCGGCCACCATGTTGCGGGTGATCTGCGTGGGCCAGTCGAGCTGGGGCAGCGTGCGCGTCTCTACGCGGGCCTCGCTGCGGCCGTCGATGTGGTAGACGCGCTGCGTGACCTCGCTCAGCTGCCAATGGGTGTCGTCCAGGAACGAGCCTGCCTTGGCGCTCCACTGCATGGTCAGGCGGCCCTGGTCGTCGAAGCGGTAGGCGCGCAGGTTCTGCAGCCCGCCATCGGTGCCGATGGCGCCCACGTTCACGGCGACCATGCCGCCGTCGTGCTTCTCGCGCAGCCAGGCGCCGGTGCGGCCGGTGGAGAGCTGGCCCAGGCGCTGGGCGCGCACCAGCTCCGAGGTCTTCTCGCCCAGCGGCGAGATGTAATCGCCGATCACGAAGGTCAGGGCCACGAAGGCCACGCCTATCGATGCCAGCAACCCCAGCGCGCGCCACGGCCCCAGGCCGCTGGTGCGCATGATGGTGAACTCCGAGGTCTGGGCCATGCGCGCCATCACGAAGATGGTGCCGATCAGCACCGTGATGGGCAGCAGCTCGTAGATGTGCGACGGGATATCGAGCGCCACCGCCAGCACGGCATGGCGCGCGGTGTAGGTGCTGCCCGTCCAGCGCAGCTCGTCCACCAGGTCGAAGAAGAAGAACAGCGCCAGGAAGGCGAGCGTGACGAAGCCGACCGCGACGGCGATGTCGCGGTAGATCATGCGGCGCAAGGTGTTCATGCGCGCCTCCAGAGGCGGCCGAGCAGGCGGGCCGCACTGAGCTGGCGGCTGCGCGCGGCCAGCAGCAGCAGCGCTACGGCCGATGCCGCGCCATGCAGCAGGATGAAGGACGTGGCCAGCGTGGTTCTTTCAGCGGCGATCCAGTTCTGGGCGAACGTCATCAGGTTGTAGTACACGATAAAGGCGAAAAGGGCGAACATCAGGCTGCTGCTGCGGCCTGCGCGCGGATTCACGCTGGCCATGGCCAGCCCGAGAATAACAAAATTGATAGCAGCCACGACCAGCCCCAGGCGCCAGGCCAGCTCGCCCATGAAGGCAGGCGAGGGCTTGGCGATCAGGTCCATGGTGGAGACCACCTTGGTGACCTCGTCGCTGGAGTCGCTGGCCGAAGCGCTGCCTACGCGCGTGCCGTATTCCTGGAACTCGCTGATCTTGAGGCCGGGCTTGGCGGCATCGGTCTCCATGCGCTGGCCGTTGTTGAGCACGGCCATCTTCACGTCCTTCTGCACCTCCAGGTGCGCCGACTGCGCGCTGGTCACCGTGTCCTTGCCGCGCTCCGAGGTCACGATGAAGACATTGCTGGCCTCGGTGTCGGACGAGCGCTCGCGGTCGATGAAGAACACGCGCGAGCCGTCGGCCGATTCCTGGAATTCGCCGGGGGCGATGCGGTCCACGTCGCTGCGTTGCTCGTACTGGGTGCGCAACTGCACGATCTGCTGGTTGGCCCAGGGCCAGACCACCAGCGACAGCACCGCGATGACGGCCAGCACCGGCCAGGCAAAGCGCATCAGCGGCCGCAGGAACTGCGTCAGGCTCTGGCCGCCGCTGAACCAGATCACCATTTCGCTGTCGCGGTACATGCGCGACAGCGTCGCCACCACGGCCACGAACAGGCACAGGCTCAGGATGGTCGACAACTGGCCCAGCACCGTGTAGCCCATGACGAGCAGCACGTCGGACGGGTCGACGCGGCCCTTGGACGCCAGCCCGAGCACGCGGATGAGCATCATGGTCATCACGATGGTCACAATCACCACCAAAGTGGCGCCGAAGCTGCGTGAAAGCTCTTTGCGAATGGACGAATCGAATAACATTGGCGAGAAGGATGACCTCGATGACGAATTTTGATCTGAAAAACCTGGACCTGGCGGCTGCCGCATCACAAGCCTGCGATCTGCTGCTGGTATTGGTTCCGGCCAACGCACCCAAGAGCAGCGATCCGCTCTCCGTGCTGGCGGCGCATGCGCAGAAGAACGGCGACTTCGATGCCAAGGCCGGCCAGACGCTGCACCTCTACCAGGTACCTGCCGTCGCGGCGCGCCGCGTGGTGCTGGTGGGCATTGGCGACGGCAAGGCCAAGGGCATGCGCCAGGGCCTCGGCGCGGTGGCGTCATTATTGCAGTTGGAAAGCACCAAGTCGGTCTTGATGGCCGCAGCCTCCGCTCTGGTACCCGAGGCCGTGCAGGCCGCGGTGCAGTGCGTGGGCGAGCTGCTCTATGTCTACCGCACCAGCAAACCGTCCGCCAAGGCCGAGAAGGAAGTGCTCTGCACGCTGGGCACGCCGGGTGCCGATGCGCTGCGCGCGACGTTCGACCTGGCCTGCGCCACCTTGGCCGGCGTGGGCTTGGCGCGCGAGTGGGCCAACCGCCCCGCGAACTACGCGACGCCCAAGATGCTGGCGGCAGCGGCCGAGGAACTGGCCAACGGCAAGCGCCTGCGCTGCAAGATCCACAAGACCGAGGACATCGAGAAGCTGGGCATGGGCGCCTTCCTGGCCGTGGCCCAGGGGTCGGCCGAGCCGCCGCGCTTCATCGAGCTGCACTACGAGGGCGGCGCCAAGGACGAGGCCCCCTATGTGCTGGTCGGCAAGGGCATCACCTTTGACACCGGCGGCATCTCGCTGAAGCCGGCCGCCGAGATGGACGAGATGAAGTTCGACATGAGCGGCGCCGCCAGCGTGCTGGGCACCTTCAAGGCGCTGTCGCTGCTCAAGCCCAACATCAATGTGGTGGGCCTGATCCCCGCCTGCGAGAACATGCCCGACGGCCGCGCCGTCAAGCCGGGCGACGTGGTCACCAGCATGAGCGGCCAGACCATCGAGATCCTGAACACCGACGCCGAGGGCCGCCTGGTGCTGAGCGATACGCTGACCTACGCGCAGCGCTTCAAGCCGGCCGCCATTGTCGACATCGCCACGCTCACCGGCGCCTGCGTGATCGCGCTGGGCGCGCAGCGCAGTGGCCTGTTCGCCAACGACGAGGAGCTGGCAGCCGCGCTGCAGCAGGCCGGCGACGCCGCGCAGGACGGGTGCTGGCGCATGCCGCTCGACGACGAGTACGGCGAGGGCCTCAAGAGCAATTTCGCCGACATGGCCAACGTGGCCGGCCGGGCCGCGGGCGCGGTGACGGCGGCAAAGTTCCTGCAGCGCTTCGTCGAGAACACCCCGTGGGCGCACCTCGACATCGCCGGCACGGCCTGGAAGAGCGGCGCCAGCAAGGGCGCCACGGGCCGGCCCGTCGGCCTGCTAGTGAATTACCTGGTGGCGCGTGCGAACCCGGGCAAGGCATGAGTGATACGGCCGTCGCCTTCCACTTCAACGTCCCGGACAAGCTGCTGTACACCTGCAAGCTGGTGCGCAAGCTGCAGCGCATGGAGGTGCCGCTGGTGGTGACCGCGGATGCCGATGTGGCCGCAGCGCTGAGCGACCGGCTGTGGGCCTTTGGCGGCGGCTCGCAGTTCTTGGCGCACTGCCTGGCCGATGCCGCGCCCGAGGTGCTGCAGGCCTCGCCCACGGTGCTGGCGCAGAAGCTCGACGAGCGCCTGCCGCACCACCAGGTATTGCTCAACCTGCAGGCGGCGACGCCGGCGGGTTTCGAGCGCTTCGAGCGCGTCATCGAAGTGGTGAGCGCCCAGGACGAGGAAGACCGCAGCGCCGCCCGGCAACGCTGGCGCGCCTACCAGGCCGGCGGCCATGCCATCGAGCGGCACGACCTGGACATGCGCCCGGACGCGCAGGAGTGAATCGCATGGAGCCGAGGATTCCACCGAAATTCGTCCCGACCCTGACCGAGGTGGTGGCCTTCGACGAGGGCGCGGAGGGCGACGAGCCCGAGGCGTCGATGGGCGCCAGCAGCCTGCCGCCGGACGAGGCGCTGGCCCAGACCCGAACCAGCCGCGCCGGCTGGGCCGAGCCCGCCGAGGCGCCGGCACCGCCCGCAGCCGAGGATTTTCAGCCAAATATGCCTCCAGCCCAGGAGGAACAAGCGCCAGCAGCTATCAATTTAGCAGAGGACTTCGAGGCGCAGCTCACGCAGCGCGTGCTGCAGCGTGTGCAGGCCGCGCTACAGGCGCAGCTGGCAGGCGCCATCGAGGACTTGGTGCGACAGCACACACAGGCTATGCTTGCGCCCCTGAGTGAAAAAATAGAAGCAGTCGTGCGAGACACCGTGGGGGATGCCGTGCAGCAGGAGCTGAAGGACGGCCGATGATGCAGGCGCCCCGACGGCGCCGCCCGCATGACGCGACAACCATTCTTTAACCATAACGGAAAGCGGAGAGTTCCATGCAGATGAAGCACAGTATCGTGGCCCTGGCAGCCTTGGGCGCCTTGGTGGGCACCGTGTCGGCCCAGGACGTGGTGGTGAAGATCGGCCACGTGGGGCCGGCCTCCGGCCCGCAGGCCCACTTCGGCAAGGACAACGAAAACGGCGCCCGCATGGCCATTGAGGAAGCCAACGCGCAGGGCGTGACCATCGGCGGCAAGAAGGTCAAGTTCGAGCTGGTGGCCGAGGACGACGCCGCCGATCCCAAGCAGGGCACGGCCGTGGCGCAGAAGCTGTGCGACGCCAAGGTGGCCGGCGTGGTCGGGCACCTGAACTCGGGCACCACGATTCCCGCGTCCAAGGTCTACAACGACTGCGGCATCCCGCACGTGACCGGCGCGGCCACCAACCCCGACCTGACCAAGCCCGGCTACAACACCACCTACCGCATCATCGCCAACGACAATGCGCTGGGCGCGGGCCTGGCCCTGTACTCGGCGCGCACGCTGGGCGTCAAGCGCGTGGCCGTGGTGGACGACCGCACCGCTTATGGCCAGGGCGTGGCCGGCGTGTTCAAGAAGGCCTCGGCCGAGCTGGGCGTGAGCGTGGTCAGCGACCAGTTCACCACCGACAAGGCCACCGACTTCATGGCCATCCTCACCGCCATCAAGGCCCAGAAGCCTGATGCCATCTTCTACGGCGGCATGGACCCGCAGGCCGGCCCCATGCTGCGCCAGATGCAGCAATTGGGCCTGTCCAAGGTCAAGTTCTTCGGCGGCGACGGCATCTGCACCACCGAGCTGCCCAAGCTGTCGGCGAACTCCAAGGCGCTGGACAGCGTGGTCTGCGCCGAGGGCGCGCTGTCGCTGGCCAAGATGCCCGGCGGCACGGCCTGGAAGGCCCGCTACGACGCCAAGTACCCCGGCCAGTACGTGCTGTATAGCCCCTACACCTATGACGCGACCATGCTGCTGATCGACGCGATGAAGCGCGCCGGCTCGTGGGACCCGAAGGTCTACATCCCCGAGCTGAAGAAGTCGCACTACAAGGGTGTGACGGCGAACATCGAGTTCGAGGCCAACGGCGACCTGAAGAACCCCGCGATCACGCTGTACGTGTACCGCGACGGCAAGAAGACGCCGCTGAACTGAGTCCGCGGCGCTTCGTGACGACGGCAATCCGGAGGCTCCGGGTTGCCGTTTTTGCTTGCGCCGCGCAGCAAAATCCCTTTGCCTCATAACTCGAAGTACCAAAGAACTAAAATTTCATTCTTTGGCAGCTGGGCCGCTGTGGCTTACAGTGCCGCCTTGCTTTTCTTTTGAAGGCGCCGGGCCTGGTCCGCGGCGCCTTGTTGTTTGTTTCCATGATCGAATTAAAAGGTATCACCCAGACCTACCCGAGCCCCCATGGGCCGGTGCATGCGCTGCGCGGCATCGACCTCGCGATCGGCGCGGGCGAGGTGTTCGGCATCATCGGCCGCAGCGGCGCCGGCAAGAGCTCGCTGGTGCGCAACATCAACCTGCTCAACCGCCCGACCACCGGGCAGGTGATCGTCAACGGCCACGACCTCACGCAGCTCAGCGACGCCCGGCTGCGCGAGGCGCGGCGCGACATCGGCATGGTGTTCCAGCACTTCAACCTGCTGTCGTCGCGCACCGTGTTCGACAACGCCGCCCTGCCGCTGGAACTGGCCGGCATGGACAAGGCAGCGATCCGGCAGCGGATCGAGCCGCTGCTCGACCTGGTGGGGCTGGCCGCGCTGCGCGACCGCTTTCCGGCGCAGCTGTCGGGCGGCCAGAAGCAACGCGTGGGCATTGCCCGCGCACTGGCCAACCACCCCAAGGTGCTGCTGAGCGACGAGGCCACGTCGGCGCTGGACCCGGAAACCACGCGCGCCATCCTGGCGCTGCTCAAGCAGATCAACCGCGACATGGGCCTGACGGTGGTGCTCATCACGCACCAGATGCAGGTGGTCAAGCAGATCGCCGACCGCGTCGCGGTGATGGAGGCCGGGCGCGTGGTGGAGATGGGTTCGGTGATCGATGTGTTCACTCGCCCGCAGCAGCCCATCACCCGGAGCCTGATCGATGAGATCGTGCCGCAGGAGCTGCCCGCCAGCGTGATGGAGCGCGTGCGGGCGCTAGAGGCGCAGCGCAGCCACGGTAGTGGCAAGCTGCTGCGCCTGTCCTATGCCGGCGAGCAGGCCTACCAGCCGATCCTGTCGCGGCTGATCCGCGATTTCGGGCTCGACCTGAGCATCCTCAACGGCCAGGTCGATGAGATCCAGGAGCAGACCTTCGGCTTTCTGGCGGTCTACGCCAGCGGCGACCAGCAACAACTGGAAGCAGCCATCGTGGCGCTGCAGGCCAGCGGCGTGCAGGTGCAGGAAGTCAACCACTGAGGGCGGAGGCAAGCATGTTTGAGAATTTTTCGGAAATGATGCTGGAGCTGTTCGCCACCTCGCTGTGGGAGACGCTCATCATGGTCGGTATTTCGGGCATCGCGGGGGCGCTGATCGGCATCCCGCTGGGCGTGTTCCTGCGCCTGACCGACCGCGGCGGCGTGCTCGAGAACGGCCCGCTGAACCGCATCGTGGGCTGGCTGGTGAACGCCGTGCGCTCCACGCCTTTCATCATCCTGCTGGTGGCCATCATCCCGTTCACGCGCCTGATCGTGGGCTCGTCGATTGGCACGGCCGCGGCGATCGTGCCGCTGACGCTGGCGGCCGCGCCCTTCGTGGCGCGCCTGGTCGAGGCCTCGCTGCGCGAGGTGGACAACGGCCTGATCGAGGCCGCCCAGGCCATGGGCGCGACCTCGTGGCAGATCGTCTGGAAGGTGCTGCTGCCCGAGGCCATGCCCGGCATCGTCGCGGGCCTGACGATCAGCTTCGTCAGCCTGACCGGCTACTCGGCCATGGCCGGCGCGATCGGCGGCGGCGGCCTGGGCGACCTCGGCATCCGCTACGGCTACCAGCGCTTCCTGCCGGACGTGATGCTGGCCGTGGTGCTGATCCTGATCCTGTTCGTGCAGGTGATCCAGAGCCTGGGCGACTGGGCGGTGCGCAGGCTCAGCCACAAGTAGGGCGCAGGGCGGGGATTGGGTGGATTTCCTGGACAATCCATCCACATCTATCGTCTTTATTGCATCGATAGTGCTGCGTAGACTCCGGCTTTTAGCAACCGAAGCAGGAGATACCCATGGCAGACCATTCGATTCGCGGCAAGGTAGCCTTGATCGCCGGCGGCGCCAAGAACCTCGGCGGCCTGATCGCCCGTGACCTGGCGGCCCAGGGCGCCCAGGCCGTGGCAGTGCACTACAACAGCGCTTCCTCCAAGGCCGATGCCGATGCGACGGTAGCCGCCATCGAGGCCGCCGGTGCCCAGGGCGTGGCGCTGCAGGCCGACCTGAGCAGCGCCGCCGCGATGGAAAAGCTGTTCGCCGACGCCATCGCCGCGGTGGGCCGTCCCGACATCGCCATCAACACCGTGGGCAAGGTGCAGAAGAAGCCGCTGGTGGACATCACCGAGGCCGAATACGACGAGATGGCGGCGGTCAACAGCAAGTCCGCGTTCTTCTTCCTGAAGGAAGCCGGTAGGCACGTCAACGACAACGGCAAGGTCGTGACCCTGGTGACTTCGCTGCTGGGCGCGTTCACGCCGTTCTATGCGTCCTACGCCGGCACCAAGGCGCCGGTGGAGCATTTCACCCGCGCGGCGGCCAAGGAGTTTGGTGCGCGCGGCATCTCGGTGACCGCCGTGGGCCCAGGCCCGATGGACACGCCGTTCTTCTACCCCGCCGAAGGCGCCGATGCCGTGGCCTACCACAAGACGGCGGCCGCGCTGTCGCCGTTCTCACTCACCGGGCTCACGCACATCGAGGACGTGGTGCCCTTCATCCGCCACCTGGTGAGCGATGGCTGGTGGATCACCGGCCAGACCATCCTGATCAACGGCGGCTACACCACCAAGTAAGCCGCCGGCGCTGCACAATGGCGCGCATGGATCGATTCGACCAGTACCGCATCTTCGTGCAGGTGGCCGACCAGGGCAGCTTCATCCAGGCCGCCCGGGCGCTGGACCTGCCGCGCGCCAGCGTCACCGCTGCCGTCCAGCAGCTCGAGGCCCACATGGGCGTGCGCCTGCTGCACCGTACGACGCGCAAGGTCAGCCTCAGCGCCGACGGCGCGCGCCTCATGCAGCGGCTGCAGCCCTTGCTGCAGGAGCTGGAGGACGTGGACCAGCTCTTTCACACCAGCCGCAGCCAGGTCAGCGGCCAGCTGCGCGTGGACCTGCCCAGCCGCATCGCGCGGCGGCTGGTGGCGCCGGCGCTGCCCGGCCTGCTGGCGCAGCACCCGCAGCTGCAGCTGCATGTGGGCTCCACTGACCGGGCCATCGACCTGGTGGAGGAGGGCGTGGACTGTGTGGTGCGCATAGGCATGCTCGACGACAGCAGCTTGGTGGTGCACCGGCTGGGCTGCATCGAGCTGATCAACTGCGCCAGCCCGGCCTACCTGCAGGCGCATGGCGAGCCGCTGCATCCCGACGAGCTGCCCGACGGGCACCTGGCCATCGGCTACGGTGCACCGCAGGCGGGCCGGCGCGCGCCGTGGGAGTGGGTCGATGGCGCAGGGCAACTGCAGACCGTGGAGCTGGCCAGCCGGGTCGCGGTGAACAATGTCGAGACCTATATCGCCGCCTGCCGTGCTGGGCTCGGGCTGATCCAGATCCCCCGCTACGACGTGCAGCACCTGCTCGATGCGGGGCGGCTGGCCGAGGTCATGCCCGGGCACCGCGCCGCGCCCATGCCAGTGTCGCTGCTGTACCCACACCGCCGCCATCGCTCGCGCCGGCTCGCGGCCTTCATAGACTGGTTCGGTGCGCTGATGGCGCCGCACCTGTGCGGCTGAATCTCCTGACATATTCTCCTGACATATGGATACAGCCTGGTGCCGTCACCGGATTGACATGTTGCAACTGAACAATGCAGCATCTTTCATTTTTAATACCTGTGTCATGGCCCATTCAAAATCCCTAACAGCACGCGGCCTGAAGCTGGCCGGGCCCGCCGTGGGCGTATCGCTGCTGCTGGCCGCCTGCGGGGGCGGCGACGGCAGCAGCCCGCAATTGCGCACGCTGGACGGCAAGCCGCCGCTGGTCGTCGGCCACCGCGGGCTGCCGGGGCTGTACCCCGAGCAGACCCGGCCGGGCTACGAGGCCGCGGCCGATGCCGGCGCCGACTCGCTGGAAGAGGACCTGCACCTGAGCAAGGACTGCGTGCTGGTGGCGCGCCACAACCCCTGGCTCAGCGACAACACCAACATCGCCGAGGTCGCCAAGACCAATGCCTCGGTGGCGGCCCGCAAGCGCACCGTGCCCGGCGTCGAGGTGCCCGTCAAGTATTCGCTGGCCACCTATGGCGGCCCTGCCACCTACCTGAGCGACCGCACCGATCCGAACGATCCCAAGTCGGTGCTCAAGTCGCTGGTGGTGGACGGCGAGGACCACACCGGCGACTGGTCCATCACCGACTTCACCGCGGCCGAACTCAAGCAGTGGATTGGCGGCACCACGTACGACGCCCGCAACGAGCGACCGACCGAGCTGAATGGCAAGTTCCCGGTGATGACCATGCAGGAGATCATCGATATCGCCAAGGCCAAGAGCGCCGCCACCGGCCGCACGATCACGGTCTACCCCGAGGCGAAGAACCCCTACTGGAACAACCAGCAGGCCATCGCCAACGGCTGCGGCAGTGGCGAGCACCCGTTCGAGGATGCCATCGTCAAGCTGGTCAAGGACAACAACCTCAACCGCAAGGATGCACCCATCCTGGTGCAGAGCTTCGACCCGGCCAGCCTCAAGTACATGCGCTCCATCGGGCTGAACACGCGCGTGGTGCAACTGGTGGATGGCAACGACGTAGACTACCGCAGCGGCGCCATGGTCTACAAGACGGACGACCAGTACAACTTCGTCAGCGCGCGTCCCTATAGCTGGACGCTGGCTGGCGACGGCCGCTACTTCGGCGAGATGCTCACGCCCCAGGGCCTGGCCGAGATCAAGACCTATGCCGACGGCATCGGCCCCTGGAAACCGCAGGCCATGCGGCTGCGCGCCGTGCCGTACAAGGAGGGCGCGGGCCTGGCCGACGTGAACACGGTCGAGCCCACCAGCCTGATCGCCGATGCCCACAAGGCCGGGCTGTTCGTGCATGTCTTCACCTTCCGCAACGAAAAGAAATACCTGGCCGGCGCCTACCAGGGCGATCCGGTGCAGGAATACCTGGCGTTCTACCGCGCCGGCGTGGATGGCGTGTTCACCGATTTCGCGAACACCGGCGTGGCCGCTCGCACGCGCTACCTGGATGAGCTGAAGCGGCCGCTCGGCGCGCCCTGATCCGTCATCCGTATCCAATGCCCGCTGACATGGCGCCTGCCCCGCAGGCCCTTTAATATGCTTGCTGGCCCGGACGACGACCGGGCAGGGAAGCGAGGGATAGATGCCATTGGAGCCGGGCAGCCAGGAAACCGAGGATCGTGCCGCCGTGGGGGACGGCACGGCGCAGCCGCGCCAGCAGCAGGTGCTGGCGCAGCTGTCGTCGCTGGTGCCCGGGGTGCGCCTGATGGTGGGCCTGGTGATCGGGGCGCTGGTCATCCTGGCGCTCTATGTGGGGCGCGACCTGCTCATCCCGCTGGCGCTGGCCTCGCTGCTGGGCTTTCTGCTCGATCCGCTGGTGCGGCTGCTGCGCCACCTGTGGCTGCCGCGCATGGCGGCCGTGCTGCTGGTGGTGGCGCTGGCCGTGGGCAGCATAGGGGCGGGCGTGCTGTACCTGGGCAGCCAGGTCACCCAGCTGAGCGAGGAGCTGCCGACCTACCAGAACACCATCCGCCAGAAGCTGCGCCACCTGCGGGTCTACGCGCAGGGCCCCGGCGTGCTCGATGGGGCGCGGCAGGTGTTCAACACCGTCGAGACCGAGATCGCCAAGGTGGCGCCTCCCGATGCCTCGGGCCGCGCCGCGCCCGCGCGGCCGGCGCGCGTGCAGAAGGTGGAGATCCAGCCGCCGGCCAACCGGCCGCTGGAGCAGGCCGCCGAGATGTTGGCCCGGCTGGGCGAGCCGGTGGCCATGGTGGGCATCGTGCTGCTGTTCGTGATCCTGATCCTGCTCGACCGCAGCGACCTGCAGGACCGCCTGATCCGGCTGATGGGGCCGAACATGCACATGGCCACCGACGCGCTGGACGAGGCCTCGACCCGCATTGGCCAGTACCTGCGCATGCAGCTGGTCGTCAACGTGAGCTACGGCATCCCGATGGCGCTGGGCCTGTGGTGGATAGGCGTGCCCGGCGCCGTGCTGTGGGGCGCGCTGGCGGCGGTGATGCGCTTCGTGCCCTACATCGGGCCCATGGTGTCAGCGGTATTCCCGCTGCTGCTGGCCTTTGCGGTTGACCCGGGCTGGAACCTGCTGCTGTGGACCCTGGCGCTGATCGTGCTGCTCGAGCTGCTCAGCAACAACGTGATCGAGCCCTGGCTGTACGGCGCGAGCACCGGGCTGTCCACGCTGTCCATCATCCTGGCGGCCACGTTCTGGACCGCACTGTGGGGGCCGATCGGCCTGATCCTGTCGACGCCGCTGACCGTGTGCCTGCTGGTGCTGGGGCGCTACATCCCGGCGCTGGGCTTCATGGAGGTGCTGCTGGGCAGCAAGTCGGTGCTGGACCCGGCGCACAAGCTCTACCAGCGGCTGCTCAGCGCCAATGTGGAGGCGGCGGTGGACGTGGCCAAGGAGTCCATCCGCGCCCATCTGCCGTCCCGCGCCGAGCCGCAGCAGAAGGCGGCCGCGGTCACGCAGTTCTACGACGAGGTGGCGATCCCCGCGCTCACCATCGCCAGCCGCAACAACAGCGAGTACATCACCGCCGAGCACCGGCTGCGCCTGTCGCTGGGCACCTCCGAGCTGATCGAGGAGCTGCAGCAGCGCTTTCCCGCGCGGCCGGGCCAGGCCGGCCCCGTGGTCCACTGCGTGGGCCTGCGCTGGGAGATCGACGCACTGGCCGCCGCCATGCTGGCCCACATGCTGGGCGTGCAGGGCTATGACGCCGGCTGCTCCGAGTACGCGCTGCCCCACCTGGCGGCGGATGGCGACTTTGCCGACTGGCGCAACCCGCAGCTGGTGTGCCTGTCCACCTTCAGCCCGCACCCCCAGGCGGCGGTGCGCCAGATGTGCCGCCGCCTGCGCGGGCGCTGGCCGCAGGTGAAGATCGCCGTGGCCGCCTGGAACGCCGGCGACGAGCTGCGCCAGCCCGGCGCCGCCGAGGCGCTGGGCGTGGACGTGGTGGTGAACAGCGCGCGCGAGCTGGCGCTGCGCGTGGAGCATGTGCTGCAGGCCGCGGGGCCGCTGCCCTACCTGCCGGCCGAGCGGCCCCGCGGTGATGCGCAGCGCGTGGCGGCGCTGCATGCCAGCGGCGTGCTGCAGGCCGCCGGCGTGGACGCCTGCCAGGAATGCGCCGTGCAGGCCATGCACGCCTTCCAGGTGCGCTGGGCCCATGTGGCCTGGGTGGATGCGGACTGGGTGCACACGCCGCGCAGCCTGCTCGTCAGGAGCCGCACCGACGCGCCGCAGGGCGGGCTGCCGCGCGACGAGTCCGTCAGCGCCCATGTGGTGGCCGAGAAGGGCCTGGTCGTGGTGGGCGACGTGCAGCGCGATCCGCGCTTTGCGCAGCACCCGCTGCTGTTGGCGCACGGCATACGCAGCTTTGCCGCGGCGCCGCTGGTGGACCGCAAGTCGCACATCCTGGGCGCGCTGGTGGTGTTCGACGACCGGCCGCGTACGCTACAGGCCGACGAGCTCGAACTGCTGCAAGGGATGGCCAACCGCTTGATGCAGGCGCTGTTGCACGCGGACGGTGGGGCATCGGGCGGTTGATCAAAAACAGGAGCTGCTGGCGATTGCTCTACAAGGATTTCGAATATGAATGTATTTGAATTCCTCATGTATCAAGCGCTGGAAGCTATCATTTTTAAAACGATACCTCAGAAAGCACAAAGCCCCTGGCGGCTGCCAGGGGCTTTGTTGTAGGGCGGGCAGGGCCGGTGGCTTATTCCACCTTGGCCTTTTCGCGCAGTTCCTGCTGGTACTTCTGGAGGCTCTCCTGGCGCAACTTCTGCACGACCTGGGGCTTCACGTCCTCGAACTTGGGCGCCTGGGCTTCGCGGATGTCGTCCACGCGGATGATGTGGTAGCCGAACTGGGTCTTGACGGGCTGGCTCGTCATCTCGCCCTTCTTCAGCTTGGTCATGGCTTCCGAGAACTCGGGCACGTAGCTGGAAGCATTGGCCCAGTCCAGATCGCCGCCGCGCTGGCCGGATCCGGGGTCCTTCGATTCCTTCTTGGCCAGGTCGGCGAACTTGCCACCCTTCTTGATCTGGGCGATCAGGGCCTTGGCCTTGTCCTCGGACTCGACCAGGATGTGGGCGGCGTGGTATTCCTTGCCGCTGTTGGCGGCGACCAGCTTGTTGTACTCGGCCTTGGCCGCCTCGTCCGTGATCGGATGGGACTTCTCGTACTTGGCGAACAGCTCCTGGGCCAGCAGGCCCTGGCGATTGAGTTCCACCTGGTTCTTGAACGACTCGGTGGCATCCAGGCCCTGCTTGCGAGCTTCCTGGGCGTAGATCTCGCGCTCGATCAGGGCGTCCTTGAGCTGGGCTTCCTGTTCGGGCGGCACCGGGCGGCCGTTCTGCTCGAATTGCTGCTTGATCGTGCTCAGCAGCGACGCGGGAACCGGCTTGCCATTGACCACAGCCAGGTTTTGCGCCAATACGGCGGTGCTCATGCCCAATGCAGCGGTAGCAACGAGGGCGCTCAGGAGCTGTTTTTTCATGCGGATTCCAAACGGTTTATGAAAGTGGTGTGAGTACGATGCGCATGCCGGAGTTCCGTCCGCCCGGCAGGGCATCACAGAATTTCGATGGCCAGGGCGTGCAGCCCCGCATCCAGGAATTCTTGCAGCGCATCATACACAAGGCGATGCTGCGCCACTCTGGAACGAGCCGTAAAAATCGGTGAACCGATGCGTACGCGGAAATGCGTGCCGAAGCCCGATCCGTTGGCGCCGGCGTGGCCGGCGTGCTGCCAGCTTTCGTCGATGACTTCGAGTTGCGTGGGCTGGAATGCGCTGCGCAGGGCCGCCTCGATGGCGGGCGCGGTGATGTCCTGGGGTTGCATGCGGGTCACTCGTGGGCGGACGAGCCGGTGTCGCTGTCCTTGAGGTAGCGGCTCAGGTAGATGGCCTGCACGATGACGAAGGCAACCATCAGGCCCAGGCCGCCGAACATCTTGAAGGTGGCCCAGGTATCCAGGTCGAAGTTGAAGGCCACCCACAGGTTCAGCACGCCCATGGCCGCGAAGAACACGGCCCAGCTGTAGTTCACCGTGTTCCAGACCGGCGCGGGCAGCTGCATCTGCGCGCCCATGAGCTTCTGCATCAGGTTCTTCTTGAACAGCCACTGGCCGCCCAGCAGCACCACGGCCATCACCCAGTACAGCACCGTGGGCTTCCACTTGATGAAGGTGTCGTTGTGCGAGATCAGCGTGGCGCCGCCAAACAGCACGATCACGCCCAGGCTGATCCATTGCATGGGCTCGACCTTGCCGTGCTTGTAGCGCAGGTAGGCGATCTGCACCACGGTGGCCGCGATTGCGACGGCCGTGGCAACGAAGATGCCCCACAGCTTGAAGGCCGCGAAAAACAGCAGGATCGGGAAGAATTCAATGAGCAGCTTCATGGCGTGGGATGGGCCTTGGCAACAATGCGGAAAGGGGGGAGTTTAGGGCTGGCCGTCGGCCTCGAAATCGAGCGAGGCCGAATTCATGCAGTAGCGCAGGCCGGTGGGCGCCGGGCCGTCGGGAAAGACGTGGCCCAGGTGCGCGCCGCAGCTGGCGCACACCGTCTCGACGCGCACCATGCCGTGGCTGCGGTCCACATGCTCGGCGATGGCGCCGGGCACAGCCTCGGAGAAGCTCGGCCAGCCGCAGCCGGCGTCGAACTTGGTGCCCGAGTCGAACAGTTTGGCACCGCAGCAGATGCAGTGGTAGCTGCCGTCGGCCCAGTGCGCCTCGTACTTGCCGGTGAACGGACGCTCGGTGGCCGCATGGCGCGTGACCTGGAAGGCCTGCGGCTCGGCATGCTTGGCGGCCAGTTCGGCCTGCCATTCGGCGTCGGTCTTGGTGATGGGATAGGTCATGATGAACAGCTGATCTCGATGTGCCGCGCCCAGTCGGGCGGTGGTTGGGCCCAGTCCTCGAAGGCCGGGTGTTCTTCATAGGGCGACTGCAGCACGGCTTGCAAGTCGTGCAGCGGTTGCCAGTCGCCCTGCTGTGCCGCTTCGATCACCGATTGGCCCAGGTAGTTCCGCAGAATGTACTTGGGATTGGTCTTCAGCATCAAATCGGCCATTTGCGCAGTATCCATGAGCGCAATGCGCTCTTGATACTGTAGCATCCAGTCCTGCCAGCTGCTGCTGCCGCCGAACAACTCCGCCACCGGATCGTAGCCGCCGTCGGCCACGGCGTGCGACAGCCGACGCCAGAAGAGCGTGTAGTCCACCGTATGCGTCTGCAGCAGCGACAGCAGCGGGCCGATCAGCGCCTCGGCGCCGGCCAGGTCCAGGCCCAGCTTGGGGGCCATGCGCTGCGCAAAGGCCTGCTGCAGCCGGTCCTTGTAGACGTCGATGGCCGCGACGGTGGCCTTCTCGTCCTCGATCAGCGGCAGCAGCGCCTGGCCCAGGCAGAACAGGTTCCAGTAGGCAATCTGCGGCTGGCGCGCAAACGCGTAGCGGCCGCTGGTGTCGCTGTGGTTGCAGATGTGGTTGGCGTCGAAATGGTCGAGGAACTGGAAGGGGCCGTAGTCCAGCGTCAGCCCGAGCATGCTCATGTTGTCGGTGTTCATCACGCCATGGCAAAAGCCTATGGCCTGCCAGTGGGCCAGCAGCCCGGCGGTGCGCAGCGACACTTCGCGCAGCAGGCCCGCATAGCGTTCCTGGGCCGTGCCCGGCTGGGCCTGCAGCGCGGGGTAGTAGCGCTCGATGACGTAGTCGGCCAGCGTGCGCAGCGCATCGATCTGGTCGCGCGCGGCGAAATGCTCGAAATGGCCGAAGCGCACGAAGCTCGGCGCCACCCGGGCCACGACGGCGGCGGTTTCCACCGTCTCGCGGTAGACCGGCTGCGGCGAGGCCACCAGGCTCAGCGCCCGCGTGGTGGGCACGCCCAGCGCGTGCATGGCCTCGCTGCACAGGTATTCGCGGATGCTGGAGCGCAGTACGGCGCGGCCGTCGCCCATGCGCGAGTAGGGCGTCTTGCCGCTGCCCTTGAGCTGGATTTCCTGGCCGGTGGCTGTTTCGCCGAGCATGATGGCCCGGCCATCGCCCAGCTGCCCGGCCCACTGGCCGAACTGGTGGCCGCTGTAGACCGTGGCGATGGGGTCCATGCCAGGGCGCAGTGCGTTGCCGCCCAGCACGTGCGCGGCCTCGTCGCTGGCGAACCAGGCGGCATCCCAGCCCAGGCTGGCCGCCACCTCGGGCGACCAGGCCCGCAGCACCGGTTCGGGCAGCGGGGTGGGGCGCAGCCGGGTATAGAACGCCGGTGGCAACTGGGCAAAGCCGTTGGTCCAGTCCGATGGCTGCCCGCCCGCGGCGGTTTCGCTGTCCGCCTGGAGATCGTTGTCGGTAAGAGACATCCGGGCATTGTCACCCAGTGGCAAAAACCTTATCCCGGATGCTCCTGCACGGCCAATGCGGACTGCGCAGCCCATTCCGCCAGCACCTGTTCTGTGTGCTCGCCCAGGTGCGGCGCCTTGGCGCCGGCGCGCAGCGGGGTGCGCTGCCAGCGGATGCTGGGGTTGATACCGCGGTAGGCCCGGCCCTGCGCGTCGTGGTAGCGGCCGATCAGGCCCTGGCCGCCTTGCTCCAGTTCTTCGATCAATCCGCCCAGCCGCGCCACGGGCGCGACGGGGATGTCTGCCTCGGCCAGCAGGCGAACCCAGGTGGCCGTGTCGCGGCGCGCCAGCTGTTCTTCGACATAGGCGTAGACCGCATCGATGTGCTGCGTGCGGCTGGCCATGCTGCGAAAGCGTTCATCGGTCAGCCAGAGCTGCTCGTCACCCATCAGGAGCAGAAAGCTCTCCCAGTGCTTGTCGGTGTAGACGATGGTGCTGATCCAGCCGTCCGCCGTCTGATACGGCCGCCGGTAGCGCGACAGCAGCCGCGGATTGCCGGCCTGGCTGGCGGCTTCGTCGGCGAAGGTGGCTGCGCCCAGGTGGTCGGACAGCATGAAGCCGGCCATGGTCTCGTACATGGGCACCTCGATGTACTGGCCCTCGCCGGACGCCATGCGCTCCAGCAGCGCGGCCAGCACGGTCTGCACCACGAACAGGCCCACGGTCTTGTCGGCGATGTTGATGGGCAGGTAGCCGGGGCGCTCGCCGGTGGCGGTCTGCACCAGGTCGGGCAGCGCGGCCATGCCCTGGATCAGGTCGTCGTAGGCCGGCTTGCCGGCATGCGGGCCGTCTTCGGCAAAGCCGGCCAGGAAGACATAGATGAGCCGCGGGTTGTGCCGCGACAGGGTCTCCCAGTCCAGCCCCAGCTTCTTCAGCGCCTTGCGGCGCATGTTGGTGACGAAAACGTCCTGGTGGCGGACGGCCCGGGCCACGATGCCGTGCGCCTCGGGCTGCTTCATGTCCAGCACCACGCTGCGCTTGCCGCGGTTCAGGTTGAGGTAGACCGGGCCCATCTGCGGTTCGCGGTGCGGGCCCATGTTGCGCATGATGTCGCCTTCGGGCGGCTCCAGCTTGACGACGTCGGCGCCATATTCAGCCAGCATCTGCGTGGCATAGGGGCCCATGATGACGCTGGTGAGGTCGAGGATGCGGATGCCGGCGAGCGGCAGCCGGCGGGTGGTGCCTGCCATGCTCATTGGGGCTCGATCCCGGCCTTCTTCACGATCTCGCCCCACTTGCGGATCTCGCCGGAGACATAGCTGCGGGTCTGGGCCACGTCCATGGTGCCCGCCGTGGTGGCCTGCTCGTCCAGGGTCTTCTTGAAGGCGGGCTCGGTCATGGATTCGAGCGCCAGCTTGTTCAACTGGTCGAGCAGGGCGGGTGGCGTGCCGGCGGGCGCATACAGGCCGATCCAGATTTCCGTCTCGTAGCCGGGCACGCCTTGCTCGGCGATGGTGGGCACGTCGGGCAGCATGGGGTTGCGCTCCTTGGTGGAAACGCCGATGGCGCGCAGCGAGCCAGCCTTGACGTAGCGCAGCGCGCTGAGGCCATCAACGAAAGAAGCCTGGATTTGCCCGCCGAGCAGGTCGTTCACCGCCAGTGCCGTGCCCTTGTAGGGCACGTGGATCAGCGGCGCGCCGGTCTTGCCGGCCAGCAGCTCGCCCGAGAGGTGGGTGGTGCCGCCGGTGCCCGAGGAACCATAGCTCACGCCGTTGTGCTTGCGCGCATAGTCCAGCAGCTCGGGCACGGTCTTGACCGGCAGCGAAGGGTTCACCAGCAGCACGTTGGGCGTGCGCGCCAGCATGGCGATGGGGGCGAAGTCCTTTTCGGTGTTGTAGGGCAGGTTCTTGGTGATCGAGGGGTTCACCACGTGCGCCGTGGTGGTGATCAGCAGCGTGTAGCCGTCAGGCTTGGCGCGGGCCACGCGGGTGGCGCCGATGATGCCGCCGGCGCCTGGCTTGTTGTCCACCACGGCGGGCTGGCCGCTGCGGGTCTGCAGGGTCTTGGCGAACTGGCGCGCCAGGATGTCGGTCATGCCGCCGGCCGCGAAGGGTACGACCAGGGTGACGGGCTGGGAAGGGTAGTCCGCGGCGAGGGCGCCGCCAGTTACCAGTGGGGTGGCGAGTGCCGTAGCCAGCACCAGCAGGCTGCGCCGGAGTTTCTGGAATGTCATGCTTGTCTCCTGGGTAGTAGTTGCTCAGTCGGCGCGGCGCTTGCGGCTGGCGAGGAAGGCTTCCATATAGCGCTTGGGCTCGTCGGTCTCGTAGGCCGAGACCAGGCCGTCTATGCCGATGTTGATGGCCTCCTGCAGCGGCATGCGCTCCCAGTCGCGGATCAGCTTCTTCTGGATGCGCATGGACACCGGGCCGTTGGCCAGGATCTCGGCCTTCCAGTGCGCCACGGCGGCATCCAGCCCCGGTTCGCCGGCCACGTCGGTGACTAGGCCCCAGGCCTGGGCCAGGCCGGCAGGGATGATGCGGCCGCTGAGCAGCAGGTCGCGCGTGTGGGTCCAGCCAATCATGCCCGGCAGCATGGCGCCGTGGATCACCGAGGGCACGCCCAGCTTGACCTCGGGCATGCCGAACTGCGCATCGGCCGCGGCGATCTTGAAGTCGCAGACGGCGGCCACCTCCATGCCCGCGCCCAGGCAGTAGCCCGAGATCACCGACATCGTGGCATAGGGGATGTCGCGGATGGTCTCGCACAGCCGGTAGACGCTGCGGATGTAGGCGTCGATGTCGGCCTTGCCGGCGTCCTTAAGGAACTTGATGTCCGCACCGCCCAGGAAGGCCGAGGCGCCGCCCTGGATCACCAGCAGGCTGATATCCTCGCGCCGGCCCAGCTTGCCCAGGGTCTGGGCGTAGATATTCGCGGCATCCTCGGTGAGCAGGTTGAGGCGGCCGTTGTCGAAACGTACGGTGGCCACGCCGTCATCGGAGTGGGAGACATGGCATTGGGGAGCGGAAGCTGGGGTGTTCATGGGCATGCTTTCAAGGGAATGCCCAAATTATTCAAGCCGGCTTCTCATGACACAATGGAATTCTTCTAATCCATTGAGTAGTTAAAGGAATGAATATCACCTTCCGCCAGCTGGAGGTCTTCCTCGCAGTGTTCCGCTCGGGCAGCTTCACCGAGGCGGCGAACAAGCTGCATGTCACGCAGTCGGCGGCCAGCAAGATGATTGCCGAACTCGAAAGCCAGCTCGGCCTGCCGCTGTTCGAGCGGACCACGCGGCGGGTCGTGCCCAGCACTGCGGCGACCGAGTTCTACCATTTCGCGCTGGATGTGACCGCGACCATGGAAACCGCCAAGCGCAGCGTGCAGGAGCTGATCACGCTGGAGCGGGGCAAGGTCAGCATCGCGGCTTCGCCGCTGATGCTGTACGGCTTTCTGTCACCGGTCATCGCCGGTTACCGGCGGCGGTATCCCGGCATCGATTTCGAGATATTCGAGTATTCGACCGACGAGACCATCGACAGCGTCATGGCGGGTACCGTGGATTTCGGCTTCTGCGCGGCCGACGCCGGGCTGCCCGACATCCAGCGCTCGGTGATCCTGGAGGACGCCATGCATGCCATCGTCCACCGCGAACACGCGCTGGCTGGGCGCCAGCAGGTGCGGCTTGCGGAACTGGTGCCCTACAACTACATCTCGCTGCGCGGCTCCTACAGCATCCGCCGCAGCCTGGACCAGATCTTCGCCAGCACCGGCATAGCCTACGAGAGCCATCTCGAGGTAGGTACGCTGACCGCGGCCCTGGGGCTGGTGAAGGAGGGGGCGGGTTTCCTGATCGCCCCCGGCTACACGGCGGCGATTGCCGGCCAGTGGGGCATGCAGGCGCTGGATATCGAAGACCTGGCGCCGTTCAGGCACAAGGTATCGCTGATCCGCAGGAATGCGCAGCGCCTGTCGGTGTCGGCCCGCAGCTTTCTGGCCCATCTGCAGCAGAGTTTTTCGCTGCTGGGGCCGGACGCTGCATGAGTCTGGAGGGCTGCCTTACTTGATCTGCGACAGCAGGGTCTTGAACTCCGGGTGCTCGCAGGTGCGCAGCCACTCGAAGGCCACCATCTCGGTGGTGACCAGCTCGGCACCGGCACCGGCCAGGCGGTCGAAGGCCGCATCGCGGTTGCGCTCGGTGCGCGAGCTGCAGGCGTCGGTGACCACCCAGACGTCGAACTCGTCTTCCAGCAGCTCGAGCGCGGTCTGCAGCAGGCAGACATGGGCTTCGCAGCCGGCGATCACGATGCTGTTGCGCTGGGCCTCCGGGGCCGCGGGCTTCTGCAGGTGCCGCGGCAGGCTGCGGGCGTTACCCGAAGGTGCCTTGACAGGCGGGCGCAGCCATTCGTTCAGACCTTCGGGCACGGCGCTGAAATACAGCTTGCGCAGCGTGCGGTCGCACAGTTCCTTGAGCGCGGCATCGTTGGTGCCGAGCCGGTCGGGGTTCTGCTCGGTGCCAAACACGGGCACCTCGACGGCCTTGGCGATGCGGGCGAGGCGCAGCGCGTTCTGCAGCGCCTGCTCGCCTTCAAAAATGGCTGGCATCAGTTTGGCCTGGTAGTCCACCAGCACCAATTGCGAATCTTCAACGTCCAATAGCATTCCGGTACCCAATCTCAAATGGCATCAGGAGCCGGCCGCCGGCGGCAGCGCCAGGCCTGCCGCATGGGCCACCTTGACGCAGTCGCGCAAGTGCTGCTCCCCAAGGTAGCGTAGTGTGGCATAGCCCAGGGCCGCCGAAACGGCTTGCCCTGCAATGGGCACGTATTTGGAGGCCTGCTGCGCCGTCAGGCGCACGCCCAGCTGGCGCGCCGCGCGCAGCACGACGTCCTTGGTGATCAGCTTGCCGATCAACACGCCGCCCAGCATGCTCACGGTGCGCTGCACCTTGTCGCGCCGCTCGGGCGTCAGCTTGGCGATCTGCGCATCGCTCAGCCCGAAATGGGTGTTGATCTGCGGAATCAGCCGCGACAGCAGCGCGGCATCCACGGCCATGTCCAGCCCGGGCAGCGGGGTGGCGCTGGCCACGGCGGCCATCAGGGCCTTGCGGTGCAGCAGCTTGCGCGATGCCTGAACGGCATCGACCAGGGCCGCATTGCCGCTGGCATGGGCCAGCTCCAGTGCATCGGGTTGGCGAGGTCGGTGGCGCAGCTTCATCGGTTACCGCTTTCAGGAAAGGAAAAGAAAAAGCCGCCTGCGCCATGCCATTGTGGCTGGTGCAAGCGGCCGCCGGTCGGAGTGGATCAGCGCTTGCTGCGCACCAGCCCGTAGATGAACAACAGGATGACGGCACCGACGATCGAGGCAATCCAGCCGGCGGATTCGCCTTCGCGGTACCAGCCCATGGCCACGCCGGCATAGGTTGCCAGCAAAGAGCCGGCGATGCCCAGCAGGATGGTCATGATCCAGCCCAGCTTGTCGTCGCCAGGCTTGAGCGCGCGCGCCAGCAGGCCGACAACCAGACCTACAAAAATCGTAACGATGATGGACACTTGGTTTCTCCCAGAGAGTGAAGGACAGGGCTCAGGCTCTGCTGCGAAGCAGCTTAGCCGCCTGATCGCAGCGGGAGTGTAGGACTATTCATCGTCCTGTCCGCACGGGCCCAACAAAATTCACAAACCGGCGGATACGGGGTGGCTGGTGGGCTACGGATCCTGCGGCGGGGAGGGCGGCGCGCTGGCCTGCTGCTCTTCGAGCTGCTTGCGGCGCAGCGCCCGTTTGCGGGCCGGCGTGCCGACCACATACAGCACGATGGACAGTGGCAGCAATCCATAGAGCAGCAGCGTGAAGAACGCGCCCAGCAGGCTGCCCTGCGAACTGGTTGCTTCCACAACGGCCATCATCACCGCGACATAGAGCCATGCTATGGCTATCAGGTACATTTTTTAAACAGGCGTATTGGGGGAAATATGGCGTAAATACGGCTTGAGGCCCCCTTTTTTGCATCTAAGATGGTTCCCGGGAATGTGCAGGGGAGACACATGGACCATGGCCTGCCGTCCTTGCCGTATCGTTTCGGCCATACGGCGATCATTGTCCACCAGATAGAGCAGAGGCTATGAATCAGCAAGCATTTTGGGGCGCCGGAAACGAGCAGATGATGCAGATGTTGAGCAACGGTTGGGCGCAGGCGCTCAAAGCGTTCCAGAATGTGCCAGGCGCCCCCGCAGGCACCGCTGCGGACATCCCGGCGCCGGTTGCCTTCGACCAGGACCGCTTGCGGGAGCTGCAGCAGCAGTATCTGCAGGAAGCCATGGAGTTGTGGAAGCAAAGCTCGCAGGGCGTGGTGGGCGGCATCAAGGACAAGCGCTTTGCCGCCGCCGCCTGGCAGCAGAACCCGCTGGCGGCGTTTTCCGCGGCCAGCTATGTGCTCAACGCCCGGACCATGATGGGGCTGGCCGACGCCGTGGTCGGCGACGAGAAGACGCGGGCGCGCATCCTCTTCGGCGTGGAGCAGTGGATGGCGGCGATGGCGCCGAGCAACTTCCTGGCCTTCAACGCCGAGGCCCAGCAGAAAGCCATCGACACCAAGGGGCAGAGCCTGGCCCAGGGCATGCAGAATTTGCTGAACGACCTGCGCCAGGGCCATGTCTCGATGACCGACGAGTCGAAGTTCGAGGTGGGCAAGAACGTGGCCACCACCGAAGGCGCCGTGGTCTACGAGAACGAGCTGTTCCAGCTGATCGAGTACAAGCCGCTGACGGCGCAGGTCTACGAGCGGCCGCTGCTGTTCGTGCCGCCCTGCATCAACAAGTTCTACATCCTCGACCTGCAGCCTGACAATTCGCTGATCCGCTATGCCGTCAGCGAGGGGCACCGCACCTTCGTGGTGAGCTGGCGCAACCCGGACGAGGGCCTGGGCAACCAGACCTGGGACGACTACATCGAGAACGCTGTCATCCGTGCCATCGAGGTCGCCAAGGAGATCAGCGGCCAGCCGCAGATCAACACCCTGGGCTTCTGCGTAGGCGGCACCATGCTGGTCAATGCGCTGGGCGTGCTGGCCGCGCGCGGCGACGATTCGGTGGCGAGCACCACGCTGCTCACGACCCTGGTCGACTTTTCCGACACCGGCGTGCTCGATGTCTTCATCGACGAGGCTTTCGTGCGCTTCCGCGAGATGTCCATCGGCAAGGGTGGCCTGATGCGCGGCCAGGAGCTGGCATCGACCTTCAGCTTCCTGCGCCCGGTGGACCTGGTGTGGAACTACGTGGTGGGCAACTACCTGAAGGGCGAGACGCCGCCGCCGTTCGACCTGCTGTACTGGAACAGCGATTGCACCAACCTGCCTGGCCCGTACTTCGCCTGGTACATCCGCAACTTCTACCTCGAGAACCGCCTGATCCAGCCGGGCGGCGTGACGGTGTGCGGCGAGCAGATCGACCTGTCCAAGGTCAAGGTGCCCATGTACTTCTACGGCTCGCGCGAGGACCACATCGTGCCCATTGGCGGCGCCTACGCCAGCACGCAGGTCTTCAAGGGCAAGAAGCGCTTCGTGATGGGGGCGTCGGGCCATATCGCCGGCGTGATCAACCCGCCCACGAAGAATAAGCGCAGCCATTGGCTGCGCGAGGACGGCAAGTTCCCGGCCTCGGTCGACGAATGGATTGCTGGTTCCGACGAGTACCCCGGCAGCTGGTGGACCGACTGGGCCGAGTGGCTGCAGAAGTCCGGCGGCAAGAAGGTGGCGGCGCCCAAGAGCTATGGCGGGGCCCGCAAGTACAAGTCCAAGGAGCCGGCGCCGGGCAGCTACGTGCTGCACAAGGCCTGAGCTGCCTGATGGATCGCTGACCGTGCGGCGGCTCCGTCGCCGCCGGTCGATTCCCATCGAAGCAATCACTTGATTTTTCACACAGAAGGAAACACATAATGGAAGACGCAGTCATCATCTCCGCCGTACGCACCGCCGTGGGCAAGTTCGGCGGTACGCTGGCCAAGGTGCCGGCAACCGAGTTGGGCGCCACCGTCATCAAGGAGGCACTGCAGCGCGCCAGGGTGAGCGCGGACCAGGTGGACGAAGTCATCATGGGCCAGGTGCTGGCTGCGGGCGTGGGCCAGAACCCCGCGCGCCAGGCAATGATGAAGGCCGGCGTGGCCAAGAGCACGCCCGCGCTGACCATCAACGCAGTGTGCGGCTCGGGCCTGAAATCCGTCATGCTGGCCGCGCAGGCCATCCGCAACGGTGACGCCGATGTGGTCGTCGCCGGCGGCCAGGAGAACATGAGCCTGTCGCCCCACGTGCTGAACGGCTCGCGCGACGGCCAGCGCATGGGCGACTGGAAGATGACCGACACCATGATCGTCGACGGCCTGTGGGACGTGTACAACCAGTACCACATGGGCATCACTGCCGAGAACGTGGCCAAGGAGTTCGAGATCAGCCGCGAGAAGCAGGATGCCTTCGCGCTGGCCAGCCAGCAGAAGGCAACCGCGGCGCAGGATGCCGGCAAGTTCGCCGACGAGATCGTCACCGTGAATATTCCCCAGCGCAAGGGCGATCCGGTCGAGTTCAAGACCGACGAATTCATCAACCGCAAGACCAATGCCGATGCGCTGGGCGGCCTGAAGCCCGCGTTCGACAAGGCGGGCTCGGTGACGGCAGGCAATGCCTCCGGCCTCAACGACGGCGCCGCCGCCGTGGTGGTGGTCAGCGCCAAGAAGGCCAAGGAACTGGGCGCCACGCCGCTGGCGCGCATCGCCGGCTTTGCCACCGTGGGCCTGGACCCCAAGATCATGGGTATGGGCCCGATGCACGCCGTGCGCAAGGTGCTGGCCAAGACCGGCTGGAAGCAGGAAGAAGTCGACCTGTTCGAGCTGAACGAAGCCTTCGCCGCGCAGGCCTGTGCCGTGAACCAGGAGCTGGGCCTGGACACGTCCAAGGTTAACGTCAATGGCGGCGCCATCGCCATCGGCCACCCCATCGGTGCGTCCGGTTGCCGCATTTTGGTGACTCTGCTGCACGAGATGCAACGCACCGGTGCCAAGCGTGGCGTAGCCGGTTTGTGCATCGGCGGCGGCATGGGCGTGGCACTGGCCGTGGAGCGCGTTTAAAACGCAGGGAAAACGATGGCTTGCTGATGTAAATCCCTGGGTCTTAGTCGAGCATCGTTTTCCCAAAAAAGCGCACTCGCAAGCAGTGCGCTTTTCTTTTTTATGCTGCTGTAGCCCGCATCAGGAATAAGCTTAATGCCATAAATTTAATAGCGTTGAGTATTAACCAGAAGTGCGACCCCTCATTTCTTGGGTACAGTGGTTATCGAGTATTTCGCAAGCACAAAGGAGATATTGCATGACTCAGAAAGTGGCCTATGTAACTGGTGGCATGGGAGGCATCGGAACGGCCATCTGCCAGCGTTTGCACCAAGACGGTTTGAAGGTGATTGCAGGTTGCGGTCCGACTCGCGACTTCCAGAAATGGTTGGACGAGCAGAAGGCGCTGGGCTACACGTTCTACGCATCGGTGGGCAACGTGGGCGATTGGGCTTCCACGGTCGAGGCTTTCGAGAAGGCCAAGGCTGAGCACGGCAAGATCGATGTGCTGGTGAACAACGCCGGCATCACCCGTGACCGCATGTTCGTGAAGATGTCGCCCGAAGACTGGCAGGCGGTGATCGAGACCAACCTGAACTCCATGTTCAACGTGACCAAGCAGGTCGTGGCGGACATGGTCGAAAAGGGCTGGGGTCGCATCGTCAACATCAGCTCGGTGAACGGCGCCAAGGGCCAGGCTGGCCAGACCAACTACTCCGCCGCCAAGGCCGGCATGCACGGCTTCTCGATGGCGCTGGCGCAGGAGCTGGCAGGCAAGGGCGTGACGGTGAACACCGTGAGCCCGGGCTACATCGGCACCGACATGGTCAAGGCCATCCGCCCTGACGTGCTGGAAAAGATCGTGGGCACCATCCCCACCAAGCGCCTGGGCGAGCCCAAGGAGATCGCTTCCATCATCGCCTGGCTGGCCTCGGAAGACGGCGGTTACGCGACGGGTGCCGAGTTCTCCGTCAACGGCGGTCTGCACACGCACTGAGCGCGCAGCTTCCCATGCAAAAAGCGCACCGCAAGGTGCGCTTTTTTATGCCTGCAGCCCAGCCCCGCCGTGCAAGGGCATGGGGCCAAACGGGGCT
This sequence comes from Comamonas humi, assembly GCF_054782535.1. Classification (NCBI taxonomy): domain Bacteria; kingdom Pseudomonadati; phylum Pseudomonadota; class Betaproteobacteria; order Burkholderiales; family Comamonadaceae; genus Comamonas; species Comamonas humi. The sequence goes on along the minus strand of NZ_BAAGSH010000018.1, from coordinate 346,175 downwards.
TGGGCTTATTCGGCGTCTTCGCCTTCGGCCGGGGTTTCGTCCTGAGGCTCAGCGGCTTGCGCCGAGCGCACGGCGGCCTTGTCGCCGGCGCTGGCGAACTTGCTGTACTTGCCCAGGATGCCCACCAGCTGGCCGTAGATGCGCGGGTTGCCGGCCAGGCACTCGCGCTGTTCCAGGAAGTCGGACTCGCCAGTGAAGTTGCCGACCAGGCCGCCGGCCTCGGTCACCAGCAGCGAGCCTGCGGCCACGTCCCAGGGGCTGAGGCCGGTTTCGAAGAAGCCGTCGGCAAAACCTGCGGCCACATAGGCCATGTCCAGCGCGGCGGCGCCGGGGCGGCGCAGGCCGCTGGCGCGCTGCATCACGTCGCCCAGCATGGCCAGGTAGTGCTGCAGGTTGTCGCCCGGGCGGTAGGGGAAGCCGGTGGAGATCAGGCTGTCGCGCAGCATGGTGCGCTTGGAGACGCGGATGCGGCGCTCGTTGAGGAACGCGCCACGGCCGCGCGTGGCGGTGAACAGGTCGTTGCGCGTGGGGTCGTAGACCACGGCCTGCTCGATGCGGCCGCGCACCGACAGCGCGATGCTCACGCAGTAGACGGGAAAGCCGTGGATGAAGTTGGTGGTGCCGTCCAGCGGATCGATGATCCACACGTAGTCGGAATCGCGGTTGCCGTATTCGGTGCCGGTTTCTTCACCCAGGATGCCGTGGTCGGGATAGGCGGTGAGCAGGGTGTCGATGATGGCCTGCTCCGAAGCGCGATCCACCTCGGTCACGAAGTCGTTCACCTGCTTCTGCGACACGCGCACGGCTTCGATGTCGAGCGCGGCGCGGTTGATGATGGCGCCGGCGGCGCGTGCGGCTTTGATGGCCATGTTGAGCATGGGGTGCAGGGAGGAGGACGACATAGGTTGTAAGGCGCGGGCGAGCTGCCGCGCTGGGTGAAGATCGGTTTGGCCGTGCCCGGCGATGCGGGCGGCGACAATAGGGGGGTGATTGTACCTAGCTCGGCATTCTTTTGCTTGCCCTCTGTTTATGAAGACCCGTTTTGTCCTGATCGAAACCAGCCACGCCGGCAATGTGGGGGCGGCCGCCCGCGCCATCAAAACCATGGGGTTCGACGACCTCGTGCTGGTGCGCCCGCGCTGGGCCAACGTGCTGCGCAAGGCCGAGACCATCCAGCGGGCCAGCGGTGCGCTCGACGTGCTGGACAACGCCCGCATCGTGGCCACGGTGGAAGAGGCGCTGGACGGCATGACCCATCTGTGCGCCACCGCGATGACGCCGCGCGACTTCGGCCCGCCGGCCCGTTCGCCGCGCGAGCATTTCGATCTGCTATTGAAAGGTGAGCTGTCAGTGCATGCTGTATCTGCCTTAGACGCCAAAAATGCTCAAAATCCGGCCGACCAGGCCGTGCCGCAGGAATCCGGCATCGCCTTCCTCTTCGGCTGCGAGCGCTACGGCATGGCCAACGAGGACGTCTACCGCTGCGATGTGGCACTGTCGATTCCTACCAATCCGCAGTTCGGCTCGCTGAACCTGGCCTCGGCCGTGCAGGTGGTGGCCTATGACTGGCGCCAGGCGCTGGGCGGCTACGAGGTGGAGGACGCCGTGCGCCAGCGCGAGCGCGCCGATGCGGCCCAGGTGGCCGGCATGCTGGGCCACTGGGAACAGGCGCTGGCGGCGGTGGGCTTCCTCGATCCGGCCGCGCCCAAGAAGCTGATGCCGCGGCTCAACCAGATGTTCAACCGGGCCCAGCTCACGCAGGAGGAAATCCACATACTGCGCGGTGTTGCCAAGGCCATGCTGCAGACGGCAGCGGCGGCAAACCGCTAGACTGTGCGGCCACACAACACAACGATAACGGAAATCCCGCCCCATGCTTGACCGCCTGAACTCGGATATTCAGTGCATCCTGGACCGCGATCCCGCGGCCCGCAGCCGCTGGGAGGTCATCACCTGTTATCCGGGCCTGCACGCCATCTGGCTGCACCGGCCGGCCCATTGGTGCTGGAACCATGGCTTCAAGTGGCTGGGGCGCTTCGTCTCGCACCTGGGGCGCTGGCTCACGGGCATCGAGATCCACCCCGGCGCCAAGATCGGCCGCAACGTCTTCATCGACCACGGCATGGGCGTCGTCATTGGCGAGACCGCCGAGATCGGCGACGGCTGCACCATCTACCACGGCGTGACGCTGGGCGGCACCTCGCTGTACAAGGGCGCCAAGCGCCACCCGACGCTCGGGCGCGACGTGGTCGTGGCGGCCGGCGCCAAGGTGCTGGGCGGCTTCGAGGTGGGCGACGGCGCCAAGATCGGCAGCAATGCCGTGGTCATCAAGCCCGTGCCCGCCGGCGCCACGGCCGTGGGCATTCCGGCGCGCATCATCCCGTCCAAGGACGGGCACAGCGCCGACGTGACCGAAAGCCACGGCGAGAAGAAGTTCACCGCCTACGGCGTCACGCAGGAGGACGATCCGCTGTCCAAGGCCATGCGCGGGCTGATCGACAACGCCGCCGGGCAGGAGCACCAGATCACGCTGCTGTGGCAGGCCATCGAGAAGCTGTCCATGCAGGGCAAGGTGGGCGACTGCGTGCCCTGCGACGCCGCGCGCGAGGAGCAGTTCGAGGCCGCCAAGCTGAACGATTTGGTGGGCAAATAGGCCGCAGGCCCCGGAACTGCCCTATACTTGCCAGCGCTCCGGGGTGTGCATATGCGCTGAGATGTGAGCGGCCCTGCGATGGAAATCGCAGCGGCCCCACGAACCCGACGAACTTGATCCGGATCATACCGGCGGAAGAAGAGCGGAACTTGATGCAGGAAACCCTGCGGTGGTAGATAAGGCCCCAAGCAAGAGGGCAGGCAAGCACCACCGGCCAGCAGTTTCCTGCCACCACGGGCCGGCTCGCGCACCGTGGTGCGCGTACCCAATCGTGATGGCACAGTGGACAGGCCCTGGTCTCCAGGCACCTGACCCGCACCAGGCCCAGCCAGGCTTCTCGGAGCAACCACCTGTTGTGTGTTGACCTTCCAAGGAGCCATTCATGAACGCCCCCGAATCCATCTTTATCCCGGCCGCCGGCAACGCGCCCGACGCTGCACGCTTTGCCGATCTGCTGACCCAGTCGCGCCAGCCTTTCCCGGCATCGCAAAAGAGCTACCTTGCCGGCAGCCTGCACCCCGAGCTGCGCGTGCCCGTGCGCGACATCGCGCTCACCAATGGCGAGCAGGTCAGCGTGTACGACACCTCGGGGCCCTACACCGATCCCTCGGTGGCCATCGACGTGCGCAGTGGCCTGCCCAGCGTGCGCGGCAGCTGGATCGAGGCGCGCGGCGACAGCGAGTATTACTCCGGCCGCCTGCGCGTGGCGCTGGACGACGGCGGCAAGCGCGGCGAGGAAGACACGCGCGTGGCCCAGCTGCGTGCCGAGGCGGCCGCGCTGCAGCGCCAGCCGCGCCGGGCCAAATCCGGCGGCAACGTGACCCAGATGCACTACGCCAAGCGCGGCATCATCACGCCCGAGATGGAGTACGTGGCGCTGCGCGAGAACGGCCGCCGCGAATGGATGGCCGAGTACCAGCAGGACGCCGCCCGCGAAGCCCGCCTGGCCGGCAACAGCCTGGGCGCCGCGATCCCCAAGATCATCACGCCCGAGTTCGTGCGCGACGAAGTGGCGCGGGGCCGCGCCATCATCCCGGCCAACATCAACCACCCCGAGATCGAGCCCATGGCCATCGGGCGCAACTTCAAGGTCAAGATCAACGCCAACATCGGCAACTCGGCCGTCACGTCGAGCATCGAAGAGGAAGTCGAGAAGCTGGTCTGGGCCATCCGCTGGGGCGCCGACAACGTGATGGACCTGTCGACCGGCAAGAACATCCACACCACGCGCGACTGGATCATCCGCAACTCGCCCGTGCCCATCGGCACCGTGCCGATCTACCAGGCGCTGGAGAAGGTCGGCGGCATCGCCGAGGACCTGACCTGGGAGATCTTCCGCGACACGCTGGTCGAGCAGGCCGAGCAGGGCGTGGACTACTTCACCATCCACGCCGGCGTGCGCCTGGCCTACATCCACCTCACGGCGCAGCGCCGCACCGGCATCGTCTCGCGTGGCGGCTCCATCATGGCCAAGTGGTGCATGGCCCACCACCGCGAAAGCTTCCTGTACGAGCACTTCGAGGACATCTGCGACATCATGAAGCAGTACGACGTGAGCTTCTCGCTGGGCGACGGCCTGCGCCCCGGCTGCGCGTCAGACGCCAACGACGAGGCCCAGTTCGCCGAACTGCGCACGCTGGGCGAGCTGACCCAGACCGCGTGGAAGCACGACGTGCAGACCATGATCGAAGGCCCCGGCCACGTGCCCATGCACATGATCCAGGCCAACATGACCGAGCAGCTCAAGCACTGCCACGAGGCGCCGTTCTACACCCTGGGCCCGCTGACCATCGACATCGCCCCGGGCTACGACCACATCGCCAGCGCCATCGGCGCGGCCATGATCGGCTGGTTCGGCACCGCCATGCTGTGCTACGTGACGCCCAAGGAGCACCTGGGCCTGCCCGACCGCGATGACGTGAAGCAGGGCATCATCGCCTACAAGATCGCGGCCCACGCCGCCGACGTGGCCAAGGGCCACCCGGGCGCGCGCTCGCGCGACGATGCGCTGAGCCAGGCGCGCTTCGACTTCCGCTGGGAAGACCAGTTCAACCTGGGCCTGGACCCCGACACGGCGCGCGAGTTCCACGACGAGACCCTGCCCAAGGACAGCGCCAAGGTGGCGCACTTCTGCTCCATGTGCGGGCCCAAGTTCTGCTCGATGAAGATCACGCAGGAGGTGCGCGACTTCGCCAAGTCGCAGGGCGTGGCGGCGGAGCAGGGTATCTCGGTGGGCATGCAGGCCAAGGCCGAGGAGTTCAACCGCGCGGGCGGCGACTTCTATATCCCCATCGCGTCGGATACCACGGCGCGTTGATTTGGTGCCAAATAGGGATCTAGCGCTTGTCCATCAAGCGCAAGCAGCTATCAAATAAGAAGCGCAGGCCTAGCCTGCGCTTTTTTTGTGGGGTGCTGGGAGTGGCGGCTAGCCGCCCAGGTTGGCGGCCCAGCTCCGGACCTGCTTGCGCTCGCGGATCTTCCAGCCGGCGGCGGTGCGCTCCAGCACGTCTTCGTACCAGAGCCCGCTCACGAAGGTGGACTCCCGGCCGTCTGGCGCGGGGGCGGTCATCGGCACCAAGGCGGCCGATCGGGCCAGGGCGCGGTCGCCCGCCAGGTCGATCTTGACCGTGGATACCGTGTGCTGGGACGAGGCCAGGCTCGCCAGGATGGGCGCCAGGAAGGCCTGCAACTCGGACACCGACCCCTTGGGGCCACCGAATGCCGTGAAATCCAGCACCGCATCCGCGGTGAAGACGGCCTGGAAGGCAAGCCAGTCCTTCTGGTCCAGCGCATGGCAGTACCGTGCCAGGAGTTCGTGGATGTCGAGCTTGTCGGAGATTTCCTGCAGGGTCATTCTGGCCTTTCAGTGGGAAGGGTGTGGAGGCCTGCAAGCCTACGTCCGCCCACGGGTTTGCCATCGTCCTGGCAGACGATGCGAGCCTCTGGGCCGGTGTCGCTTGTGGCACCATCGAAGTCCTCGAATGACCCCTGAGGATCTCGATGCTGATCAACTGCGTTGCCTACGAAAACGGATCCAAGCTGGCGGATATTCCGGTGGCCGACATCAGCGAGTACATTGCCCGCCCGGGCTGCTTTGTCTGGGTGGCCATGGCCGATGCGACCCCGGCCGAGCTGGACGAGATGCGCGAGGAGTTCGGCCTGCACGAATTGGCGGTGGAGGATGCGAGCCACGGGCACCAGCGGCCCAAGATCGAGGAATACGGCCAGTTCCTGTTCGCGGTGATGCACTTGCTGGAGCCGGACCCCGGGCAGCCCGGCCAGTTCAACCTGGGCGAGGTGGACGTGTTCGTCGGCCCGAACTACGTGCTGTCGGTGCGCAACCGCAGCAAGCACGGCTTCCTCGGCGTGCGGGACCGCTGCGAGCGCGAGCCTGAGCTGCTCAGGCATGGCTCGGGCTTTGTGCTGTATGCGCTGATGGATGCGGTGGTGGACCGCTATTTCCCCATCATCGAGGCGCTGGAAGCCGAGCTGGAAGAGGTGGAGCTGCAGATCTTCACGCGGCGCGCGGCCCGCGAAAGCATCAAGCAGCTCTACGGGCTGAAGCAGCGGGCCATGGTCCTCAAGCATGCGGTTGCGCCGCTGCTGGAGGCGGTGAGCAAGCTCCACGGCGGGCGCGTGCCGCAGATCTGCGCCGGGTCGCAGGATTACTTCCGCGACGTGGCTGACCACCTGGTGCGGATCAATGGGCTCATCGACGGCATGCGCGACACCATCGCTACGGCGATGCAGGTCAACCTCGCCCTGGTCACCATCGATGAGAACGAAGTCACCAAGCGGCTGGCGGCCTGGGCCAGCATCTTCGCCATCTGCACGGCCTTCGTGGGCGTGTGGGGCATGAACTTCGAGCACATGCCCGAGCTGAAATGGCAGTACGGCTACCCCGCCGCGCTGCTGCTCATGGCCAGCGTCTGCGGCTATGTCTACTACCGCTTCCGCCGGGCGGGCTGGCTGTAGATCTAGAGTGTCTTGCTGAGCGTGACGATCAGGCGCGGCTTGTTGACGTGGCCGAAGAAGGCCTGCCTGCTGGCACCCGCCACGGCAGCGCCGAGCGAGAGGCCGCCGCCGAAGTCATAGGCGCCGCCCAGGCTGTAGTCCAGGTAGTTGGGTACGCCCGTATCCCGGATGCCGCTGGCGAAGCGGGTGAAGCCCACCGCGGCTTTCAGCGTGATGCGGGGCGCTACTTCCTGTGCAAATGCCAGGTTGAGGTAGCCGGTGTTGCGTCCCCTCAGGCCTGAGCCGGTCTTGGCGCCAGCAAAGCCAAAGTAGTCCTTGGAGACGGTGTGCGAGTACTTAGCGGTGAAGGGCCCCAAGGTAGCAGCACCATACAGCTCGGTGGTATTGCCGCTGCGGTTGCCGGGGTAGACATAGGTCAGTGCGCCCACGTCGAAGTCCGCGCCAGCGGCCTTGAACCGGTAGCCGCCGTACAGGTCGGATTCGAGCGAGTTGTTGGCCAGCCAGTCCACGCTGGAGTTCCAGTTGCCCGCGTACCAGCCGGATTCGCCGAAGGCATAGTCGAAGCCGCCTTGCAGCGCGGGCTTGATGGCCCGGGCCCTGGACGCATCCTGGTCCTGGCCGCGGAACTTGTAGTTGCTCGTCAGGCTGACATTGCCGGTGAGCTGCGCGTCAGCCAGCAGCGGAAAGGAGGCGAGGCATGCCGTGGCGAGCACCTTGGAGGCAGAGAAAATCATGGAAGCGATCTTGCGGAAATGAACGAAGCTGCCAGCGTAGAAAAAGGCGCCTATAGATTTCCTCAAGAATGCGGGCGTGGCCGTCAATTTCAGATCAGGAGGCGGCTCCTGCGGCGGGGGCCATGGCTTCGGGCGCGTGTAGGCGAGGTGGTCCCAGCCCCGGTCGCGCCGGATGCCAGGGCACGGGGGTGAAGCCAAAAAGGGCTGTAGCGATTTCCCATCAAGCGCGAGCAGCTATCAAATAAGAAGCGCAGGCCGGGCCTGCGCTTTTGGGCGGGCGCAGCGTTCGCTAGAAGTGCAGGCCAAAAATGCGGGCAAAGGCCTGGTGCCCCTCGGGCGTGACGCTCACCGAGCGGCCGGCCTCGTTGCGCCGTATCCAGTGCTGCGCCAGATAGTGCTGGAACAGGCTCGCGCCCAACGCGCCGGCGATGTGCAGCCGGCGCTCGCTCCAGTCCAGGCAGGGGCGGCAGAAGACACGGCGCGAGCCGCGGCGCGCGGGAGCGCCCGTGTCCACGGCGACGCCCAGGTCCTGCAGGAAACGCGCTCCGGACTGCGTCAGCGCGCCGGCCTCGGAGGTCAGCTCGATATGGCCGGCCTCCAGCATGCGTTCGGTGATGGCCACGCCCACCTCGCCCGCCAGGTGGTCGTAGCAGGTGCGCGCATAGCGCAGCGCCTGGTCGCGGGGACCGGTGACGACCTTCGGGCCGCGAGGCGAAGCGCCGTCGTCGCGTTCGATGGAGACCGACATCAGGTTCTCCAGCAGGCGTGCCACGGCCGGCGAGGCGATGCGGTGGTAGCGGTGGCGCCCCTGCTTCTCCACCGACAGCAAACCCGCCTGCGTGAGCTTGGCGAGGTGCCCGCTGGCGGTCTGCGGGGTGATGCCGGCCCCTTGTGCCAGTTCGGCGGCCGTGAGGGCGCGCCCGTCCATCAGCGCGGCCAGCATGCTGGCGCGCGCCAGGTCTCCGATGAGCGATGCGGTTTCGGCCAATGAGGCGGTGCTAACCATGGCGGGGGCTCCTTTGTTCAGGCCCGGCCAGCTTAGCCATTTTTCGGACGGCGATGCTTCGGCGCGCGCCGAAGCATCGCGGCGGCGGGGGGCGGCAAAGTGGGGCATCCCTTGTTCCATGAGCTATCCACCATGCCTTCTGCAGCCATGCCCTTGCCGGGCCGCCATGCCGTCGTGGCGACGACCGTCGCCGCCAGTTCTGGCGGCGGTGATGCTGGGCCGGACAGCCCGGGCCTGAGTTGGGGGTGCTTTCCTGCAAGAGCCATCGATATAGAAAAGATAGCGTCTAGCGCCTTGTTTTATTCGGGTTGTGATGTATTTGTTTCTGAATCTATTGCTTTTCAAGCGCTGGACGCTTCTTTTTTGAGAGCGAACATGGTGCCTTGCCTGCCCCTGGATGCTGGGATTATCTTGAATCTGCAATGAATGGCAGATATCAGGCCGCGATATAGGCTAATATTTGCACAAATTGTTACGGCATGGTGGATGGGTTTGTGTGTGCGATCAAGAAGCTTGGTTGGGGCATGGGCTGGTTTGCTGATGGCAAACCGGGACAATGTGGCTTTCATTTTCAATCCCATCCCGGTATTGCCATGAAGATGATGCTCGCTGTCTTATTGCTCTCAGTATTGGCAGCCACCACGCATGCAGCCAACTATCCCTATAGTGGACGAAAAGGCGGGGTGGCACATTGTGCCGGGGAACGATTTGTATGCAATGACGGTTCTATCAGTGCAAGCCAGCGCAACTGCCAAGCGGAGTTGGGGGGTGGTGCGCCGCGAATGCTGCTATCGCCGGCGCCTACAAATAGGCTCAGTGCCGGCTCGGATGGAGGATGCTCTTGCCGCCAGGGGAGAGTTTGCACCGGACCACGGGGTGGACAATACTGCATAAGCGACACAGGTAATAAGAGCTACGTCAGGAAATAAGTGATGGAGTTCGTGCTGAGAAAATTAGAAAGAAACGGGGGATGAAAATGATTTTTCGATCAATACTGGGATTGATCTTGGCGTTTGGCTTGTTTTCAGGCGAGGCCTGGGCTTTCAAGCTGAATCCATGCATGCGAGTTCTTACCATAACAGATGGCAGTCCGTCGCAGGAGCCAGTTTGGAAGGGGAACCCATGTGCGATCGCAGATGCTCAGTTGCAACTGGCAGTGCATGAGCATATGACGCTGGCCACCATCCATACGTATGGGGCCCCGGTTCATTGGTCACGCAATAAATTCGATCCCACTGGCCGACTCGCGTACAACTATTCGTCGGTGCATCCCTGGTCAATGAGAGACGGTGTCTGGCACCATACGCTGGCTTTGATGCAGGGAACATGGTGGAACGACGATCCGCTCATGTACCTTTGGGGCAGTGGGCTGGACTTTACCAAGGGGGCATATAAATTCAAGCAGGTATTTGATATAGGCGAGCGATCGCACTATCAAGGTGATGTGGAGAATTGCGACGTGAGAAGAGAGCAGCATTTGCCGCGATGGTCGCATTTTGGATCTCTGCAGCATCTGCATTTCATGTCGACGTTGGACCAAAACCATACGGCGAAAGAGCGGGTGGAGCAAACGACCGCGAATGCCATGGTGTGGATGGAGTTTGCCTACAAGGTTGCCATTGGGGAAATCAGGCCGACGGATCCTCTCACCCCTGAGGATGAGGAGCGTCTACGATTGCCCTCCATTGCCAAGAACCTCTGTCTGAGCAATCCCGCCAACGTCAAGGTGCGCTCGCTCCTGGCCAGAGTGGGGCCCAGTGACGCAGCTTCTCTGGCGTATCGCAACCAAATCACTCCGGATGTGGCGCTGGGAACCATGCTGCATATACTTCAGGATTCATTTTCTCCTGCACATACGTGTCGAGTACGGCAGGATGCAGATGGCATGGTGAAAGCCGTTCTTTATGATGCCTACAATTACAATGAGCAGAATCACAAAGAACATGGGCAGAAGGATAAATTCCCCTCATGGTTCAAACCTTTGATCACTCAGGGTACGCATGTCTATGGCAATAGTCCCGTGGTCGTTGGCGCTTGGCTGATCGGTGCTGTGGACCAGAAGCTGGATTGGCAGGTGGTGTATTCGCATCTGATGGAAACTGCCTTCTCGGTAGGGCGCGATACGAAAATACCGATGTCCATGTGTTTGCAGTAGCCGCTTGGGCCAAACATCGATGGTGGCGAGTGCTTGTCGAGCGGCCTTCCATTCCGTTCCCACCGAAAGTGCCGCCCAGGCGTCAGTGCTTCCCGCCGCGCTGTTCTACACTGCCGCGCAATGGCTGGACATGGCGCTCGTCCATGGCGTGCCGAATTTCCTGGAGAACCCTGTGATGAATGTTTCCGAAGCCATGCTCGCACGCCGCTCGGTGCGCGCCTTTTTGCCCCGTGTGCCTACCAAGGAGCAGGTACAAGGCCTGATGGCCGATGCCGCGCAGGCAGCGGCGTCAGGCGGCAATGTGCAGCCCTGGCGCGTGGTGGCGTTGACGGGCGAGCCGCTGCAGGAGTTCATCGATGCCGTGGCGCAGTCGGTGCCGGGCGACGATCTGCCGGCCAGCGCATCCTACCCGTCCAGCCTGTGGGATCCGTACCGCAGCCGCCGCTACAAGAACGGCGAGGATCTGTACCGCACCATCGACATCCCGCGCGACAACAGGGCCGCGCGCCTGGAGCAGGTGGCGAAGAACGGCCGCTTCTTTGGCGCGCCGGTGGGGCTGATCGTGCTGGTGGACGAGCGCATGGTGCATCCGCAGTGGGTGGATTTGGGCATCTACCTGCAGTCATTCATGCTGCTGGCCACCGAGCGCGGCATGGCCACCTGTGCGCAGGGCTACTGGCGCCGCTTTGGCGATGCGGTGGAGCGCACGCTGAAGGTGCCCGAGCCGTACCGCGTGGCCTTCGGCATTGCGCTGGGCTACGAGGACCTGGAGGCGCCGATCAACGCGCTGCGCTCCGACCGCGCGCCGTGGGAAGAGTGGGCGCAGATGCGCGGCTTCTAAAGAGGCCGGCCAGCAAAAAGCAGCGCCGTGGCGCTGCTTTTTTCATGGGCGCGGTGCCCGGGGCTACTTCCACAGCGGGCACTGGGCCTCGGCCTTGGTGGCAAAGACCTGGTCGCCGGGCAGGGCCTTCACGAGCTTGAAGAAATCGTGCCGGCCCTTGGATTCCTGCGGTGTCTTCACCTGCAGCAAGTACATGTCGTGCACATAGCGGCCGTTGGGCTGGATCATGCCCTTGCCGAACATGTCGTCGAGCGGCTGCGACTTGAGCGCGGCCATGACCTTGTCGGCATCCAGGCTCTGGATGCGCTCGGCGGTCTTGAGGTAGGTCATGACCGAGGAGTAGTCCGAAGCGTGCAGCGAGGTGGGCATCTTCTTGGTGCGGGCGTAGTAGCGGTCGGTCCACTTGCGGGCGTCGGGCGTGCGGTCCCAGTACCAGCTGTCGGTGAACATCAGGCCGCCGGCCTGCTTGAGGCCCAGGCTTTCCACCTCGTTGGCGAAGACCATCAGCGCCACGGCCTTCATCTTGGGGGTGATGCCGAATTCCTTGGCGGCCTTGAGCGAGTTCATGAAGTCACCGCCCGCGTTGGCCAGGCCCAGGATCTCGGCCTTGGTGGCCTGCACTTGCACCAGGTAGGACGAGAAGTCGCTGGCATGGAAGGGCGCACGGATGGACTTGATGACCTGGCCGCCGCCGGCGGTGACCACCTTGGTCAGGTCGGCCTCGAGCGTGTGGCCGAAGGTGTAGTCAGCCGTGAGCAGGGCCCAGGTCTTGCCGCCTTGCTCCAGCACGGCGCGGCCGGTGCCGCGGGCAATCGCGGTGGTGTCGGAGTTGTAGTGCACCCAGTAGGGCGAGCATTTGTCGCCGGTGAGCCCCGACGAGTACGCGCCATTGATGAGCATCACGCGCTTCTTCTCGTTGGCCACCTGGCCCATGGCCAGTGTGGTGGCGGTGTTGGTGCCGGCGATCAGCAGTTGCACGTCCTGCTGGTCCACCCATTCGCGCGACTTGGTGGAGGCGATGTCGGCCTTGTTCTGGTGGTCGGCCGTGATCAGCTCGATGGGCCGGCCCAGGAGCTTGCCGCCAAAATCCTCGATCGCCATCTGGATGGCAGCGACGCCGCCCTTGCCGTCGCCGTCGGAATACTGGCTGGACATGTCGGTCAGGAAGCCCAGGCGCACGGGTTCCTGCGCATGGGCCAGGCCGGCGGCGCCAAGCGCGGCCAGCGCGAGGGCGGCAAGAGGGGTTCGGGTGAAGGCGAAAGGCATGCAGAAGGCTCCTTGTGCAGTGTTGTATGTGCCACGGCAAGCCTACTGCTAAAAAAATCGATAGCGCAAGAGAGAAAACCTGCAAGGGCCGGGGCGCGTAAACATGCTCCGGGCGCTTGTGACACTCCTGCGCTGCCGACACCCCCGGACTGCTGGCATACCGGCGCAGCCTGGGTGGTGTCAGCGGGTCAGAGGCGGGCCATCAGGGTGCGCCGACTTGCTGGCTGGCCTGCTCGAAAGCGCGCAGGCGTGCGTCCTGCTCGGCGCTTTCTGCCTTGGAGGGCGCGGACGACTCTGCGGGCGCCGATCTCAGGAATCCCACCGACGTTCCCTTGTCATCCCGGATGCGCTTGGCCAGCGAGACGCCGAGGAAATTGCCGCTGCGGTCGTACACGCTGCCCTCTCCATCGTGGATGGCCCACGGGAATGAATGGGCGCGCACAATCGCATCGCCGCTGAAGATGGCGCAGAACGTGGTTCCTGCCAGACCGCCGGAGGTTTTCTGTTCGCAACCGATGGAAAAGTCTTTGGTCCACACCGTGCCCGATCCATCGGGGGTGGCCGGGCCCGTCTCGCTCAGCGGGGCCCATTCCACAAAGTCATAGGCCGAGGTCTTGCCAACGCTCGTCAACACCCAGGTGCCGAGCAGGCTCTCCGGCCTGCCGGGGGCATAGCCGAATTCGAAGCGCGACATGGCCACTTCCGTCTCGCCCGGCAGCTTGATCGTGCCCTTGGTGGCGCTGCTGAAGTTGAGGATCGCATCGCCCACCGACGCACTCTCGGTGGCCGAGCGGTCGCCGCTGCCCAGGTAGCGCCCGCCCTGGTATTGCTTGAGCGGCACCACGGCCATGGAGGCCGCCATGTTGGAGCTGCTGCCCATGTAGAAGGTCGGCTGGCCGTTCTTGTCGTAGGCGTAGATCTGCATCACCACCGTGCCGTTCTGCACGTCGATGGCCAAACCCCGGCCCGGCTTGCCGTTCAATTCCTGGTCGATGACCCAGGTCCCCGCCAAAGGCGTGAAGGCCTGTGCAGACATGCACGCTACGGCTCCCAATGCAGCCAACCACTTCATTTTCATTACGTCTCCTTCATAAAGAATTTACGTAACAAGTCTATCCAATTGTTGGATTTGAAAGAATGACAAATCCGATAGTTGAAACATATTTGCACTTGACAGGCATGAAAATTCCGGGTGGTTATGGCCCACCAGGGTTGCCAGGATGGGCGAGGGCAGGGGCTGCGCCTAGTGAAAATCGCGGCTGCGCGTCCACAGCCCGTCCAGCCAGGGGCTCAGGTCGGTGAGGCGGCGGGCGATGAGGTTGCAGGCATGGCCTTCGCGCTGCCAGCGGCCGTCCACCAGCAGCAGCTGCGACTGCACCAGCGCGGCGCGCTGGGTGTCGCGGATCTTTGGCCAGCAGATGACCTGGACCACACCGGTCTCGTCCTCGAGGCTGACGAAGACCGTGCCCTTGGCGGTGCCGGGCTGCTGGCGCAGCATGACGATGCCGCAGCAGCGCACCCAGTGGCCGTCGGGCACCTGGCGCAGGCTGGCGGCGGTGTGCACGTGCCGCTGCGCCAGCCGGGGCCGCAGCAGCGCCAGCGGGTGGCGGCGCAGCGTGAGGCCGAGGGCGGCGTAGTCCCAGTGGATGTCCTCGCCCTCGGGTGCGGGCGGCAGCTCGAACAAGTTTTCCTCGATGGGCGCGGCTTGCAGCAGCGCGGACGGGCGCTCGTGGCCGGTGGCCTGCCAGAGCTGGTTGCGGCGGTGGCCCTCGAGGCTGGCCAGCGCATCGGCGGCGGCCAGCAGCCTGAGCTCGCGCTGCGGCAGCCGGGCGCGCAGGGCCAGGTCCTGGGTACTATCGAAAAGCATAGCTGCTCGCGCTTGTACGATGCGCGCTGCAGCCGATTTTGGCAATTGATCCACCAGGCGCAGGCCCAGGCGCACCGCGGGCCTGGCCGACGGCGAATGCCGGTCCGGCAGGTCTTCTAGCGTGCAATCGATGTCGCTGCACAGCACGTCCACCGGCCGCACTTCGACGCCATGGCGGCGCGCATCCTGCACCAGCTGGCTGGCGCTGTAGAAGCCCAGCGGCTGGCTGTTGAGCATGGCGGCCAGAAACTCGGCCGGGTGGTGGCGCTTGAGCCAGCAGCTGTAGTAGACGAGGATGGCGAAGCTGGCCGCATGGCTCTCGGGAAAGCCGTAGCTGGCGAAGCCCTTGATCTGCTCGAAGATCGATTCGGCAAATTTGAGGGGGTAATGGTTGGCCAGCATGCCGTCGATGAGCTTTTGCCGGAAAGGGGCCAGATCGCCGTGGCGCTTCCACGCGGCCATGGCGCGGCGCAGCTGGTCGGCTTCTCCGGGCGTGAAATTGGCGGCCAGCATGGCGATCTGCATCACCTGCTCCTGGAAGATGGGCACGCCCAGCGTGCGCTTCAAGGCAGGCTTGAGGTCGTCGTTTTCGTAATGGATCGGCTCCAGCCCTTGGCGGCGGCGCAGGTAGGGGTGGACCATGCCGCCCTGGATGGGGCCGGGCCGCACGATGGCCACCTGCACCACCAGGTCGTAGTAGCTGCGGGGGCGCAGGCGCGGCAGCATGCTCATCTGCGCACGGCTTTCGACCTGGAAGGTGCCCAGGGTGTCGGCCTCGCAGATCATGTCGTAGGTGGCCGGGTCTTCTGGCGGTATGTCCTGCAGCGCCAGCGCTTCGCCGCGGCTCTGGTTGACCAGGGCCAGAGCCTTGCGCAGCGCGGTCAGCATGCCCAGCGAGAGAACGTCCACCTTCAGCAGGCCCATGGCGTCGAGGTCGTCCTTGTCCCATTCGATGACGGTGCGCTTGTCCATGGCCGCGCGCTCGACCGGCACCATGCGCGACAGCGGCCCGCGCGTGAGCACGAAGCCCCCCACGTGCTGCGACAAATGGCGCGGAAAACCGATGAGCGCCTGCGTCAGCTCCTGCAGCTGGCGTACGGCCAGGTCGTCCGGGTGCAGGCCGGCGCCGGCCAGCGCCTCGGCGGCAATGGCGTCGCCATCCCACCAGTAGCGGCTCTTGCACAGCTGGTCGATCGCGGCGGGCGCAAAGCCCAGCGCCTTGCCCACGTCGCGGATGGCGGACTTGCTGCGGTAGCTGATGACCACGGCGGTGAGCGCGGCGCGGTGGCGGCCGTATTTCTCGTAGAGATACTGAATGACTTCCTCGCGCCGCTCGTGCTCGAAGTCGATGTCGATGTCCGGCGGTTCGTCGCGCTCCTTGCTGAGAAAGCGCTCGAACAGCAAGGTGGTCTGCGCAGGATTAACCTCGGTCACGCCCAGGCAGTAGCAGACCACCGAGTTCGCGGCCGAGCCCCGGCCCTGGCACAGGATGCGCTGGCTGCGCGCGAAGTGCACGATGTCGTACACCGTCAGGAAGTAGTGCTCGTAGCGCAGCTCGGCGATCAGCCCGAGCTCTTTTTCGAGGCGTTCCTGCATCTCGGCGTTGATGCCGCCACTCCAGCGCCGGGCCGCGCCTTCGTAGGTGACGCGGCGCAGGTAGGCGATGGGTGTCTCGCCCGCGGGCACGACCTCGTCGGGGTACTGGTAGCGCAGTTCGTCCAGCGAGAAATGGCAATGGCTGGCCACCACCAGGGTCTGGGCCAGCAGCTCGGGCGGGTAGAGCTGCGCCAGCCGCAGCCGGTGGCGCAGGTGCAGTTCGGCATTGGGCTGCAGCGCATGGCCGCAGGCGCTGAGGGGCTGGCCGGTGCGTGTGGCGGTGAGCACGTCCTGCAGCGGCTTGCGCGAACGCACGTGCATGTGCACGTCGCCCGCCGCCACCAGCGGAATGCCCTCGGGCTCGCCCATGCACTGCAGGCGGGCCAGCCACATCTCGTCGTCGAGCCGGCAGGCCTGGTGCGCGGCAATCCAGCAGCGCTGGCCGAACAGCGCACGCATCCAGCGGGCCAGGGACTGCAGTTGCGCGTCGCTGCTGCCGGCATCGCGGTCGGGGGCGACGAGCACCACGCAATCCTCGAATGCTCTTTTTTGTATAGCTGCTTGCGCAAGCTGATATTGGCCTTTAGGCGATTTTCTTCTTAACTTGGTGATCAGCGCGCACAGGTTGCCGTAGCCGCGCAGGTTGCAGGCCAGCGCCACCAGCGTGAAGGGCGCACCGCCGCAGACCGGCCGCACCGCGAACTGCGTGCCCACCAGCAGCGGCAGTTGGTGCTCCTTGGCCGCCACATGGGCGCGCACCACGCCAGCCATCGAGCATTCGTCGGTCAGCGCCAGCGCCTGATAGCCCTGCTGGGCGGCGCGCGCCACCAGCTCGTGCGGATGGCTGGCGCCGCGCAGAAAGCTGAAGTTGCTCAGGCACCAGAGTTCGGCGTAGGCGGGGAGGATGTCAGCCATGGCGGCGCCTCAGGCGAAGATGCCGTGCAGGAACCAGGCGCCTTGCTCGCCCTCCAGCCGGGTCTGGTAGATCCACAGCAGGCCCGCATGCGCACTGGCGGCGATCCAGTAGTCGCGCACGGCGTTGTGCGCGGTCTGCTGCGCCGGCTCGCCGGGCAGGGCAAAGTCTGGGCTGCGGTGCCACCAGCCGCCTTCCAGCCGCTGCGGACCCACCACCAGCTGCAGCGGGCCCTGGTACAGGGGAAGGCCCTGCTTGTCTTGCGCCAGCGGCAGCGGCTGCTCCAGCAGAAAGCTGGGCTGGGCCGAGGTGGGCAGCGGCGCCTCGGCCGCCGGCAGCGGCTCGCCCGCCGGCTGCCAGCGCGCCTGCCATTCGGGGCGGTGGTCGTCGTACAGCACTGGGCGCAGCACCTGGCTGGCGCCCAGCCGGGCGGCGATGCGCTCCAGCACCTGGGGCAGGTTTTCGTGGCGCCGGGCGGGGTCGGGCAGCAGGTCGGCGGCGCTTTCCGCAAGCGGCTGCGGCTCGGGGGCGAGCAGCTCCAGCTCGATCACCGGGGCCTCGAGCACCACATGGGCCAGGTGCTCTTGCAGCAGGCGCTGCAGGTGGTCGAACTGCCGGGTGGATGCGGCGGTGCGGATGCCGAGTTCGCCGCCGGCCGCGGCGGCGCTGCTGCGCAGCGCATCGTGGCGCCAGCGCAGCGTGAATTGGGTGACACCCGCGCGGTGCGCTGCCAGCCAGCCGCACATCTGGCGCAGCAGCAGCCCGGCGCCGTGCAGGATGTGCGCGGTGGTGTCGGCGCGGTGGAGCAGCTCCAGCCGTGCATGGAACTGCGCGGGCAGCGCGATCCAGTCGTGGGCCTCGGGCTGCAGGCCATAGGCCTGGTCCAGCGCCACCAGCAGCGCCTTGCCGAAGCGGCGCACCACGCCGCTGCGCGGCAGCGCGCGCACCTGCCCCAGCGTGGCGCAGCCCAGGCGTGCCAGCGTGGGCGCATGGGCTTGCGTGGCGTCGAGCGCCGACAAGGGCAGCGCATCCAGCAGCTGCGCCAGCGGCTGGGCAAACCCATTGCGCTGGCCGCAGCGCGCCAGCGCCATCGCCGCCAGGCTGGTGGGCGCCCAGGCCAATGCCTGCACGCCCAGCAGCTCGCTTTCGGCGCGGATGCGGGCCGCCAGCGCCCGCGTGCCGCCGAACAGGCGCGCGGAGGCGGACAGTTCCATCACGACGGCTCCAGGCACCAGTGCGACGCGCGGCGTAGCGACGCGCGGCGTGAACTGCAGGCACCACCAGGCCAGGCCCTGCGAGGGCTGGCTGGTGGCGTCGCCGCCCTCAGTGCCAGGCGGGCTCGGCGGCGGCGGGAGCAGGGCTGCCCAGAGCAGGGACGGCATGCGGAACCTTGCGGGGAAAAGTGTCGGGCGGCGCCAGGCGCCCGCTGTAATGCAGCATGCGGGGCGTGAGCAGCCCCGTCAGCGCGGGCGGCACGGCGGGCAGACGCAGGGCTTCGTCCAGCGCCGGGCCGCGGCGCTTGAGGATGCGCACCTGCAAGGCCCAGTCCGGCGCGTGTGCCACCTGCAGGCGCAGCGGCGCGGCCGTGGCCGCATGGCAGGCCAGGGCGGGGCGCACCAGGAAGACCAGCCCGTCGAAGCGGTGCGCGGCGATCTGCAGGCGGCGGATCTGCTCGGGCCGCGCCTCGCGCAGCCAGGCGACGACGGCGCCCGCCGCATTGGCGTTGATGAGCTGCTCGGTGGCCCAGAGCAGGTCCGCCGCGCAGGCCGGGTTCACCCAGACCAGCTGGCGGGCCGCGATGCCCGATTGCGCCAGGCCCGGGGCATGCGGCGGATGCGGCGCGCCCAGCACGGCGATGGGCAGGTCCGGGCTGCCGGCCTGCAGCGCGTGCGCGGTCAGGCGCCACTCCACCGTACCCCACTGCTGCGGCAGCAGCTCGGTCAGCCCGTGCGTGGGCCAGCCGCCGCCCGGCAGGGCCTGGTCCAGCGCCGGCCAGCCCGTGGGGATGGCGCTGATCCGCGACTGCGCCATGCCCGCGCCCGGCCAGACGGCGGCGGCCACCGACGGCGGCAGCCGGGCGTGGGCCTGTGCGGCAGGAGAGGTGGCGTGGTGGTGTGGCATGGCGAATGCTGTTTATATATACAGTATGCATCAAAAGCCCATTAACACCAATATGGCGGCCCGGCTCTGGGTTATTTCCCGGCTTTGACAGATCGGCGCTGCACCCCTACATTGCGCGGCGTGTGCTTCATTGTTGTTCAATGCGAGGCGCCCCACTTGGAGAGCGGCAACAGCTCTCACGATCCGTCGAGGATTGCATGATTACCTTGAACGTAAATGGGCGCTCGCGCCGTCTGGATGTGGCGGCGGACACGCCGTTGCTGTGGGTTCTGCGGGACTACCTGGGTTTCACTGGCACCAAGTTCGGTTGCGGAGCGGGCCTGTGCGGCGCCTGCACGGTGCATGTGGACGGCAAGGCCCTGCGCTCGTGCATCACCCCCGTGTCTGCCGTGGCCAAGGGCCGCATCACAACCATCGAAGGGCTGTCCAGCGACAACTCCCACCCCGTGCAGCAGGCCTGGATCGCCGAGCAGGTGCCGCAGTGCGGCTACTGCCAGTCCGGCATGCTCATGGCCGCGGCCGCGCTGCTCAAGGACAAGCCCCAGCCCAGCAAGGCCGACATCGCCGAGGCCATGACCAATGTGTGCCGCTGCGGCACCTATCCCCGGGTGGAGCGCGCCATTTTGCGCGCCTCCAAGGCTTGAGGAGGGCGCCATCATGCAAGCATTGCAAGTGGATCGCCGCGACTTCCTCAAGGCCGGTGGTGCGGCCGCCAGCCTGGTGCTGGGCTTCAAGATGCCGATTGCCGCGGCCAAGGGCCAGCCGGCTCGCGACCCGGACGACGTCAACGCCTGGCTGCGCATCGCGCCCGACGGCACGGTCACCATCATGGTGCCCTCGGCCGAGATCGGGCAGGGCGTCTACACCTCGGCGCCCATGCTGATCGCCGAGGAGCTGGAATGCGACTGGCGCCAGGTGCGCGCGCAGATCGCGCCCACCGACCCGGTCTATGCCAACCGCATGTTCAAGGTGCAGGCCACGGCCAGCAGCACCTCGTCGCGCTGGTCCTTCGAGCCGCTGCGCCGCATTGGTGCCGCCGCGCGCCTGATGCTGGTGGAGGCCGCCGCGCGCGAGTGGCAGGTCAATGCCGCCGAATGCACCGCCGTGCGCGGCCGCGTGCTGCATGGCGCCAGCGGCCGCAGCCTGGGCTATGGCGAGCTGGCGCCCAGGGCCGCTCAGCTGCCCCGGCCCGACGTGGCCAAGATCGCGCTCAAGGCCAAGCCCGAATGGCAGCTTATCGGCCAGCCGGTGCAGCGGCTGGACATTCCGCTCAAGACCAATGGCAGCGCGGTCTTCGGCGTGGATGTGAAAGTGCCCGGCATGCTCATAGGCACGGTGGCTGCCTGCCCGGTGCGGGGCGGCAAGCTCAAGTCTTTCGACGGCAAGCCCGCGCTGGCGGTCAAGGGCGTGCACAAGGTTGTGCCTTTGGCCGGCAGTGCCGTGGCCGTGCTGGGCGAAAGCTACTGGCCGGCCAAGCAGGGTCTGGCCAAGCTGCAGCTCGACTGGCAACTGCCCGAAGGCCCGCTGGTGGACAGCAAGGCCATGCTGGCCCAGTTGCGCAGCGCCGCGGCGCAGACCGATACCGTGGCCAAGCGCAATGGCGACCCTGAGGCCGCGCTGCGCCAGAGCGCACAGCGCGTGGAGGCCGAGTACGAGGTACCGTACCTGGCCCATGCGACCATGGAGCCCATCAACGCCACCGCCGACGTGCGCGCCGACCGCGCCGAGATCTGGGGCCCCACCCAGGTCTGCGGCGAGATCGCCGAGCGCCTGGCGCCACACCTGGGGCTGCCCGCCGAGCGCATCACCGTGCACTCCACCTTCGTGGGCGGGGGCTTCGGGCGGCGCGAGGAGTTCGACATCTTCATCCAGGCGGCGCTGGCCTCTCAGGCTGCCAAGCGCCCGGTCAAGCTGATCTGGTCGCGCGAGGAAGACATCCAGCAGGACTTCTACCGGCCTGCGGCCGCCGCACGCTTTGCGGCCGTGCTGGGCGAGGGCGGCAGCGTGCAGGCGCTGGAGGCCCGGCTGGCCTGCTCGTCCATCTACATCCGCAACTTTCCCGACCGGGTGAAGAACGGCGTGGACCCGAAATCCGTGGAAGGCGTGGTGGACGTTCCCTATGCGCTGCCGCATTTCGGCGTGCGCTACGCCATGGTCAACAGCGCCATACCGGCGGGCTTCTGGCGCGGCGTGGGCTATACGCAGAACTGCTTCTTCTTCGAGAGCTTTGTCGACGAGCTGGCCCACCAGGCCAAGCGCGATCCGCTGGACTTTCGCCTGGCGCTGCTCAAGGACCAGCCCCGCCATGCCGAACTGCTGCGGCGCCTGGCCGGCCGCGCGGGCTGGGGGAAAGCAAGCTCGGGCCGCCACCTGGGCCTGGCCTTGTCCGAGGCCTGGGGCTCGATCTGCGGCACGGCGGTGGAGCTGTCGGTGCAGGACAAACGCATCACCATCCACCGCGTGGTCTGCGCCGTGGACTGCGGCACCGTCATCAACCCGGCCACGGTGCAGCGCCAACTGGAGGGTGCGACCATCTGGGGCCTGACGGCCGCGGCCTTCGGCGAGATCGGTATCGAGCAGGGCAAGGTGCTGCAGTCCAACTTCCACGACTACCCCATGCTGCACCTGGCGCAGACGCCGCCCATCGAGACCGAGTTGATCGAGAGCGGCGCGAAGATCGGCGGCGTGGGCGAATCGGGCGTGCCGCCGCTGGCGCCGGCGCTGGCCAATGCGCTGTTCGCCGCCACGGGCGAGCGGCTGCGTTCGCTGCCGCTGTCGCGCCATGGCTATGCGCTGGCCTAGGGCCTGTTCACCTAAAAATGGGAGTGCGAAGGATGAATGCCGGGATGCAGTGCTAGACGCGGTGCCCAGCTCATAGCCGTAGCTATGGGCTGGGTAGCGCAACACCGCGATCCGCCGGGGCCGCCCAGGTCGGCATTCGTCCTTCCCTGCGGGTTGCCCCGCCGTGGGGCGCCTGCTTTGTCGCCCGGTATTCCCCATAGCTACGGCTATGGGGAATACCGGGCTTCGCGCATTCATCCCCACGGCGGGGCAACGCATCTCCCAGTTTTAGGTGAACAGGCCCTAGGATTTAGGTTCCGGCATCAGCGACGAGTGGTGGCTGATGATCAGCCACTGCGCGCCGTCCCAGCGGTAGGCGTAGGTGTAGCGGGCCTGCGCCACCGCCCCGGTCTTGGCGAAGCGGAAGGTGTAGAGGCCGGAATCGACGGCCATGTTGCAGCCGATGTCGATGTGGCGCTGGGTGACGGTGCCCGACGGGCGGTTTTCCAGGAAGTGGTGGAAATACTCCGCCCGCTCCTGCGCCGTCACGCGCGGCTGGTTGGACAGCGTGGCCAGCAGGATGGAGCGGGGCGCGTAGTTGGCCCCGACCCTCTGCGGATCACCCGTTTGCAGCGATGCATTCCAGCGGTCGAACAGCGCGGCGATCTCGGGCTCGGAAACCGCCTGGCAACGGGGCGGCGCGGCCGCCGCGCCATCGCCCTGTTGGCCATACTGCGCGGCGCAGCCGCCCAGGGCCAGGAAGGCTGCGGCCAGGGTCAATCCTCGGAGGGCTGGCATGGTGGGCTCCTTGGTGTTTCTGGTGTGTGGGCACACCAGAATAGCTCAGGGGAGCGCGTAATCGAAATCGTAAAAATGTTGGCCATCCTCGATGCGGATAGCCATCGTGCCGCGCAGGCCGGCCAGCTCGCCGGTGCCTGAATCCGCCACCACTTCGAGCACCAGCCGGGGCTGGCCGCGGTCCATGGTGCCGAAATGCTGAAGCACGAAGCTGCCGCTGCGCCCGGCCAGCGTGCCGCGCACCTGCTCCATG
Organism: Comamonas humi; assembly: GCF_054782535.1. NCBI lineage: Bacteria > Pseudomonadati > Pseudomonadota > Betaproteobacteria > Burkholderiales > Comamonadaceae > Comamonas > Comamonas humi. The sequence goes on along the minus strand of NZ_BAAGSH010000018.1, from coordinate 323,216 downwards.
GCCACGTAGCCGGCCGAGCCCTGGACCGGCGTGCCGGCGCTGAGCATCTCGCCCTGGCTGGCGCCTTCCAGCTCGCCATGGAACTGTTTGTCGATGGACATGCGGCCGAGGCCGATGCCATCGCTGCCCTGCGCGTGGGTGGCCAGCGGGCGCAGCTGTACCTTGAAGGTGCCGGTGATCCAGGGCATGGTCAGCGCTTCTGCAGGCTCTGGATGATGCTGGAGAAGTCCAGCGCGCCGCTGCCGCTCATGGAATGCATGGCATACAGCGCGCGCGCCATGCCGCCCAGCGGCGTGCTGGCCTTCACGGCCAGAGCGCTTTCTTGCGACAGGCCCAGGTCCTTGAGCATCAGGTCGGTGCCGAAGCCGCCGGTGTAGCCGCGCGTGGCGGCGGAGTTCTCCTGCACGCCGGGGCAGGGGTTGTAGACCTCGAGTGCCCAGTTGCCGCCCGAGCTGCGGCGCATGATCTCGGACAGCACCTTGGGGTCCAGCCCATTGGCCACGCCCAGCGCGATGGCCTCGCTGGTGCCGATCATCAGGATGCCGAGCAGCATGTTGTTGCAGATCTTGGCGGTCTGGCCCGCGCCCACGTCGCCGGCATGGAAGATGTTCTTGCCCATCTTCTCGAGCAGCGGGCGCGCGCGCTCCAGGTCGGCTGTCTTGCCGCCGACCATGAAGGTGAGAGTACCGGCGATGGCGCCGCCGGTGCCGCCCGAGACGGGCGCGTCGATGAAGGCGATGCCGGTGGGCTCGGCCGCGCGGGCCACCATCTGGCTGGTGGCGGCGGCGATGGTCGAGCAGTCGATGACCAGCGCGCCTTCGGCGATGTTGGCCAGCAGGCCGGTCTGGCTGGCGGTGCCCAGGTACAGGTCCTTCACATGCTGGCTGGCGGGCAGCATGGAGATGACGACCTCGGCGCCTTGCACGGCATCCTGCGCGCTGGCCGCGATCTGCGCGCCCTCGGCGGCGACCTTGGCGCAGGCGTCCTTGGACAGGTCGAAGGCCTTGACCTGGTGGCCGGCCTTGCACAGGTTGATGGCCATGGGCGCGCCCATGTTGCCCAGGCCGATGAATGCGATTTGCATGTGCTTGTCTCCCGTCGGTATGAAAAGGTTGGTCCTGAATTGATAGCTGCTAGCGCTTTTCCATAAAGCGCTGGAGGCCAATTTTGCTTGAAATCTAGTCCGTGATCTCCGCGCCCCGCTCGGCGAGCAGGCTGCGCAGGATGCTGCGGTGGCAGCGCGCCTCGTTCTCGCAGTAGCAGCCCACCGAGAACGCGGCCTGGCGCGACAGCGCGGCCAGCACATCGAGGGTGCGGCTGGCCGGCGCTTCGGCCAGCTGCCTGCGGAACAACTTGTCGAACTGCTTCCACAGCTTGTCGGCCTCGGCGGCCTGGCCCTGGTCCTGCAGGTGGTGCGATTCCAGCGCCAGCTTCATGGTGTCCACCTCGGGCGACAGCTCGGGGTACCACACGTCGTAGTAGTCGCGGCTGGCGAATTCGGCCTTGGGCACACCGCGCGGCGGGCGGCGCACGGTGCCTATGCGCAGGCCTTCATGGGGGTTGCGCGGGGTGCCGAGTCGAACGATGCGGATGGGCATGGCAAGAGGTCTCCTACAGATCGCTGTCGAATACGCTGTGGCGCTTGCGGCCGGCGGCGGTTTTGGGTGCGGCCGCGGTCTTGGCGGCCGCCTTGCGCCGTGGCGATGCCTTGGCGCGCGGGTTGTAGGCCAGGGCCTCGTGGAGCCAGAACTGCCAGTGCTCGCGCGTGGCAAAGCCGTTGGGCTCCACCCAGAAATAGCCCTGCATGCCGCCGTCGGGCGAGAGCTCGCGGGTGTTCTGCATCTCCAGGAACTCCTGGTGCCGCTCGGGCGGCAGGCGTACCAGCAGCTCGCCATGCTTGACGCCCAGGCACAGCTTGCCGTCCACGAAGAAGCAGTAGCTGCCGAACAGCGTGCGCTCCTCCACGTCGCCGCGCGCGGCCAGCGCCTCGCGCAGCGCGTCGATGAGCAGCAGGGTGTCGGGGGACAGGGGCTTGGCGGGCATGGCAGGCTCAGCGGATGGCGTCGGGCGCGTCGCCTTCCAGCATACGCCGCGCGATGATGACGCGCATGATCTCGTTCGTGCCTTCGAGGATCTGGTGCACGCGCGCGTCGCGCATCAGCCGCTCCAGCGGGTACTCGCGGATGTAGCCGTAGCCGCCATGCAGCTGCAGCGCCTCGTTGCAGACCATGAAGCCGGCGTCGGTCGCAAAGCGCTTGGCCATGGCGCAGTAGGTGGAGGCGTCGCGCGCGCCGGCGTCGAGCTTGGTGGCGGCCAGGCGCACCATCTGGCGCGCGGCGACCAGCTCGGTCGCCATGTCGGCCAGCTTGAACTGCAGCGCCTGGAAGCTGGCGATGGCCTTGCCGAACTGCTTGCGCTCCTGCATGTACTGCTGGGCCTGGGTCAGCGCGCCCTGCGCGGCGCCCACCGAGCAGGTGGCGATGTTGATGCGCCCGCCGTCCAGCCCCTTCATGGCGATCTTGAAGCCTTCGCCCTCGCGGCCCAGCAAGTTGCGCGCGGGAATGCGCACGTTGTCGAAGTTGATGACGCGGGTGGGCTGGCTGTTCCAGCCCATCTTCTCTTCCTTCTTGCCATAGCTCACGCCCTCGGCCGTGGCCGGCACGGCAAAGGCGCTGATGCCGCCGGCGCCCGAGCCCGCATCGCCGGTGCGCGCCATCAGCACCAGCACGTCGGTGCTGCCCGCGCCGCTGATGAAGGCCTTGGCGCCGTTGATCACATACTCGTTGCCCACCAGCTCGGCCCGGGTCTTGAGCGAGGCGGCGTCCGAGCCCGCGCCGGGCTCGGTCAGGCAATAGCTGGCGAGCTTGCGCCCGCTGGTCAGCGCCTCGCCCCATTCGGCGCACACCTCGTCGCCGCCCCAGGTGCCGAGCATCCAGGTGGCCATGTTGTGGATGGTGATGAAGGCCGTGGTGCTGGGGTCGACCGCGGCCATTTCCTCGAAGACCAGGGTGGCGTCAAGCCGGGGCAGCTGCAGGCCGCCTATGCGCTCGGGCGCATACAGGCCGCAGAAGCCCAGCTCGCCGGCCTTGGCGATGGCCTCGCGCGGAAAGAGGCCGGCGCGGTCCCACTCGGCGGCGTGCGGCGCCAGCTCGGCCTGGGCGAAGGCGCGGGCGGTGTCGGCGAAGGCGTGCTGATCTTGGGTCAGTTCAAAGTCCATGGTGTCTCTCCTTTGTTGTTCTGATTGGCTTCAAAGGCTTATGGGTAAAGCGCTGATAGCTATGGAATGCATAGTCATTGCGGCGCACCGCGCTGCGGCCATTGCCGAAGCACGCCGTCGCGGGCCTGGGTTTGCCGGACCAGGCATTCGTGGTAGCGGCGCGGCCAGTCGGGCTGGGCCTCGAAGGCGGCCTGCGCCTGCTTGCAGTGCTGGATGCGGTGGCGCGTCCATTCGCCCTGGTCCTTGCGCAGCGCGGTGCGCTGCGGCGCGGCCAGGCTGCGCATCACGTCGCCGTAGAGGATCTGGTGGTTGGCGTCGGCCTGCTGAAAATCCTTGACGGCGCAGGCATTGGTCTGCTGCACCGTGCCATCGGGCACACAGGCTGCTCCTGCCTGGGCCTGTGCCGCCGGGCTGAAGATTACTGCAAAAATAATAGCTGCTAGCGCACATTCATTAATGGTTGTAACGCAATTTGGCTTGAAATTCCGATGGCGTGGAGCCATGAGTCCCTCATCGCCGCCGGCCAGGCAGGTGGGGCGCGAATGGGGGCAACGATGGGTTTTGCGGCTCATGGCTTGGCTCCGGCGCTGGCCAGGGGCCGCCAGTCGCTTCGGTAGACCTTCACCCGTTCCAGTCCTCGGCGGAAATGGCAGATGGCCTGATCTTCCTGCTCGTGGGCATAGCCGTTGAGCCGGCAGCTTTGCTCGCCTTCCTCCAGCCAGCGCTTCTGCTCGGCATGGAGCCTCTCGGCCTGCAGCTCGGGCAGGTCCAGCGCCGTGGAGATATAGAGCACATGCACACCGTATTCGATGGTGGCCCGCTGCTGCTGGAAGCAGGCCAGCGTGCCTTTTTGCGCGTCGGTGCAGTTCAGCCCGTCTTTGGGCGGGTACTGGGCGGGCGGCTGCAGGCTTTCGAGCAGCTCGGCGCGCTGCAGGGCCATCTTGCTGCGGCATTGCGCGGCGCGGGCCTGGGCATTGCTGTCGGCTGCAGTCTTGTCCGTGGGCGTGCATTCCTGGTCGCGGCGCCGGGCCCAGTCGCGCTGCTGGGCCTGCAGTTGCGCGCTTCGTTCGGGCGGCATCAGGGCATCGAGCTTTTTCAGGCTGCGCTCCAGCGCAGTGTCGGCAGCGACGGCTTGCCCGTCAGCTTTTTCCTGCGCTGCCGCACTGACTGCTGCCAGGCAAAGTAGAACTGCGCCCATCCTCCTGCTGCGAAACCATGGTGGTAGTTGGCGGTCGGGAGGCGGGCGCAGTCGCATGTCTGGTGCTTACTTCAGGCTGATGGTGGTGTTGACGCCGTGGCTGGTCGTATCGTCGTCGAACCAGCGTTCGGTCACGGTCTTGGTCTGAGTGTAGAACAGCACCACCTGCTTGCCGTAGGGGCCCAGGTCGCCGAGCTTGGAGGCGCGGCTGCCGGTGAACGAGAACAGCGGCACCGGCACGGGGATCGGCACGTTGATGCCGACCTGGCCCACGTCGATGTCCTCCTGGAACTTGCGCGCCGCCGCGCCCGACTGCGTGAACAGGGCCGTGCCGTTGCCGTTGGGGTTGCGGTTGATGAACTCGATCGCCTGGTCCAGGTCGTCGGCGGCCACCAGGCACAGCACGGGGCCGAAGATTTCCTGCTCGTAGATGCTCATGCCGGGCTTGACGCCGCTGAACACCGTCGGGCCGACGAAGTTGCCCTTCTCGTAGCCGGCGGCCACTTGGGGCTTGCGGCCGTCGAGCTCCAGCGTGGCGCCATCGGCAATGCCGCGCTCGATCAGACCCTCGACGCGCGACAGCGCCGCGCATGAGACCAGCGGGCCGACGTCGGTGCCGGGCTCCGTGCCGCCGCTGACCTTGAGCGTCTTGGACTTGGCCACCAGCTCGGGAATCCACTTCTGGGCCTCGCCCACCAGCACGGCCACCGACACGGCCATGCAGCGCTGGCCCGCGGCACCGAAGGCGGCGCCGAGCAGGGCGTTGAGCGACTGCTCCTTGTTCGCATCGGGCATGACGATGGCGTGGTTCTTGGCGCCCATCATGCATTGCACGCGCTTGCCGGCCAGGCTGGCGCGGTTGTAGACGTGGGTGCCGACCTTGGTCGAGCCCACGAAGCTGATGGCCTTGATGTCCGGGTGGTCGCAGATGGCGTTGACCACGTCCTCGCCGCCGTGGATGACGTTGAGCACGCCGGGCGGCACGCCGGCTTCGAGCGCCAGCTCGCACAGGCGCATGGTGACCATCGGGTCCTGCTCGGAGGGCTTGAGGATGAAGGTGTTGCCGGTGGCGATCGCCATGGGGAACATCCACAGCGGAATCATCGCCGGGAAGTTGAACGGCGTGATGCCCGCACACACGCCCAGCGGCTGCAGCACCGAGTAGGTGTCCACGCCGTTGGCCACGTTGTTGGCCAGCTCGCCCAGCTGCAGGTTGCCGATGCCGGCGGCATGCTCCACCACCTCGAGGCCGCGGAACACGTCGCCCTCGGCGTCGGGCAGGGTCTTGCCCTGTTCGGCCGTCAGGATCGCGGCCAGCTCCTTCATGTTCTCGCGGATCAGCTGCTGCAGCTTGAGGAAGATGCGGGCGCGGGCACCGATGGGCGTCTTGCGCCAGGTCTTGAACGCTTCCTTGGCGTTGGCGACGGCGGCATTCACCTCGTCGGGCGTGGCGAAGGGCACGCGGGCCAGCACTTCCTGCGTGGCGGGGTTGACGAGGTCGCGCCATTGCGTGGTCTGCGATTCGACCAGTTGGCCGTTGATGAGCAGCTTGACGGTGGGGGCGAGCACGCCGGAAGGGGTTGCAGCGTTCATGGGTATCTCCTGGGGTTTTGGATGGATCGCACCATGGTATTTGTGCAAAAACCCCATGACAATAGACAATGCTGCAGAAAATATCTGCATATTTGCACAATACGACACGGAGGCTGGATTGGACTGGGATCATCTGCGCTATTTCTGGGCCCTGGTGCAGGCAGGCACGCTGGTGGGGGCGGCCAAGCGCCTGGGGGTCGAGCACACCACCGTATCGCGGCGCATCCAGGCGCTGGAAAAGCAGATGGGCGCCACGCTGTTCACCCGCGAGGGCAGCGGCTACAAGCTCACCGACGCAGGCCGCCAGCTGCAGCCCCAGGCCGAGGCCATGGACGCCATCGTGCGCGGCATCTCCAGCGCCGCACCGCAGGACCCGGGCCAGCCCAGCGGCGTGGTGCGCATCGGCGTGACCGAGGGCTTCGGCACACAGATCCTGGCGCGCCACCTGGCGCTGCTGAGCATGCGCCACCCGCAGCTCACCATCGACCTGTTGGCGGTGCCGCGCATGTTCCATCTGTCGCGGCGCGAGGCGGACATCGTGATCTCGCTGGACCGCCCGGCGCGCGACACCGTGGTCACCAGCAAGCTCACCGACTACAGCCTGTACCTGTACGGCCAGCGCGAATACCTGGCGCGCCAGCCCCTGGTGCAGGCGATAGGCGATCTGGCCGGGCACAGCTTCGTCAACTACGTGGACGACCAGCTCTTCACCCGCGAGCTGCAGCTGCTGGAGACGCTGTGCAACCCGCAGCGCTACAGCTTCCGCAGCACCAGCGTCCTCGCGCAATACACTGCCGTGCGCGCTGGCGCGGGGCTGGGGGTGCTGCCGGCCTTCCTGGCCGACAAGGACCCGCTGCTGCAGCGCGTGCTGCCCGAGCAGGCGCGCTTCACCCGCACCTTCTGGATGTCGATGCCGCCCGAACTGCGCTCGGCCACCCGCGTGCAGACCGTGTGGCGCTTCATCCAGGCGGTGGTGCAGGAGCAGGCAGGGGATTTGCTGAGGTGATGGGGTTGGTTTGCATGGTAGTTTCAGGCTATTCCAACGAGAGAGGGAGCCTGCTGCCATGTCGCCACTCGAAGCCAGACCCATCCTGGAAGCGCTTGCCCGGGGCATAGACCCGGAAACCGGGGAAATCCTGCCGGAGCCGGGCGTGCTCCACAGTCCGCAGGTGATACGCGCACTTTTCATTGCCGCGCAGGCGCTGGACGGCGATGCCGGCCGCGGCAAACCAGCCAAGCCCCTGCCGGGCAATGCGGGCCGCGCATGGTCCAGCGAGGAGGACGAAGAACTGCTGGCCCGTTTCGATGCGGGGATTCCCGTCAAGGAACTGGCGGAAAAGCACGCACGCAGCCGGGGTGCGATCCACTCGCGCCTGCTGCGGCTCGGACGCCTGCAGGAGCGGGGCGCGCCCCAGAGCGCAAACGCCTGAACCCACCGCCTTGCGGCGGTTGCGGCAGCAGTCCATCATGGGGCCTGGCCAACCTGGCGGGAGCCCTCCATGAGCATCGAACTCGACCACGTCATCGTCTCGGCGCGCCACCGCGATACATCGGCCCGGCAGCTGGCCCATCTGCTGGACGTGCCCAGCGGCCCGACCCGCGAAGGGCCGTTCTTTGCCGTGTATGTCAACGCCGGGCTGACGCTGGATTTCATCGAGACCGAGGAAAGCTTTCCGGTCGAGCACTTCTGCTTTCGCGTCAGCGAGGCGGATTTCGACGCCATTCTGGCGCGGCTGCGGGCGGCGGGCATTGCCTTTCGCAGCACGGTGCGCGGCCCCATGGACGGGCAGGTCAACACTGGCTACGGCGGCCGCATGGTCTATTGGAACGAGCCCGAGGGCCACCAGTGGGAGATGCTCACCGTCAGCTACGCACGCCAGCCGGCCTGAGGCAATTCACCTCAGGCACTGCCCTCGGCCGGCGCCTTGTCGTGGCGCGGCGGGTCGATGCGCTCGATATTGCCCAGCAGCAGCGCGCGCCCGGCAAAGGTGCCGCCGGCGGTCTCGAGCGTGAAGCGCTCGGCGTCGCGGCCGCGCACCTCGTCGTCCAGCGCCTGGGCCTCATCCTGGGTGGCGCCCAGGGCCAGCACGGCCTGACGGCCCATCTGCAGCGCCGATTCGAAGGTTTCGCGCACGATGTGGTCGGCATCGAGCTGCACCAGTGCCAGCGCATGCTCGCGGTCGTAGGCGCGCACGATCAGCTTGGCCTGCGGGCATTCGTGGCGCACGTTCTCGACGATGCGGGTGGCGGCGGCCTGGTCGTCCACGCAGACCAGGATGGCGCGGGCATGCGGGGCGCCGGCAGCATGCAGCACGTCGGGGCGGGCGCCGTCGCCGAAGTAGACCTTGAAGCCGTAGCGTTCGGCGTTGCGGATCACGTCGGGGTCGTTGTCGATGATGGACAGCTCGGCGCCGCGCGCCAGCGGGCCCTGGCTGGCGATCTGGCCGACGCGGCCGAAGCCGATGATGAGCACGTTGCCCTGCAGGTCTTGCGGCGCCTCCACGCCATCGAGCGATGCCGCGTCGGCGCGCACGAAGCGCTTGCGGACGGCCACCACCAGCGGCGTGATGGCCATCGAGAGCACGATGATCGCCGTCATGTTGGCATTGACCTCGGGGCTGATGACCTGGAGCTTGAGCGCCTCGGCGAACAGCACGAAGGCGAACTCGCCGCCCTGGGCCATCAGCGTGGCGCGGTCGATGGCGTCGGCGTGATTGCTTTTGGCCAGCCGCGCCACCAGGTAGATGCACAGCGCCTTCGCCACCATCAGCGCCAGCACGCCCAGGCCGATGAGCTGCCAGTTGCGCGCCACCACGTCGAGGTTGAGCGCCATGCCCACGCCCAGGAAGAACAGGCCCAGCAGCAGGCCGCGGAAAGGCTCGACGTCGGCCTCGAGCTGGTGGCGGAACGACGACTCGGACAGCAGCACGCCGGCGACGAAGGCGCCCATGGCCATGGACAAGCCGCCCAGCTCCATCAGCAGCGCCGCGCCCAGCACCACCAGCAGCGCGGCGGCCGTCATCACCTCGCGCGCCTTGGCCTTGGCCAGCACGCGGAACATGGGATTCAGCAGCCACAGGCCGGCCGCCACCAGCGCGCCCAGCGACGCCAGCGCGATGCCCATGCGCTGCCACAGCGGCGAGGTGGCCACCGGAGCGGCCTCGGCCGGCGCGAGAAAGGCCACGATGGCCAGCAGCGGCACGATCAGCAGGTCCTCGAGCAGCAGGATGGAGACGATGCGCTGGCCGCGCGGCGCCAGGATGTCGCCGCGCTCGGCCAGCACCTGCATGACGATGGCGGTGGAGGTGAGCACAAAGCCCGCGCCGCTCACGAAGGCCACCTGCCACGAGAAGCCGAACGCCATGCCCACCCCGGTGAGCAGCAGCGCGCACAGCACGACCTGCATGCTGCCGAGCCCGAAGATCTGCCCGCGCAGGTCCCACAGGTGCGAGGGCTTCATCTCCAGCCCGATGACGAAGAGGAACATCACCACGCCCAGCTCGGCCACGTGCAGGATGGTGCCGGGATCGGCCACCAGGGCCAGGCCGTAGGGGCCGATGGCCAGGCCAGCCGCCAGGTAGCCCAGCACCGAGCCCAGGCCCAGGCGCTTGAACAGCGGCACCGCCACCACGGCGGCCCCCAGCAGCGTGACCACGCCGACCAGCTGGCTTGCATTGCCCTCGGTTGCCATCCTGTGTTTCCTTTGCGGTGCTGAAAGACGGATTGTGGGCGCAATGGCCCGGTGGATTCCCCGCTCCATGCCGCACTGCAACACAAGTTAACAGGGCGCTGGGCCAAAGCTGCGGCGGACCACGGTTTTTTCGGGCGGCGGGCCATGGCGGGCGCGGTATTATTGCGCACTGTTTTTTTCGCTGGCCCCGGGAAGCGCTTCCCTCTGGCGGGCCGAGCCACCTCCTGAAGCACTGTGCGCCTTAACTCCATCAAGCTAGCGGGTTTCAAATCCTTCGCGGAGCCGACCAACTTCCTGCTGCCGGGCCAGCTGGTGGGCGTGGTGGGCCCCAACGGCTGCGGCAAGTCCAACATCATGGACGCCGTGCGCTGGGTGCTGGGCGAGTCCAAGGCCAGCGAGCTGCGCGGCGAGTCCATGCAGGACGTGATCTTCAACGGCACCACCAGCCGCAAGCCGGCCAGCCGCGCCAGTGTGGAGCTGACCTTCGACAACGCCGACCACCGCGCCGGCGGCCAGTGGAGCCAGTACACCGAGATCGCCGTCAAGCGCGTGCTCACCCGCGACGGCAACAGCAGCTACTTCATCAACAACCAGCCGGTGCGCCGCCGCGACGTGCAGGACGTGTTCCTGGGCACGGGCCTGGGGCCGCGTGCCTACGCCATCATCGGCCAGGGCACGATCAGCCGCATCATCGAGTCGCGCCCCGAAGAGCTGCGCCTGTTTCTTGAGGAAGCGGCCGGCGTCTCCAAGTACAAGGAGCGCCGCCGTGAGACCGAGAACCGCCTCACCGACACGCGCGAGAACCTGACCCGCGTCGAGGACATCCTGCGCGAGCTGAACGCCAACCTCGACAAGCTCGAGAAACAGGCCGAGATCGCCGCCAGATACAACGCGCTGAACGCCAGCGCCACGCTCAAGCAGCACCAGCTCTGGTTCCTGAAGAAGCAGGACGCCGAGGGCGACCAGGAAAAGGTGCGCGCCGAGGGCCTCAAGGCCGTCAACGACCTCGAAGCCCGCATGGCCGACCTGCGCCACGTCGAGGCCGACCTCGAATCCATCCGCCAGGCGCACTATGCCGCGGGCGACCAGGTCAACCAGGCGCAGGGCCGGCTGTACGAGGCCACGGCCGAGGTCGGCCGGCTGGAGGCCGAGATCCGCTACGTGGTCGAGGGCCGCCAGCGCGTGGAGCAGCGCCTGGTGCAGCTGGCCGAGCAGATCGCGCAGTGGACGGTGCGCAAGGACGAATCCGAGGCCGAGCTGGAAACCCTGGCCGGCCAGGGCATGGACGCCGAGGAAAAGACCGAACTGCTCGCCGCCCAGCTCGAGGAGCAGCACCAGCAGTTGCCCGACATGGAAGAGACGCTGCGCCAGGCCCAGCAGCGCGCCAACGAGCAGCGCGGCAGCGTCACCCAGGTGCAGCAGCAGATCCAGGTGCTGGCGGCCGAGCAGCGCAGTCTCGACGAGCAGACCCGCCAGCTCGACACGCGCCACGAGCGCCTGCGCACCGACCGCAACGCCATGGCCGCGCCCGACGAGGCGCGCCTGGCCAACCTGCGCCAGCAGAACGACGAGGCCGCCGAGAGCGCCGAGATCACCGAGGCCCGCCTGGCCGAGCTGCAGGAAAGCCTGCCCCAGCTCGACGAGGCGCGGCGCGAGAAGCAGCAGCAGGTCAACCACGAGAGCGCCCGCCAGGCCGAGCTGGCCGCGCGCATGGAGGCGCTCAAGGCGCTGCAGGAAAAGGTCAAGACCGACGGCAAGCTGCGGCCCTGGCTGGCCAAGCACGGGCTCGACGGCTTGCAGGGGCTGTGGAGCCGCATCCACATCCAGCCGGGCTGGGAGAACGCGCTCGAAGCCGCGCTGCGCGAGCGCCTGGCGGCGCTCGAGGTCAGCCGCCTTGACATGGTGCGCGGCTTTCTCGGCGCCGGCGCGCACGATGCGCCGCCCGCGCGCCTGGCCTTCTACAGCACGCCGGCCGCGCCGGGCGCGGCATCCTCGGCGCGCCTGCCGCAGCTGGCCGACCTGCTGCGCGTGCACGACGCGGGCCTGCGCGCCGTGCTGGTGGACTGGCTGCACGGCTGCTACACCGCGCCCTCGCTGGACGAGGCGCTGAGCCAGCGCCCGCAGCTGCAGGCGGGCGAAGCCATCTTCGTGCCCACCGGCCATGCCGTCAGCAGCCACAGCGTGAGCTTCTATGCGCAGGACTCCGAGCAGTCCGGCATGCTGGCGCGCGCGCAGGAGATCGAGCACCTCGAAAAGGAGCTGCGCGCTCAAGGGTTGATCGGCGAAGAGGCCCGCAACGCGCTGGTGCGCGCCGAGGCGGCCTATGCCGATGCCTCGACCAATCTGACCTCCGCCCGCCGCGAGGCCAGCGAGGCCAAGAACCGCGCGCACGAGCTGCACGTGGAGCTGCTGCGCCAGACGCAGCTGGCCGAGCAGGCACGCGCGCGCAGCGCGCAGATCGATGCCGACCTGTCCGAAGTCGCGCTGCATCTGGAAGAGATCCAGGAGCGCCGCGTGGCTGCCGAGGCCCGCTTCGAGGAGCTGGACATGCAGCTGGCCGACAGCCAGGAGCGCCATGCCCAGCTTGACGAGCAGTCCTACGAGGCCGAGCGCAAGCTCAACGCCGCGCGCGAGCAGCTGCGCAGCCTGGAGCGCCAGGCGCAGGAGGCCACGTTCTCGCAGCGCAGCCTGGATGCGCGCCGCGCCGAGCTGAACCGCACCATGGAAACCGCGCTGCAGCAGACCCGCGCACTGGCCGCCGAGCAGGAGCGCGCCCAGGCCGAGCAACTGCGCCTGAACGACGCGGCCGCGCAGGGCGGCCTGCAGGACGCGCTGAACCTGAAGATGGAGCGCGAGAAAGACCTGGCCGCCCGCCGCAGCGAGTACGACGACCTCACGGCCCGGCTGCGCGGCAGCGACGACCGGCGCCTGCAATTCGAGCGCGAGCTCGAGCCGCTGCGCCAGCGCATCACCGAGTTCCAGCTCAAGGAGCAGGCCGCGCGCCTGGGCCTGGAGCAGTACACCACGCTGCTGGCCGATGCCGAGGCCAACCTCGAGGCCGTGGCGCAGTCGATCACCGAGGGCAATGTGCGCCTGTCGGGCCTGCAGGGCGAGATCGATCGCCTGCACCGCGAGATCCAGGCGCTGGGCGCGGTCAACCTGGCCGCGCTCGACGAGCTGAACGCCGCGCGCGAGCGCAAGACCTTCCTCGACGCGCAGACCGCCGACCTGACCGAGGCCATGAACACGCTGGAGGACGCGATCCGCAAGATCGACGCCGAGACGCGCGATCTGCTGTCGGGCACCTTCGACACGGTGAACGAGCACTTCGGCCGCATGTTCCCCGAGCTGTTCGGCGGCGGGCAGGCCAAGCTCATCATCACCGGCGACGAGATCCTCGACTCGGGCGTGCAGGTGATGGCGCAGCCACCCGGCAAGAAGAACCAGACCATCCACCTGCTGTCCGGCGGCGAGAAGGCGCTGACTGCGATCGCGCTGGTGTTCGCCATCTTCCAGCTCAACCCCGCGCCGTTCTGCCTGCTCGACGAGGTGGACGCACCGCTGGACGACGCCAACACCGAGCGCTATGCCAAGCTGGTGTCGGCGATGAGCAGCGGCACGCAATTTCTCTTCATCAGCCACAACAAGATCGCGATGGAAATGGCCCGGCAACTGATTGGTGTAACAATGCAGGAGCAGGGCGTTTCGCGCATCGTGGCGGTCGATATGGAGTCCGCACTCTCCATGGCCGAAGCCGCCTGACACCGTTTTAGCAACAAGAATCTATGAGTAATTTCCAACTGGGTCTGGCCATCACCTTCGGGGTGATCCTGGTGCTGTACGTGGGCTATACCACCTGGTCGTCGCGCCGCAACGCGCCGCGCAAGCCGCGGCAGGAGCTGGCCGATGCGCCCGCCGCGACGGCGCCCGAGCCGGGCCGCTTCGACCCGGTGATGGAGGGCAGCCCCGGTGCGCGCGATGGCGCCGGCGTTGACCCGGTGTTCGGTGCCGAGCCGGCCTGGGGTGCGGATGCCGCCCCGGTGCAGCGCGCCGGCGCGCCGGCCACGCCGCCGGCCTTCTTCCTCGGCGACCGCCAGCAGATCCTCGACGTGCTCACCGATGCCATCGCCACGCTGCACACCGACGGCGTGGTCTCGGGCGATGCCGCGCTGGCGGCCATGCCCAGCAGCTTCCGCGCCGGCAACAAGGCCTTCAACGTGGAAGGCATGAACGAGGCCAGCAAGCAGTGGGAGATGCCGCAGGCCGGCCAGCGCTACGTGGGCTTCCAGGCCGGCATCCAGCTGGCCAACCGCCACGGCCCGATGAACGAGATCGAGTTCTCCGAGTTCGTCAACAAGGTGCAGCGCTTTGCCGATGTGATCGGCGCCTCGCCCGACCTGCCCGACATGCTGCAGGAAGTGGCCCGCGCCCGCGAGCTGGACCAGTTCGCCAGCGAGCACGATGCGCAGCTCGCCTTCCTGCTGCGCGCCAAGCGCGCCACCTGGAGCCCCGGCTACGTGATGCAGATCGCCTCCAAGCACGGCTTTGTGCAGGCCGGCCCGGGCCGCATGGTGATGCCGTCCAGCATCGCGCAGATGCCGCCGATCCTGGCGCTGTCGTTCGATGCCCAGGCCGCGCTGGCCGACGACCCCGAGCAGACCCCGCTGCGCGAGGTGCTGCTGAGCCTGGACGTGCCGCATGTGAGCCGCAGCGAAGCGCCGTTCGAGAAGATGCGCTCGGCCGCCGAGGCCCTGTGCGGCGAGATGGACGGCGTGATCTGCGACCAGAACGGCACGCCGCTGCCGGTGATGGTGGTGGACCCGATCGCGCAGGACCTGGAGAACCTGTACGACCAGCTCGAGGAGCGCGACTTTGCCGCCGGCTCGCTGGCGGCGCGGCGCCTCTTCAGCTAAAAAGCAATACAGTTCAGGCGAAGGCTGCCATCGGGCAGCCTTTGTTTTTGGCCCTTCCGGAGTAGAGCCCCATGGCTGAGAATTTTGACCTTTTTTCGGCTCCAGCGCCCGATGATCAAGCGCAAGCAGCTATCAAAATAAAAGCGCTGCGCGCCCAGCTCAACCAGTGGGCGCACGAATACTACGTGCAGGACGCGCCCACCGTGCCCGACGGCGAGTACGACCGCGTCTACCAGCAGCTCGAGGCGCTGGAGCAGGCCCACCCCGCACTCGTCACGCCCGATTCGCCCACGCAGCGCGTGATCGGCGCGGTGCTCGATGGCCTGACGCCGGTGCGCCATGCCGTGCCCATGCTCAGCATCCGCACCGAGACCGACAACCAGGCCAGCGGCGCCGAGGCCTTCGATGCCCGTATCCGCAAGGAGCTGGGTCTGGAAGAGGGCGACGCCCCGGTCGAGTACGCGGCCGAGCCCAAGTTCGATGGCCTAGCGATGAACCTGCGCTACGAGAACGGCCGCCTGCTGCAGGCCACCACGCGCGGCGACGGCGAGATCGGCGAGGAGGTGACGCACAACATCCGCACCATCCGCCAGATTCCGCTGGTGCTGCCCGAGGGCGTGCCGCCGGTGCTGGAGGTGCGCGGCGAGGTCTACATGCGCCGCGCCGATTTCGATGCGCTCAACGCGCGCCAGGAGGCCGCGGGCGCCAAGACCTTCGTCAACCCGCGCAACGCCGCGGCCGGCGCGGTGCGCCAGCTCGACTCGGGCATCACCGCGCAGCGGCCGCTGTCGTTCTTTGCCTATGGCGTGGGCGAAGTGTCGGCGCCGGCCGATGGCGGCCCCGCCTGGGACACGCACTACGGCATGCTGATGCAGCTCAAGGCCTGGGGCTTTCCGGTGGCGCCGCAGGTCTCCTTGGCGCATGGCGCGGCCGAGCTGGTGGCCTTCCATGAACGCATGGGCGCCGAGCGCGCCGGCCTGCCGTACGAGATCGACGGCGTGGTCTACAAGGTCAACCGGCTGGCGTTGCAGCGCGAGCTGGGCTTCGTCTCGCGCGAGCCGCGCTGGGCCGTGGCGCACAAGTACCCGGCGCAGGAGATGGCGACGAAGCTCGACGGCATCGACGTGCAGGTGGGCCGCACCGGCAAGCTCACGCCGGTGGCGCGGCTGGCGCCGGTGTTCGTCGGCGGCGTCACCGTCACCAACGCCACGCTGCACAACGTCTTCGAGATCCGCAAGAAGCGCGTGCGCACCGGCGACACGGTGGTCGTGCGCCGCGCGGGCGACGTGATCCCCGAGGTGGTGGGGCGGGTCAATGCCACGCGCCCGGCCTACGTGCCCAACTTCCACATGCCGACCGCCTGCCCGATCTGCGGCAGCGCCGTGGTGCGCGAGCAGGGCGAGGCCAACCACCGCTGCAGCGGCGGCCTGTTCTGCCCGGCGCAGCGCAAGGAGGCGATCCTGCACTTCGCGCAGCGCCGCGCCATGGACATCGAGGGCCTGGGCGAGAAGCTGGTCGACCAACTGGTCGACGGCCAGGTGGTGCGCGCGCTGCCCGACCTGTACAAGCTCGGCATCGCCACGCTGTCGGGGCTGGAGCGCATGGCCGAGAAGTCGGCGCAGAACGTGCTGGCCGCGCTGGAGCATTCCAAGCAGGCCACGCTGCCGCGCTTCCTGTTCGGCCTGGGCATCCGCCATGTGGGCGAGACCACGGCCAAGGACCTGGCCAAGCACTTCGGCAAGCTCGACGCGATCATGGACGCGTCGGAGGACGATCTGCTGCAGGTGCACGACGTGGGCCCGGTGGTGGCGCAGAGCCTGCACACCTTCTTCGCCCAGCCGCACAACCGAGAGGTGGTCGAGCAGTTGCGCGCCGCCGGTGTGCACTGGCCCGAGGGCGAGCCCGCCGAACGCCCCGCGCAGCCGCTGGCCGGCATGACCGTGGTGCTCACCGGCACCCTGCCCACCATGGGCCGCGACGAGGCCAAGGACCTGCTCGAAGCCGCCGGCGCCAAGGTGGCCGGCTCGGTCAGCAAGAAGACCAGCTACGTGGTGGCCGGCGCCGACGCCGGCAGCAAGCTCGCCAAGGCCGAGGAGTTGGGCGTGCCGGTGCTGGACGAGGAGGGCATGCGCAAGCTGCTGGCGGGCTGATCCCGTCGATTCATATGAAAAAAGCTGCCAGCGCTTATGAAACAAGCGCTGGCAGCTTCTTTTTTGATAGTAAAAACTGGATTTTCTTCACCTTGGTCATCAGCGTGGCGTTGCCAGTAACCGAGATCTAAAGGCTCAGCTTGGCGGCGCAAGCAGATGACAGAAAGCGAAATAGGAGCAGGTTGCCCTTGCCCACATTCAGGCTCATGAACTCGAGGAACAGCGCCATGTTGTACAGAGCTTCCTCTGTTGCTCGGGCTGACAAGTTGAACCACTGCTGCAGGAAGTGGGTGCACAACCTAGTTTCGATAGCAAACGAGGGGCGCCCAATTCTAGGATCTTACGGTGGTCCGTTTGCTTGGTTTTGCGCTCGAATCCACCCCAGCCCAGGCTCGTTTGCTCCGTAACTTGAGCGTCTCGCATCGGCCAAGGTCGCTTCTGTAGTGCAGATCTCCCCTGGATTGGCGTGTCTTAAACAATATGGAATGATTGCTATCATGATAAAGATATCAATAGTGGAGACAAAGGTGATGGATGTTTTTAAACGGTATGCAATCGGCTCTGCAGCATTGTTTTTCTCGCTTGGTTCGCTTGCAGCACTTCCCCAAACAGGTATGTGGGGGATCAACAGCGAATTGAACGGTAAGCCTGGACGCGGTATCCAGATTGATCGCCAAGGCGGCGAAACGATCATTGCGTCGTACTATGGCTATCGTGTCGACGGATCCGCGGTTTTTTACCAAGCAGTGGGTCAAATCAAGGATGGCAGCATAGTGACTGCTGATTTAGTCGAGTACAAGAATGGCACTGCACTGGCAGGCAATATCCGGACTGGCGAAGTAGCGGAGATCATCGGCCAAGTCCGGTTTGAGTTTGACACCCCATCATCGGGCTATGTCACTTTGCCTGGTGAGACCCGTAAAAGCTTCTCACCAATTATTTATGAAGACAAAAGAGCGCAGCTGAACCACTCATTCCGCGTAGCAAGCACGCAGATGCTCTCGCAAGCCAATGCTGGTTTTGGCATGCAGAATTACCAAATCAATGTTCAAGGCGATGCCGTCAAAATTCGGCTAGGAACGCCATCTTTCACATGCACCTTTAATGGAGATTTGGTCCGTACAGGCGCTACCTTTAGCATAGTAGCGGATGGGGGCTGCGTTGCATCAGGCGGCATCAGTACGGCTAAGAAAAGATATACCGATATACAGGTTGATGAATCAGGGAGGCTTTCGATGAAGGTTAGATCCATGCATGTTGATGGAGGAGATAGTCTCGCTGATGCGATTGATGGAGATTTTTTTGGAGTATGCGTTAATTCAATTGAAAATATAAAAGACAATACGACATCCGTCGAGGCTTGTATCCCTGAAAAATGAAAGCTATCGCATATCCATTGGTGTCCAGTAGATAAAACAATAAAAGCGCCTATTGGCGCTTTTATTGTTTGGTTTGATCAGTCCGTATTAGCGTTGACACCAAGGACTTGCAAAGAGAGGCAAGTGAGATGGAGTCAATGACCAAGCGAGCGCAACGCGACTACACCGCTTCGAATCGCTGCAGCATGCCAGTCGCCTGATCATGGATCCACTTCTACAACCATCGGCGCCCGCACCAGGCGCTAAACATGAGAACTCCCGTTGAGGCATTCACATTAGCGGCCTGACCTGCGCAGGTTCTGCTGGGTTCATACAAAGGTCGCTTCCAGTGGCAGATCTTCCCTAGGCCTTCTTCACCTTGGGCAGCAGCGCCGCCACCACGCCCAGCAGCGGCAGGTAGGCGATCACCTGGTACACATAGTCGATGCTGGTGCGGTCGGCCAGCAGGCCCAGCACCGCGGCGCCCAGGCCGCCCATGCCGAAGGCAAAGCCGAAGAACAGGCCCGACACCATGCCCACCTTGCCGGGGATCAGCTCCTGCGCATAGACCAGGATGGCCGAGAACGCGGACGACAGGATCAGCCCGATCAGCACCGTGAGCGCCACCGTCCAGAACAGGTTGGCGTGCGGCAGCAGCAGCGCGAACGGCGCCACGCCCAGGATGGACGCCCAGATCACCGGCTTGCGGCCGATGCGGTCGCCCAGCGGGCCGCCGCCCAGCGTGCCCAGCGCCGAAGCGAACAGGAAAACGAACAGCAGCAACTGCGAGTTCTGCACCGACACGCCGAAGTGGTGCATCAGGTAGAAGGTGTAGAAGCTCGAGATGCCGGCGATGTAGAAGTACTTCGAGAAGATCAGCACCAGCAGCACCGCGATGGCGCCCAGCACCGTGCTGCGCGGCAGCGTGGCCACGGCCTTGGGCGCGGCCTTGGCCGTGCGGCGCTGGCCGGCGTACCAGCGGCTCACCTGCGTCAGCAGAGCGATGCCGGCCAGTGCCGCCAGCGCGAACCAGGCCGCGCTGTGCTGGCCGAAGGGCACGACCACGGCGGCTGCCAGCAGCGGCCCCAGCGCGCTGCCGGTGTTGCCGCCCACCTGGAACAGCGACTGCGCCAGCCCGTGCCGGCCGCCCGAGGCCATGCGCGCCACGCGCGACGACTCGGGGTGGAAGATGGCCGAGCCCGTGCCCACCAGCGCCGCGGCCACCAGCACCATGCCGAAGCTCGATGCAAAGGCCAGCAGCAGCAGGCCGCACAGCGTGAAGCACATGCCCGCCGGCAGCGAGTACGGCGTGCTGCGCTTGTCGGTATACAGGCCCACCAGCGGCTGGAACACCGAAGCCGTGAGCTGGTAGGTGAGGGTGATCAGGCCGATCTGGCCAAAGCTCAGGTGGAAGTTGCCCTGCAGCACCGGGTACATGGCCAGGATCAGCGACTGCATCATGTCGTTGATCAGGTGCGAGGCGCTGATGGCGCCCAGCACGCGGAAGGCGGCCTTGGGCTGGGCGGCGGATTGCGGCGGGGAGAGGGTGGAAGAGGCTGCGGAAGTCATGGAAACAGCGTTGGAGTGGATACGTTTGCACGCATGGTAGGCTTGCGGCCTTGACCTGTCTTGCGCCATTTGGCCGCAAGTCTTCGCAAAAGCGACATTCCATGCCTTTGCTGTCTGTTTCAATCCCCACGCCGTTCTCGCAGGCCGAACTCGACCGCAGCGCGCTGCCCGTCACCACGCGCGCCACCGACTACCCCGCCGGCAGCAGCACCGGCGACCATGTGCACGCGCTGCACCACCAGCTCATCCACGCGGTGCAAGGCGTGATGGTGGTGGTGGCCGAAGGCGGGCAGTGGATCGTGCCGCCCACGCGCGGCATCTGGATGCCGGCCGGCATGGTCCACCAGGTGCGCCATGTGGGCGAGGTGCACATGCGCAGCCTCTACGTGCGGCCCGACGCCGCGCCGGGCCTGGCCACGCAGGCGCAGGTGGTGGGCATCTCGCCGCTGCTGCGCGAGCTGATCCGCGCGGCCATGGCGGTGGCCATGCCCTATGCGGCCGACTCGCGCGACGGCCGGCTGATGCGCCTGCTGCTCGACGAACTGCAGGCGCTGCCGGTGCTGCCCATGCACCTGCCCAAGCCGGCCGACGCCCGGCTGCGGCGCATCTGCGCGCACCTGCAGCAGCACCCCGACGACACCGCCACGCTGCAGGACTGGGCCGAGCGCCTGCAGGTCAACCCCAAGACGCTGCAGCGGCTGTTCGCACGCGACACCGGCATGGGCTTCGGCCGCTGGCGCCAGCAGGCGCGGCTGCTGCAGGCGCTGGAGCGGCTGGCCCAGGGCGAGAAGGTGATCGACGTGGCGCTGGCCCTGGGCTACGACAGCCCCGGCGCCTTCGCCACCATGTTCAAGCGCCAGTTCGGGCAGACGCCTAGCGGGTTCTTCCGCTGATCTGTTTTGATAGCTGCTTGCGCTTGCTGTGTATGGATTGCAGAGTAAAAACCATTTGAATGCTAGGCACAGAAAGCGCAGGCAGCTCACTTTATTGATGCATGCTCCACGCCGGCTGCCGCGCCCGGCATGCGTAGAATCTGCTTCCTTTCCAAGAGCAACAACGAGGAGACATTCCCCATGCAACGCAGAAGCCTCTTGGCCCACCTGGGCCTGGCGCTGGGCGCCCTGGGCCTGGTCGGCCCCGCGCTGGCGCAGCAGCCCGCGTACCCGGCGGCCAAGCCCATCCGCCTGATCATCGGCTTTCCGCCCGGTGGCGGCATCGACTTCACCGCCCGCACCGTGCAGCAGCCGCTGCAAGAGGCGCTCAAGCAGCAGATCGTGGTCGACTACAAGCCCGGCGCCGGCGGCATGCTGGCGGCCACCGAGCTGTCGCGCGCCGCGCCCGACGGCTATACGCTGATGCTGGCCAACACCGGGCCCTTCGCCATCGCGCCGCACCTGCAGGCCAAGCAGCCCTACGACCCGCTGCGCAGCTTCAGCTACATCGGCCAGATCAGCCAGGGCAGCTACATCGCCGTCACGCGGCCCGACCACCCGGCCAAGAACCTCAAGGAGTTCGTGGACTGGGCGCGCGCGCATCCAGGCAAGGCCTACTACGCCTCGGCCGGCAACGGCTCGTCCACGCACCTCAACGGCGAGCTGCTGAACCAGGTGACGGGGCTGGACATCATCCACGTGCCCTACAAGGGCAGCGCGCCGGCGGTGCAGGACCTGATCGGCGGGCAGACGCAGCTGATGATCGACGCCGGCACCGTGCTGCTGCCGCAGGTGAAAAGCGGCAAGCTCAAGGCGCTGGCGGTGACCGGCACGCAGCGCGACCCGCAACTGCCCGACGTGCCCACCGCCGCCGAGCTGGGGCTGGCCGGCATGCAGTCGGTGGGCTTCCAGGGCCTGGTCGGCCCGGCCGGCATGCCCAGGGAGGTGGTCGATCGCCTGTCGGCCGAACTGGCCAAGGTGCTGGCCCAGCCCGAGATCAAGGCCAAGTTCGCCCAGGCCGGCTCCGAGGTGCACGGGCTGAACGCGGCCGGCTTCTCGGCCTTCGTGAAGGCCGAGAACGAGAAGTGGGTGAAGCTGATCAAGGAGCGCAAGATCCAGCTCGATTGAGGCGGCACCGCCCGCCGGTGTGAAGAAAGGCGAAGCCCGCCGGACTCGCAAAAACATAGCTTCCCGCGCTTGCTGTACAGGCGCTGGAAGCTTTTTTTACATTCAATACCCTGGGCGCAACAGGCGGAAATGTATCCAACTGGTAAAGTCGCGCGGCCCGTCCATCCGGCGGGCGTGGCTTTGACTACGGGATATTGAGCATGAGCAATAAGAAGACCATCGTGGCCGCGGCCGTGGCATTGGCCGTCGTGGCCTACGGAGGGGCGACCTGGTACACCGGCGAGCAGGCCGAGGCCGGCTACCGCGAGGCGGTGGCCGAGCTGCGCAAGGCGCTGGGCGACAAGACCATCGTGGCCGACGAGTACCACAAGGGCTTTTTCTCGTCGCAGGCGCAGCTGGTACTGCAGGGCGAAGCGCCCGAGGCGGATGACGCCGACGAAGCCGAGGCTGCGGAAGCGGCTACCGAGCCGGCCGCGCCGATCCGCCTGGTGATCGACACCACCGTCTACCACGGCCCGTTCGCCGGTGGCCGCCTGGCGAGCGCGGCGTCCGAGTCGCGCTTTGCGCTGCAGGGGCTGGACGACAAGAGCCGCCAGGCCCTGGCCAAGGCCACGGCGCCCACGCTGACCAGCGTGCACCACTTCATCGGCAGCCGCGACGTGCAGGTGCTCCTGCCCGCCGGCGAGATCAGCGACAAGCAAGTCACCATGCGCTGGCAGGAGCTGGTGCTCGACACCACGCTCAAGGGCGACCGCGCCAAGGGCAACCTGCGCTGGCCCGAGCTGGCCTTGCTGGGCCTGTCTTCCGGCGGCGATGCGGACGATGAAGACGGGGACGATGGCGACGACCTGGCCGCCGCGCCCACCGACCGCACCACCATCACGCTCAAGGGCATGGACGGCAGCTTCGAGAGCCAGTCCGTCGACGGCCTGTGGGGCCTGGGCCCCGGCTCCACGCAGCTGCGCCTGGCCCAGCTTGGCATCCAGAAGACAGCCGCCGAGGGCGGCGACGCCCAGACGCTGGCCGACCTGAAGCAGCTGAGCGCGCAGTCGGTGATCGAGGCCGACCAGGCCACGCTGTCGATGACCACCCAGGTCAAGGGCACGGGCCGCATCGGCCCGCTGGACCTCGAATCCGTGGGTTACGAGGAAAAGTACCAGCGCCTGGACATCGAGACCTTGCGCAAGTTGCAGCAGGTGGTAGCCGACGGCTACCGCAAGGAAGGCCTGGCCAAGGCCATGGAATCGCTGCAGGAGCAGGGCGCCGAGCTGCTGCTGGAAAACGCCTCGCGCCTGGTGGCGGCCCTGCCGGCGTATTCGATGAAGCTGCAGGCCACCTACCAGGGCCAGACCGGCGAGCTGGCCTATGGCGGCGAGGTGCAGAAGGCGCCTTCCGCCGAACAGGTGCAGGCCGCGGGCTGGTTGCCGGCGCTGCTGCAGACCTCGGCCGTGCAGGCCAATGCGCGCCTGCCCAAGGCCTGGATCGCGCCCATGCTCAAGGCCAGCGGCAACACCGAGGCCACGGACCAGGACGCGCAGGCCATGGTCGAGATGGCCGAGAAGATGGGCTACGGCAAGGCCGAGGGCGACTACCTGACCAGCGCCTTCAGCCTGAACGCGGGCCAGGCCACGCTCAATGGCAAGCCCTTCCGCCTGCCTGCGGGCGCGCTGCAGTAAGCAGCTATCAAAAAAAGAGCTTCCAGCGCTTGATGGGAAAGCGCTGGAAGCCTTTTTTATTGAGAATGGCCGAAGCTCCCAGGCTTCGGCACGGCATCCTCAGTGCTTCACATCAAACCGGTCCAGGTTCATCACCTTGACCCAGGCCGCGACAAAGTCCCGGGCGAACTTCTGGCTGGAGCCGGCCTCGGCATAGACCTCGGCCAGGGCGCGCAGGACGGCGTTGGAGCCGAAGACCAGGTCCACGCGGGTGCCGGTCCACTTCTTCTCGCCGCTCTTGCGGTCCACGCCTTCATAGGTGCCGTCTTCCAGCGCCTTCCATTGCGTGCCCATGTCCAGCAGGTTGACGAAGAAGTCGTTGGTCAACTGGCCAGGCGTGGCGGTGAGCACGCCATGCTGGCTGCCTTCGGTGTTGATGTTGATGGCGCGCAGGCCGCCGATGAGCACGGTCAGCTCCGGCGCGGTCAGCGTCAGCAACTGGGCCTTGTCGATCAGCAGGGCCTCCGCCGGCGCCGGGAAGCGGCCTTGCAGGTGATTGCGGAAGCCGTCCGCCCGGGGCTCGAGCGCTGCCACGGATTCGACATCGGTCTGCTCCTGGGACGCATCGGCGCGGCCGGGCGTGAACGGCACGGTGATGGCCGTGCCGGCATCGGCGGCCGCTTTTTCGACGCCGGCGCCGCCGGCCAGCACGATCAGGTCGGCCAGCGAGATGCGCTTGTCACCATCGGCGGCCTTATTGAATTCGCGCTGGATGCCTTCCAGCACGGCCAGCACGCGGGCCAGCTGTGCGGGCTGGTTGACGGCCCAGTCCTTTTGCGGCGCCAGGCGGATGCGCGCGCCGTTGGCGCCGCCGCGCATGTCCGAGCCGCGGAAGGTCGAGGCCGAGGCCCAGGCCGTGCCCACGAGTTCGGAGACCGTGAGGCCCGAAGCCAGGACCTTGGCCTTGAGCGCGGCCACGTCGGCGTCATTCACCAGCGGGTGCTGCACGGCGGGGATCGGGTCTTGCCAGACCAGTTCTTCCTTGGGGGTTTCCGGGCCCAGGTAGCGCGAACGCGGACCCATGTCGCGGTGGGTGAGCTTGAACCAGGCGCGGGCAAAGGCTTCGGCAAAGGCCTGGGGATTTTCGAGGAAGCGGCGCGAGATCTTCTCGTAGGCCGGGTCCAGGCGCAGCGACAGGTCGGTGGTCAGCATGGTGGGCTTCTTGTTGGGGCCGCCATGTGCGTCGGGGATGATGTCGCCTGCGTCCTTGGCCACCCATTGCAGGGCGCCGGCCGGGCTTTTCTCCTGCACCCATTCGTACTTGAACAGGTTCTCGAAGAAGAAGTTGCTCCACTGGGCCGGCGTCTGCGTCCAGGTCACTTCCAGGCCCGAGGTGATGGAGTCGCCGCCCTTGCCGCTGCCAAAGCTGCTTGCCCAGCCCAGGCCCTGGGCTTCGAGGCCTGCGGCCTCCGGCTCGGCGCCGACGTGCGAGGCGGGGCCTGCGCCGTGGGTCTTGCCGAAGGTGTGGCCACCGGCGATCAGGGCCACGGTTTCCTCGTCATCCATGGCCATGCGGGCGAAGGTGTCGCGGATGTCGCGGGCGGCCGAGATGGGATCGCCATTGCCGTCCGGGCCTTCGGGGTTCACGTAGATCAGGCCCATCTGCACGGCGGCCAGCGGGTTTTCCAGGTCGCGTTCGCCGCTGTAGCGGCTGTTGGGATTGTTGGTGGGAGCGAGCCATTCTTTCTCGGCGCCCCAGTACACATCGTGGTCTGGCTCCCAGGTGTCGACGCGGCCGCCGGCGAAGCCAAAGGTGCGGAAGCCCATGGTCTCCAGCGCCACGTTGCCGCACAGAACCATCAGATCGCCCCAAGAAATCTTGTTGCCGTATTTCTGCTTGATGGGCCACAACAGGCGGCGGGACTTGTCAATGTTGACGTTGTCGGGCCAGGAGTTGAGGGGCGCAAAACGCTGCTGGCCCCGGCCTGCGCCGCCGCGGCCGTCCTGCACGCGGTAGGTGCCGGCAGCGTGCCAGGCCATGCGGATGAACTGCGGGCCGTAGTGGCCGAAGTCGGCGGGCCACCAGTCCTGCGAGTCGGTCATCAGCGCGCGCAGATCGCGCTTGAGGCCTTCGTAGTCGAGCTTCTTGAACTCCTCGGCGTAATCGAAGCCGGCATCCTGCGGATTGCTCTTGCTGTTGTGCTGGCTCAGCAGATCCACGCGCAGATGGTTGGGCCACCAATCCCGGTTGGTGGTACCGGTGGCGTGGTTCTGGCCTTGGTGGAAGGGGCACTTGGATTCGGTCGTCATGGGGAGTTCTCCGGTTCAAACTTACAGGACGCCTACTGCCTTGCGGCAGCAGCAACGGGGCCACGGGAAGGATCGCTTCGCTATGGGTTGCTATTGATTATGCGAGCGCCGGCACCACGATGGCGTGACAGGCCGATTGAATATAACCAAGCGCGCCATTAAGAAAAATCAAGCGCTTGGCTGGCAGATGGAGCCACGGCCTCCAAGCTTTGCGATGGGGATGGCGCAACCCGGAGACAGGCCGTGTCTGCTGCGGCATTTTTTAGGCGCGCGGATGGCCGAGGGAGGGACTCCCGTGCGGTACATTGGGCGGCTGATTTTCGAGCCCACATCCAACACCTACGGAGAGACATCCATGCGTTCAGGCGCGCGCGGCGGCAGCCGCTTCTGGAAATTCGGAACCCTCGCGGCAGCGGCGCTGCTGTGCACGGCATGCGCCCAGACGGGCGGTTCGGCGGGCGCTGCCGGCGCCAAGGCCAACAGCCTGGGCCCGGCGGGCGAAGGCGTGGGCAACCCGCTGATCGCCGCCGTGGCCTGGAAGCAGACCGCGGCCGAGTACCGCGCGCTGTACCACCAGGGCTTCAACGTGGCGCGCATGCACGTCGAGGCGGCGCTGAAGAACCGCAAGCCCGGCGACAAGCCGCTGGCCGTGGTCACCGACATGGACGACACCATCCTGCTGCCGCTGACCTACTGGGGCTACCTGATCAACCAGAACCAGGACTTCTTCGACGACCCGAAGTGGGATACCTGGATTCCCAAGAACCAGATCGTGCCGTCGCCGGGCTCGCAGGACTTCCTGCGCTTTTGCAAGGACAACGGCGTCGAGGTGTTCTACGTGACCAGCCGCGAGCAGGGCGAGCGCACCTACGAATACGCGATGGAGCACCTGAAGGTGCTGGGCGCGCCCTATGCCGACAAGGAGCACCTGACCGTGCTGCGCGACAGCAGCAACAAGCAGCCGCGCCAGGACGAGATCGCGAAGCGGTTCGACGTGGTGGTCTACCTGGGCGACAACCTCAACGACTTCCGCCGTAAGTTCTACGTGAAGGATGTGGACGGGCGCCTGAAGGCGATGGAGAGCGAGCGCGAGCAGTTCGGCCGCAAGTTCGTGCTCTTCCCCAACCCGACCGACGGCCACTGGATGGCGGCGATCTTCGGCGACTCGGAGCCGCCGGCCAGCGACGACAACCGCCGCTTGTTCAAGAAGGCCGCCACGCGCTCGGCGTGGGACGGCAAGTAGGGCACCGCCCCTCTGCCTGCGCCGTGCTCAGCGGCGCAGGTCCTTGACCAGCGTGCTCTTGCCGAACAGGCTCTCCACCAGGTCCACCACCAGTTCGGCGGTCTGGTTGCGCAGGTCGAGCGCGGGGTTCAGCTCGACGATGTCGAGCGAACCGAGCAGGCCGGTGTCGGCGATCATCTCCATGCACAGCTGGGCCTCGCGGTAGTTCGGCCCGCCGCGCACCGTGGTGCCGGTGCCGGGTGCGATATCGGGGTCGAGAAAATCCACGTCGAAGCTCACGTGCAGGTGCATCTCCCCGCGGCCGCAGCCGGCCAGCGGCACCAGCGCGCGCGCCATCACCTCGCGCATGCCCAGCTCGTCGACGGCGCGCATGTCGTAGACCTCGATGTCGTGGGTCTTGATGAGGTACTTTTCCTGGTCGTCCACGCTGCGCAGGCCGATCTGGCACAGCGACTGCGAGGCCAGCGCCGGCGTGAAGCCGGCCAGCCCCGCCAGCTCGGCCGGGCCCAAACCGCACAGGCTGGCCACCGGAATGCCATGCACATTGCCCGTGGGCGAGGTGGCGGGCGTGTTGAAGTCGGCATGGGCGTCGAACCACAGCACGCGCAGCTTTTTGCCGGCCTCGCGGCAGTGGCGCGCCACGGCGCTGATCGAGCCCACGGCCAGGCTGTGGTCGCCGCCCAGCATCATCGGCAGGCGGCCGGCTGCCAGCGCGCCGTGCACCGCGTCGTGCACCGAGCGGTTCCAGGCCAGGGCCTCTTCGTAGTTGCGCAGGCCAGTGCCTTCGTCGCGTTCGCGGCGCTGGTTGGGCGGGCCGGCGAGGTTGCCGGTGTCCTGCACCTCGCAGCCCAGGCGCGCGAGCGCGGGGCCGAGCTGGGCCACGCGCAGCGCGTCGGGGCCCATGGCCGCTCCAAGGCGGCTGGCGCCGATGTCGGTGGGAACGCCAATCAGGGTGATGGGGCAAGGGTGGTTCGTGGTCATATCAGGCGCATTTCTGGGCAGCCGGTATTGTGAAGGCGTTTGTGGCGGTGTTCGTGCCGGCCGCCAGGTGCTGGTTTCGCACCAGGCTGTACAAATCCTTGGGGTCGTCCAGCTCGGGAATCAGCTGCAGCGATTCGAGCAGGCCGTGCTCGCGCGCCAGGGCCTGCATGTGGCGCATGGCGGAGTAGTCCTCGAGCGCAAAGCCCACCGAGTCGAACACGGTGATGTCGTGCATGTCGCGGCGGCCCGGCTCCTGGCCGGTCAGCACGCGCCAGAGCTCGGTGACGGCGAAGTCCGCCGGCATCTGCTGCAGCTCGCCCTCGATGCGGGTCTGCGGCTCGAACTCGACGAACACGCGCGAGCGCTCGAGGATGGCGGCTTCCAGCTCAGTCTTGCCGGGGCAGTCGCCGCCCACGGCGTTCAGGTGCATGCCGGGCTGCAGCATGTCGGCGCGCAGGATGGTGGCATTGGTCTTGTCGGCGGTCACCGTGGTCACGATGTCGGCGCCGCGCACGGCCTCTTCGGCGCTGGCGCAGACGAGCAGTTCCAGGCCGGCATCCCGCAGGTTGTGCAGGAGCTTGTGCGTGGCCGTAGGGTCCACATCGAAGAGCCGCAGCGTGCGGATGCCCAGCAAGCCTGCAAAGCCCAGCGCCTGGAACTCGCTCTGCGAGCCGTTGCCGATCAGCGCCATGGTGCGGCTGTCCGGGCGGGCTAGCAGTTTGGCGGCCATGATCGAGGTGGCGGCGGTGCGCAGCGCGGTGGTCAGCGTCAGCTCGCTCAGAAAGGTGGGGGCGCCAGTGTCCATGCGGGCGATGGCGCCGAAAGCCATGATCGTGGGGATGCCGGCGCGGGTGTTGCGCGGGTGGCCGTTGACGTACTTGAACGCATAGTTGCGCGCATCGGCCACGGGCATCAGCTCGATCACGCCATCGGGCGTGTGCTGGGCCAGGCGGGCGGTCTTGTCGAAATCGTTCCAGCGCGCAAAGTCTTGCTCCAGCGCCTGCACCATGCCGCGCAGGCACTCGACCAGGCCGACCTCGGCCACCAGCCGCGCGGCGGCCGGGGTGCTGAGGTAGTCGATGCGGGCTGAATAGGGCGTGTGGGTGGGTGTCAGGGCGATGGCCTGCATGGTGTGCTCCGGAAATATCTATTGCTTATGCCATCGAGTGTCTCGCAGAGCAGTTGGAATGCCTAGCGGCAAAAATGCCTTGAAATCGCCAGGAATTTGGCAAAATGGCAGCGAAGGTTATGCAAATGGACAATGTAGACCATGCCCTGATCGCCCTGCTGCGGCAGAACGCGCGCGAAAGCGTGGCCACGCTGGCCGCGCGGCTGGGCGTGTCGCGCGGCACCGTCACCAACCGGCTGGCGCGGCTGGAGCGCGATGGTGTGGTCGTCGGCTACACCGTGCGCCTGCGGCCCGATGCACAGACCGACGTCCTGCGGGCCTGGATGAGCATCGCCATCGAGGGCAACGACACGCGCCGCATCATGGCCCAGCTGCTGGGCGAGCCCGGCGTGGCTTCGCTGCACAGCACCAACGGCCGCTGGGACCTGCTGGCCGAGCTGCAGGTGGCCAGCCTGGAAGAGCTGTCGCGCGTGCTCGAGCGCATCCGCCTCATCAAGGGCATCAGCAATACCGAGACCAGCATCCACTTGGAGACCTTCCGCGCCGATGCTTGATTGATTGCTATATTAAATATAGCTGTTTGCGCTTGTTGGATAAGGGCTGGAGGCCGATTTGGCTTGAAATCAATCCGCGGCCTGCGTGGCCGTGCCCGCCAGCAGCTTCTGCACCAGGTCGGCCGACGAGGCGGCGGCGTACTTGCGCATCAACCGGGTGCGGTAGATCTCCACCGTGCGGTGGCTGATGTCGAGGCTGCGGCCTATCTCCTTGGAGGTCATGCCTTCGAGCAGGCGCGCGGCCACCTCGCGCTCGCGCGGCGTCAGCTCGGCACGCACCGGGCGCAGCGCGCTCAGGTCCTCGAAGCTCCAGATGCCACCCTCGTGCGGATCGGCGCGGTTGAAGGCCCGGCCCATCACATGGCACCAGAACATCTCGCCGTTGGCGCGCTTCATGATGCGGTTGTCCGAGTACAGGCCGTGCGCGTTCATGATGGGCGCGATGCGCCGGCCCAGGCGCTCGTACTCATCGGCGCTGGGGTAGAGCATCACGAAGGACTGCCCCACCATCAGCTCGCGCGAGGTGCGGAACATGGCGCAGACCTGCTCGTTGCAATCGACCATCACGCGCCGCCGCGAGACGACGAGGCCCACCGGGGCCATGTGGAAGGCTTGGGCATAGTCCAGGTCCGAAACGTTCATAGAGGGCTTGTCTTTACGAAATACTACGTATGTTAATACGTAGTATCCTATCGAACTTCGAAGCGGCAATCTCTTTCAGGAGACAAATGTGAGCAAGATTTATCCGAGCGCGGCAGAAGCCTTGAAGGGCGTCGTGGCCGACAACCAATTGTTGGCCGTCGGCGGTTTCGGCCTCTGCGGCATTCCCGAAGCGCTGATCGATGCGCTGGTGGCCAGCGGCGTCCAGGGCCTGACGGTGGCCTCGAACAACGCCGGCGTCGACGGCTTCGGGCTGGGCAAGCTGCTCGACACCCGCCAGATCAAGAAGATGATCGCCTCGTACGTGGGCGAGAACAAGGAGTTCGAGCGCCAGTACCTGGCGGGCGAGCTGGAGCTGGAATTCACGCCCCAGGGCACGCTGGCCGAGAAGATGCGCGCCGGCGGCGCGGGCATCCCCGCCTTCTTCACCAAGACCGGCGTGGGCACGCTGGTGGCCGAGGGCAAGGAAACGCGCGACTTCGACGGCGAGACCTATGTGATGGAGCGCTCCATCGTGGCCGACGTGTCGCTGGTCAAGGCCTGGCGCGCCGACACCTCGGGCAACCTGCAGTTCCGCCTGACGGCGCGCAACTTCAACCCTGCGGCCGCCACCTGCGGCAAGGTGTGCATCGTCGAGGTGGAGGAGATTGTCGAACTGGGCCAGATCAAGCCCGACGAGATCCACCTGCCCGGCATCTACGTGCACCGCATGGTGCTGAACAAGACCCCCGAGAAGCGCATCGAAAAGCGCACCATCACCGAGAAGAAGTAAGGAGCCCGACATGCCTTGGACCCAAGACCAGATGGCCGCCCGCGCGGCGCAAGAATTGGAAGACGGCTTCTACGTCAACCTCGGTATCGGCATCCCCACGCTGGTGGCCAACCACACCGGCGACAAGCAGGTGTGGCTGCAGTCCGAGAACGGCATGCTGGGCATCGGCCCCTTCCCGACCGAGGACGAGATCGACGCCGACCTCATCAACGCCGGCAAGCAGACCGTGACCACGCTGCCGGGCTCGTCCATCTTCGGCTCGGACCAGTCGTTCGCGATGATCCGCGGCGGCAAGATCAACCTGTCCATCCTGGGCGCCATGCAGGTGTCCGAGAAGGGTGACCTGGCCAACTGGATGATTCCGGGCAAGATGGTCAAGGGCATGGGCGGCGCGATGGACCTGGTGGCCGGCGTCAAGCGCGTGATCGTGCTGATGGAACACGTGGCCAAGAAGAAGGACGGCACCACCGACCTGAAGATCCTGCCCAACTGCACGCTGCCGCTGACCGGCGTGGGCGTGGTCGACCGCATCATCACCGACCTGGGCGTGTTCGACGTGACCGAGCAGGGCCTGAAGATCGTCGAGCTGGCCGAGGGCGTGAGCTTCGACGAAGTGCAGTCCAAGACGGGCGCGGCACTGATCCGCTGAGCCTCGGTCTTTCGCTCACAGCAAGAACGCAGCCACGGGCTGCGTTTTTTCATTCCATCATTCCAATTTGAACCACTGGCAGGGTCGGGTCGCACCGCCGAAGACCGGTAGGAATGGACTAGGAACCGTCGTCCTGCGGGAGGCCAGTTGCGGCATGATGGTGCGTCATCGCCGACGGAGGATTGCCATGACCGATTCCTCAACCATCCAGCTAGGGAAGTTGTCCGTTCACTACCTCGTGGATGGATCGCAGACGGGAAGCGTGGGCATGTTCGAGCTCACGGTGCCGCCGAGTTCCAACGTGCCGCCTCCACACAGCCATACGCACAACGACGAATGCGTCTACGTGCTGGAAGGCACCCTGCGGTACGCCGTCGACGCCGAAGTCCGCGACCTTGGCGCGGGGGAGTGCATGTACAGCCCCCGAGGCAGCGTCCACCATTTCTCGAACCCTCATGGCACCGAAGCCCGGGCCCTCATCGTGCAGTCGCCCGATATCGGTATCCAGTACTTTCGGGACATAGGCGCAGTCGTCAACGCAGGCGGTCCACCGGACAAGGCGGCCCTGGTGGCGGTCATGGCTCGCTATGGGCTGGTTCCCGCCGCGCCGGGTGGCGCGTAAGCCACTGACCTTCGTCATTGCGGCAGAATCAGCTGGCAGCAGCCCCTCACGGCTCAGTGAGGGCGGACCATGATCCTGACCCGCGATCCATGCAAGAGCGCTTTCTCGCCGACATCCTGCGAAACACCCACAACCGTGCCATTCTTGAGCGCTGGGAAGACTTGGAGCTTCCCGACGGCTGGCTGGTTGCCGGCTGCCTGTTCCAGACGGTCTGGAACCTGCAGGCGCGCCGAGAGCCCGAGGAGTCCATCAAGGACTACGACCTTTTCTACTTCGATGCTTCGGACACCACCGAAGCCGCGGAGCAGGAGGCGCAGGCGCGTGCCGAACATGTCCTGCGGGACCTGGGCATCTCGGTAGAAGTGACAAACCAAGCTCGTGTCCACCTCTGGTACGAGTCGTACTTCGGCCACGCCTACCCGGCGCTGCGCAGTTCGTCCGATGGCATCGACCGGTTTCTGATCCCGGCCACCTGCATCGGCATCCGGCCCGGTGAACTCTATGCGCCGAACGGGCTGGATCTGGTCTACGACGGGGTGCTAGCGCCCAATCCCTTGACGCCGCACCGCGAGCTTTTCCAGCAGAAGGCGGAGTCCTATCGCGCCCGCTGGCCTTGGCTGAAGATCGTCTCCCCCGTTCAGCCCACTGCATAGAAGGGTGGGCCTCAGATGGAGATGAGCCGGGCGGGGCAAAAAGCGCAACAGATTCAGGTAACAAAATGCATTTCCATCAGTTTTTCATGGCATGGATTAATTGTTGATATATAAAATCGATCGATGAAAAAATATTGGGCTCGGCCCAATATCTAGCGTGGTATCCAAAATTCAACAATGAAGGACGACATATGCGCATGAGCGCCATGCCCACTGTTTTTTTCCCCTCTTTCATGGCTGCCATAGTGCTGTCCGCTTGTGGCGGAGGAGGTGGCAGTGATGACGAAACACCACCGCTTCCTGTGGCCTCGTATGGCATTGGTGGAGAAGTGGAGGGATTGGGCAGTGGTAAATCACTGCTGCTGCAGAACAATGGCGGCAATGATCTGACGCTGTCGAGCAATGGTGCTTTTGAGTTTCCGGCCAAGGTGGAAGCAGGCAAGCCCTACAACGTCACCGTTGCAAAGCAGCCGCAATTCCAGACGTGCACCGTTGCCAAGGGCAGTGGCATCGCTAACGCAGCCATTTCGGACATCAGGGTGCAATGCGCAGACGACCCCGCCAATTCGGACACGAGTGCTGCCTGTTTTTCGTCCGACAAGCCATTCGTCACCGGCAGCCTCTGGGCATATATAACGCCGACGGGAAAGAACGGCTCCGAAGCCATGGGCGAATTCACCTTTGAAGGGAGAAAAGCCTACCAGGTGCGCGAATTCTTCATCAATGGCAATAGCGATAGCACGCCCTTTCGCTACACCTATACCAATAACATAGATGGCGTGAATTATCTCTATGGAAACTGGGGCGGCAGTGGCTCGCGCCATGTGCTGTTCAATTACAAGGAAACGTTTACACCCCCCCTGGCGGTGCCGCTTTCCCTGCCACTCAACCAACCCCACACCGCCAGCTACACCGCCGTCAACACGAATAACATCCAGAACACCACGACCCAAGTTGTGCGCACCTCGGTCTATCTGGGCCGCGAAACCATCCAGACCGCGTTTGGTACCTTTGAGACCTGCAAGATGCAATACACCACGCAGAGGGATGGCGGTCAACCTGCCGTGGACACGCAATGGATCATCGCCAGCGGAAGGCTGAAGGGGCTGGTGGCACAGACCGGCAAAAACGGTACTACTTCCCAGCCCATCAATATCGAAGTGAACTGGAACTGAGATTCGCACCCATGAAGCACCTGCCGCCCCATGGTGGCCGGTGCTTTGGTTCTGATCGGGTCGACGCAGTCTTGGACTGAAGCTCGGAGATCGCCCCTTCAGCGGTGGAAGTCTTTCAAGCCGGCCGTTCTTCCGCCTCCAAAGGCTCCCGCAGAAAATCAACAAACGCCCGCAGCTTGGGCGGCATGAGCTTGCGCGCCGGATAGTAGATGTGAAAGCCCGACCACGGCCGTTCGTAGGACTGCAGCACCTGCACCAGGCGGCCGTCGGCCAGCTCTTTGCGGATGCTGCCGGCGAACTTGTGGGCCAGGCCATGGCCCTGGCAGGCAGCGCGGGTGACCAGGGCGTCGTCCGAGAAGATCAGCCGGCCCGCCACCTCCAGTTCCACCTCCTGGCCATCGACCATGAAGATCCAGGGCAGCAGCCGGCCGCTACCGGGCAGGCGAAATCGCAGGCAGTCGTGGGCAGCGAGGTCGGCCGGCGTCTCGGGCCTGCCGTGGCGGCGCAGGTAGTCGGGGCTGGCGACCACGGCCTCCCACTGGCCGCGGTCCAGCGGCAGCGACACCATGTCGCGCGCCAGGAAGGCGCCCAGGCGTATGCCGGCGTCGAAGCCGCCCTGCACGATGTCGGCGAAGGTATCGTCGGTGAACAGCTCCAGCTGTATGCGCGGGTAGCGGGCCAGGAACTCGTCCAGCCGCGGCGTGATGAGCATGCCGGCTGCCAGCCGCGAGGTGTTGATGCGCAACAGCCCCGAGGGCGCGTCGTGGTCGGCCCGCAGCCGCTGCAGCGCCAGGTCGAGCTGGTCCAGCGCGGGCGAGGCCTCGGCCAGCAGTTGCTGGCCGGCTTCGGTCAGCGCCACATGGCGGCTGGTGCGGTTGAGCAGGCGCAGGCCCAGGTGGGCTTCGAGCTTGCGCATCTGCTGCGACACGGCCGATGCGCTCACGCCCAACCGGTCACCCGCGCGGGTGAAGCTGTGGGTGCGGGCCACCTGCACGAAGATGTTCAGCGCATGCAGCGGCTCGCGCTCGTTGGTGAAGAATTGCTTCATGATGGGTGAAGAGCAAGGCTGTTTTTCTTCACTATTGTGCTAGCTAAGCTGGTCGCCTTGTTGAGTTGAAAGAGGCGATCCATGAAAAATTCCATCTATTCGTTGGCATTGGCGGCCATGCTTGCCGTGGCAGGCGTTACGGTCACCGCGCAAACACCGACAACAGCAAAGGCGTTGGCACCAACCCAGCAAAAACCATCGCCCGCTGCAACCCTGGGCGTGCATATCGATCCGGTGCTGCAAGCCGCGTTGCAGGAGCAGCGCATCGTCGGTGGCGTGGTGGTCGTGGCCCAGCAGGGCCGCGTGCTGTACCGCAAGGCCGTGGGTTGGGCTGACCGCGAGGCGCGCCAGCCCATGGAGACGGACACGGTGTTTCGCCTGGCCTCGATGAGCAAGCCCATCGTCAGCGTGGCGGCGATGCGCCTGGTGGAGCAGGGAAAATTGGACCTGGATGCGCCGGTGACGGCCTACCTGCCGTACTTCAGTCCTGCGCTGGCCGATGGCCGGGTGCCAGCCATCACCATCCGCCAGTTGCTGACGCACACCTCGGGCCTGGGCTATGGCTTTGCCGAGGGCCGCGACGGCA
Source organism: Comamonas humi (assembly GCF_054782535.1). Classification (NCBI taxonomy): domain Bacteria; kingdom Pseudomonadati; phylum Pseudomonadota; class Betaproteobacteria; order Burkholderiales; family Comamonadaceae; genus Comamonas; species Comamonas humi. The sequence continues at coordinate 287,430 of NZ_BAAGSH010000018.1, read as the reverse complement.
CCTATGCCCGGCTGGGCATCTCAGACGGGCTGGACGACTCCAGCGGGAGCCTGGACGAGAACCTGCGTCGGCTGGCGAAAAGCCCGCTGTACTTCGAGCCTGGCAGCCAGTGGCGCTACTCGCTGTCCATCGACGTGCTGGGCGCCGTGGTGGCCAAGGCCAGCGGCCAGCCGCTGCCGCAGGCAGTGCAAAAGCTCGTGACACGGCCGCTCGCCATGCGCCACACCGGCTTTGTGGCGAAGGCCGGCGACCGCCTGGCCACGCCGTATGCCGATGGCAAGCCCGAGCCCGTGCGCATGTTCCGCAACATCGAGGTGCCGTTGCCGCCCGGGATGGGCGGGGCGATCCGCTTTGCGCCGCAGCGTGCCTACGACGCCAAGGCCTTTGCCTCGGGCGGCGCCGGCATGGTCGGCACGGCCGGGGATTTTCTGCGGCTGATGGAGACGGTCAGAAACGGCGGTGGCCCCTTGCTCAAGCCGCACACGGTGGCCGCCATGGTGCGCGACCAGGTGGGGCCGCAGGCGCAGACCCAGGGGCCGGGTTGGGGTTTCGGCTATGGCTGGGCGGTGCTGGATGACCCGGCCGCGGCCAAGACCCCGCAAAGCCGCGGCACGCTGCAGTGGGGCGGCGCCTACGGCCACAACTGGTTCATCGATCCGGCGCGCGGGCTGTCGGTGGTCCTGCTCACCAACACGGCTTTCGAAGGCATGGCCGGCCGGCTGGTGCCCGAGCTGCGCGATGCGGTCTATGCCGGGCTGCAGGTGGCCGGAGCGCAGGAATAACCGGGACAGGCTCGCCGGAACGGCCGCCTATTTGCGCAGCTCACGGAGTTGGCCGGTGAACCAATCGCTGCTGGCAACCGGTGCGGCCTGTCCGCAGCGCACCTGGTAGGGCTGGCCCGATACGCTGCTCTTGGTCGCCGCGCGCTCGATGAAGGACTCGGTGGACGGCACCAGCCCGCGCTCGCGCAGGTAGTCGTACTTGCGCTGCAGGTGCTCGGCGGCCTTGGCCGCCCCGTACCACGCGCCGTTGCGCGAGAACTCGCAGCCGGACTGCCGCAGCGCCGCGAACAGCTGATCGATCTCGCGCGCGGTGGCGGGCGACGGCGGCTGGGCCCAGGCGGCGGCTTGCAGCAACAGGGCGGCGGCGAGCAGGGCGGTTTTCATGGAAGAGGACGGCAAGCCATGGCGGCTAGCTGGACTGGTAGATGAACCAGGCGGCGAAGCAGGCTGCCGTGATGAGGCCCAGAAGAATGCAATAAGCGAGCTGCCCGGCGGTTTGCTCCGCCATGGAGGTGAACTTCAGAAGCAGCCGCGAGATGGCGTAGGCCGGTGGTTCGAGCAGGATCTGCAGCAAGAGCTCTGCCATGGTCTGCGGCGCCCGGCTACAGGCGCGTGGAGTGTGGACTGCCCCGAGCGTAACCGATGGCCGAGCGCGGCCCGTTGCCATGTGCACAAAGCAGCAGGGGCATCCAACGATGCCCCTGCCACTCCAGCGCAAGCCTTCCGGCAGAGCCGGAGGCCGCCTGGCCTTACATGCGCTCGAAGATCGCCGCGATGCCCTGGCCGCCGCCGATGCACATGGTCACCAGCGCGTAGCGGCCGCCGGTGCGGTGCAGCTCATGGATGGCCTTGACGGTGATGACCGCGCCGGTGGCGCCGATGGGGTGGCCCAGCGAGATGCCCGAGCCGTTGGGGTTGACCTTGGCCGGGTCGGCGCCCAGGCCCTTGGTGACGGCGCAGGCCTGCGCGGCGAAGGCTTCGTTGGCCTCGATCACGTCCATCTGGTCGAGCTTGAGGCCCGTCTTGGCCAGCACGGCCTTCGAGGCGGGCACGGGGCCGATGCCCATGATCTTGGGCTCGACGCCAGCGTGCGCGTAGCCCACCAGGCGGGCCAGCGGCTTAGCGCCGCGCGCGCCAGCAGCCGAGGCTTCCATCAGCAGCACGGCGGCGGCGGCGTCGTTGATGCCCGAGGCGTTGGCGGCGGTGACGGTGCCGTCTTCCTTGACGAACACCGGCTTCATCTTCTGGAAGTCCTCGATCTTGGCGCCGGCGCGGAAGTGCTCGTCCTTGTCGAAGGCGATCTCGCCCTTCCTGCTCTTGAGCATCACGGGCACGATCTGGCCCGCGAAGCGGTCTTCGGCCCAGGCCTTCTCAGCGCGCTGGTGGCTCTCGAGCGCCAGCGCGTCCTGGTCTTCGCGGCTGATGCCGAATTCCTTGGCCACGTTCTCGGCGGTCACGCCCATGTGGATGGTGTGGAAGGGGTCGTGCAGCGCGCCGATCATCATGTCGACCATCTTGGTGTCGCCCATGCGGGCACCAAAGCGCGTGGCCAGGCTGGCGTAGGGCGCGCGGCTCATGTTCTCGGCGCCGGCGCCGATGGCCACGTCGTAGTCGCCCAGCAGGATGCCCTGGCTGGCGCTGACGATGGCCTGCAGGCCCGAGCCGCACAGGCGGTTGACGTTCATGGCCGGCGTTTCCTTGGCGCAGCCGCCGTTCACGGCCGCGACGCGCGACAGGTACATGTCCTTGGGCTCGGTGTTGACGACGTGGCCGAAGACCACGTGGCCGACGTCCTTGCCTTCCACGCCGGCGCGGGCCAGCGATTCCTTGACGACCAGCGCGCCCAGCTCGGTGGGCGGCACGTCCTTGAGGGCGCCACCAAAGGTGCCAATGGCGGTGCGGACTGCGCTGACGACGACGACTTCACGGGACATGGTTTATCTCCTGGTATGGAATGGATGCGTGCAGGGCCTCGATGCCGCCATGCATGCGGATGATGCACTGCAACATTATTGCGAGCCTGCGGCTTTGCGCAAGTCAGTAACTTTACGGACCGCGCCTAGGTGACAGCGGCAGTGTGGATACTGCATTTTTGATAGCTGCTAGCGCTTATTTATAAATGATTTCAGATGTTTTTGTATTTGAAAATCATATAAATCAAGCGCAAGCAGCTATCAAATTAAATAAAAGTGGCTCAGGGCTCGCGCACGTCCGCGACCACGTTCTGGCCGAAGTCGGCGCGGTCCAGCCAGGCCAGCACCTTGGCGGCGGCGTCCTGCGGCGTGCTGAGCTTGCCGCCCGCATGCATGCCGCTGAAGTTGGCCACGTCGGGAAAGTCGCCGGCATCGGCGCTGCGCAGCTGCAGCTGCATGTCGGTGTCGATCACGCCGGGCGCCAGCGAGACGATGCGCGCGCCGTGCGGCTTGAGCGCTTCCTCCAGCGCCACGCAGCGGGCGTAGGCGTCCATGCCGGCCTTGGCCGTGCAGTAGGCGGCCTGCGAGGCCATGGGCCGGCGGCCCAGGCCCGAGGACACGTTCAGCACCTTGCGCGGAATGGTCCAGTCTTCGGTGGCGGCGAGGAAGGCGCCGGTCAGCGCCATGGGGGCTTCCAAACCCACGCGCAGCGCGTTCTGCAGGTCGGCCGTGGCCACGGCCGACAGCGGCGCGATCTGCGGGATCACGCCGGCGTTGTTGATGAGGGTGATGCCCGCCCAGTCGGCCGCCTGCAGGCCGCGCAGCCAGCCGGACAGGCGCTGCGCCGCCGCGCCGCTGTCGGCCAGGTCCTGCTCCCATTGCGTGAGCTGGCCCGGCGCGTGCGCGCTGGCGGCCAGGTCTGCGGAGCTGCGCCGCGAGATGCTGAGCAGATGGTGGCCTTGCTGCAGCAACTGCTGGCCTATGGCCAGGCCCATGCCGCGCGAGCCGCCGGTGAGGATGATGAGGTGTGGATGCATCCCCGCATCATACGAGCCGCTACGATGGCGGTCTTTCAATCCAGATGAGAACGAGCATGAACGAGCAACGCGTAGCAGTGGTGGTGGCCGGCGGCAGCGGCATGGGCGCGGCGGCGGCCCGCAAGCTGCACGAGGACGGCTTTGCAGTGGGCATCCTGTCGTCGTCCGGCAAGGGCGAGGCGCTGGCCAAGGAACTGGGCGGCGTGGGCGTGACCGGCTCGAACCGCAGCGTGGCCGACCTGCAGCGGCTGGTGGATGCCGTGATGCAGCGCCATGGCCGCATCGACGTGCTGGTGAACGGCGCGGGCCACGGGCCCAAGGGCGAGCTGCTGGCGATCAGCGACGAGGACTGGATCACGGGCCTGGAGGTGTACTTCCTGAACGTGGTGCGCGCCACGCGCCTCGTCGCGCCCATCATGCAGCAGCAGGGCGGCGGCAGCATCATCAACATCTCGTCGGCCTGGGCCTTCGAGCCGGCGGCGCTGTTCCCCACCTCGGCGATGGCGCGCTCGGGCCTGGCCGCATTCACCAAGATCTTCTGCGACGAATACGGCAAGCACAACATCCGCATGAACAACGTGCTGCCCGGCTGGATCGACAGCCTGCCCAAGAAGGACGAGCGCCAGGCCGCCGTGCCGCTGCAGCGCTACGGCAAGGCAGAAGAGATCGGCGCCACCGTGGCCTTCCTGGCATCGGAAGGTGCGGCCTACATCAGCGGGCAGAACATCAAGGTCGATGGCGGCCTGATGCGCCACGTGTAGGCGGGCTACCGGCACGGGGCCGGCATGGCGGAGGGCTTGGGCATCGCACCCGCTCGGGTCACCAGCGCGATGCCGGCGATCACCGGGATGACGCCGAGGAAGTCGTCCAGCGCCAGCGGCTCGCCCAGCACGGCCCAGCCCACCAGCAGGCCCAGCGGCGGCGTCAGGAACAGCCAGGCGCTGGCGCGGCTGGCGTCCGCTCGGCGCAGCAGCGCAAACCACAGCATGTAGCCGACGACCGAGACAACGGCGACCGACCAGGCCATCGATGCCGCCAGGCGGGCGTTGGGATGCACCTCGTCCAGGCTTTCGGTGGCCAGCGCCCAGGGCAGCATGATGGCCGCCGCTAGCAGCAGTTGCAGCGCCACATTGGCGCTGCTGCCTATGCCCACCCGCAGGCGCTTGTATAGCACGGTGCCGGTGGACAGCAGCGCCAGCGCCGCCAATAGCAGCAGCGTGCCGTGCAGCGTGTCGATCTGCCCGCTGAGCCGGTGGCGCACGATGAATACCATGCCGGCAAAGCCCAGCAGCAGGCCGGCGGCCTTGCGCCAGGTCAGCCGCTCGCCCAGCACCGGCACGGCGAGGACGGACACGACGATGGGCCCCGCGCCGATGATGATGGTGGCCAGGCCCGCGGACGCCTCGCGCATCGCACTCCAGCTCATCCCCAGGTACAGCGCGTGGTTGCAGCCGGCCAGCACGATGAGGGCCAGCCAGTCCGCGCGGCCGGGGCGGATGCGCTCGCCCTGCCACCAGGCCCAGGCCAGCAGCAGCAAGCCGGCCAGCAGCAGCAAGCCGGCCAGCAGGAAGCGGCCGGCGAGGAAGAGCAGCGGCGGGCTGTCGAGCAGGGCGAACTTGGTCGCGGGAAAGGCGCTGGCCCAGACCAGGGTGAAGGGCAGGGCATAGGCCCAGGACGGAGCCTCTGGGGCGCCTGCGTGGGCGGTGGCGGAGTGGGTCATGGTGGTGCTCCTGAAGGCGGCGAAAACCGTGAAGAAGCCGCTCAAAAAGCGGTGACAAGGTCACTCTAGGGGTTTATGCTTGTATTTGGAAATTCAAAGTTTCCATCAGAGATATTTGATTTTTCGATACCTGGAGCACCCCATGCCCGACTTCGACATCAGCCTGCTGCGCACCTTTGCCTCGGTGGTCGACAGCGGCGGCTTCTCGCGGGCCAGCGAGCGTGTGCACCGCACGCAGTCCACCATCAGCCAGCAGATCAAGAAGCTGGAGGAGCAGGCCGGGCGCCAGCTGCTTTCGCGTGGCGCGCGCAGCAGCTTGCTCACGCCCGACGGCGAACGCATGCTGGGCTATGCGCGCCGCATCCTGGCGCTGCACGACGAGGCGCGCAATGTGTTCACCGAAGACCTGCCCGAGCTGGTGCGGGTGGGCGTGACCGAGGATCTGGCGGTGGAATCGCTGCCGGGCCTGCTCAGCCCGCTGGCGCAGGGCATGGGCCATGCGCGGCTGGAGGTGCGCTGCGGCCTGTCGCGGCAGCTGGAGCAGGACCTCTCCAATGGGCTGCTCGACGTCGCGCTGTTCCGGCGCGTGGAAAGCCAGGCCATCGCCGGGCCGGACAGCTGGGCCGAGACCCTGCACTGGGTGGCCGCGCCGGGCCATGGCTTCGAGCAGGCCAGGGTGCTGCCGCTGATCCTCTTTCCGCACGAGTGCGTGCTGCGCGGCCATGCGCTGGGCCAGCTGGACGCGATGGGCCGGCCCTGGCGCATCACCTACACCAGCCCGAACATCTCCGGCATCCTGGCGGCCGTGCGGGCCGGGCTGGGCGTGTCGCTGCTGTCCGAGCGCATGCTGCCGGGCGCCGGCCTGCAGGTGCTGCCGCAGGAGGCCGGCCTGCCCGTGCTGCCCTATGCGTCCATCGTGCTGCGCACCGGGACCGGCACGCCGGGGCCGGTGGCGGTGCAGGCGCAGGAGCTGCTGCGCAGCCACATGGATGCATGGTCGGCGGATTCCGCCGCGGGAATGTTGCAGTCCCAAGCCCGCCGGAAGCGGGCCTGAGCCGCTTTAACCCAGCGAGCGCACGCGCTGCTCCGGCGCAGGCAGGAAGCCGCGGTCGAAGACCTGGGCCGCCGACGGCGCCGTGGCGAAATGCTTGGCCGCAGAGATGCAGGCAATGGCCTCGGCGAGCCGCGCTTCGTCGATGTCGCCAATGCCATGGCGCGCGCCTTCGGCATGCCCCATCTCCAGCGCCAGCGTGCCGGCCAGCCGCGCGCGGTTGGCCACGCGGTCGATGTTCGGGTTGCGGCGGGCCACGGCATCGATCGCCGCATCCAGGTCGGCCACGGCATCGGCCACGCCGCGGTTGACGGCCCGCACCAGGCCGGCCACCACCTCGGGCTGCTCGCGCCGCAACTGCGGCGTCACCATCAGCGCCGCGCCATACAGCGAGGGCACGTGGTGGCGCCACTCCAGGTGGCGCAGGCAGGCCTTGGGATCGAGCCCGGCCTCCATGGTGCCGGCGGCCACGGTGTTGACGAAGCCGAACAGCCCGTCCCAGCGGCCCTGCAGCATCAGCGGCACGATCTCGCGGTGGCGCAGGTCCGAGAACTCGACGGTCACCTCGGCCGGGTCGAAGCCGTTGGCATGCGCGAACTCGGGAAACATCCGCCAGGCCGCATCGTTGACATGCGACACCAGCTTGCGCCCGCGCAGATCGGCCGGCGTGCGGATGGGGCCGTCGGCGGGCACGGCGATGGTGTAGGGCGACTGGTTGTGCATGGCGTAGACCGCGATCGGCGCCTCGCCCGGGCGTTGCGCCGCCAGCTCGATCAGCGCGTTCATGTCGCCGTAGCCCACGTCGAAGGCGCCGCTGGCGAGCTTGGGCACCGCATTGGCGGCGGTGTCGCCTTCGGTGAAATCGATCTGCAGCCCTTCGTCGCGGAAGTAGCCGCGGTCGTCGGCCAGGTAGAACCAGGCCTGGGGGCCCGAGTAGTAGGTGTTGAGGATGAAGCGCAGGCGCTGCAGGCCGGAGGTGGTGGTCATGGTGGGGTGCCTTGGAGAATGGGGAGGAATGGGCTCAGTCGCCCTTGAAGCCGGTGGCCTTGACGATGGGCAACAGGCGCTCGGCAACGCCGCGGGCCTTGTCGACGACCTCCTGCGAGCTGGCGCCTTCGCTCACGATATAGCCGTTGCGCTGCAGCTTGGCGCGCACATCGGGCTGCGCCAGCACCTTGCGCATGGCCTGGTGCCACATCGCCATTTGCGGCTGCGGCGTGGCGGCGGGCGCGTAGAGCACCGTGGTGGCGGATGCCACGAGCGAGGGGTAGCCGCTCTCGGCAAAGGTCGGCACATCGGGCAGGCCGGGCAGGCGCTGCGTGGACGACAGCGCCAGGATGCGCAGCTTCTTGTTGCGGTGCTGCTCGGCGAAGGCGGTCGAGCCGTCGATCACCGCCGGCACCTGGCCGCCGATCAGGTTGGTGATCAGCCCCGGCGCGCCTTGGAAGGGCACCATCGATATCTTGTCGAGCTTGACGATGCGCCCGAAGTCGTAGGCGAAGAAGTGGCCGATGCTGCCCGGCGAGGTGATGCCGATCATGGCGTTCTCGGGAGTCGTGCGCGCCGCCTGCAGGTACTCGGCCAGGTTGTTGTAGGGCGAGTTGCCCGCCACGACCACGCAGAAGACGAAGCTCGCCACGTCGGTGACGGGGGTGAAATCGGTGTTCGGGTTGAAGCGCAGGTTGGGATAGATGGCCGGCGCGATGATCAGCGGCTCCATCGCGCTGAGCAGCACGGTCTTGCCATCTGGCTTGGCTTGCTTGAGGGCCTCGGCGGCCACTCGCCCGCCGGCGCCGGGCTTGTTTTCGATCAGCACTGGGCGGTCCAGCTCCACGCGCAGCTTGTCGGCCAGGATGCGCGCCACGAAGTCGGCGGCTCCGCCGGCCGGGAAGGGCACCAGCACATGCATGGGGTCGCCAGCCGCAGCCGCCGTGCCCCAGCTGCCCGCCATGCAGGCGCCCGCGGCCAGGCCGGCGGCAGCCCGGAGCCAGGATTTGCGCGTCCAGCGCGTGGGTCCGGTGGTGGCGGCGCGCGATGGCGCTCCGGTGTCGATGTGCTGCTGCAGGTTCCGCATCAAGTCCCCAGTGTGGTGGTCAAGTTCGGTAACAGTGTGTGCAAGCGGGGGCTGGACCCAATAGCGCCAGCACTGGGCATTCGCTGGTACCACGGCGCGTTTGCCTGGGAGGGCTCAGGGTAAGTCTCGGGGGACGAAACGAGCGCGAAGCGGCGGCTAGAACTCGGCGGGCAGCGCGAACTCCAGCCATTCGCCGCTCACCGGGTGCGCCAGGGCCAGGCGCTGGGCCTGCAGCAGCAATCGGGGCGCCATGGCCTGCACGGGCTCGAGGGCGTAGAGCGCATCGCCCAGCATCGGGCAGCTCAGGGCCTGCAGGTGCACGCGCAGCTGGTGCGTGCGGCCGGTGATCGGGGCCAGCCACAGCCGGCTGCAGCCCGGGCCTATGGCCGGCATGGCGGCGGCCTCGGCCTCCGCTTTCGCCACCGGGCGCCACCAGGTCTGGCTGGCCTGGCCCGCCTGCGGATCGGTGGCGATCACGCGCAACGGGCGGCGTTCCCAGTCGGCGGCGATGGGCAGGTCGATCAGATTCCAGCGTTGACCGTCTTGCGGCATGCCGGGGGCTTCAGGTACCTCGGTCGCTTGTGGTTCGCCCCACACCACGGCGAGGTAGCGCTTCTCGACCTGGCGTGCCGCGAAGGCATCGCCCAGCTGGCGCTGCACCATCGGGTTGCGCGCCATCACCACCAGCCCCGAGGTGGCCTGGTCCAGCCGGTGCACCACCAGCGCATCCGGCCATTGCGCCTGCGCGCGGCTGCTCAGGCAATCCTGCTTGTCCGGCCCGCGCCCTGGCACGCAGAGCAGGCCGCTGGGCTTGTTCAGTACCAGCAGGTGCGGGTCGGCGTGGATGGGGTGCAGCACGGGTGTGGAAGGTGGGGCAAGGCCGCGATTGTAGGGTGCCGAAGCATGGTACAAACTCGGCAGCAGCGGGTGCTGCCCGCCCTATAACCAAGTACAGCCAGGAGACTTCCCATGCTAGGCCTGATGCAGAACCAGCCGCTGTTGATTTCGTCGCTGCTGGAGTTCGCGGCGCGCTACCACCGCGACACCGAGATCGTCTCGCGCCGCGTGGAAGGCGACATCCACCGCTATACCTACACCGACATGGCGGCGCGCGCGCGGCAGCTGGCGAACACGCTCGACGCGATGGGGCTGGAGCCCGGCAGCCGCGTGGCCACGCTGGCCTGGAACGGCTACCGCCACCTCGAGCTGTACTACGGCGTGGGCGGCTCGGGCCGCGTGGTGCACACCGTCAACCCGCGCCTGCATCCCGACCAGATCGCCTGGATCGTCAACCATGCCGAGGACCAGGCGCTGTGCTTCGACCTGAGCTTCGTGCCCATCATCCAGGCCATCCACGCCAAGTGCCCCGGCGTGCGGCAGTGGGTGGTGCTGTGCGGCCCCGGGCACCTGCCGGCCGACACCGGCATCCCCGGCCTGCGCGACTACGAGAGCTGGATCGCCGATGCGCCCGCCACCTACCAGTGGCCCGTGCTCGATGAGAACACCGCCTGCGGCATGTGCTACACCAGCGGCACCACGGGCCATCCCAAGGCGGCGCTGTACTCGCACCGCAGCACCATCCTGCACGCCTACGGCGCCTCGCTGCCGGACGTGATGTGCCTGTCGTCGCGCGACGTGATCCTGCCGGTGGTGCCCATGTTCCACGTCAACGCCTGGGGCACGCCGTATTCGGCGCTGCTCAATGGCGCCAAGCTGGTCTTTCCCGGGCCGGGGCTGGACGGCAAATCGGTCTACGAGCTGCTGGAGTCCGAGCAGGTGACCTTTGCCGCCGGCGTGCCCACCGTGTGGCAGATGCTGCTGTCGTACCTGCAGCAGAACGGGCTGCGCTTCTCGTCGCTCAAGCGCACGGTGATCGGCGGCTCGGCCTGCCCGCCGGCCATGATCCAGACCTTCCAGGAACAGTACGGCGTGACCGTGCTGCACGCCTGGGGTATGACCGAGATGAGCCCGCTGGGCACGGTGTGCACGCTCAAGAACAAGCACCTGTCGCTGCCCGCCGAGGAGCAGGCCGCGCTGCTGGCCACGCAAGGCCGCTCCATCTTCGGCGTGGACATGAAGATCGTTGGCGACGACGGCCGAGAGCAGCCCTGGGACGGCAAGACCTTTGGCGACCTGCTGGTGCGCGGCCCCTGGGTGGTGGCCGACTACTACCGCAACCCCGGCGCGCCGCCGCTGGTGCGCGACGAGCACGGCGTCGAGTGGTTTCCCACCGGCGACGTGGCCACCATCCACCCCGACGGCTTCATGCACATCACCGACCGCAGCAAGGACGTGGTCAAGTCCGGCGGCGAGTGGATCAGCTCCATCGACATCGAGAACATCGCCATGGCTCACCCCAAGGTCGCCATGGCCGCCTGCGTGGGCATGCCGCATCCCAAGTGGGACGAGCGGCCCATCGTGGTCGTCGCCCTCAAGCCCGGCGAGAGCCTGAGCCGCGACGAGCTGCTGGCCTTCTACGCCGGCAAGACGGCCAAGTGGCAGATCCCGGACGACGTGGTCTTCGTCGAGAGCATCCCGCTGGGTGCCACCGGCAAGATGCTCAAGACCCGGCTGCGCGAGCAGCTCAAGGACTACCAGCTGCCTGGGCTCTAACCTTTCCATCGATTCCAAGGAGCGCCATGTCCCACGACACCCGCACCGTTCAACAGCTTTTCGATCTCAGCGGCAAGACCGCCCTCGTCACCGGCGGCTCGCGCGGCCTGGGCCTGCAGATGGCGCAGGCGCTGGGCGAGGCGGGCGCGCGCGTGGTGCTCTCGTCGCGCAAGGCAGCCGAACTGGAAGAGGCCGCAGCCCAGCTGCGTGCCCAGGGCATGGCGGCCGACTGGATCGCCGCCGACTGCGCGCAGGACGACGACATCGCCCGCCTGGGCGCGCAGAGCCTGCAGCGGCTGGGGCGGGTGGACATCCTCGTCAACAACGCCGGCGCGAGCTGGGGCGCGCCGGCCGAGGACCACCCTGTGGCCGCGTGGGACAAGGTGATGAACCTCAACATCCGCGGCTACTTCCTGCTCAGCCAGTACCTGGGCAAGCACGACATGATCGCGCGCCGCAGCGGCTGCATCGTCAACCTCGCGTCCATCGCTGGGCTGGGCGGCAACCCGCCGCAGATGCAGACCCTGGCCTACAACACCTCGAAGGGCGCGGTCATCAACTTCACGCGCGCGCTGGCGGCCGAATGGGGGCGCCACGGCATCCGCGTCAACGCGCTGTGCCCGGGCTTTTTCCGCACCAAGCTGTCGTCGGGGCTGATCGACCACATCGGCGAGGCCGACATGGCCGGCCACGCGCCGCTGGGCCGCCTGGGCGGCGACGACGACCTCAAGGGCCCGCTGCTGCTGCTGGCCAGCGATGCCGGCAAGCACATCACCGGCCAGTACCTTGCGGTGGACGGCGGGGTGAGCATCGTCACGGCTGGGTAGCCAGCGCTAAACTTAAATATATTTAAGTATTTTGGACAATTTGCTAACATATATGCATGTCCAAGAAATCCCAGGCGCTCGAATCCATGCCGCCCGCCGTACTGGCGAGCCTGCGGCAGCTGGGTGAGCACCTGGCCATTGCCCGCAAGCGCCGGCGCGAGCCGCTCAAGGCCTGGGCGCAACGGATAGGGGTGTCCGAGCCCACGCTGATCCGCATGGAGCGCGGCGACCCCAGCGTGTCCTTCGGTGCCTATGCGACGGCGCTGTGGCTGATTGGCCGCAGCCCGGCGCTGGCCGAGCTGGCCGCGCCCGAGCACGACCTGGGTGCGCTGGAGTCATCGGTACGTGCCGCGCAGGCGCGCTCGGTGCGCAAGCCGGCGTCGGTGGAGGCGCGGCTGCGCGCGCTCCGAGCCCCTGAAAAGGAGCCCGAGTGATGCAGGCCGGAGATGCCGCGATACCGGCCTACGCGCCGCAGGACACGCTGTACCTGTGGTGGCTGGGCCAGCCCGCTGCGCCGGTCTGGATCGGCACGCTGCACATGGTGCGGGCGCTCAAGGGCGTGTCGCTGCGCTATGCGCCGCAATGGCTGGCCCACGGCTTTGCGCTCAGCGAAGACCTGCCGCTGCTGGACCAGGAATTCCTGCCCGCCGAGAAGGACACCGCGGCCGGCGCCGTGGACGATGCCCGGCCCGACCGCTGGGGTGAGCGCGTGATCCGCGTGCTCGACAAGCCGCCGCGCCTGTCGCTGATGGAATACCTGTTCTATGCCGGTGACGAGCGCTTTGGCGCGCTGGGCGTGTCGCTGTCGCCCGATGCTTACCTGCCGCGCAAGCTGGGCCCGCTGCCGGGTTTTGCCGATGCCCAGGCCATCCAGGCCCTGGTGCGGCAGGTGCTCGACGGTTCGCCGGTGCCGCGCGAGCAGCGTCGCCTGATCGCGCCCGGCGTGACCATGGGCGGCGCACGACCCAAGGCGCTGGTGGCGATCGACGACGCGCAGTGGGTGCTCAAATTCTCCGAACCGGGCGAGGCGGTGGACATGCCGCTGGTCGAGCACGCCACGATGACGCTGGCGCGCCAGGCAGGCATCGCCGTGGCCGAGACCCTGGCGGTGCCGCTGCGGCAAGGGCACGCCGTGGCGGTGAAACGCTTCGACCGCGATGGCGGCAGGCGCCGGCATGCGCTGTCTGCGCGCGTGGCCCTGCAGGCGGCGGGCGAGCCCATGGGCTACCCCGAGCTCGCGCAGCTGCTGCGCCGCCGCGGCGTGGTGCAGGGCCAGCGCAACCTGGCGCAGATGCACGAGCTGTTCCGCCGCATGGTCTTCAACATCCTGCTCGACAACACCGACGATCACGAGAAGAACCACGTGCTGCTGGCCACCGACAGCGGCAGCTACGAGCTCTCGCCGGCCTTCGACGTGCTGCCCTCGGGCCAGGCGCTGGGCTACCAGCAGATGCGGGTCGGCGCGCAGCAGTCGGATGCGACGCTGGACAACGCGCTGTCCGAGTCGGCGCAGTTCGGCCTTGCGCGCAAGGCAGCGGAAAAGCTGGTGCGCGAGGTCACTCAGGTGGCCGGTGGCTGGAAAACGCACTTTGCCGAAGCCGGCGTGCGCCCGGCCGACATAGACTCGCTGGCCGAGCAGATCGACCGGCCCTTCCTGCGCGAGCAGCGGCAGGCCTGGGGCGGCCACTGAAGCGGCGATTGAATGGAAATGACGACAACACGATGCACTCCCTTGCCATGCCACCGATGACCGATGCCGACAGCCTGGCGCTGCAGCGCCACTCCACCCGCGCCTTCCTCGATCGCCCGGTGGCCGATGCGCTGGTCGACGCCGTGGTGCAGGAGGCGCGCTGGGCGCCCAGCGGCGCGAACCTGCAGCCGGGCTCGTTCTGGCACATCGATGGCGCGGCGCGGGCGCGGCTGAGCGAAGGGCTGGTGCAGGCCTTCCGCGGCGGCGCGCAGGAGCGCGAGGACTACGACTACTTTCCGCGCCCGCTGCCCATGTCGCTGCGCAAGCGCCAGGTGGCGGCGGCGCAGGCGCTGTATGGCGCGCTGGGCGTGGCGCGCGGCGATGGGGTGGGGCGGGCCGAGCAGTTCGAGCGCAACTTCCGCTTCTTCGATGCGCCGGCCGCCATGCTCATCACCATCGACAGCGGCTTCGGCAGCGGCGGCTACATGGACCTGGGCATGGCCATCTACGGCCTGATGCTAGCGGCCGAGGCGCGAGGCCTGGCGACCTGCGCCATCGGCGCCATGGCTTCGTACCCGCGCGTGATCCGCGAGGCTTTGGGCCTGGAAGAGCGCCACACCGTGGTCTGCGGCATGGCGCTGGGCTATGCCGACGAGGCCGCGCCGATCAACCGCACGCGCACCGAGCGCGCCGCGCTGGCGGAGTATTTCCAGCGCATCCGCGATTGAATATCAAAAAAGAGAGCTGCTGGCGCTTGTGCAGCCTTGTATTCATTATGAAAACCTATTGAATCCAAGTCGTGGAAAGCGCTAGCCGCTCTCTTTTTTAGCAGGCTTGCAGCAGCGCCGCGCTGCCCAGCCCGCCGGCGCCGGCCACGGCCGTCAGGCCCCAGGCGTCCGTGCCGGCGCGCTGCAGGTCGGCCAGCAGGCGCACCAGCGCGATGGCGGCCGAGGCACCTATCGGGTGGCCGCGGGCCAGGCCGCCGCCGTGGTGGTTCAGCCGCGCGGCATCCACGCCATGTTGCTCCAGGTGCTGTTCCCACTGCAGGCCCTGCACGGCAAAGGCGTCGTGCAGTTCGATGGCATGCAGCGCAGTCCAGTCCAATTTCTCGCGCTGCATCAGGCTGTCGGCGGCGGCGCGCGCCTGCGTCAGCGGCATGGCGCTGGCACCGCCCAGGGCGCGGTAGCCGTGCCAGCGGGCCACGGCGCGCAAGCCCAGTTCGGCGCAGGCAGATTCGCTGGCCAGCAGCACCAGGGCTGCGCCATCGGCACGGGTGGAGACGGCCAGCGCGCTGGTGGCGCATTGCTGCGCTTCCGGTGCTTCGTGCAGATCGGACTGCGCCACGACGGGCATGCGCGCCAGCTGCGCGGGCCCCAATCTTTGCCGGGCGCGCGGGTAGGCGTCGTGCCGCAGGCCTTCGATGGCGATGATTTCGTCGGCCAATTGGCCTTGCGATTGCATGGCGCGCTCGTGGCTGCGGCGGGCGTAGTCGTCCTGCTGCTCGCGGGTATATCCGTGCTCGGCCGCATAGCGGGCCGCGGCCAGCAGCAGGTCGGGGTCGTCCTGCGGGCGGGGCGCGAACGGTGGGCGCTCGTAGGACTGGGGCTGTTCGTGCGCGTGCAGCGGGCGGGTCTGGCGGATGGGGGCGCGGCTCCAGGCTTCGGCGCCGCCGGCCACCACCACGCGGGCCTGGCCGCTGGCAATGAGTGCCGCGCCCATGGCCACGGCGTCCAGCCCGGCGCAGCACTGCGTGTCGATGCTGTAGGCCGCGCAATGCTCGGGCAGGCCGGCAGCCAAGGCGACCATGCGCGCCGGATTGCCGCCGGCGCCCAGCGCATTGCCGAGCACGATGGCATCCACGTCCTGCGGCCTGGCGCCGGCGCGCGCCAGCAGGCCCTGCAGCACCGGCGCGGCGAGTTGGTGCAGCGCGAGCTGGCGGAAGGCCCCGCCGTGCGGCGCAACGGCGCTGCGGGCAAAGCCGGCGATCAGGGTAGTGGGCAGGGGCATGACTCGGGATTGTGCAGCCATTGCGCGACGGCCGCGTGGTCGGGCTTGCCGCTGGCCGTCTGCGGCAGCGGCTGGGCCACAAAGAAGCGGCGCGGCGTCTTGAAGGCTTCGAGCCGTTCGCGGCACCAGTGCTGCAATTCGGCGGCCGAGGGCGGCGCGGCGCCGGGCACGGGCTGCACCACGGCCGCGACCAGCTGGCCGCGCAGTGCATCCTGCAGGCCCTGCACCGAGGCCGCGGCGATGCACGGGTGCTCGCACAGCACGGCCTCGACCTCCTCGGGGAACAGGTTCTTGCCCTGGGTGACGAGCATGCGCTTTTCGCGGCCCACCAGGGTCAGCAAGCCGTCATCATGAAGGCTGCCCATGTCGCGCACCGACAGCCATTCGCCATCGGCTTCATCGAGGCGCACGGCGGCCGTTGCGTCATGGCTGCCGCCCACGTAGTCCATGAACAGCATGGGGCTGTGGATGAAGATGCTGCCCACCTCGCCGGGCCCGAGCATACGCGCGCCCGGCGCCACGCCGTCGCGGATCTGCAGCCGCACGTTCAAGAACGGCCGGCCCACCTGCTGCGCGGGCGCGTCGCTGCGCGCATCCATCCACGCGATGAAGCTGGCCTCGGACGCGCCGTAGAACTCCACGATGCGCGCTTGCGGAAACAGCGCCTGCAGCGCCGGCGTGTGCTGGCGCATCCAGCGCGCGCCGCTGATGAGGATGAGCCGCACCGCCGGCATGGGCGCGAGCCGCCGCCGCTCGGCCAGCTGCAGCATCACCAGCAGCTGGCTGGGCACGGCCACCAGGCAAGGCGCCGCGCCCGCGGCCAGCGCGGCCAGGCAGCGCGGGGCCGAGAACTGGGCCTGCAGCACCGCGCCCGCGCCGCTCCAGATGCCGAGCAGCGCGCCAAACAGGAACAGCGAATGCGACATGCGCCCCGGCGCCAGCACGCGCGTGGCGGCGGCCGCGCCGAAGGTATCCAGGCAGACGCGGAAGCTCTCGGTCCACGAACGGTGGTGGCGGCGATAGCCCTTGGGCGTGCCTGTGCTGCCCGAGGTGAAGCCTATATAAAAAGGAGAGCATTCAGCGCTCTCTGGATAAGGGCTGGAGGCCGATTTGGCTATGAAATCGGCCATCAAGGACTGCACATGGGCCTGCACCGGCGCGGGCCAGTCGCTGTCGGCCACGGCGGCGCAGCGGCCGCTGGCGATGACGGCGAGGAAATCCGCCAGCATCTGCACCGGGCCGTCGGCATCGTCGACCAGCACCGTGGCCGGTGCCTGCCGCGCATCGAGCCGGCGGGCACGCTGCTGCACCAGCGCATGCAGCGCGGCAAAGCTCAGCTGCTGCGTGCCATCGTCAAAGGCCGGCGCATCGCCGCGCTCGGTGGCCCAGTGCGCCAGCGGGCCATGGACGAAGCGCTGCCACTGCGGCAGCTCTGCCGCGCTCATTGCGGGTTGGCGCGACCGCCGAAGCGCCAGTCGGGAATGCCGCGCGCCACGGTGTGCACCACCACGGCGGCCACCACGCACTTGATCAGGTCGCCGGGCACGAAGACCAGATCACCCATCAGCGCTTGCATGGGGGCGAGCTTGGCCATCAGCACCAGGCCGACGATGCCGAAGGCATGCATCACGAGGATGCCGCCGACTGCCGAGGCGATGAAGGCCTTGGCCGCCAATCGGCCCGGCGTGGCGCCCGGCAGCATCCGCATCACGAGCCCGGTCACCATGGCCGCCACGGGCCACGACACCAGGTAGCCGGCCGACGGCAGGAAGAACACGCCGACGCCGCCGCGCCCGCCCGACAGCAGCGGCAGGCCCAGCGCCACCGCCGCGAGGAACAGCAGCATGGCCTGGAAGCCGAGCCGCGCGCCCAGCAGGCAGCCGGCGAGCATCACGCCCAGCGTCTGCACGGTGATGGGCACGCCCAACGGCAGGTCGATCTTGGGAATCAGGCCAAAGACGGCCATCAGCGCGGCGAACAGGGCCACGAGGGCGAGGCGGTGGGTGGAGGAGGTGTTCATGGCAGGAAGGATTGAAGTGAAATAGGGCGTTGTGGCTTATGGGGTATGCGCAAGTAGCTATCTTTTTGAGATCAGGGGCCGAGCGAAGCGATGGCCCTTCTGGTGTGCCCACCCCTTCTGGCTGCGCCTGGGGCGTGGCGTTTGCGGGGTGGGCATGCGCGTCGGAGCGCGCATGCTTCGTTGTCTGACTCGCCGGGGTTGTCCGAGCGCAGCGCCTTCGGCGCGGAGTCGAGTTCCACGGCGCACCCCGCAAACGTCACGCCACAGGTTGCCCCGCTGCCGTGCAGCGGGGTCGCAGACAGCAGGGGCGCTTTCTTTTGCCTCCTTTTCTTGCGCGTGCAAGAAAAGGAGGTGCGCCGCCGGGCGCATATCCCGGCCTCTGTCCTCAACAGAGGCAAAGAACTGAAAGCGTGCGCAGCCATCACATTCAAGCCCCCAACCGAATCGCCAGCGCATCCGCCACCTTGCGCGCCGCCAGCAGCATGCGGATCGTCAGCGGCGCCAGCAGGCGCAGGCCGCCAGCCTTGCCGGTGCGGATGCGGTGGGCGTCGTCCAGGCGTGACCACTGCACGAAGAAATGTTCGGTGAAGCGCATCATCAGCCCGAGCTGCAAGGCCAGGCGCTCGGTGCGCACGCCAAAGCGCTGCAGCGGCGCCAGGCAGCGCTCGGCCACGGCCAGCAACTCGCCGAAGCGGGTCGTGGCCGTCAGCATCGCGCCCAGCATGGTGCAGCTTTGCAGGCGCAGCGCGCTCTCGATGCCCAGCAGCGGCCGGCCGGTGAGCGCATGGAAGCCGGCGACCAGCGCGGCGGCGATCGCGGCCATGCGCACCAGGCGGCGGGTGGGGCGGCTGGCCGCACCCAGGCTCAGGTACAGCGCCAGCACCACGGCGAACGCGCCGGCCTGCCATTGGCCGTAGGGGGCCGATGGCAGAAACAGCAGCAGCATGCCTGCCAGCGCCAGAATGGCCAGCTTGGCACCGGCCGGCACGCGGTGCAGCCAGCTCGGGATGTCGCTGTACAGGCTGCCCATCAGACCGGCTCCAGCTCCGGCGCCAGGGTGCGCACGTGGGCCTCGTAGGCGGCGCAGACCTCGTGGCCCGGCCCGTCGCCGCGGATCTCGCCGCGGTCGAGCCAGAGCACGCGCTCCCAGCCGCGCACATGGTCGAGCACATGGGTGGAGGCCACCACCTGCTGCGGCGCGCGGCGGATGTCGGCCGCCAGCCGGGCCTGGCCGGGCAGATCGAGGCTGGCGAAGGGCTCGTCCAGCAGCATCACGGCGGGCGCGGCCATCTGCAGCGACAGCCAGCACACGTGCTGGCGCTGGCCGTGGCTCAGGCTGCCGACGGCGCGCTGCGCCCAGTCGGCCAGGCCGCGCTGGGCCAGGAACTCCTGGCCGCGGCGGATGGCCTCCTTGCGCGGCACGCCCTGGTACTGCAGGCTGAGGCCCAGTTCCTCCTCCACGGTGGGAAAGATGATCTGGTCGTCGGGGTTCTGGAACATCATGCCCACCACGCCGGGCAGGGGCACGCGGGCTGCCTGCAGGTCGTGGCCCGCGACCTGTACGCTGCCCTGCGCGGGGCGCTCCAGGCCACACAGCAGCCGGAACAGGCTGGTCTTGCCCGCGCCGTTGTTGCCGATCAGGCCGATGCGCGGCTCCTCCAGGCGCAGGCTCAGGCCGCGAAACACCTGGGTGGTGCCTCGCTGCAGGTGGACGGATTGCAGCGCGATGCCGCTGGCGGGCGATGGGGAAGCCAAGATGAAGACCAGGGAAGGCAAGGCGCCTGCCGGGCAGGCCGCGATGCATGGTGGTGAAAAACCGGCGTATTGTGGCACGAGCCAGAGCCCATGCGGCATCACGAAGATTTGGCTTTTTTTGGTACCAGCCGCCAAATAGTCATTGGGGAAAATTTACGTACTTTAGTGATTTTTCTGAATTTTGCTTGATATTTTCACGATTTGAATGCAGTTGATATCTGAATCTAAGTCACTGAGGGCTTTGCCGCGGATCTGATGCCAGGCTTATTTCTCGTGCAAGCTATTGATATAGGAAGATTTATAGATAGAAAAGACAAAAAACTCATATTTCATGCCAGAAAGCGCGAGCCAGCCTGAAGGAATGGCCGCTGCGGCAACCCTTGCGGAGCCGCTACACTGGCGCCGATTCAACGCCTTGCCGCCCATGCCGAACACCACTGCCTCCAAGCCCCTTGCTTCCCGTTGGACCCATCTGGACGCGCTGCGCGGGCTGGCCCTGGTGTGGATGACGGTGTTCCATTTCTGCTTCGACCTGAGCCACCTGGGCTTCTGGCGGCAGGACTTCTACCACGACCCGTTCTGGACCTGGCAGCGTGTCGGCATCGTCACGCTGTTCCTGCTGTGCGTGGGCATTTCGCAGGCACTGGTGCAGGCCAGGCCCGCACCGGCGCCGCTGCTGGGGCCGCGCTGGTGGCGCGTGGCGGGCTGCGCGCTGCTGGTGTCTGTGGCCTCGTACCTGGTCTTTCCGCAAAGCTATATCTACTTCGGCGTGCTGCATTGCATCGCCGCGGTGTCGCTGCTGCTGGGGTGGGCGCAGCGCTGGCGTGGCCCGGTGCTGCTGGCGGTGGCGGCGCTGGCCATGGCCTTGCCGCGGATCTACGGGCTGGTGAGCGCGGAGCTGCCGGCGGCGCTGGTGCAGGCGCTCGATGGCCGCGCGGGCAGCGTGCTGGGCCTGATCACCCAGCTGCCGCGCACCGAGGACTATGTGCCGCTGCTGCCGTGGATGGGCGTGGCCCTGCTGGGCCTGTGGCTGGGGCGCCTCATGGTGCGGCGCCCGCCGGCCGCGCTGCAGCGCCCCGCCGGCTGGCCGCTGCGCCTGCTGGCCGCGCTGGGGCGGCACAGTCTGCCGTACTACATGCTGCACCAGGTGGTGCTGATGGGCGCGCTGATGGCGCTGCGCGCAATGCTTTGAGCATAAAAAAAGCTGCCAGCGCTTACAGGGTAAGCGCTGGCAGCTATCGTTTTTAAAGCGTGTACTTAACGGCGACCGAAAGATCCGCCGCCACCACCGCCGCTGCGGCCACGGCCGCCACCGAATCCACCACGGCGGTTGCGGTCCGCCATGCTGTCGACGCTGGTGCGCATCGGATCGGGCTGTCCGCCGCCGGCGCCGCGATTGCGGCTGCGGCCGTCCACGGTGCCACCGAACTGCGTGCCCAGGTGGGCGTCAGCGCGGGGCTGGTGGTGATCGTCGTAGCGCGGACCGCCGCCACCGCCACCGCTGCTGCGGCCACTGCTGCCGCCGCCGTTGCCAGCACTTCCGCCGCGGCGATTGCCGTGGCTGCTGCCGGGCGCGCCGCGGCCCATGCCGTTGCCGGAACCGGAACCGGAACGCTGCGGGCGCGGTGCGCGCTCGCTGCGCGGCTGGGCGTCGCCGGCCTGGCCCTGGCCTGCGTCGGCCTGGCGGGGCGCCGGGCTCTTGCCAGCGCTCTTCGCGGCACCGCCACCGGTGCCACGGGCAGGCTTGTTGGCGCGGATGCGCTCCATCATTTCGCTGCGGGCAGCCTTGGCGGCGGCCTGCATGACTTCGCGGCTCGGCGGCTTGCCGGCGCCGCCCCAGATGGTCTGGCGGCCCATGGCGATGGGTTCGCCCTTCTCGCCCTCGTCGGGGCCGAAGCCTTCGAGGCGCTGCACGGCAATTTCCTGCTTGGTGAAGCGCTCGATGTCCATCATGAAGCCTTCCTCGTCCATGCAGACCAGGCTCACCGCATGGCCTTCGCGGCCGGCGCGGCCGGTGCGGCCGATGCGGTGCACGTAGTCTTCGGGCACGTTGGGGATCTCGTAGTTCACCACGTGCGGCAGGTCGTCGATGTCGATGCCGCGCGCGGCGATGTCGGTGGCCACCAGCGCCCGGATCTCGCCGGTCTTGAAGCCCGACAGTGCCTGGGTGCGGGCGCTCTGGCTCTTGTTGCCGTGCAGCGCCATGGCCGAGACGCCATTCTTGGTCAGGAAGTCGGCCACGTTGTTGGCGCCGAACTTGGTGCGGGTGAACACCAGCACCTGGCTCCAGTCGTGCTCGTTGATGATGTGCAGCAGCGCCTGCTTCTTCTTGGCGCGGCCCACCGGGCAGATGAGCTGGCTGATGCGCTGCACCGTGGTGTTGCGCGGCGTGACCTGGATGTGCAGCGGATCGCGCAGCAGGGTGTTCGCCAGGTCGCGGATCTCGTCGCTGAAGGTGGCCGAGAACAGCAGGCTCTGCTTGCTCTTGGGCATCAGCGCCAGCACCTTCTTCACGTCATGGATGAAGCCCATGTCGAGCATGCGGTCGGCTTCGTCCAGCACCAGGATCTCGACGGTGGACAGGTCCAGGAAGCCCTGCTGCTGCAGGTCGAGCAGGCGGCCCGGCGTGGCCACCAGGATGTCCACGCCCTTCTTGATGCGCTCGATCTGCGGGTTCATGCCCACGCCACCGAAGATCACGGTGGACTGGATGGGCAGGTGCTTGGCGTAGTCGCGCACGTTTTCCTCGACCTGGGCGGCCAATTCACGCGTGGGGGCCAGCACCAGGGCGCGGATGCCCTTGCGGCCCGTGGCCGGCGATTGGCTCAGCAGGTGCAGCATCGGCAGCGTGAAGGCAGCCGTCTTGCCGGTGCCGGTCTGGGCGCCGGCCAAAAGATCCTTGCCCTGCAGCACGGCGGGGATGGCCTGGGCCTGGATGGGGGTGGGGGCTTCGTAGCCTTGCTCGCGCACGGCCTGCACGATGGCAGGCGCCAGATTCAGTTCTTCAAAAGTCATTGATAGATGCGTCCTAGCCTGGACGCCGGGTATCGGCCTTGTCGAAGCAATTTTTGGTTTTATTGCCTGCCAGTCGCAGACCGATGGGTTCAGAGAGTGGAGCCTGGAGCGAGTCCTTCGTCCGCAGCAAAAGCGCTGGTGTTTCAGGCGACTGGAACCTGAAATTCCCGGGTATTGTCGCATGCAACGATAATCCCAAGGTTCGGATACCCATTTTTTACTGTTTTTCGACACAAGAACACATGGCTCAATACGTTTTTTCGATGAATCAGCTGACCAAGACCGTGCCGCCCAAGCGGCAGATCTTGAAAGGCATTTCGCTGTCCTTCTTCCCTGGCGCCAAGATCGGCGTGCTGGGCCTGAACGGCTCGGGCAAGTCCTCGCTGCTGAAGATCATGGCCGGCGTGGACAAGGAGTTCGAGGGCGAGGCCATCCCCATGGCCGGCCTGTCGATCGGCTACCTGCCGCAGGAGCCGCAACTCAACCCCGAGCACACGGTGCGCGAGGAGATCGAGGAGGCCATGAGCGCGGTGAACAACGCGAAGAAGCGCCTCGACGAGATCTACGCCGCCTACGCCGAGCCCGATGCCGACTTCGATGCGCTGGCCGCCGAACAGGGTGAGCTGGAAGCCGTCATCGCCGCCGCGGGCACCGATTCGGAGCACCAGATCGAGATCGCCGCCGACGCGCTGCGCCTGCCGCCGTGGGACGCCATCATTGGCAAGCTGTCGGGTGGCGAAAAGCGCCGCGTGGCACTGTGCAAGCTGCTGCTGTCCAAGCCCGACATGCTGCTGCTCGACGAACCCACCAACCACTTGGACGCCGAATCGGTGGAATGGCTGGAGCAGTTCCTGCACCGCTTCACTGGCACCGTGGTGGCCATCACCCACGATCGCTACTTCCTCGACAACGCGGCCGAGTGGATCCTGGAACTGGACCGTGGCCACGGCATTCCGTACAAGGGCAACTACTCCGACTGGCTGATCCAAAAGGGCAACCGCCTGGAGGCCGAGCAAAAGGGCGAGGAAGCCCGCGCCAAGGCCCTGAAGAAGGAACTGGAGTGGGTGCGCCAGAACGCCAAGGGCCGCCAGGCCAAGAGCAAGGCCCGTATCGCCCGCTTCGAGGAACTGAGCGACTACGAATACCAGCGCCGCAACGAGACGCAGGAAATCTTCATTCCTGTGGCAGAGCGCCTAGGCACGCAGGTGTTCGAGTTCCACAACGTCACCAAGAGCTTTGGTGACCGCGTGCTCATCGACAACCTGAGCATGAACATCCCGGCCGGCGCCATCGTCGGCATCATCGGCCCGAACGGCGCCGGTAAATCGACGCTGTTCAAGCTCATCGCGGGCAAGGAGCAGCCGGACTCGGGCAACGTCATCGTCGGCCAGACCGTGAAGATGGCCTTCGTCGACCAGCACCGCGACGCGCTGGCGAACGAGAAGACGGTGTGGGAAGACATCTCGGGCGGCCTCGACATCATCAACGTCGGCAAGTTCCAGATGGCCTCGCGCGCCTACGCCGGCCGCTTCAACTTCAACGGCCAGGACCAGCAGAAGAAGGTGGGCAACCTCTCCGGCGGCGAACGCGGCCGCCTGCACCTGGCCAAGACGCTGATCCAGGGCGGCAACGTGCTGATGCTGGACGAGCCCTCGAACGACCTGGACGTGGAAACCCTGCGCGCGCTGGAAGATGCGCTGCTGGAATACGCGGGCACCGTGCTGGTGATCAGCCACGACCGCTGGTTCCTGGACCGTATCGCCACGCACATCCTGGCTGCCGAAGGCGACTCCCAGTGGGTGTTCTTCGACGGCAACTACCAGGAATACGAGGCCGACAAGAAGAAGCGCCTGGGCGAAGAGGGCGCTGCGCCCAAGCGCATGCGCTTCAAGGCACTGAAGTAAGCCGCTGCGGCGCCTGCGCCGCATACCAGGACGCTTTCGAGGGGAGTGCCGTGACAGTGCATGCTTCTTCCGTTTTCGACCGCTGCGTGGCGCAGGCCCTGGAAGAGGCCGCGCCGCTGATGGCGTCACTGTGCGACGCAGCACTGCGGCAGCCGGCAGCCGACCCCTGGCTGCGCGACAAGCGCGGTGCGCTGCCGGCGAGCTTTGCCAGCCGGCTCAAGCTCGCCGTCCGCTTTGCCGCGCAGGACCTGCAGGACGCCTACCAGGCGCTGCTGGACGACTGCGGCGAAAGCAACTGGGGCCCGGCCGCCATGCGGCTGTACCAGCGCACGGCCGACAGCCTGGCGGACCTGGAAAGCATCTACCGGCCGCTGCGCAAGCAGACGGCGGACTGGCGCCACGGCAATCCACTGCGCCCCGAGGTCTACCTGGACACCTTGCACAGCACGCTGCTCGACCAGGGCATCGCCGCGGGGGAACCCCCAGCCTTTCTCGATGCCATGGTGGAGGTGCTGGGCGAGTACCTGGCGCGCAGCTATGCGGCCATTGCCGAACAAGCCCGCGCCGAGTGCGGGCAGCAACTGCAGCAGGCCGAGCACAAGCGTGCGGAGGCCCATAGCCCGGCGCGCCAGTTTGCGCGGCGCGTGCGCCCGTTTTTTGCCATTCCCCGGCACTGCCCGGTAGGCGCCATCCGGGCCTACAAGGAGCTGCTGCCGGTGCTGGAGCGCGTGGCCGCCAGCGAGCCCGCTTTCTTCGACGACCCGCAGCACGCCGCGCGGTGTCTGGTGCAAGCCATCGTGGACCAAGCGGTCGCGCTCAAGAACGCGGGCGCTGTCGAGGCGTTTCCGCAGTTTTCCGTGCAGGTGAATGCAACGCTGGCCTTCCTGAGCGACCTGACCCACCCCACGGCGGACGACTTTGCGCGCGAGCTGCCGCGCTACAGCGCAGAGGCGGCGGAGCAGTCGCAGCCGCAGGACGCACCCGTCAGCGAATGGGGCGGCAGCGGCTGGAGCGCTTCGCTGCACGCCGAGGCCGGCGGCGATTCCGGCCATGGATTCCTGGCTTCGATGCAGTCCATCCAACCCGCGGAGCCGGCCCCTGTCGTCGTCGAGGCTACGGTGGCCGAACCCGAATCCGAATATCTTCCCAAGCCGCTGCCTGCGGACTGGTCGCTGGAGCCGGGCGCGATGCTGGAGTTCCTCAGCCAGGGCCAGTGGCTGTCCAGGCAACTGAGTTGGGTCAGCCCGCAGCGCACGATGTTCCTGTTCACCGCGACCGACGGCACCTCGCAGACCATCACCCGACGCATGCTCGACAAGCTGGCGCGAGAGCAGGCCGTGCGCCTGCGCTAGGTATCCTGCTCAGGCCTGCTCAGGGTCAATGCGAATGGAGCCGCGGCATGCCGCGTGCTACGGTGCGCCGGCGATTCATCGACGGAGACTTCCCATGCCTAAAAATACCCCTGCCAACCTTGCCCGGCGCGCTTCCGCGCTCGCGCTGGCACTGGCTGCCGCCGGCCTGCTGGCCGGTCCGGTCCATGCCGCGGACGCCAAGAAATATCCCGACAAACCGGTGCGCGTGGTGGTGGGCTTCTCGGCCGGCGGCACCACCGACGTGGTGGCCCGCATCATGGCCAAGGAGCTGACGGCCGCGCTCGGCCAGTCCTTCGTGGTCGACAACAAGCCCGGCGCCGGCAGCAACATCGCCACCGAGATGGTGGCCCGCGCCGAGCCTGACGGCTATACGCTGCTGTTCGTGGCCGTCACCAGCGCCATCAACCAGACGCTGTATCCCAATGTCAAGTTCGACCTGACCAAGGACTTCGCGCCGGTGGCGCTGGGCGCCAAGGTGCCCAACGTGCTGGTGGTCAACGCCAGCGTGCCGGTCAAGAACGTGCAGGAGCTGATCGCCTATGCCAAGGCCAACGAGGGCAAGGTGGCGTATGCCTCGTCGGGCAGCGGCACCTCGATCCACATGGCGGGCGAGCTGTTCAAGCTGCGCACCGGCCTGCACACCCAGCACATCCCCTACAAGGGCAGCGCCCCCGCGCTGACCGACCTGATCGGCGGCCAGGTGCAGTTCATGTTCGACAACATGCCCTCGTCGTGGCCGCATGTGGTGGGCGGCAAGCTCAAGGCGCTGGCGGTGACCACCACCAAGCGCTCGCCGACTGCCCCCGACCTGCCGACGATGGAGGAGAGCGGCATCAAGCCCTTCGATGTGTCTTCGTGGTTCGGCCTGATCGCGCCGGCCGGCACGCCGCCCGAGATCGTGAACCGGCTCAACGCGGCGATGAACCAGGCCTTCGACAAGCCCGAGGTCAAGGAGGCCTATGCCAAGCTCGGTGCGGTGGCCGAGAAGAACACGCCGCAGCAGTTCGGCGCCTTCATCAAGTCCGAGGTCACGAACTGGGCGCCGGTGGTCAAGTCCTCGGGCGCCAAGGTGGATTGAGCGCCGGCCGCGCTACTCGATGAATTCGCCGGCGCGGTTGATCATGGTCAGGCCGACATACTGGCTGCCCATGTGGTTGTCGGGCGCGTAGCGGATCGACAGGCTGCCGTAGCGCCTCTCGCCCATGGACTCCAGCGCCTCGCGCAGCGAATCGCGGCTCACACCGCGGCCCGCCTTGCGCAGGCCCTCGACCAGCACCTGCGCGTTGATGAAGACCTCCATGCCCAGGTACGAGTAGTCGGCCTGGCCCAGGGTCTTCTGGTAGTCGCCCGCGACCGGGACATGCTTCTTCCACGGATTGGGCACCAGCGTGGTGAAGACCACGCCGCTGCGGCGCTCGCCCAGCGACTTCACCATGACCGGATTGGCTTGGGCCGCGAGGTTGTAGAACTGCGCCGTCAGCCCGGCCTGGCGTGCAGCCAGGATGAGCTTGGCCGTGCCCGGCGTCGATGCCACCACCACCACGCCATGCACCAGTGGCAGCGCGGCCAGCGACTGCGCGACCTTGGCCGCGTCCGAGCCGTCGATGCTCAGTGCCAACTCGGCCACCGGCTGCACCTTGCTGGCCGCGAAGACAGTGCCTGCCGCCTGCTTGCCCGAGCGGCCGAAGGCATCGTCCTGGTAGACCAGCGCGATGTTCTGGTAGCCGATGGTCTGCATGTGCTGGACCATGTGCTGGATTTCCTGCCGCGTGCCGGCGCGCACGTTGAAGACGAAGCGCCCGGGCTGCTCGCGCATGGCGCCGCCGCCGGCCAGGCCGCCCACCAGCGGTATGCCGCCGGCATTGGCGGCCGGTGCCGCCTCGTTGCAGGTGGCCGTGCCAAAGCAGTTGAACACCGCGACCGCCCGGCCTTCGCTGGCCAGCTTGCGCACGTTCTGCGCCGCGATCGCGGGATCGAACCGGTCGTCGAGCGCCTCCAGGCGCAGCGGCCGGCCGGCTATGCCGCCGGCGTTGTTCACCGCCTCGAAGTAGGCGTTGGTGACCTTGAGCGCCTCTTGCCCCACGGCGGCGTTGAAGCCGCTCAGCGGCAGGCTGGCACCGATCACGATGTCGCCTTCGGCTGCGTGGACGAAGCTGGCGGCCAAGGCCAGCGCGGCGGCGGATGCAAGCCGTGGAATATGCATGGAACCCTCTCTGTGCTGCTTTTGTTGCTGTATGTAACTTTTCTGCGCGCCTCGCACTGTGCCTTGCATTCGATCTGCCAAGACTCGGTGTTTCTCCCGATGCGTGCGCAAACGCCACAGGGCGATGCAGTAGACTTTGCCGCTTTGCCCCCCAAGCGGCTTTTGCCGCTCGCACTGCATGCATGAACTGCCGCCCGGCCTGATGGTGATCCACGGCAACCAGCCCGAGATGCTGCTGGACCTGCTGGTGGGCTGGGTGCAGCGCTACCCGCTGCCGCCACTGGCCAGCGAGACCGTGCTGGTGCAGAGCAACGGCATCGCGCAGTGGCTCAAGTTCTCGCTGGCGCGGCCCGAGGAGCAGGGCGGCTGCGGCGTGGCGGCGGCCCTGCAGGTGCAGCTACCGTCGCAATTTCTGTGGCAGGCCTACCGGGCGGCGCTGGGCGCGCAGGATGTGCCCGAGGTCTCGCCGCTCGACAAGGCTCCGCTCACCTGGCGGTTGCTGCGCCTGCTGCCGCCGCTGCTGGGCGAGCCCGCGTTTGCCGGCCTGCGGCAGTTCCTGGCCGGCGACGACCAGCTGCGCAAGCACTACCAGCTGGCCGAGCGCGTGGCCGACCTGTTCGACCAGTACCAGGTCTACCGCGCCGACTGGCTGGCCGACTGGAGCCGGGGCGTGGACCAGCTGCGCAATGCGCGCGGCACGGCCGGCCCGGTGCCGGCCGACCAGCAGTGGCAGCCGGTGCTGTGGCGCGCACTGCTGGCCGATGCGGACGAGGGCGCGATGGCGCTCACGCGCTCGGGCGTGCACCAGCGCTTCCTGCAGGCCATGGCCGAGGCGGCCGAGCGGCCCGCGGGCCTGCCGCAGCGCGTCGTGGTGTTCGGCATCTCGGCGATGCCGGCGCAGGCCCTGCAGGCGCTGGCCGCCATGGCGCGGCACAGTCAGGTGCTGCTGTGCGTGCACAACCCTTGCCGCCACCACTGGTCCGACATCGTGGCCGACCGCGACCTGCTGCGCCTGCCGTACCGGCGCCAGTCGCGCAAGCCCGGCCTGCCGGCGGACCTGAGCGAGGAGCTGCTGCACCAGCACGCCCATCCGCTGCTGGCCGCCTGGGGCAAGCAGGGGCGCGACTACATCCACCTGATCGACGAGTACGACGACCCGCAGAGCTACCGCGAGCGCTTTGGCCCCGTCTCGGGCGGGCGCATCGACCTGTTCGAGGGCGAAGGCACGCAGACCCTGCTCGCGCAGCTGCACGACGACATCCTCGAACTGCGGCCGCTCGCCGAGACGCAGGCGCTGTGGCCGGCGGTGGAGCCGGGGCTCGACGCCTCGGTGCGCTTCCACATCGCGCACAGCCCGCAGCGCGAGGTCGAGATCTTGCACGACCAGCTGCTCGCGCGGCTCGATGCCGACCCCACGCTGGCGCCGCGCGACATCATCGTCATGGTGCCCGACGTGGACAGCTACGCGCCCCACATCGCGGCGGTGTTCGGCCGCATTCCGCCGGGCGATCCGCGCCACATCCCCTTCACCGTGGCCGACCAGCAGCGGCGCGGCAACGAACCGCTGCTGCGCGCGCTGGAGCAGCTGCTGCAGCTGCCCGACAGCCGCGCCACAGCCAGCGACATCCTCGACCTGCTCGAAGTGCCTGCGTTGCGCGCGCGTTTCGGCATCGCCGAGACCGAGTTGCCGCTGCTGCAGCGCTGGATGGAAGGCGCCGGCGTGCGCTGGGGGCTGGATGCCCGGCAACGCGAAAGCCTGGGCCTGGCCGAGGCCGGCGACGTCAACAGCTGGGAGTTCGGCCTGTCGCGCATGCTGCTGGGCTATGCCGTGGGGCAGGGGCCGGCCTTTGCCGGCATTGCGCCCTACGACGAGATCGGCGGGCTTGATGCCGCCGTGCTCGGCCCGCTGCATGCGCTGCTGCAGCAGCTGCGCGCACATGGCGAGGCACTGGCAGCACCCGCCACGCCGCGGCAGTGGGGCGAGCGCTTCCAACAGCTGCTGGCCGACTTCTTCGCGCCCGAGGCCGAGAGCGACGCGCTCTTGCAGGCGCAGCTGATGCAGCTGCTCGAGCGCTGGCTGCAGACCGCGCAGGACGCCGGTTTCGACGAGCCCGTGCCGCTGGCCGTGGCGCGCGAGGCCTGGCTCTCGGGGCTGGACCAGAGCCGGCTGCAGCAGCGCTTTCTGGCCGGCGCGGTGAGCTTCTGCACGCTGATGCCCATGCGCGCGATCCCGTTCCGCATGGTCTGCCTGCTGGGCATGGACGATGGGGCTTTTCCCCGCACCACGCAGCGGCTGGACTTCGACCTGATGGCGCAGGACTGGCGCCCCGGCGACCGCTCGCGGCGCGACGACGACCGCTACCTGCTGCTCGAAGCCCTGCTGTCGGCGCGCGAGCAGCTCTATGTGAGCTGGGTGGGCCGCAGCGTGCGCGACGGCACCGAGCGTGCGCCTTCGGTGCTGGTCGGCCAGCTGCGCGACCACCTGACCGCCGGCTGGCGTCTGGAAGGCGGTGGCGACCTGCTGGCGGCGCTGACCACCGAGCACCCGCTGCAGCCCTTCAGCAGCCGCTACTTTGGCGCGCAGCCGGGTGACAGCCTCTACACCTACGCCCACGAATGGCGCGAGGTGCACGACGGCGCCGGTGCCATCGATGCGGGCGAATTGCTGCCGCCCATGGCCTTGCAGGCGCCGCTGCCGCTGCGGGCGCTGGGCGACTTCCTGGCCCAGCCGGTGGATGCCTTTTTCCGCCAGCGGCTCAAGACCGTGCTGCGCGGCGACGATGCGGCCAGCCTCGACGCCGAGGCCTTCGCGCTCGACGGCCTCGAAGCCTGGCAGCTGCAGGCGGCGCTGACCGGCCCGCTGCGCCCCTGGGCCGAGGAGCATGCATCGCTGCCCGCCGACGCTTTCCGCCAGGCCCTGCGCGAGCCCTGGCAGCAGGCCGTGCAGCAGCTCGAACGCGAAGGCCGCTTGCCGCTGCGCGCCTTTGCGCAGTGCGCGGTGGATGAGGTGCAGGCCAAGGTCTGGCGCGCATTGGCGCACGATGCGGCCATCGCCGCGGCCTGGCCCGAGGCGCTGGCAGAGCCGGTGGAATTTCGCTGGAAGGACGCGGCCAGCGGCCTCGAGGTGCAGGACTGGATCACCGGCCTGCGTGGCAAGGGGGATGGCAGCGGCGCCGTGGCCCGCTGGGTGGCCGTGGACGGCGCCTTGCACGCCGGCGGCTCCATGCGCTGGTCGGCGCTGCTGCGCACCTGGGTGGAGCACTTGGCGCTGCAGGATGCGCTGGGCCCCACGCCCACGCTGCTCAGCAGCGAAAGCGATCCGCTGCAGTTCGCGCCGCTGGAGCGCGCGGAGGCCGCCGGCCACCTATCGACGCTGGCCGCGCACTGGGCCGAGGGCATGCGCCGGCCGCTGCCCATCGCCAGCAAGACGGCGCTGCGCTGGCTCGAGACGCGCGACCTGGCCAAAGCCCAGGCCTGCTACGAAGGCGGCCACCAGCAGGCCGGCGAGGTGGAGCGCAGCGCGGCGCTGCTGCGCGTCTACCCACAGTTCGAGGCCTGGTGGGGCGAAGGCAGCGAGGCGCTGGCCGAGGCCCTGTACGCACCGCTGATGGCCGCGTTGCAAGCGCTGCAGCCGCGGCACGATGAGGAGGGCGCATGACCCAGCCCCTGCTTCCGCTGGAGTTTCCGCTGCACGGCAGCCGGCTGATCGAGGCCAGCGCCGGCACCGGCAAGACCTACACCATCGCCATGCTCTACCTGCGCCTGGTGCTGCAGCATGGCGGCGAGCAGGCCTTCGAGCGCGCGCTGATGCCGCCCGAGATCCTGGTGGTGACCTTCACCGACGCCGCCACACAGGAGCTGCGCGACCGCATCCGCCAGCGCCTGAACCAGGCCGCGCAGGTCTTCGACGGTGCCGACAGCGAAGACCCGCTGCTGGCCGCGCTGCGCGACGACTACGAAGCCGAGCGCTGGCCCGCCTGCGCACGGCGGCTGCGCCTGGCGGCCGAATGGATGGATGAGGCCGCCGTCTCCACCATCCACAGCTGGTGCTACCGCATGCTGCGCGAGCACGCCTTCGACAGCGGCAGCCTGTTCCGCCAGGAGCTGGTCACCGACGACACCGAGCTGCTGACCGAATCCGTGCAGGACTACTGGCGCCGCCACGCCTACCCGCTGCCGCTGGCGGCGGCGCGCGCCGTGCGGCGCTGCTACCGCGGCCCGCAGGAGCTGCAGGCCGCGCTGCGCCCGCTGCTGCCGCGCGCCGATGCCGAACTGCGCTACGACGACGCCCCGCTGGCCGATGGCGACATCTTCGACGCGCTCGCTAGCCACGCCGAAGAACTTCAAAAAAGTGAGCTACTCGCGCAGGCTGCCAGGGATTTGTGGGGTAAAAACTATCTGGAATTGGCGAATACCCTGCGCGAGCTGCTCCCATTCTTGAATGGCGCCATCTACCGCAACAAGGACCGCGAGGGCGAGTTCGACGGCTGGATGCAGGCCATGCGCGCCTGGAGCGAAGGCGGCGAGCCGCCCGACAACATCAAGCGCTGGGGGCAGGCCGGCATCAAGACCAAGGGCGGGCACCCGGTGCCGCAGCACCCGGCCTTCGCCGCCATCGACGACTGGCTGGCCAGCGAGCCCGGCAAGGAGGTGCTGAACCAGTTGCAGGCCCGGTTGCTGCGCCACGCGCTGGCCGAGGTGCGCACGGCGGTGCAGGGCGAAAAGCGCCGCCGAGCCGAGCTGGGCTTCGACGACCTGCTGACGAGGCTGGATGCGGCGCTGGAGCAAGAGGCCCGGCGCGGCAGCGATGCATTGGCCGCGCGCATCCGCCGGCAGTTTCCGGTGGCGATGATCGACGAGTTCCAGGACACCGATCCGCTGCAGTACCGCATCTTCGAGCGCATCTACCGGCTGCGCGACAACGCTGCCGACAGCGCGCTGCTGCTCATCGGCGACCCCAAGCAGGCCATCTACGCCTTCCGCGGCGCCGACATCCACACCTACCTGCGCGCCCGCGCCGCCACCGCGCCGCGCCACTACGCGCTCTCCACCAACTACCGCTCGACGGCAGGCATGGTCGATGCCGTGAACCACTGCTTCGCGCAGGCCGAGGGCTACCCGCAGGGCGCCTTCCGCTTTGCCGGCGAGCACGGCAACCCCGTGCCCTTCGTGCCGGTGGCCGCGCGCGGGCGCAAGCGCCAGTGGCTGCGCAACGGCGAGGCCGCCGCGGCGCTCACACTGTGGTGGATGGCGCCGCCGGAGCAAGCCCCCGTGCGCCCCGCCGGCTACCGCGAGCACCTGGCCCAGGCCGCGGCCAGCGAGGTCGTGCGCTGGCTGCACGAGGCGCGCCAGGATCGCACCGGCTTTGCCGATGCCGAGGGCAACGTGTTGCCGCTCAGGCCCGCCGACATCGCCGTGCTGGTGCGCAGCCGGGCCGAGGCCGAGGCCATGCGCGAGGCCCTGGCCCGGCGCGGGCTGGCCAGCGTCTACCTCTCCGACCGCGACTCGGTCTTCGCCACGCCCGAGGCCGCCGAGCTGCAGCACTGGCTGGCCGCCTGCGCCCATCCCGGCGACGACGGCGCGCTGCGCCGCGCGCTGGCCACGGCCTGCATGGGCTGGCACTGGAACGAGCTGGAGCGCCTGAACACCGACGAAGCCTTCTGGGAGGCACAGACCCTGCGCATGCGCGAGCTGCACACCGTATGGCAGCGCCACGGCCCGCTGCCCATGCTGCGCCAGTGGCTCGCGGCCTATGGCCTGCCCGCCCGCTGGCTGCAAGAGCCCGGCGGCGAGCGCCGCCTGACCAACATGCTGCACCTGGCCGAATGGCTGCAGCGCCAGTCCGGCCAGCTCGACGGCGAGCATGCGCTCTTGCGTGCCTACGCCGAGCAACTGGAGGGCCAGGGCCGCGACGAAGACATCGTGCGGCTGGAAAGCGATGCCGAGCTGATCCAGATCGTCACCATCCACAAGTCCAAGGGGCTGGAGTACCCGCTGGTGCTGCTGCCCTTCATCTGTGGCTGGCGCGATTACCGTGCCAATACGGGCGGCAACACCGGCGGCTACCCGCAGTTCCACGATGGCGATGGTGATCAGCTGGTGGTGCAGCTCAACCGCAGCAACGCCGACGCCGTGCAGCGCCACAACGACGAGCGCCTGGCCGAAGACCTGCGCCTGCTCTACGTGGCCCTGACCCGCGCGCAGTACGCGACCTGGCTCGGCATCGCGCCGCTGGCCGCGGGGCCGGCCAAGTCCAACCAGCTCGAGCGCAGCGCCATCGGCTACCTGCTCGCCGGCGGCTGCGCCGTGCCCGATGCCGAGCTGCCCGAGCAACTGCGCCAATGGGCCGCAGGCTGCGCTGGCATGGCGCTGGAGCCCGCGCCGGCCATCAATGCCGATATCTACCAACCGCCCGCGCCGCCGCCGCTGGCCCCAGCGCGCAGCGCGCGCCATGCGCGCCGGCCGCACTGGTGGATCGCCAGCTTTTCGGCGCTGACCGAGAAATTATTGTCAAAAATGGCTGAATCGCTTGATGGACAAGCGCAAGATGCTATGGTTTTTGAACCTGAAACCGCCGGACAGGACCAGTACCTGGAACTGGCCGATACCGCCGTGCCGCCAGATGAAGACGACGAAACCGCCGCCATCGTCCAGCCCGCGCCCGACAGCGTCCACGCCTTTGCCAAGGGCGCCGATGCCGGCAACTTCCTGCACGGCCTGCTCGAATGGTGCGGCAGCCAGGGCTTTGCGCAGGTGGCCGCCGACCCGCAGGGGCTGCGGCACCTGGTCGATCGCCGCTGCCTGGTGCGCGGCTGGCAGGACTGGGCCGCGCCGCTGCAGCAGTGGCTGCTGGGTTGGCTCACGCAGCCGCTGCGGCTGCCGCAGCCATCACATGCAGGGCAGCCTCTGAGCTTGAGCGGGCTGCTCCAGGGCCGCGACTACCAGGTCGAGATGGAGTTCTGGCTCCCCATCGCCCAGGCCTCGTCGGGCGCGCTCGATGCGCTGGTGCAGCGCCACATCGCGCCGGGCCAGCCGCGGCCGGCGCTCGCCCCCAACCAATTGAACGGCATGCTCAAGGGCTTCATGGACCTGGTGCTGTACCACGAGGGCCGCCACTACGTGATGGACTACAAATCCAACTGGCTCGGTGCCGACGACACGGCCTACACCGAAGACGCCATGCGCGCCGCCGTGCTCGCCCACCGCTACGACGTACAGTACACGCTCTACACCTTTGCGCTGCACCGGCTGCTGCGCCTGCGCATCGCCGACTACGACTACGAGCGCGACGTGGGCGGCGCGGCCTACTGGTTCCTGCGCGGCGCGGGCGCGGCCAGCCAAGGCTTGTATGTGGACCGGCCGC
The DNA here is from genome assembly GCF_054782535.1 of Comamonas humi. Classification (NCBI taxonomy): domain Bacteria; kingdom Pseudomonadati; phylum Pseudomonadota; class Betaproteobacteria; order Burkholderiales; family Comamonadaceae; genus Comamonas; species Comamonas humi. The sequence goes on along the minus strand of NZ_BAAGSH010000018.1, from coordinate 252,083 downwards.
CGCGCGCGCTGATCGAGGCGCTGGACGCCTTGTTTGCCGGAGCGCAGGCATGATGCTGCAGATGTCCACCGCCGAGCTGCTGCAGGTGCTGGAGCAATGGGTGGAGCAGGGCTGGCTGCGCCCGCTGGACCGGGCCTTCGCGCAGTTCCTGCACCGCCTGTCGCCCGAGAGCGGCGCGCCGGTGCTGCTGGCCGCGGCGCTCGCCAGCCACCAGCTCGGGCGCGGCCACGTCTGCATGGACCTGGCGGCGGCGCTGGCCGACAGCCGCTTCGTGCTCTCGCTGCCGCCCGACGGCGCCCAGCAGGCCGGCGTGCCGCTGCCGGCGGAGTTATTGCAAAATTGCACTCCAGGTCAATGGCAGCAAGCGCTGATAGCTTCTGATTTAATAGCATCCATGCCTGATGCGGCGGCGAGCACACCGCTGGTGCTGCAGGGCACGCGGCTCTACCTGCGCCGCTACTGGCAGTACGAGCAGAGCGTGGGCGACACGATTGCCGCACGCGTCGCGCACAGCGCGCGGCCGCCGGCAGCGGCGCTGCGCCAGAGCCTGGACGTGCTGTTTCCGCCCGCCGCCAGCCCCGCTGGGCCGGACTGGCAGAAGCTGGCCTGCGCGCTGGCGGCTTCCAGCGGCTTTGCCATCATCACCGGCGGCCCCGGCACCGGCAAGACCACCACCGTGGTCAAGCTGCTGGCCCTGCTGCAGGCCACGGCGCTGCACGGGCAGGGCAGGCCGCTGCGTATCGCGCTGGCCGCGCCCACCGGCAAGGCCGCGGCGCGGCTGACCGAATCCATCAGCGGCGCGCTGGACAAACTGGGCGATGCACAACTGCCGCCGGTGCCTGCGGGCGCCGAGCCGCTCAAGAGCCTGATTCCCAGCCAGGCCCAGACCCTGCACCGCTTGCTCGGCAGCCGGCCCGACAGCCGGCACTTCCGCCACCACGCGCGCCAGCCGTTGGCCTGGGACGTGGTCGTGGTCGACGAGGCCTCGATGGTCGACCTGGAGATGATGGCCGCGCTGCTCGATGCCATGCCGCCCCAGGCCCGCCTGGTGCTGTTGGGCGACAAGGACCAGCTCGCGTCGGTCGAGGCCGGCGCGGTGCTGGGCGAGCTGTGCCGCCATGCCGACCAGGGCCTGTACTGGCCCGAGACCGTGCAGTGGCTGCAGGCCGCCACCGGCGAGCAGGTGCCGCCCGGCATGCAGGACCTGATGGGCCAGCCGCTGGACCAGGCCGTGGCCATGCTGCGCCACAGCCACCGCTTCGACGGCGCCAGCGGCATAGGCCAGTTGGCCACCGCCGTCAACGCGGGCGACGTGCGCCGCATGCGCCAGGTGCTGCGCCACGGCTACGGCGACCTGGCCGCCTACGCGCTCGCCGATGCCGCCGACCCGGCGCTGGCCGAGTTGGTGGTGCACGGCGGCCGCAAGCGCTTTGCAGCGGCGAACGCCGATGGACCGCACGGCTATGCGCATTACCTGGGCCTGCTGGCCACCATGCCGCAGCACGGCGAGCAGCAGGCATTCGACGACTGGGCACGGCAGCTGCTGCAGGCGCACGGGCGCTTCCAGCTGCTGTGCGCGCTGCGCAGCGGCCCCTGGGGCGTGCAGGGGCTCAACAACCGCATCGCGCAGATCCTGCACCGCCACCAGCTCATCGCGCAGACCAGCGGCTGGTATGCCGGGCGGCCGGTGCTGGTCACCCGCAACGACTACGGCCTGGGCCTGATGAACGGCGACATCGGCATCACCGTGGCCATGCCGAACGGGAGCTTGCGCGTGGTCTTTGCGACCAGCGAGGGCGTGCGCTGGGTGCTGCCCAGCCGATTGCAGGCGGTGGAGACGGTCTACGCGATGACGGTGCACAAGTCGCAGGGCTCGGAGTTCACCCATGCCGCGCTGGTGCTGCCGCCCACGCTCAGCCCCATCCTCACGCGCGAGCTGGTCTACACCGGCCTGACGCGCGCGCGGCAGTGGCTCACGCTGGCGGCGGGCGGGCAGGGCTTTCGCACGCTGGACGCCGCCGTGCAACGCCGCGTGGAACGGGCCAGCGGATTGCGCGGCCGGCATTGAGGCCGCCCGCGCCGGTTCAGCGGCGGCGCTGCCGGCGCCGAACGACCGCGGCGCTGCCGGCCAGCAGCAGGCCCAGCAGGGCCACCGCGCCAGGCCACAGCCCGGGCACCGGCGCAGCGGCAGTGACGGGAGGCGGGGGCGGGGCGTCGTCCACGCAGACGCCGGTGACGGCGCCGCCACCGAAACCGGACTGGTTGGACATGGTCAAGGTCATCGAGCTGACCCACTGCGGGCCGCTGGAGCGCAGTTGCAGCGCGCCCGAGGCCGGGGGGCTCGCACCCTTGACCGTGCCGCTGGCAAACACCGGCGTGCCGGTGCTGACATTGAGGTAGGAGGAGGGCAGCGGCGCCTGCACCAGGTCCGCCGAGGTGAAGCCGTAGGGCGTGCCGTCGAACGACACGGCCAGTACATCGTCCGGGTCCAGGACGTCGAGGCTGACGGTGACCGAGCTGCGCAGCACCGGGTGGCTGAAGGTGTAGGTGCAGCTCAGCGATTCAGGCCCGCTGCCCAGGCCGGGCAGATTGAGCGCCAGGCCCGCATAGGGATAGCCGGCGACCACCTGGGCGAAATCGGCAATGACGCCAACGCCGTTGGCATCCGTGCTGGTGGCGCATCCGCCGACGGTCAGCGAGCCGTAGGTTCCAGGCCCCTTGAGGCATTGGTTGGCGGCCTGGACCTGGCTGGCAGCCAGTGCGGCGAAAGTCAGCAGGCTCGCACGGAGCGCGGTTTTGGCATGCATTTTCATATCCGGACTCTTCAAAAGGGGTCTGCGGCCGAGCTATCCATTGGCGGGGTTATGGCCTGGAAGAGCCGATGCGCCTGCGCTGCAGCCACCCCAGGCCGCCCAGCGAGAGCACCAGGGCCAGCAGGCCCCACCAGCCCAGCGCGGGAACCGGCTTCGCGGCGGGTTTTTCAGGCGGCGGAGGGGCGGCCTTCAACTCGAACGGCATCGCGGCTTGGTTCCCGGCAGGATCGAGTGCCGCCGTCAGCGTGACGGGACCGGGGGCGGTTCCCCAGGTGTAGCCGTCCGGAGCGCCGGGCGTGCCGCCAGCCGTGATGGTGCAGACGGCGCCGACCGGTACGTCGTCGAAGGTGATGCTGGCGGGCTGGCCGGCGGTCAGCTGGCCAGGCTGGCTGGCGGATGGCGTCAGCGTGCCGCTGACATCCACCTGGGTGCCGCCCACCGTGCATTGCGCCGTCAGCGGGACTTGCGTCGTATACGGCGTGGGACCGCCGGTGAGCGAGGTGTTCACGCTGATGCTGGTCACGGGAGGCGAGCCGAGATAGAAGGTCACCCCGCCGCTGGTGCCCTGTGTCGGGCCCTGGATATGCACCCGGCAGACGTTGGCCGCCTTCATCACCAGGCCCGTGGTCACATTGGGCACGCCCGTATAGGTGCCGGTCGTGTAGTAGCCGGCCTGGACCAGCCATTGCCCGGCGGCGGCATCGTAACTGGTGCTGGCCAACGGCCCATTGCCCCCCGAGGGCGCGTAGCTGGACGATACGATCAGGGTGTCGAACCCCGCCGAATCGACGGGCTGGCCCTGGCAGTCGTAGAAGCTCAGCCGTGCCATCTCGTAGCCGTCCATGTCCTGGAAGGCCAGCAGGCTGCCATAGGGGAGCGGCCGGTTGTTCAGCGTCTTGATGTCGTAGTCGCCCCGCGTGTAGTTGACGGAGCCGGGCGACGTGCCGCTGACGAGGCCGTTGCCGGTGGGAATGCTGGCGCCGTAGTACCAGGGGCAGGCTTCCCAGTTGTAGGTACTGGCGCTGGTGGCTGTCACCTCGAAGCCCACACGGCCGACGGCGCCCTGGATCACGGTGCCGAGGGGAAGGTTGTCATTGGGGGGCGCCGCCGTGCAGCTCTGGTAGCCCACGGGGCCGGCGGGCTCCACGGTGCTGAAGGTCCAATTGTCGAAGTAGTGGCCGTCGGTGGCCAGGCTGATGGTTGCCGCATGGGAGGGAACCAGTGGCACCCAGGCGCTCGCCACAATGACCGCTGCTGCTGGGAAAAGGATTTTCTTGCGGAACCGGATCTTTCTCACGATGCCTATCTCCATGGCTTATCTGATAGTTTTTCAAATCTTATTTGAATAAAGTAATTAATTGACAATATCTATTGTCAAATTTATTCAACGTATTCCTGCGCACTCGCCCATGGGTGGCGGTACGCAAGAAAAGGCGGGCCCGGGCCTGGCCGCAAACGGCGGCAGGCGCTGCAGTACACTCGGCGAAAAATCACGGAGGGTTTGCCATGAGATTCATCACGACCGGAGCCATCGCGCTTGGTGCGCTGCTGGCGGGAACCGCCGCACAGGCCAGCTGCTACACCATCTACGACGCCAAGAACGAGGTGATCTACCGCGACACCGCGCCGCCGGTGGATCTGTCGCGCCCCTTGAGCGAGACCCTGCCGAAGGTGGCGCCGGCGGACAGCCGCATGGTGTTCTCGCCCGACAGCGCCATCTGCACCGCCCGCATCGACGCGCTCAACGCGGGCAGCCGCGACCTGGGCAATGCCGGCCGCGTGACCGAGCGCATCAACCTCACGTCGATGGTCTCCGCGCCGTAGCGGATACAGGGCCGGTCAATAGCCGTTTGCCCGGTGGCGCCTCCCGCGCCTGAGACAATAGCGGGATGAGCGACATTCACAACGACAAGATTCCCACGGAAGGCGCTGCCATCGAAGCAGACGCCAAGCCGGCCTATCCCGCCGACTGGCTGCAGATCATCTCCATGGACATGGACGCCCAGGGCGTGGCCCGGCGTCCCGACGGCAAGGTGGTGTTCGTCGACGGCGCACTGCCGGGCGAACTGGTTTCGGCCAACACCCACCGCAAGAAGAACAACTGGGAGCAGGCCAGCCTCACGGCCGTGCACCACGAGTCCAGCCAGCGCGTGCGCCCGGGCTGCCCGAACTTCGGCCTGCACGCCGGCGCCTGCGGCGGCTGCAAGATGCAGCACCTGCACGTGGGCGCCCAGGTGGCGGTGAAGCAGCGCGTGCTCGAGGACAACCTCTGGCACCTGGGCAAGGTACGGGCCGAGACCATCCTGCGCCCCATCGAGGGCCCGGCCTGGGGCTACCGCTACCGCGCCCGCCTGTCGGTGCGCTATGTCATCAAGAAAAGCAAGGTGCTGGTGGGCTTCCACGAGCGCAAGAGCCGCTACATCGCCGACATGGAGACCTGCAAGATCCTGCCGCCGCATGTGGACGCGATGCTGATGCCGCTGCGCGCGCTGATCGCCAGCCTGGATGCGCGCGAGACCTGCCCGCAGATCGAACTGGCCAGCGGCGACACGGTCACCGCGCTGGTGCTGCGCCACCTGGAGCCGCTGTCCGACGGCGACATCGCCAAACTGCGCGCCTTCGGCGCCGCGCACGCCGTGCAGTGGTGGCTGCAGCCCAAGGGGCCGGACACGGTGCACCTGCTCGACGCCGATGGCCCGCAACTGAGCTATGACTTGCCGGACTTCGGCATCACCATGCCGTTCAAGCCCACCGACTTCACCCAGGTCAACCCGCACATCAACCGCGTGCTGGTCACGCGCGCGCTGCGCCTGCTGGATGCGCGCCGCGACGAGCGCGTGATCGACTGGTTCTGCGGCCTGGGCAACTTCACGCTGCCGCTGGCGACCATGGCGCGCGAGGTGCTGGGCATCGAGGGCAGCGAGGCGCTGGTGGCGCGCTCGCGCGAGAATTATGAGAAAAATCAGGCTCTAGCCCAGGATGGTAGAGCGCTGGTAGCTACCAGTTTCGTAGCGCGCAACCTGTTCGAGATGACGCCCGGGCTGCTGGTGGCCGACGGCGCCGCCGACAAGTGGCTGGTCGATCCGCCGCGCGAAGGCGCGTTCGCGCTGTCCAAGGCGCTGGCCGACATCCACAAGGCCCGCCACGGTGTGGAAGGCGCGGAGCCGCTGCCGCCCGAGGCTGCAGGCTGGACGCCGCCCAAGCGCATCGTCTACGTGAGCTGCAACCCCGCCACGCTGGCGCGCGACGCCGGCCTGCTGGTGCACCAGGCCGGCTACCGTTGCACGGCGGCCGGCGTGGTCAACATGTTCCCGCACACCGCGCACGTGGAAAGCATGGCGGTGTTCGAGTGGGACGGCCATGCGCCGTCGGTCAAGCATGAAGAGGCTGCCGCCGAGACCGCCGCATAATTGCGCGCTGGCTCTGCCATAATTTCGGCACTTGCGCTGGAATTACTGTTATTTGAGGAACAAATGCTTTGCCCTGGCTACGGGGCAAGGCGGTATCCGCGGCGGTTATGCTCCGCGCACTGTTGTTGCAACTCTAGGATTTAGACCATGAAGACGAAGCCCGAACTGGAACTGGCCGACGTGAAGGCCGTGCTGGCCGCTGCCGAAGCCGAAGCCCAGAAGAACAACTGGCTGGTGAGCATTGCCGTCGTGGATGACGGCGGCCACCTGCTGGGCATGGTGCGCCAGGACGGCGCCGCGCCCGTGTCGGCACACATCAGCGTGTCCAAGGCCCGCACCTCGGCGCTGGGCCGCCGCGAAAGCAAGGGCTACGAGGACATGATCAACGGCGGCCGCACCGCTTTCCTGAGCGCCCCGGTGATCGACGGCCTGCTCGAAGGCGGCGTGCCGGTGATGAAGGACGGCCAGTGCCTGGGTGCCGTCGGCGTGAGCGGCGTCAAGGCCAACGAGGACGCACAGATCGCCAAGGCCGGCGTGGCTGCGCTGGGCCTGTAAGGTCTCGCCGCCTCCCCCTGCAAGCAGCGCCCCGGCGCTGCTTTTTTCATGGGGGCCATAGATGTTTACACAGCGATGCCCAAGTGCCACGGGAGCCTAAGGATGCAGCGGCTACACTGCTGCGTCCTCCATTCCCGGATTGGTGCTTTGTGAAAGCTTTCTCGATGGCGCGCGCAGCCGCCGCCACTGCCGTATCGCTGTATTGCTGGGCCGCGCAGGCCGCAGCGCCGGTCTTCGTGCTCAACTCGCTGGATGCCAGCATCAGCGTGATCGATCCCACGCAGTGGCAGGAGATCAAGCGCATTCCCACCGGCAAGGAGCCGCACCATCTCTACCTGACGCCCGACTCCAGGTCGGTCGTCGTCGCCAATGCGCTGGGCGATTCGCTGACCTTCATCGACCCGAAGACGGCCGAGGTGCAGCGCGTGATCCAGGGCATCCCCGATCCCTACCACCTGCGCTTCTCGCCCGACATGAAGTGGCTGGTGACGGCCGCCAACCGCCTGAACCACATCGACATCTACAGCTGGAACGGCACCGAGCCCAAGCTGGTCAAGCGGGTGGAGACGGGCAAGACGCCCAGCCACCTGTGGATCGACAGCAAGAGCGCCACGATCTATTCGTCCATGCAGGACAGCGACGAGCTGGTGGCCATCGACCTGCGCAGCGGCGCCGTGAAGTGGCGCACCAAGACCGGCCCCATGCCGGCCGACGTCTACGGCAGCCCCGACGACAAGCTGCTGTTCGTGGGCCTGACCGGTGGCGACGGCGTGCAGGTGTTCGACATCTCGGGCGCCGAGCCCAAGCTGGTGAACCAGGTTCCCACCGGCAAGGGCGCCCACGCCTTCCGCGCGGCGGGCGACGGGCGCCACATCTACGTCAGCAACCGCGTGGCCAACACCATCAGCAAGCTCGACATGCAGGCACAGAAGGTGGTCGACCGCTACCCCGGCCCCAGCGGCCCGGACTGCATGGACGTGTCGGCCGACGGGCGCTACATCTACCTCAGCTCGCGCTGGGCCGGCAAGATGTCGGTGATCGACACGCAGACCCGCAAGGTGGTGAACCAGGTCAAGGTCGGCAAGTCGCCGCACGGCGTGTGGACGCTGGAGCACGCAGCACGCTGAGGCCGCCATGCCACGCCACCATTGGATTGCTTCCATAACCATAGCTGCTTGCGCAAGTGGGGTATGGGCTGGAGGCCAAAATAGCTCCAAACCCGCAGTGTGCGACAAGCCGCTGTACCTGACGCTGGACACCGGCCACATGGGCGTGGCCGAGCAGATCGCCCAGGTGCTCCGGCGCGAGAACATCAAGGTTACTTTCTTCGCCGCCAACGAGCGCACGCAGCAGGGCGACGGCAGCCTGGGCGAGCACTGGGCGCCATGGTGGAAGGCGAGGGCGGCCGAAGGCCATGCCTTCGCCTCGCACACCTGGTCGCATACCTACTGGCGCGGCGACCTGAAGACGGAAGCGGGCAGCCCGCCGCGCTTTCGCGTACGCCCCTCGGCGGGCGAACGGGCAGGGCAGAGCTTCGAGATGACGGCGGCGCAGTACTGCGCCGAGATCCAGCATTCCGAAGACCGCCTGCAGCAGATCACCGGTGTGAAGCCGCTGCCGCTGTTCCGCGCCCCCGGTGGCAAGACCTCCCCGGCGCTGCTGAAGGCTGCCCAGGCCTGCGGCTACGCGCACGTCGGCTGGTCGCCGGCGGGCTTCCTCGGCGACGAGCTGCCCAGCGAGCAGTACCCCAACGCCCAACTGCTGGCCAAGGCGCTGCGCGATATCCGTCCGGGCGACGTGCTGCTGGCCCACCTGGGCATCTGGGACCGCAAGGACCCCTGGGCGCCCGCCGTGCTCGAACCGCTGATACAGGGCTTGAAGCAAAAGGGTTTTTGCTTTGCAACCCTGCGCGATCACCCGCAATATCGCGACTGGATCGCCCACCACTGACATGACCATGGACTGGTTCACTACCCTGTTCGACAGCGCCCAGCAATGGCTGTTCGAGCAGGTGCTGCAGCCGCTGATGTTTGCCGCCGGCCTCGCCAACTTCCTGGAGGACGGCTACATCGCCACGGGCTGGTTCCTGGTCGGCTGCCTGCAATTGCTGGTGATGCTGCTGGTGATCGCGCCGCTGCAGCGCTGGCGGCCGGTCGAGCCGGTGACCGACCGGCCCGCGATCCGCGTGGACGTGGTCTACACCCTGGTGCACCGGCTCGGGCTGTTCCGCGTGGCGCTGTTCTTCCTGGTCGATCCGCTGTGGGACAGCCTGGTCGGCACGCTGCGCATGCACGGCTTCCACACTTGGCAGCTCGATGCGCTGTGGCCGGGCGTGACGGACATCGCCTGGGTCAGCCTGTTGATTTACCTGGTGGCCTTCGATTTCGTCGAATACTGGATCCACCGCGGCCAGCACCATTTCCGCTGGTGGTGGCAGCTGCATGCGCTGCACCACTCGCAGCGCCAGATGACCATGTGGAGCGACAACCGCAACCACCTGCTCGACGACCTGATCCACGACGGCATCATCGTGCTCGTGGCCCAGCTGATCGGCGTGCAGCCCAGCCAGTTCGTCGCCATCGTCGCGCTCACGCAGCTGAGCGAAAGCCTGCAGCACGCCAACCTGCGCGTGTGGTTCGGCCGCATCGGCGAGCGGCTGTGGATCAGCCCGCGCTTTCACCGCCGCCACCATGCGATAGGCATCGGGCACGAATCGGCGAAACCGGGCGAGGCAACGGCCACGCCCCGGCTCGGCGGCTGCAATTTCGGCGTGCTGCTGCCCTGGTGGGACATGCTGCTGGGCACGGCCAATTTCGACCTGCGCTACGACCCCACCGGCGTGCGCGACCAGGTGCAGCCCGGCCGCCAGGGCCGGCTGCGCGACTACGGCAGCGGCTTCTGGAGCCAACAGTGGCGCGGCATGCTGCGCCTGATCAACCGCGCTTGAGGAAAAGGACCATATGGCCAAGGGCTCGAACCTGATGCTGGACGCCTTCTGGCGTGCCGCCGCTTACTGCTTCCGCCCACCGGTGATCCTGCTGTCGCTGGTGCCGCTGCTGGTGATGCTGGTGGCCGTGGGCGGCTGGAGCTATTTCTTCTGGGGCGGCAGCGTGGCCGCGGTGGAGCAGTCCATCGAGGGGAGCCGCTGGCTGAGCACCGTGTTCGGCTGGTTCGGCAACAGCGGCTCGGCGGGCTTTGCGACCGCGGTGGCGCCCTTCGTCGTGCTGGTGCTGATGACGCCGGCGGCCGCCGTGCTCGCGGTACTGGTGATCGCCTTCCTGATGTCGCCGGCCCTGGTGCGCATGGTCACCGAGCGGCGCTTCGCGCAGCTCGAGAAGAAGCACGGCACCGGCCTCGTGGCCAGCGTGCTGTGGGCGCTGTCGGCCACGCTGCTGGCCGGCATCGCCTTCGTCGTCACCATTCCGCTGTGGCTGATTCCGCCGCTGGTGCTGATCGTGCCGCCCGTCATCTGGGGCTGGCTGACCTACCGCGTGATGAGCCTGGACGCGCTGGCCGAGCATGCCAGCAAGGCCGAGCGCGACGCCATCCTGCAGCGTCACCGCTGGCCACTGCTGCTGATGGGCGTGATCACCGGCTACATCGGCATCGCGCCCAGCATCGTCTGGGCCTCGGGCATCATCTTCACCGTCGGCTTCGTCGTGCTGGTGCCGCTGGCGATCTGGATCTACGCGCTGACCTTCGCGTTCTCGTCGCTGTGGTTCATCCATTTCTGCTTGGCGGCGCTGCAGCAGATGCGCGCCGACGCGAGCCCGGCCATCGAAGTGCCGGCGCGCGAGATTCCTGCACCGCAACTGCCTCCATCCCCATGAGCTACCGTTTTTCCGTCCTCATCATCGGCGACGAGATCCTGTCCGGCAAACGCCAGGACGGGCACCTGGCCAAGGCCATCGAGATCCTGGCCGAACGCGGCCTGCAGCTCACCGGCGCCGAGTACGCCGGCGACGACCTACCGGGCATCGCCGCGCGGCTCGAGCGCCTGTTCGCCAGCGGCGACCAGGTGTTCAGCTTTGGCGGCATCGGCGCCACGCCCGACGACCACACCCGCCAGGCCGCGGCCCTGGCGCTGGGCCAGCCGCTGGCCCTGCACCCACAGGCGGCCGAGCGCATCCGCGAGCGCATGCAGGACATGGCGCGTGACAAGGGCGAAGCCTTCGACCCCGAGCGCGCCGACAACCGCCAGCGCCTGCAGATGGGCGTGTTCCCCGCGCAGGCCCAGATCATCGAGAACCCGTACAACAAGATCCCCGGCTTCAGCTGCGCCGGCGCGACAGTGAACGGTGTGGGCGGCTGGGTCCACTTCCTGCCCGGCTTTCCGGTCATGGCCTGGCCGATGATGGCCGCCGTGCTCGACGCGCGCTACCGCGACGCCTTCCACCTGCAGGCGGTGACCGAGCGCTCCGTCAAGGTCTATGGCGCGATGGAGTCGGCGCTGACGCCGTGGATGGTGGAGCTGGAGGCGCAGTTTCCGGCCGTGAAGGTGTTCAGCCTGCCCTCGGTGGGCCACGCCGGCGAAGAGGCGCACATCGAGCTAGGCGTGAAGGGCCCGCCCGAGGCCGTGGCGCAAGCCTGGCCGGTACTGCAGGGCAGGCTGCATCAAAATGGTGCAAGAATGAGCGCCGAAATGGTGCGTGAAATCCGATAAACCGAAATTACCGAAATTTGCACCATATCGGTGCAAATGCAGACTGCAAGTGCCGGCAAAGACAGTCATCAGGCTGGCACGCAATCTGCTTAAGATACCGCGTACGATTTTCAACCGAGCACATTTCTTTTGGAGAATTCGATGGCCAAGACCGTTGCAGATGTGATCAGCATGGTGCAAGAGAACGAAGTCAAGTTCGTGGACTTCCGCTTCACCGATACCCGCGGCAAGCAGCAGCACGTGACCGTGCCCGTGTCGCACTTTGACGAAGACAAGTTCACCTCGGGCCACGCATTCGACGGTTCGTCCATCGCCGGCTGGAAGGGCATCGAAGCCTCCGACATGCAGCTGATGCCCGACCCGAGCACGGCCGTGATCGACCCCTTCTTCGAAGAGCCGACCCTGGTGCTGACCTGCGACGTGATCGAGCCGGGCGACGGCAAGGCCTACGACCGCGATCCGCGTTCCATCGCCAAGCGCGCCGAAGCCTACCTGAAGGCCTCCGGCCTGGGCGACACCGCCTTCTTCGGCCCCGAGCCCGAGTTCTTCCTGTTCGACGGCGTGCGCTGGAGCACCGAGCCGAACAACACCTTCTACGAGATCGAAGAGTACGAAGCCCCCTGGAACACCGGCTCCAAGCTCGACGGCGGCAACCGTGGCCACCGTCCCACCGTCAAGGGCGGCTACTTCCCCGTGCCCCCGGTCGACAGCACGCACGACATGCGCGCCGAGATGTCGCTGGTGCTCGAAGCCGTGGGCATTCCGGTCGAAGTGTTCCACCACGAAGTGGCGGGCGCCGGCCAGAACGAGATCGGCACGCGTTTCTCCACGCTGGTGGAGCGCGCCGACTGGACCATGCTGCAGAAGTACGTGATCCACAACGTGGCCAACGCCTACGGCAAGACCGCCACCTTCATGCCCAAGCCCTACCACGGCGACAACGGCTCGGGCATGCACGTGCACCAGTCCGTGTGGAAGGACGGCAAGAACCTGTTCGCCGGTGACGGCTACGCCGGCCTGTCGGACTACGCGCTGTACTACATCGGCGGCATCATCAAGCACGCCCGCGCGCTGAACGCCATCACCAACCCCGGCACCAACAGCTACAAGCGCCTGGTGCCGCACTTCGAAGCCCCGGTGAAGCTGGCCTACTCGGCCAAGAACCGCTCGGCCTCGATCCGTATCCCCTACGTGGCCAACCCCAAGGGCCGCCGCGTCGAAGCCCGCTTCCCCGATCCGCTGATGAACCCCTACCTGGGCTTCGCAGCGCTGCTGATGGCCGGCCTCGATGGCGTGGAAAACAAGATCCACCCGGGCGAAGCCGCCACCAAGGACCTGTACCACCTGCCGCCCGAGGAAGACAAGCTGGTGCCCACCGTGTGCCACAGCCTCGACCAGGCACTGGAAGAGCTGGACAAGGACCGCGCCTTCCTGACCAAGGGCGGCGTGTTCAGCGACAGCATGCTCGACGCCTACATCGAGCTGAAGATGAGCGAAGTCACGCGCATGCGCATGTCCGTGCATCCGGCCGAGTACGACATGTACTTCTCGCTGTAAGCACTGCGCACCCCCAAGAAAGCGGCCTCGTGCCGCTTTTTTCGTGGCCGCGGAACTGTTGCGGGGCCCGCGGCTCTTTACCCATACACTGCGCAATATTTGCAGTGGGGTCGCCAGGCTTGCGTGATACTTGCGGCCTGGAGTTGGGAGAGCATACTGCCGCTATGTACAAGAAATTGCTGATGTTGGCCGCGATGGCGGGCTGCGCGCAGGGTGCGCTGGCCCAGGACAGGATTTACCGCTGCGGCAACGAATACACCAATGACCTTTCGCAGGCCCGCAGCCGCAACTGCAAGCTGATCGAGGGCGGCAATGTCACCGTGGTGCAGGGAACGCGGCCGTCGCCGGCGGCTTCGGGCGCGGCCCCCAAGCCTGCCGCCAGCACCCCGCGCGCGGCGGCGCCCGCGCCGGCCAGCGCCAAGGCCAATACGGCCGAGCAGCGGGCGCGCGAGTCCGATGCGCGGATGATTCTGGAATCGGAACTGCGCAAGGCCGAGGCCCGCAAGGCCGAGCTGCAGCGCGAGTACAACAACGGCGAGCCGCAGAAGAATGCGCTCGAGATGCGCAACCCCGCGTTCTACAACCAGCGCATCTCCGACATGAAGACCGAGATGACGCGGGTGGACAGCGACATCGCCGGCATCCAGCGCGAACTGTCGCGCCTGCCTGCGCCTTCCAACTGAATCCCCCATGCCTTCCATGCAGTCGGACGATCCCTTCTGGCTCGGCCTCGAACAGATGGCGACGCTGGCGGCCGTCATCGGCCTCGACGGCGCCGCACTGCGCGTCAATGCCGCGCTGGAAGATGCGCTTGGCGTGTCGCGCCGCCAGATCCTGGGCCATGACCTGGGACTGTTCTTCCAGGATGACGAGCTGCTGTACCGCGCGCTGGTCGATGCGCGCGGCCAGCGCTTCTCGTCACTGCGCTTCGAGGGCCAGCTGCGGCGCAGCCTGCACGAGGGCACGCCGGTGCACGTCAACCTGTCGTGGTGGATGGAGGGCTCGGAGATCCTGGTCGAGATGTGGCCCTTCGAGCAGCAGGTGCGCCAGGACCGCGAGGAGCGCGTGCGCGAGCAGGCCATGGCCAACAAGGAGCTGATCCGCAACCTGGCGCACGAGATCAAGAACCCGCTGGGCGGCATCCGCGGCGCGGCGCAACTGCTCGACATGGACCTGCCCGACCCGGCGCTCAAGGAGTACACCGAGGTCATCATCCACGAGGCCGACCGCCTGCAGAGCCTGGTCGACCGCCTGCTCGAACCTCACCGCCATCCGCACACCGTGGGCGACGTGAACATCCACGAGGTGTGCGAGCGCGTCTGCCTGCTGGTGCTGCTGGAGTACCCGCAGCTGCTGCTGGAGCGCGACTACGACGCCTCGCTGCCCGAGATCCGCGGCGACCGTGAGCAGCTGATCCAGGCGCTGCTGAACATCGTGCAGAACGCCGCGCAGGCGCTGGAGCCGCAGATGCAGGAGTCCGCCGCCCGCATCACGCTGCGCACCCGCATTGCGCGCCAGCTCACGCTGGGCCGCAAGCGCCACAAGTTGGCATTGGAATTGCATGTCATCGACAACGGACCCGGCATTCCTGCGGAAATCAAGGAGCGCATCTTCTATCCGCTGGTGACGGGTCGCGCGGGTGGCACAGGCCTGGGCCTGCCGCTGGCACAGACCTTTGTGCAGCGGCACGAAGGGCTGATCGAATGCGAGAGCGAGCCGGGACGCACGGACTTTCGCATCCTGCTGCCATTGACCGGATAGAGCTGTAACAGGGAAGGGCAAGCCAAGCGATGAAACCGATCTGGATAGTGGATGACGACCCTTCGATTCGCTTTGTGCTCGAAAAGGCCCTGGCGCGCGAACACATGCCCACGCGCAGCTTCGTGCACCCGCAGGAGGTGCTGCAGGCGCTGGAGTCCATGGACGAGGCCGATCCGCAGGCGCAGCCGCCCTCGGTGCTGGTGAGCGACATCCGCATGCCCGGAGGCAACGGGCTGCAGCTGCTGGAGCAGGTCCATGCCCAGCATCCGCACCTGCCCGTCATCATCATGACGGCGTTCTCCGACCTGGACAGCGCCGTCTCGGCCTTCCAGCGCGGTGCGTTCGAGTACCTGCCCAAGCCCTTCGACGTGCCCAAGGCGGTCGAGCTGATCCAGCGCGCCGTGCAGGAAAGCCAGACCCAGGTGCAGGCCGCGCCGCGCCTGGGCAACGGCGCCGAGATGCTGGGCCAGGCGCCCGCGATGCAGGACGTGTTCCGCGCCATCGGCCGCCTGAGCCAGAGCGCCGTCACCGTGCTGGTGACCGGCGAATCCGGCACCGGCAAGGAGCTGGTGGCGCGCGCGCTGCACAAGCACTCGCCGGTGTCGGGCGGGCCCTTCGTGGCCATCAACACCGCGGCGATCCCCAAGGACCTGCTCGAATCCGAACTCTTCGGCCACGAGCGCGGCGCCTTCACCGGCGCGCAGACCCAGCGGCGCGGGCGCTTCGAGCAGGCCGAGGGCGGCTCGCTGTTCCTCGACGAGATCGGCGACATGCCGTTCGACCTGCAGACGCGGCTGCTGCGCGTGCTGTCGGACGGGCATTTCTACCGCGTCGGCGGCCATGTGCCGGTCAAGTCGCATGTGCGCGTGATCGCCGCCACGCACCAGCACCTGGAGGAGCGCGTGAAGAACGGCGCCTTCCGCGAGGACCTGTTCCACCGCCTGAACGTGATCCGCCTGCGGCTGCCACCGCTGCGCGAGCGCCGCGACGACATTCCCATGCTGGCCCGCCACTTCCTGCAGGTCAGCGCGCAGCAGCTGGGCGTGGAGCCCAAGCTGCTGTCCGACGCCGCGGTGCAGCGGCTGGCCCAGTTCGGCTTTCCGGGCAATGTGCGCCAGCTCGAGAACATCTGCCACTGGCTGACGGTGATGGCGCCCACGCAGCGCGTCTCGGCGCAGGACCTGCCGCCCGAGGTGCTGCAATCGCCCGCCATGGCCGTGGAAGTCCATGCAGACAGAAATACCGCTCAAGCGCTTGATGTACCTGCGGTAGATGCTCCCAAAAGCATAGTGATCAACAGCACACCGACCGAACCTGCCGCCGCGCCGGTGCCGCCGCCGCAGGCACCGGCCGTCGAAGGGCAGGGCGTGGCCGGCTGGGAGCCGCTGCTGGCCCGCGAGGCCCAGACCCTGCTGCGCGCCGGGCGCAATGACGTGTGGGATGTGCTGTCGCGCAGCTTCGAGTCGCAGCTGATCCGCACCGCACTGGCCGCCACCCACGGCCGCCGCACCGAGGCGGCGCAGCGCCTGGGCATAGGGCGCAACACCATCACGCGCAAGATCCAGGAACTGGGGCTGGATGCGGAGGATGAGGAGTGAATGTAGGGGTAAGGCAGCTCACTCCCAACCCGAGGAAAGACCGTGCGCCTTGCGCGCAAAGCGCCTGGGTTTTTGTTGGAAAGAGTACACTGAAGCCATGGAGCTTGAAATCTACGAAGCACTCACCGCGGTGAATGTGCCCGCCGACAAGGCGAAGGCCGTAGCCGAGTCGATCAACAAAGAGATCGACCGGCGATATTCGCTGCACGCTTCGCAACTGGCTACCCGCGGAGATCTGCAGGACGCCAGGGGTTCGCTGGAAGCCAAGATCGCCCAGGCGCAAACAGAAATCATCAAGTGGTGCATCGGCAGCATGCTGGCCGCCGTCGGGCTGTTTGCCACCATCACCAAAATTTGGCACTGACAGCCACTCCTTCCAGGCAAGGCCCGTTTCCACGGGCCTTTTTCATGCCTACCTGCCATGCTGGATGGCGTTGACGCCCCGGGGCCGAACAGGCCCTACACTGCGCCGATGCACGCCAGAGTCCTGAAATACTTCGACGAAGTGGTGCGGCGCGGCTCGATCCGCAAGGCCGCCGAGCACCTGCACGTGGCGCCCACGGCGGTGAACCGCCAGATCCTCGAACTCGAGGCCGAGCTGGGCGCGCCGCTGTTCGACCGCATCAACCGCCGCCTGCGCCTCACGCCCACCGGCGAGATGGTGCTGGCCCACGTGCGCGCCACGCTGCGCGACTACCAGGCGCTGGGCGAGCGCATCGAGGAGTTCAAGGGCGCGCGCCGCGGCCGCATCACCATCGCCGCCACCGCCGGGCTGGCGGGGGCGCTGCTGCCGTCGCTGGTGCACGACTTCCGCCAGCGCTACCCGGGCATTGCCGTCAGCGTCAACGACCTGACGATCGCGGAGATCGTCGCCGCGGTCGAGCGCGGGGACTGCGACCTCGGCCTGGGCTACGACCTGGCGGCCAGCCCGGCGCTGCGCCGGCTGGCCGTGAGCGAATGGCCGATCGGCGCCGTCGTGGTGCCCGGCCACCCGCTGGCGGGGCAGCCGTCGGTGCTGCTCAGCGAGTGCGTGGGGCATCCGCTGATCCTGCCTGCACCGGTGCTGAGCATACGCACCATCCTGGACGAGGCCTTCGCCCGCCACGCCATCGAGGTCACGCCGGTGGCCGAGTCCACCTCGATGGCCTTCATCCAGAGCCTGGTCATCCAGGGCGGCGGCATGGCGCTGCTCAATCCGCTGGACATCATGGAAGAGCGCCAGCGCGGCGCCTTGGTCTACGTGCCGCTGCGCGGCCACGACCTGCCGCGCCAGACCCTGGTGCTGGCGGCCCGCACCGAGGCCACGCTCAGCGCCGCGGCCGAGCTGATGGCCACCGACATCGGCGCCACGCTGGCCCGGCTGTTCAGCACCAGCCTGTGAGTGCCAGATGTCCACTTTTTGTGGACATATAAAGCGGAATTCTGTGCTATCGCAGATACGTGATCCCTTCTAGAGTGGCGCACATCGCAACTTCTGGAGAGACGCAGCATGACGCTGATAGCCTTGCACGCCGATGTGCTGGTGACCATGGATTCCGAGCGCCGCGAGATCCGTGACGGCGCCCTGGTGGCCGACGGCCCCGCCGTGCAATGGGTGGGGGCTACGGCCGACCTGCCCGAGCACTACCGCCGCATGGCCGACGAGGGCACGGCCCGGGTGCTCGACCTGCGCGGCAAGGTCGTGATCCCCGGCCTGGTCAACACCCACCACCATATGTACCAGAGCCTGACGCGCGCCGTGCCCGCCGCGCAGGACGCCGAGCTGTTCTCGTGGCTCACCAACCTCTACATGCTGTGGTCGCACCTGACGCCCGAGATGATCCACATCTCCACGCAGACCGCCATGGCCGAGCTGATGCTATCGGGCTGCACCACGACCAGCGACCACCTGTACCTGTACCCCCACGGCTCGCGCCTGGACGACTCCATTGCCGCCGCGCAGCAGATGGGCATGCGCTTCCACGCCGCGCGCGGCTCGATGAGCCTGGGCCGCAGCAAGGGCGGCCTGCCGCCCGACGTGGTGGTCGAGGAGGAAGAAGCCATCCTGCGCGACAGCCTGCGCCTGATCCAGCAGTACCACGACGGCTCGCGCCACTCCATGCTGCGCGTGGTGCTGGCCCCGTGCTCGCCGTTCTCGGTCACGCGCGACCTGATGCGCGAATCGGCCGTGCTGGCCCGCGCGCACGGCGTGTCGCTGCACACCCACCTGGCCGAGAACGACAACGACGTGGCCTTCTCGCGCGAGAAATTCGGCCTCACGCCCGCGCAGTACGCCGAGGACCTGGGCTGGGTGGGCCGCGACGTGTGGCATGCCCACTGCGTCAAGCTCGACCCCGAGGGCATCGCCCTGTTTGCGCGCACCGGCACCGGCGTGGCGCACTGCCCGTGCTCCAACATGCGCCTGGCCTCGGGCATCGCACCGATCCGCACCATGCGCGACGCGGGCGTGCCCGTGGCGCTGGGCGTGGACGGCAGCGCCTCGAACGACGGCGCCCACATGCTGGGCGAGGCGCGCCAGGCCATGCTGCTGCAGCGCGTGGGCTACGGCCCGGCGGCGATGAGTGCCCGGGAGGCGCTGGAGATCGCCACGCTGGGCGGAGCGCGCGTGCTCAACCGCGACGATATCGGCGCCCTCGCGCCCGGCATGTCGGCCGACTTCGTGGCCTTCGACATGTCCCAGGTCGGCTATGCCGGCGCCGGCCACGACCCGGTGGCGGCGCTGGTGTTCTGCACGCCGACCAACGTCGATACCAGCGTCATCAACGGCCGCGTGGTGGTGGAGGGTGGAGGCCTGCTCACCGCCGACCTGCCGGTGGTGCTGGGCCGCCACCGCGACCTGGCCCGCACCCTGTTCGAGCGCGCTGCCGGGCACTGACGCCCGCAGCATCCCATCGAAAACACACATAAATATTCAGGAGACAAGACATGGAACAACTGCTGTACAAGGTGGAGGACCGTCCGCCGCTGTTCATCACCTCGGCCCTGCTGTCGCTGCAGCACCTGCTGGCGGCGCTGGGCGGGATCATCGCCGTGCCGCTGGTGTTCGGCGGCGCGCTCAAGCTGCCGGCCGACCAGGTGATCGCGCTGGTGAACGCGGCGCTGCTGGGCTCGGGCCTGGTCACCATCATCCAGTGCCGGGGCGTCGGCCCCATCGGCATCCGGCTGCCCTGCGTGATGGGCACGAGCTTCGCCTTCGTCGGCGCGGGCATCAGCGTGGGGCTGGAGCACGGCGTGCCGGGCATCCTCGGCTCGTCGCTGGTGGGCTCGCTGGTGATGATCGTCGGCAGCTATTTCATGCCGGTGATACGGCGCTTCTTTCCGCACACGGTGACCAGCGTGGTCGTCACGATGATCGGCCTGTCGCTGACACCGGTGGCCGTCGACTGGGCCGCCGGCGGCGTGGGCAGCGCGAGCTACGGCGCGGTCGGCCACCTGGCCATCGCCGCCTTCGTGCTGCTGCTGGTGATCGCCTTCGTGCAGTGGGGCAAGGGCATGGTCTCGGCCTGCGCCGTGGTGCTCGGCATCCTGGGCGGCTACGTGCTGTGCCTGGCGCTGGGGCTGATCGATTTCTCGCAGGTGCGGGACGCGCAGGTGTTCGCCATCCCGCAGCCCATGCACTTCGGCATGGCGTTCCCGGTGTCGGGCATCGTCGCTATGTCCATCGCCTTCCTGGTCACCATCGTCGAGACCACCGGCACCTTCATGGCGCTGGGCGCGGCCACGCAGACCCGCATCGACGGCAAGCGCCTGTCCAGCGGCATCCTCTGCGACGGCGTGGGCTCGGCCTTCGCGGCCATCATGTCCAGCCCGCCGCTGTCCACCTTTGCGCAGAACGTGGGCGTGGTGTCGCTCACCGGCGTGGCCAGCCGCCATGTGGTGATGCTGACCGGCGTGCTGCTGGTGGTGGCCGGCCTGTTCCCGGTGCTGGGCGCGGTGGTGGTCACGATCCCGCTGCCGGTGCTGGGCGGCGCGGGCCTGATGATGTTTGCCATGATCATCTCGGCCGGCATCCGCATGCTCAGCGGCTGCGAGCACACCAAGCGAAACAGCCTGATCATCGCCGTCTCGCTGGGCTGCGGCCTGGCGGTGACGGTGCGCCCCGATCTGCTCGCCCGCCTACCGGCCTTCGTGCGCGAGGTGTTCGGCTCGGGCATCACCGTGGGCGCCCTGGTGGCCGTGGCGCTGAACCTGGTGCTGCCCGGCTGGGAAAAGGCAGAGGCGGAAGAGGGCGAGCCCGCCTGAAATATTCAGCCAAAAATGGCTCTGGCGCTTATCCAATAAGCGCTAACAGCTATCAATACTATAGGGCGGCGCGGTTCGACGATTCGCGCACCACCAGCTCGGCCAGCGGCCCGGGCACGGCCACCTGGGCGGTCTCGCCGCGCAGGTGGTCGAACAACAGATCGATCGCCTGGTGCGCCACCTGGTCCAGGTGCAGGTTCACGGCCGTCAGCGGCGGCTCGCAGCTGCGGGCGCGCAGGCCGTCGTAGCGGGTGGCGACCATCACGTCCTGCGGAATGCGGCGGCCCAGGGCCTGCACGGCCCGGGCGGCGCCGACGGCGAAGGCGTCGATGGGCACGCACAGCGCATCGATTCCGGGATGGGCCGCCAGCAGCGCGGCGGCAGCCTGCTCGCCGCCGGCCTCGCCCCGCACCTCGTCGGCCGTTTCCAGCAAAAGGGGCAGGCCGTGCTGGCCCACAAAGCGCTCGTAGCAGGCGCGGGCCTCCACGTAGGAATTGCGAGGCTCGGTACCGAGGATCATCGCGATCTGGCGCGCGCCCTGGGCATGCAGGTGGTCGAGTAGCAGCTGCGTGGTGTGGGCCGAGTGGATGTCGACGTGCGGCACGGCCCCGGGCTGGCTGCCGGGCCGCCCGATCGTCACCACCGGCAGGCCGCGGCGCTGCAGGTAGGCGAGGTTGGCGTCGTCGGCCGAAGGCTCGATCACCAGCGCGCCGTCTACCTCCAGCAGCTCGAGCGGCACGGTGCCGCTTTCCATCGGCGGCGCCAGCACCAGGGCGAGGCCCCGGTCCAGCGCCGCGGCGGCGGCCACGGCCGCCACCTCCATCATGAAACCCAGGCGCGAAGGGCCGCCGGCCACCGCGAAGGGCATGGACGACAGCAGCACGATCATGTGCGCCTCGCCGGTGCGCAGGCGCTGCGCGTGGCGGTTGGGCCGGTAGCCGAGCCGGGCGGCGGCCTGCTGCACGCGGGCGCGGGTCTGGGCGTCCACCTGGCCGCGCTCGTTGAGGGCATGCGACACCGTGGTGGGCGAGACGCCGGCTTCGCGGGCCACATCCTTGATGGTGACGCGCTGGGGAAAATCAGGCATTGATCTTTCCAAGATTTGATGCTTCAATTGTGCCCGTGACCCAAATCGTTTTGGGAAACATGGATGTTGAAAAATGTACACCCCGCCGCCCGGCGGATTTTTTGAACCCCTGACCCAAATCGTTTTGGGTAACGATTGTCGAGGAACCAACCATGTCCCGAGAACAAGAGCCTGTCGATGCGATGCTGCCCTGGTCGCAGATGCTGCTGTTCGGCCTGCAGCACGTGCTGGTGATGGCGGCGGTGCCCATCACCTCGGTGTTTCTGGTGGCCAAGGCGCTGGACCTGTCGGCGGCGCTGACGGTGAACCTGATCAGCGCCACCTTCCTGCTGTGCGGGCTGGGCTCGCTGCTGCAGTCACTAGGGCCGTGGAAGATGGGCTCCAAGCTGCCCTTCATGATGGTGCCGGGCGGCGCGCCGGTGGTGATGTTCCTCACCATCGCGCAGCAGCGCGACCTGCAGACGGCCTCGGGCGCGGTGATCCTGACGGCGCTGTTCTACTTCCTGGTGCTGCCGGTGTTCACGCGCTGCCTCAAGTATTTTCCGAAGATCGTGATCGGCACGCTGCTCATCCTGGTGTCGGTCAACCTGGTCAAGGTCTATGGCGGCATCATCGCCGGCAAGCCCGGCTCGCCGACTTTCGGCGACCCGGCCAACATCGGGCTGGCGGTGGCGACCATCGCCTTCACCGTGCTGTTCGCCCGCGTCTTCAAGGGCATGCTGGGGCAGCTGTCGGTGCTGCTCGGGCTGGTGGCCGGCACCTTGCTGGCGGCGGCCTTTGGCCTGGTCGACATAGCGGGCGTGGTCTCGGGCCCGGTGCTGAGCGCGCCCACGCTGCTGCCTTTCGGCATGCCGCGCTTCGACCTGCTGGCCGCGCTGCCGCTGCTGATCTTCAGCGTGATCTCCATGGTCGAGGCCACGGGCCAGACCATGGCGGTGGCCGAGATCGTCGGCAAGGAGGTCAAGCCGCGCGAGATCGTGCCGCGCACCATCCGCGGCGACGCGCTGATGTCGCTGGCCGGCGGGCTGTTCGGCACCTCGATGATCATCACCAGCGGCGAGAACGTCGGCATCGTGCGCGCCACCAACGTGCGCTCGCGCTATGTGACGGCGGCAGCCGGCCTGATCCTGGTGGCCATCGCGCTGCTGGCTCCGCTGGGCCGGCTGGCCAACGCCATTCCCGCTGCTGTCGTGGGCGGCACGGCGCTGATCGTGTTCGCCATCATCGGCACCATCGGCATCGACATGCTGCGCCGCGTGGAGCTGCACCAGCGCAGCAACATGTTCATCCTGGCCTGCGCGCTGACCATGGGCCTGCTGCCCATCGTGGTGCCCGGGCTCTACACCAAATTTCCGCCCACGTTGCAGATGGTGCTGGGCAACGGCCTCGCCATTGGCTCGCTCACCGCCATCTTCCTCAACATCGTGTTCCACCACCTGCCTTCGGGCCACAATCAACAAGAAGCCGCCGCCGCAGGGCAGGCGCCTACCGCACCATGAAATCCACTTTAGCTACCGACTCCGCCGCTCTGGCCGATGCGCTGCAGGCGCCGGCCCTGCTGCTGGCCCCCGAGCACCTGTTCCTGCGCGACGGCCCAGTGCGCGGCCATGCCGTGCTGGTCCAGGACGGCCGCTTTGCCGACATCGGCCCCGCGGCCGAGCTCGCCGCGCGCTACCCGCACCTGGCGCCGCTGGAACTGCCCGGCCGCGCGATCATGCCCGGCATGATCGACGTGCACCACCACCTGACGCAGTCCTTCGGCAAGTCGCTGGCCTATGGCGAGCCTTCGGAGATCTTCCGCCGCGTCTGGGTGCCGCTCGAGGCCAGCCTGGACGACGAGTTCGTCTACCTCGTCTCCAAGCTCGCCGCGCTGGAGTCGCTGCGCGGCGGCTTCACCACCGTGTGCGACGCCGGCACCCGCGCCAAGGGCGACATAGCCGCGCTGGCCCGGGCCACGCAGGAGGCCGGCCTGCGCTGCGTGATGGGCCTGATCTGCAACGACGGCGGCAACGACAGCACGGCCGAGCAGCGCCGCAGCCTGAAACAGGGCGCCGAGCAATTCCTGAGCCGGTGGCAGGGCGCTGAGCTGGTCCACCCGTCGCTGGCCATCTCGGTGCCCGAGGCGGCCTCGGACGAGATGCTGGCCGCCGTCTCGCGCCTGTGCGCCGAGGCGAAGACCATCTTCCAGACCCATGTGAACGAGCACCTGGCATCGGTCGAGCGCTCGGTGGTGCAGCGCGGCCTGCGCCCGCTGGAGCTGCTGGCCCACCTGGGCGCGCTCGGCCCGCAGGTGCTGATCGCGCACGGCACGCTGGTCACGCCGCCCGAGCTGCAACTGCTGCGCCGCACCGACACCGCCGTGGCCTACAACCCCGTCGCCAGCCAGTGGAAGGGCAATGCCGTGGCGCAGGCCCAGCTGATGGCAGCGCTGGGCATACGCTTCGGCCTGGGCACCGATTCCACCCGAGCCGACGCCTTCCGCCTGATGGACGCGGCCGAGGCCGCGCAGAAGCTCGCGCACAGCCTGGCCATCGGCGATGCCTCGTGCGGCGGCGGCTGGACCTGGTTCGACCACGCCACCTGCGAGGGCGCGCGCGCCATCGGGCTCGACCATCTCATCGGCGAGATTGCCGTCGGCAAGGCGGCCGACTTTCTGCTGCTCGACGTGGACACGCCCGAGCTGTGCACCTCGGTGGACCTGACCTGGGACCTGGTGCGTCTGGGCAACCGCGACCAGATCGACGCCGTCTTCACCGACGGCCGCCTACGCCTGTGGCAGGGCTGGCCCACCGACTGGGACGCCCGCGCGCTGATGCGCCAGGTGGCAAGCATGGCCGGCCAGGCCATCGCACAGGCTCCGATCCAGCGCCTGCACCCGACGGCAGCCGAGCACCGGCGCCTGCACAACCAGTTGGCAGGGGAGGCTGCGTGACGGCGACCCATCTGCTGCTGCTTTCGCTGGTGGTGCTGGGCGCCGCCTTTGTGCAAGGGGCCACCGGCATGGGCTTTGCGCTCATCACCGCGCCGGTGATCGGCCTGGTGCGGCCCGAGCTGTTGCCGGTCTCCGTGCTGGTGCTGATGCTGCCGCTGAACATCTACGTGCTGTGGCGCGAGCGCGGCGCCATCGACTGGCCCGGCGCCAACTGGATCACCGCCGGCCGCGTGCTGGGCACCGGCGGCGGGCTGTGGGTGCTGGCAGCGCTGAGCGCCAGCCACCTGGCCTGGTTCGTCGGCCTGTCCACCATCGCCGCCTCGCTGGCCACGCTGGTGATGCCGGCCTTCTCGCCGGGCCGTCCGGCCTTCGTGACGGCCGGCCTCATCACCGGCGTCACCGAGACCGCCACCGGCATCGGCGGCCCGCCGCTGGCCCTGGTCTACCAGCACCAGCCGCCGGCCACCATGCGCGCCACGCTGGCCTTCTGCTTCCTGGTGGGCGAGCTGATGTCGCTGGCCACACTGCTGGCCACCGGCCACATCCAGGGCCCGCAGTTGATGGCCACGCTGTATCTGCTGCCCGCGCTGGTGATAGGCGCGCTGGCCAGCCGCTTCGTGCACTACCGCATCAACGGGCGCTTTCTGCGCATCTTCGTGCAGGTCTTCGCGATCGCCTCGGGCCTGGTGCTGATCGGGCGACAGATCTGGTAGGTATCAAAAAAGAGAGCTGCTTGCGCTTTATACCAAAGGATTTCAATAGGAAAACTATTTGAAATCCTTGCTGAAAAAGCGCTAGCAGCTCACTTTTTATCAACCCAGCTCCACCACCACCGGTGCGTGGTCGCTGGGCTGCTTGTTCTTGCGCGGTGCGCGGTCGATGCTGCAGGCCGACACCATGCCGCGCAGCGCCTCGCTCACCAGGATGTGGTCGATGCGCAGGCCGCGGTTCTTCTGGAAGCCCAGCATGCGGTAGTCCCACCAGCTGAAGCTCTTCTCCGGCTGCTCGAACAAGCGGTACGCGTCGTGCAAACCCAAGGCCAGCAGCGCCTTGAAATGGTTGCGCTCCTCGGTCGTGTGGTGGATGGTCTCGCGCAGGCCTTCAGGGTCGAACGAATCGCGGTCTTCCGGCGCGACGTTGAAATCGCCCACCAGCACCAGGCGCGGATGCGCGTCCAGCTCCTGCTGCACCCAGGCGGCCAGCGCCTCCAGCCAGCGCATCTTGTAGGCGAACTTTTCCGAGCCCGGTTCCTGCCCATTGACGAAATAGCCGTTGATCACCCGCACCGGCCCCGCCGCGCTGGGCACGGTGGCGGCGATCACCCGGGCCTGCTCGTCGCCGTGGCCGGGAATATTGCGCACCACGTCGGCCAGCGGCTCGCGCGACAGCAGGGCCACGCCGTTGTAGGTCTTCTGCCCATGCGCCACCGCGTGGTAGCCGATCTGCGCGAAGGCCTCGTGGGGAAACTTGTCGTCCGTGAGCTTGAGCTCCTGCAGCGCCAGCACATCGACCGGCTGCACCGCCAGCCAGTCCAGCACTTGGGGCAGGCGTACGGAGAGGGAATTTACGTTCCAAGTACCTATCTTCATAGCAAACCCAATGCATCTCATCCAATGATGGGCGCCATTGTGCCTTGGCTCGGAGGCTGGTGGACGCAGGGCAGGGCTTAAGCAGGACAGCCGAGACCGCGGTCGCACTTCAAATCTAAGTTGAAAACTATTTCAAACAACAATGGATTCAACAAGATCGATAAGTATTACAAAATCAAGAAGGGATAGCAGTTCCGGCACTGTCCGAGAGCTACGCAGAAAGGCGCCGGGAATGACTTCTACCCCCTATTTTTCATCATAGCGAAAGGCAATGTCTTGCAACATGATTTACATCAATGGTGTGAATCATGGCGATAGCCCCCGGTCAGATAACCCAAGGCATCGAGAGCAAACAAGATCCATATTCCACCATCCATGCACCAGCGCCATTTTCCCCAACCTGCCATGCATTTACCCGCGGACCTCTGCATGGCAGGTCTTTCTTTGCCGGCAGTCCATCCAGGCACATCTGGCAACGCAGTGGTGGCAGAAGGTGGTAAAGAAGACGAGCACAAACAGCTCTATCCAGAGCGCTTGCACCTGGCATTGGCCTCCAGTGACCAGATGAAGGGCCTGGACGCCGCGGCCTTCTGCGCGGCCACTGCAGCCGCTATGGGCTGCGCAGCAGCTGGAACTTTTCCTTACCAAGAGAGACCCACACCGGCAATGTCTGCGGTTGCCGCAAACCGGGTTCTGCTGGTCACGGAGCCCCCGGCTATCGGCACCACGCCGAAACTGGCGGCTTATTTTTCAACGAACACTGAAGTGAGAATCAATCAATAATGGCAACCGATCGCCTTGGGGATATGCGGCTATTTGTACAGGCTGCCGCCATGGGCAGCCTGACCACTGCTGGCAGCAAGCTGGGTTTCTCGCCAGCCGCCGCGAGCGCCCGGCTTGCCAAGCTGGAGAGATTCCTGGGCGTCAAGCTGTTCCACCGGACCACCCGCCACCTGCAGTTGACCAACGAAGGCCGGATCTACCTCTCGCACTGCATGATCGCATTGCGTGCGATAGAAGACGGTGAGTTCATGCTGCAGGCAGGGCAGAAGGCGGTGCGGG
Organism: Comamonas humi; assembly: GCF_054782535.1. Classification (NCBI taxonomy): domain Bacteria; kingdom Pseudomonadati; phylum Pseudomonadota; class Betaproteobacteria; order Burkholderiales; family Comamonadaceae; genus Comamonas; species Comamonas humi. The sequence goes on along the minus strand of NZ_BAAGSH010000018.1, from coordinate 224,814 downwards.
GGAAAATCAGGATATCTGCCTCCACGGACTTTGGCAGAAGCCTGCTGGACGACTGGCTGAATGACTTCGTACAAGAACACCAGGACATCCAGCTTGCGCTCATTCTGAACGATTCATTTTCGAATCTACACCAGGAGGGAGTGGATATTGCCATCCGATTCGGCCGGCCCGCGCAATCCATGCTGGTGGCAAGGCGGCTGGCACCGAATTTCCGCGTCCTGTGCGCATCGCCGGATTATCTCGCTGCGCATGGAACCCCGCTCACTCCTGATGATCTTGCCCAGCATAAATTCGTCGTTCTTGCGACCGAGCGCGGGCTTCTGAATGAATACCATTTTGCCAAGGACGGCAAATTCTGGAATTACACCGTGCCTAGCGATCGTTCGTGGGAAGTGAATGATGGTGAAGTCGCAACCAAATGGGCCATTGCTGGGCGAGGCATCACCCGCAAAACCATTTGGGATGCGGCCTCCAGTATTCGTACCGGCAAGCTTCGGATTATTCTTCCCGAATTCAATCTCAACGAAGATGGCGTTTATGCTGTAAGGCATAGCACCGAGTTCATGCCACCACGGATTCGCGCACTGCTGGATTTTCTGTCCGATCGATTCGAGCAGGAGGCTTCGGCAATGCAGGATTTCTTCATGGCCAGCCGGAACCCATCTGAACCCTGAGTGAGGTCGTACAAGAGGGCTCATGCCCGCCGAAGAACAGCAGACATGCCTGTGGAAACTATGCGGTTGCGCCCCCTGTGCTTGGCCTGGTAGAGCATCTGATCCGCCTGCGAAATCCAGTCCGCCGCCGTCTTCATCTCGGACGACAGGCCGGCGATGCCAAAGCTTGCGGTGACCAGCGTCTGCGGGATCAAGGGTTGTTCATGCAGCCGGTTTTGCAGGCGCCTCATGGCCTCATTGGCAGTCTGTGGCGAGGTATTGGGCAGAAGCAACGCAAACTCTTCGCCGCCATACCGGCATGCCACATCGATATTGCGCAGATCCTTGGCCAGCATGCGGCCAAAACGGCGAATCACATCATCTCCGACCGGATGGCCATATTGGTCGTTGACATTCTTGAAGTTATCCAGATCGATCAATACCAGGCAGGCCTCATTACCGCCTCGGCGAAACCGTGCGTATTCTTCGGCCACCCGGCGGTCCCAATAGCGCCGGTTGTACAAGCCCGACAAGGCGTCGCGCAGGCTCAACTCCATGAGTGCGGTGCGTTGGGCGCTCAACTCCCTCCAGGCGCGGCGGATGGCCATGCCAACGAATGCGGGATAGGCCAGCAGCAATGGCAAGCAGGCTGCAATATCCCATAGGCTGGATTCTGGCGCCCAATGCACCTGCAGCAAAAGCACACCGAGGGCCATCCCTGCGATATGTGCCAGCAAGCCATAGAGCATCAGTTTCCAGCCACCGCATACCACGCTCCCGAGGGTCATTACGGCGTACATCAGCAGGCATGGCAGCATATTGAAGCCGGCGGCAACCGTCCAGAGACCGCCAAGCAGATGGTCGATGCACAGATGTTTATTGCGGCTCTTGAATGAACCGCCATTGGCTTGCAGGTGCCAATACGTCATATAGGGCCAGACAATGGTGTGCGCTATTGCAGCCACGCCGACCCATAGCGGAATACTCAAGGCATGAAAAGCGGGTGCTATGGCCAGAAGACACAGCGCCAAGCCCAGCATGCGCAGCCGAAATATCAGGCAGGAGAAATTCCAGCTTTTAGGCCAGTCATTGTCTTGTTGAAGGCCCGAGGGGTCTCGTTCCAGTTCCATCGCAGCGCCGGTCATCTGCATGCTAGGTATATACCCCTGGTAATTACGCCCCAAAGAGGCAGGAAGGCAGGATAGAATTAATTTTGTAAGTTATTGTTTATGGCCTGATTGATCGAGGATGCATGCTCTTTTCAACATGCAGCTTTTGATTTTATGCATCTGCCCTTGTGCCGATTTATTAATTTTCATTGAATAAATTTCAAATCAGTACGGCAGAACCAACCCGAGTTTGTCGGATCAGGGGGCAATATCCCGCATCCGAAGTGGTGCGGGCCTGCCTCAAGGCTCAATCGCTTTGGAGCATTTGCAGGGCAGCCGCCTAGTCGGACTCCAGCAATTTGCCCGCAGGGTTGTGCAACGGCGACTCGGCGCGGAAGTAGCCCAGCACCGACTGCACGCTGCGGTGGCCGGTGAGCGCCATGGTGTCGGCCAGTGGCATGCTTTGCCGGCCGGCTTCGGTGACGAAGCCGGAGCGCAGCGAATGCGCCGAAAAATCACCCTCCACCCCCGCAAGCGCGCAGCGCTGCTTGACGATGGCCGAGACGGATACGGGTGTGAGCGCCTCGCTGCCCACGCGCCCGTTCCTGTAGATGCGGCGAAAGAGGGGGCCTGCCGCAATGCCCGAGGCCGCCAACCACTCGCCCAGCGCACGGCCAGCCACGCCGACGATGGGCTTGCGGTTCTCTGGCAGATCGCGCCCGGTCTGGTTGGTCTTGGAGTGGCTCAGCTCATAAAGATATTGTCCTGGTGCGATGGCATGCAACTGCTCCAGCGTGGCGCCAGCCACCTCGGAGCGGCGCCGCCCGCCGCTGGCCCAGGCGAACAGCAATAGCGCGCGGTCGCGCTTGCCCGCCAGGCTGTCGTCGCAGGTGTCCAGCAGCAGTTCCAGCGGTGCGCGGGTGAGAGCGGCCTTCTTCTGCGCACGTTCGCCGCGGCGCGCATAGGCCTTGCGGGCCATGGTGATGGCGTGGCGCACCTCGGCGTCCTGGCAGGGATTGGGCAGTTGCCGGACCTGGTGCAGCTTGGACAGCACCGCCAGCCGGTGGATCACGGTGCTCAGCGCCAGCGGCCCCGGCTTGCCCTTGGCACCGCTGGCCACCAGCGCCTGATCGATCTCGGGTGGCAGTGCCTGTTGCAGGCCTGCCTCGGCGCGGTGCTGCACATGGTCCACCACAAACTGCAGCACGACCGCTGCCGGCAAGGGCAGGGCCAGCGCCTGCCGGTAGCGCAGCTGTACCCACGCCTCCCAATAGCGCAGCGCCGCCTGGTAGCTGCTGATGGTGTGGGGCGATTCGCCCTCGGCCAGCAGCGCGGCCAAGGCCTGCGCGCCGCCGGCGTCCAGCCCCTGGGCGCCAGAGGGCACCAAAGGGCGCAAATCGGCGGTGAGAGAATTTATATGTTGAATTTCATACATATGATGTATAAAATATTACGTAATACATGAGTTAATTTTCGATAAATATCACTTATCGAAAGTAATAAGGCGAAGGATAGCAGATGAACGGCATTTTGCGTAGCGCGCGCGGTGTTCAGCGCGACGAGGTGTGGCAGGCGGCCGATGCGCTGTTGCAGGAGGGCAAACGCCCGACCATCGAGCGCGTGCGCCTCAAGCTCGGGCGCGGCTCGCCCAATACCGTGAGCCCGATGCTGGAGGAATGGTTTGCCACGCTGGGGCCGCGACTGCGTGGTGCTGGCGGCGGCGAGCGTCCAGGCATGACCGGTGCAGCGGTGGCTTCGCAGGCTGTGGAGGAGGGCGCGCAAGGGCGATCGCTGCTGCCCGACCCCTTGCGCCAAGCCATGCATGCGCTGTGGCAAGGCGCGGTGGAAGAGGCTGGGCAGGCGGCGCAGCAGGCCCTGCAGGCGCGGATGGAGGCCCTGGAAGAGCGCGAAAGCCATCTGGCGCAGGCCCAGGCCGCCTTGCAGGCCGAGCGCGAAGCCTTCGAGCAGCAGCGGCCCGCGCTGGAGCAGGCCCTGGCCTCAGCCCACGCGCAGGCGCGGCTGCAAGGCGTGCGGATCGCCGAACTGGAGGCGGCCGCCGCGCACAAGGATGCGACCATCACCCGCCAGGCCGAGCGAGCCCAGCAGCTGGAGCGCGAGGTATTGCTCACGCGGCGCTCGTGGGACGAGGCCCGCGAAAAGCACGCCGCCGAGCAACGGGCGCAGCAGCAGCAAATGGACGCGCAGAACCGCCACCACCTGCAGGAGCTGGACCGCGTGCGGCAGGAGGTGAAGCAACTGCTGCAATCGCAGCGGCAGGAGCAGGAACAGCATCTGCAGCAGCAGGCCCTATGGCAGCGCGAACGCAGCGAACTGCAGGCAGAGTTGGAGCGCGCGCAGGCACAGGTCGCCGCGGGAACCCGGCAGCTGAAGGACATGCAGGCGCTGCACGCGGCGCAGGGCGAAGCCGAGGCCGCGCGCACCGCACTGCTGCAGCAGCAACTGGCGCAGTGGCAGGCGCAGGCCGAGGCGGCTGCGCGCCAGGCAAGCTCCCCAACCGATGCGCAAGCCGGCGAGGGCAGGGCGGCACGCAGGCCGTTGCGGCCGGCCGCAGCCAGGGCCAATGCAGCCGCCGTGCCGCGCCCCGGGCGCCTGTCATTGCGCCGTCATTGACGCGTCACAGCGCTGTCACGCCACATTCAGATACTTGCGGCCGTCCGGGCTGGTTCGCCTTTCGAGGGAACCGGCCTCCAGTCAACGCAAGGATTTCGAATGTTGCATCGCAAGACGTGGGCCGCGCTGGTCGTGGGTTTGGTGGGTACCGTGGGCGCCTGGGCGCAGAAGGCGGAATTGACCGTCTACACCGCGCTGGAGATCGACCAGCTCAAGGCCTACCAGGAGTCTTTCAACAAGGCCCATCCCGATATCGCCATCAAGTGGGTGCGCGACTCCACCGGCGTGATCACCGCCAAGCTGCTGGCCGAGAAGGCCAACCCCAAGGCCGACGTGATCATGGGCGTGGCCGCATCGAGCCTGGCGCTGTTCGACAAGAACGACATGCTGCAGGGCTACGCACCCAAGAACCTGGCCGCCGTCACGCCGCAGTACCGCGACGGCCGCAACCCGCCGCACTGGGTGGGCATGGACGTCTTCGGCGCCACAATCTGCTTCAACACGGTGGAAGCCAAGAAGCGCAACATCCCCGTGCCCACCAGCTGGCACGACCTGACCAAGCCCGAGTTCAAGGGCCAGGTCGTCATGCCCAACCCGGCCTCGTCGGGCACTGGCTACTTCGACGTGGTGGCCTGGCTGCAGCTGTTCGGCGACGACAGCGGCAAGGGCGGCGGCTGGAAGTACATGGATGCGCTGCACGAGAACATCGCGCAGTACACGCACTCCGGCTCCAAGCCCTGCAACATGGCGGCGCAAGGCGAGTACGTGGCCGGCATTTCGTTCGAGTACCGCGGTCACGTCAACAAGTCCAAGGGCGCGCCAATCGAGCTGGTGTTCCCCAAGGAAGGCCTGGGCTGGGACCTGGAAGGCACCGCCATCTACAAGGGCACCAAAAACCTGGAAGCCGCGCAGAAGCTGGCGGATTGGTCGGCCAGCAAGGATGCGATGCAGCTGTACGGCAAGAACTTCGCCGTCACCGCCGTGCCCGGCGTGGCGCCCAAGCTCGACAGCATTCCGGCCGACTACGAGAGCCGCCTGATCAAGCTCGACTTCGCCAAGATGGCCGACACCCGCGAGCGCGTGCTGGGCGAGTGGACGCGCCGCTACGACGGCAAGAGCGAGGCCAAGAAGTAATGCCCATGCCCGCCATGGCCCGCTTCATCGAGGATGCGCCCGCCGCGGTGCAGCGCCCGTCGGCCGTGCCGGCGGCCGGCGCGGTCGCGCCCGGCGGCAGCGAGGCGGGCGGGGCGCCTTACCTCTCCATCCGCCAGCTGCACAAGCAGTACGGCGCCTTCACCGCGCTGCAGAGCATTGATCTCGACATCCAGCGCGGCGAGTTCGTCTGCTTCCTCGGGCCCTCGGGCTGCGGCAAGACCACCTTGCTGCGCGCCATTGCGGGGCTGGAGGCGCAAAGCGGCGGCGAAATCTGGCAGGCCGGCCGCGAGATCTCGCGCCTGCCGGCCGCGCAGCGGGACTACGGCATTGTGTTCCAGTCCTATGCGCTGTTTCCCAACCTCTCGGTGGCCGACAACGTGGCCTACGGCCTGATCAGCCAGCGCCAGCCGCGCGCCCGGGTCGAGGCCAAGGTGCAGGGCCTGCTCGACACCGTGGGCCTGCCTGGCAGCGGCGACAAGTACCCGGCGCAGATGTCCGGTGGACAGCAGCAGCGCGTGGCATTGGCCCGCGCGCTGGCCATGTCGCCCGGCCTGCTGCTGCTGGACGAGCCGCTGTCGGCGCTCGACGCCACGGTGCGCGTACACCTGCGCAACGAGATCCGCGCGCTGCAGCAGCGCCTGTACGTGACCACCATCATGGTCACGCACGACCAGGAAGAGGCGCTGTCCGTGGCTGACCGCGTGGTGGTGATGAACCACGGCGTGATCGAGCAGGTGGGCACGCCGATGGAGATCTACCTGCGGCCCGCCACGCCCTTCGTGGCCGAGTTCATCGGCAAGGCCAACCGCCTGCCCGCCATTGCCGGCGGCGACGGCACCGTGCTGCTGGCCGGCCAGCGGCTGTTCTGCCCGCAGGCGGCCAGCCTGCGCGCCGGCCAGGAGGTCGTGGCCTACCTGCGGCCCGAGGACTGCCGCATCCTAAACTGCACGGCCATGCCTGTTGCGGGCATGCCGGCGGACGAGGAGGGCGCCCACGCCTGGAGCGGGGTGGTCGAGCAGATGGAGTTCCTGGGCTCGCATTGCGTGGCCCATGTGGAAACCCAGCGCCTGCCCGGCCACAAGCTGCAGCTGCAGTTCTCGATAGCCACCTGGGCGCAGCTCGACATCCAGCCCGGCCGCTGGCTGCAGTTCGGCATCCAGCCGCAGCAGCTCAAGATCTTTGCGGTCGACAAACAAAACCATAGCTGATGGCGCTTTCTGTATCTGGTTTTTCATGCCAAAGAATATGAAAAGCCAGATGCAATGAGCGCCAACAGCTCACTTTTTTGACAGCATGCATCCCCGCCCCGCCGGGACCGGACACCTCCCGTGAGCACTCCCTTCGAACAAGCGCAGCCCCTGCTTCGGCCCCAGGCCCTGCGGCTCAAGACCGCCCCCGCCGACCGCCTGGCACATGTGGCGCTACTGCTGATGACCGCGCTGATGGCCGTAGGCCTGCTGGCCCCGCTGCTGGCCCTGCTGGCCCAGGCGTTCAGCCCGTCGATCAACGCGGCCGATGCTGCCGCCCACAGCGCCTTCGACAACTTCATCGCCTACTTCCGCTCACCGGCGCTGCTGGCCAGCCTGTGGAACAGCGTCTGGGTCTCGCTGCTGGTCACGGTGATCGTGATCCCGCTGGCCTTCGGCTTTGCCTACGCGCTCACGCGCACCTGCATGGCGGGCAAGGGCGTGCTACGCGCCGTCAGCCTGCTGCCGCTGCTCGCGCCGTCGCTGCTGTCGGCCATCTCGATGATCTACTGGTTCGGCAACCAGGGCGCGCTCAAGGCGTTCTGGCAGTCGCTGGGCTTCGCCAGCATCTACGGCGCGCCCGGCGTGGTGCTGGCCCAGTGCTTTGCCACCTTCCCGCATGCGCTGATGATCCTCGTCACCGCGCTGGCCGTGGGCGACCAGCGCCTGTACGAGGCCGCCACCGCGCTGGGCGCCAGCGCGGCGCGCCAGTTCTGGACGGTGACCGTGCCTGCGGCGCGCTATGGGCTGGTCTCGGCGGCGCTGGTGGTGTTCACGCTGGTCATCACCGATTTCGGCATTCCCAAGGTCATCGGCGGCAACTTCAACATGCTGGCCACCGACGTGTTCAAGCTGGTCATCGGCCAGCAGGACTTCCAGCGCGGCGCCGTCGTGGCGCTGCTGCTGCTCGCGCCCGCCGTGCTTACTTATGTGATCGACATGCAGGTGCAAAAGCGCCAGACCGCCGTGCTGACGGCCAAGTCCGTCGTGCTGCAGCCGCGCCCGCATGCGCTGCGCGATCGCATCGCGCTGGCCGGCTGCTGGCTGGCGGCAGCGCTGATGCTGGCCATGTTCGGCATGGCGGTGTTTGCCTCGCTGGCCAGCTTCTGGCCGTACCAGCTGCAGCCCACGCTGTCGCACTACACCAGCGGCCTGGTCGATGCGGGCGTGGAAACCGCCATCTTCAACAGCCTGAAGATGGCGGTCTGCGCTGCCGTTGCCGGGCCGGTCATCGTCTTTGCCGGCGCCTACCTGCTTGAGAAGACCAAGGGCGCCGCCTGGCTGCGGCCGCTGCTGCGCCTGCTGGCCATGCTGCCCATGGCGGTGCCCGGCCTGGTGCTGGGCCTGGGCTACATCTTCTTCTTCAACGCGCCGGGCAATCCGCTGAACGGCCTGTACCAGACCATGGCGCTGATGGTGCTGTGCACGGTGATGCACTACTACACCACCGGCCACATGACGATGGTGACGGCGCTGAAATCCATAGACGGCGAGTTCGAGGCCGTGAGCGCCTCGCTCAAGGTGCCTTTCTACGTGACGCTGCGCCGCGTGACCCTGCCCATGTGCCTGCCGGCGCTGCTCGAGGTGTCGCGCTACTACTTCGTCGCCGCGATGACGACGATCTCGGCCGTGGTCTTCCTCTATGCGCCCGAAAACCGCCTGGGCGCGGTCGCCATCCTCAACCTCGACGAAGCCGGCGACACGGCCGCCGCCGCGGCAATGGCGGTGCTGATCGCCCTCGTGTCCTGCGTGGCCACGGTGCTGTACCAGGTGCTCGGCTGGTGGCTGACGCAGCGCACCCAGCGCTGGCGCCAGCGCGTCTGAGGCTGGCCGTGTCTGCACGCGACTCCTTCGACCTGATCGTGGTCGGCGCCGGCATCGTCGGCCTGGCCCATGCCTACACGGCGGCGCAGCGCGGCCTCAGGGTCTGCGTGGTCGAGCGCGATGCGGCCTGCGTCGGCGCCTCCATCCGCAATTTCGGCTTCATCACGGTGACAGGGCAGGGGAGCGGCGACACCTGGCGCCGTGCCCGCCTCTCGCGCGACATCTGGGCCCAGGTCGCGCCGCAGGCCGGCATCGCCGTGCTGCACACCGGCCTGAACCTGGTGGCCACGCGGCCGCAGGCGCTGGCGGTGCTGGAGGAATTCATGCAGACCGGCATGGCCGAAGGCTGCAGCCTCTGGTCGCCGGCCGAGGCCGCGCGCCATGCACCCGAACTGCGGCTGGACCGCGCCCAGGCCGTGCTGCACAGCTCGGCCGAGCTGCGGATCGAATCGCGCGAGGCCATAGCCCAGCTCACGGCATGGCTGGCCGAGCGGCATGGCGTGGTCTTTCGCTTCGGCGAAGCCGTGCTCGAAGTGGCCACGCCGCGCGTGCGCACAACCTGCGGCATCTTGCATGCCGAGCGCGTGGTGGTTTGCACCAATGCCGACATCCATGGCCTGTACCGCGAGCTATTCGCCCAGCACGAGGTGCGGCTGTGCCAGCTGCAGATGCTGCGCGTGCGGCCGCAGCCGGCTTTCAAGCTGCAATCGGCGGTGATGGGTGACCTGAGCCTGGTGCGCTACCACGGCTACAGCCGGCTGCCAGCGGCGCAGAAGCTGCTGGAACAGCTGCAGCAGGAAGAACCCGCCAGCCTGGAGCACGGCATTCACCTGATCGCGGTGCAAAGCGCCGATGGCAGCCTGGTCGTGGGCGATTCGCACCACTACGGCGCCGCCGTGCCGCCTTTTGCCAGCCAGCAGGTCGATGCGCTGATCCTGCGGCATCTGCGCGAGGCCTTGCACATCGAAGAATTGGAGGTTGTGGAACGCTGGGTGGGCATCTATCCATCGGCGCCGCACACCGACTGCATCATCGAAGCCCCGGACGACGCCACGCGCGTGGCCATCGTCACCAGCGGCACCGGGGCCAGCACCGGTTTTGGCGTGGCACACGATACGTTTGCGGCCTGGTAGGCTTCGGGGGAATTGCCGGATTTCAGGAGAGCGGCTGGGAAGTGGAGGATCTGCGCTGGAAAGTCCATTTATTACTTAACATAATATACATCGTATAAATTACACAGTGAGATTGTACAGAGCCAAGGCCGCCAACCCCTAAAGCAGCCCCAGGCAGCCCCCATCTTCCAACTTTCCACGGCAAATTGTCTGCCGCAGACCGGCGCATTCCGCCGCAAGCTGAGGCAAACTACCGCCGGCGGCGCCAAGCATGAAACACATTTCCCACCTGATACGCAGCGGCAGCCTGGACGGCTATGTCGAGCTGGTCCAGTCGCTGGGCAGAGATCCCTTTGCGTTCATGCGCAGCGTGGGCCTGCAGGCTGGCTTTTTGCAGGATACGGAGATGCTGATCCCGCGCGATGCCATGCGCGAGCTGCTGGAGATCACGGCCCGCGCCACAAATACCGAAGATCTGGCGCTGCGCCTCGCGGCCCGGCGCAGGCTCTCGGCGCTCGGGCCCATCAGCCTGGTGCTGCGCGAGGAACCCACGCCGCGCGCCGCGCTCGACACGCTGTGCCGCTACCTCAAGCTGGTGAACGCCTCGCTGATGATCCGCGTCGAGGACGCCGGCGGCTCCGTCATCATCCGCGAAGACCTGCTGCCCACGCCGGGGCTGGCGATGCGGCAGTCGGTGGAGCTGGCCGTGGGCACCATGTTCCGCATGCTCAGCGAATTGATCGGCCAGCAGTGGCAGCCACTGGAGGTCTGTTTCACGCACCGCCCGCCGCAGGACGTCTCGGCGCACCGGGCGTTCTTCCGCCGGCCGGTGCAGTTCAACCAGGAGTTCAACGGCCTGGTCTGCCTGGCGAGCGACCTGGCGCGGCCGCGCGAGAACGGCGACCAGGTGGCCGCCGGCTTTGCGCGCAAGTACCTGGAGGCGGCCCTGGTGGACCGCAGCGAGAGCACGCAGCAGACCTGCCGCCAGATCATCCTGGCGCTGCTGCCCAATGGCAACTGCACGGCCAACGAGGTGGCGCGTTACCTGAACGTGGATCGCCGCACCCTGCACCGCTGGCTGGCTGTCGAGGGACTGACCTTCAGCCAGCTGCTGAACCAGGTGCGCGCCGATCTGGCCAAGCACCACCTGCGCGAGAGCGATTTGCCGCTCGGCGAGGTGGCCGAGCTGCTGGGCTTTGCGCAGCCCAGCAGCTTCAGCCATTGGTTCCAGGGCCTTTTCGGCTGCAGCGCCTCGCAATGGAGCAAGCAGGCTGCGGATATGGCGACACCATCAGCCCGCTGAAAGCGCCCTCGCCCGCGCGCCTATCGCGTCGAGCAGCGCAAGCGCCCTCCTCGCCGCCTGCGGGCCGCCGTCCAGGTCGCCGCGCACATACAGCGGGCGCAGCTCCTCGATTTCCTCCAGCTGCTCGATCAGCAGCGGCTCGGCCAGCCGGTACTTGCGCAGCACGCTGACCAGGCACATCGAGGCATGGACCATGTCTTCCTGCGCCATGCTCACGCCCCGCTGGTGCAGCGCGTAGTTGACCCAGTGCGTGCCGGCCAGCATCGCGGCCTCGATGCGGATTTCCCAATCCGCGTCGGTGAGATGGGCCAGCGAGCGCTCGATGCGCTCGGCGCGGTGGCGGTGGTTGTCTGGGGTCATGCGCGCAGCTCCTGGCCCACCAGGGCGTGGTAGACGGAAACGGCCTGCTCCAGCGCCCGGTTGCATTCGGCGACGATGGCCTCGCTGGGCGCGCGGTCGCCGCGCAGGCACGGGTCGCGGTGCTCCTCCAGCGCATGCAGCGCGGCCTCCAGGCGCTGGATGGGCTCGGGCATGTCGCCGGGAATCGCCGGCCAGCCCACATGGCTCACGTCGCCGGGGCCGCGCAGCTCGCGGCGGCAGCTGCCGTCGGCCTGCGGCACCACGTGCACGCCGGGGATGGTGGAGAAGACGCGCTCCTCGCTGGTCAGCCCCGCCGCGTGCAGCGAGGCGTTCCAGATGTTGGTGCCGGCCGTGAGGCCCGTCCAGTACCACAGCTCGAAGTCCTGCAGCGGATCGAGCCGCTCGCGCAGCTCCAGCAGGCGGCCGATCTTGTCGGCGTGCGAGGCGATCCGCATCCCTACTCCGGCTTGATGTTGCCGTCCACCACCACCTTGCGCCAGGTGGCGAGGTCGTTGGTGATGGTCTGCACGAAGGCCTCGCGGCTCACGGCCTGCGCGGGCGGGATGTTGGCCTGCATCAGGGCTTCGCGGAAGGCGGGCTGCACCTGCTCGTGGTTGACCGCCTCGTGCAGGCGCGCCACGATCTCCGGCGGCGTGCCCTTGGGCACGAACACGCCCTGCCAGCCGGCCGCGGTGAAGGGGTAGCCCTGCTCGGACAGCACCTTGACCTCCGGCAGCTTGGGGCTGCGCACGGTGCCGGTCAGCGCGATGGCGCGCAGCTTGCCCTGGGCGATGAAGCCCAGCGGCGAGACCACGTCGATCCAGCCGATCGGGATCACGCCGGAGACGATGTCGGTCAGCAGCGCCGGCGCGGTCTTGTACGGCACGTGGTTGACGCTGATGCCGGTGCGCTGCTTGAGCCACTCCATGGTCAGGTGGCCGTTCGAGCCCACGCCCCAGCTGCCGTACGACGGGTACTTGTCGGGGTTCTTGCGCAGCAGCTCGACCAGCTCGGGCAGCGTCTTGGCCGGCACCGAGGGATGCACGGCCAGCAGCACGCCGCCGACCGACGACAGCACCACCGGCTCCAGGTCGCGCAGCGTCTTGACCGGCAGCGCCGGGTTCAGCGCCTCGCCCATCACCATCGACGACGCCGTGCTGTGCAGGATGGTGTAGCCGTCCGGCGCGGCGTTCTTGACGGCGGTGGAGCCGATCAGGCCGTTGGCGCCGGGCCGGTTGTCGATGACGAAGGGCTGGCCCAGCGTCTCCTGCAGCCGGGTGTAGAGCTGGCGCGCCAGCACGTCCAGGATGCCCCCTGCCCCGCCGGGCACGATGACCCGGATGGGGCGCGTGGGCCAGGCCTTGCTGCCCTGCGCGCCGGCCCAGCCGCTGGCCAGCGATGCGGCCGCGCCCAGAACCAGCTGTCTGCGGCTCAGTGATATTGACATTGCTTTGCTCCTCGATGGCGGTTCGTGCGTGGGGCTGGGCTTGTCAAAAAGCATAGCTGCTAGCGCTTGTTACTGCTCGCTTCTGAATGGAAATTCATCCAGAATCCAGATATACCAAGCGCTGGCCACTATCATTTTTGATAAACCGGGATATGCTCCCGGCGCCCTGCCCCTGCGGGCTTCAGAGCGGCTTGCGCAGGAAGCCCTGGTTGGCGCCGTTGCGGTTGGGCGCGAAGCCGTTGGCGGCCAGCGTCTCGTCCGCGGTCTCGTAGAACACGCCGATCTTCATGATCTCGCGGGCCTGCTGCGCGGTGGCGATCGGGCGGCCGAACTCGCCGGCGATGCGCACCAGCTGCTTGATCTGCTCGACCGAGCTCATCTTGCCCGAGCGGTCCTGCTTCCACAGCACGTCCTCGGTGCCGCAGCGCACGTGCAGGCCCAGCGCGATGCCGATCATGTTGATGGGCAGCACGTTGAGCACCGAGCTTTCCACCGTGACGATGGCGCCGTCCGGCACGGCGCGCAGCATGTTGGCCAGGTTGAAGATGTTGGCCTGATCCATGCCGCCGCTGATGGCGACCCAGTTCATCACCAGCGGGCCCTTGTAGACGCCGCGGCGGATCATGCGCTCGATGGTCTCGAAGCTGTTGATGTTGTAGACCTGGAACTCGCTCTGGATGCCGGCGGCCGTCAGGCGGCGGATGTGTTCCTCGACGAAGCTGGGGTTCGACGGGACGATCATGTCCTTGTAGGTCTTGTGCAGGTGCGGGAAGCCGCGCGAGACGCCGCGGAAGTCGTCCTCGCCGGCATGCTCGGTCACGTTCATCTGCGTGGTGTTGACCGTCACCGTCACCTGGTCGGGCACGGGTGTCAGCTCGGCCAGCATGTGGCGGGTGTCGTCGCTCAGCCACTTGGCCTCGCCGTCCGGGCCCTCGGGGGCGAAGCTGATCGAGCCGCCGACCTGGATGACCATCTCGGGCACGCGGGCCCGCACGCCGGCGATCAGTTCGTTGAACTTGGACAGGCGCTTGCTGCCCTTGCCGTCTTCTTCACGCACATGCAGGTGCAGCACGGTGGCGCCGGCTTCGTAGCAGTCCACGGCTTTCTGGATCTGGTCTTCCATGGTGACGGGAATGTCTTCGGGGAAGTCCGCGGGAATCCAGCCCGGCGCATAAGGCGCGGCGGTGATGATCAGCGGTTGCTGGTTTTCGGGATACAGGTGGCCGTCGAGGAAGTTCATGGTGGGATGTCTCCAGGTGGGAATGTCAATGGAGCCAGTATCTGGCGCAGCGTCTTTTTTCATTTGCCTTATTGGGACATGATCTTGCCTATCTGGGACATGGCGATGCTCGCTGGCCAGCGGCGGATTTGTCCGCGAAAACCACCGGACGGGCCCCATGGCACAAATTGACAAGCCACGCGTGTCTTTGGAATAGCAGCCGGCGCGCCTGCGGTCTTAATGTTCAGTACTGCCGGTTCAGCCTGGGACTTTCCGGGCCGGACGCCAGCCGCGGCTGGGCATATACCTCAACCATCGGAGACCTCCATGAACTTTCTCGACGGACACCTTTTCCCCGAAAACCAGCAGCCGCTGATCATCACGGCCGCCCCCTACGCGCCGGGCTGGCTGCCGGCGGACTTTCCGGAAGACATTCCAGTCCGCATGGAGGACCAGATCCAGAAGGCCGTCGATTGCTACAACGCCGGCGCCACCGTGCTGCACCTGCACGTGCGCGAGCTGGACGGCAAGGGCAGCAAGCGCCTGTCCAAGTTCAACGAGCTGATCGCCGGCGTGCGCAAGGCCGTGCCCGAGATGGTGATCCAGGTGGGCGGCTCGATCAGCTTCGCCCCCGAGGACGAAGGCCAGGCCGCCAAGTGGCTCTCCGACGACACGCGCCACATGCTGGCCGACCTCGACCCCGTGCCCGACCAGGTGACGGTGACGGTGAACACCTCGCAGATGAACGTGACCGACCAGGTCGACGATGCCGACTTCAAGGGCACCTCGCGCGAGAACCCGGCCATCTTCCACGCCTACAAGGAAATGACCGTGCCGGCCCAGCCCGGCTGGGTCGAAGAGCATGTGCGCCGCCTGACCAAGGCCGGCATCCAGAGCGCCTTCCAGTGCTACAACCTCAACAGCTTCGAATCGGTCGAGCGCCTGATGCGCCGCGGCTTCTACATGGGCCCGCTGGTGATGAACTGGGTGGCGATCGCCGGCGGCATGGACACGCCCAGCCTGTACAGCCTGGCGAACTTCGTGCGTGCCGTGCCGGACGGCGCCGTGCTCACCGTCGAAAGCAATGCGCGCAACGTGCTGCCGGTGAACATGTGGGGCATCGCCGCCGGCCTGCACGTGCGCTGCGGCACCGAAGACTGCCTGTGGAACCAGGACCGCAGCGCCAAGGCCAGCACGGTCTCGCAGATCGAGCAGCTGGTGCGCATCTCGCGCGAATTCGGCCGCCCGATCGCCACCGCCAAGGAAGCCCGCGAGATCAGCAAGATCGGCGTGTTCTATGACACCGTGGAAGAAAGCCTGGCCGCCAATGGCTTCGCGCCCAACCGCAATGGCGGTAACCAGGGTTTCCTGCGCAAGAGCATGTGATAGTGAATGCGGCCCGACGGCCGCGCGAGTTGCCTCCGTCTACCCCGGGTGCCCGCCAGGCCCCGGGGCTTTTTTTTATGGCCGCGCGCCGGCAGTGGCGTATCAAAAATGAGAGCTGCTTGCGCTTGATGCATGAGGGCTGGATGGCATTTTCATGCAAAATCCGTTTGGGCATAAAAAAAGGCCTGGCCGCAAGGGCCAGGCCAAACAGGGCGCGTAGCCCCATGCCTTCAGAAGGTATGGCGGATGCCGAAATCGAAGCCCGATGCCTTGCCGCCGGCCGTGGGGATGGGCCCCAGCTCGGTGCCGGAGCTGACCGGCAGGTTCAGCGTGCCGCCGTTGGACACATACGAATAGGTGCCATACAGCGCGGTGCGCTTGGACATCGTATGCACATAGCCCACCGAGAACTTGCGCGCGCTGCTGTCCACCGCGTCATTGCGCTTGAGGTAGGTGATGCTCACCGGAATGTAGTTGGCGCCGCCGGTCGAGATCCAGCCGCCGATCTGGCTGAAGCGTATGCGGTTGGCGCCGCCCAGCGTCGCCAGGTGGTTGCCCGTGCGGTTCTCGCCCCACAGCAGCATCAGGCGGTGGTCGTTCCAGTGGTACGAGCCGCCGATGTTGCGCTGGCCATAGTTGGCCGCGGCGGTGTTCTTGGTGCTGCCGTCGGAGATCGCCACGTCCCAGTTCGCGCCGCCGTAGCCTGCACGCCAGCCCCAGTAGTTGCCGTCGCCCTTGTTGGCATCGGCGGCGCGGTTCTCGCCGAAGGCGTACATGGCCTGGAAGTAGAAGCCCTTGCAGGTGAAGCTGGAGCAGCCCGGCGAGAAATAGCCCACGCTGTTGGAGGCGCGGAACACCGTGGAGGTGCCGCCATAGGTCGAGAAACCACCGATGCCCACGCCGTTGCGGAAGGGATCGTAGGCGAACAGGTTCCAGAAGCCCGGCACATAGTCGCGGCCCAGGCGGAACTGGCCGGCCTTGCTGTCCATGAACAGATAGGACTTGCGGTTGAAGGTGACGCCGCCGGCGGCATTGCCGCTGGGCTGGTTGTTGGTGTTGGTGGCCTGCCCGCCCCCCACGTCGGGGTTCAGGCCGGCCTCCATCTCGAAGCCGGCGGTCAGGCCGTCGCCCAGGTCTTCGCGTCCCCGGAAGCCCAGGCGGCTGGCCTGGTTGCCGTTGGACGTGACCATGGTGCGGGTGCCCACGCCGTCGGCGCGGTAGGCGGACAGGGCCATGTCCACCACCCCATACATCTGCACCGATTGCGCCATCGCGGCGGGGCCCGCCGCCACTGCGGCGCAAGCCATTGCGAGCTTCATTTTCTTCACGACCGTTCTCCTTGGTTTGTCTAATACTGAAACGAAATGCGGACGCACCCATTCCTGGGGCGCACGGCTGCGCGCCCCATTGCCTGGCGAAAAGATGCCCTACCCCTCCGGCGCCCTGCAGGCCGGCCGCCCCGGGCGCTTGCCCGGGGCACTTGTCTTATTGCGGCTGGTAGTCGATGGCCTTCAGGATCTCGGCCTGGCTCTTGTAGGCCTGCTGCAGTCCTGCCATCAGCTCCTCGGAGGTGGCGGTGCCCGCGGGCTCCATGCCCATCTCGCGGACTTTCTTCTGCACCTCGGGCTGCGCGAAGTACTTGAGCGAGATCTCGCGAATGACCCGCTGCGCCTCGGCCGGCGCCTCGGGGCGCGACCACACGCCGAACCAACTGGTCTCGGCCAGCCTGGGGTAGCCCAGTTCCTTGAAGGTGGGAACGTCGGGCAGCTCGGAGATGCGGGTCGGGTAGTTCACGGCCAGCGCCTTGATCTTGCCGGCCTTGATCAGTGGCAGCGAGGTGGTCAGGCCATCCATCATCAGCGGCACATGGCCGCCCATCAGGTCGGTCAGCGCTGGCGGCGAGCCCTTGTAGCCGACGTGCTTCATCGGGACGCCCAGCGCCTGGCCGAGCACCACGCCCGAGGTGTGGCCGCGCATGCCGGTGGCATACGAGGCGAACATCAACCCGTCCTTCTGCGTCTTGCCGTAGTCGGCCAGCTGCTGCAGGTTGTTGACCGGCAGCTCCTTGTTGGCCACCAGCACCAGGCCGTTGCGGCTGAGCTGGGCCAGCGGCTTCAGGTCCTTGAACGGCTGGTAGTGCACCTTGTAGGCCAGCGGGGTTTCGCTGACGATGCCGCCCTGGATGACCAGGAAGGTGGAGCCATCCTTGCCATTGGCGGCCAGGTCGTTGACGGCCAGCGCGCCAGCGGCGCCGGCCTTGGACTCGACGATCACCGGCTTGCCCAGCTTCTGGTGCAGCCCCTCGGCCAGCAGGCGCGCCAGCGCGTCGGCATTGCCGCCGGCCGGGCCGCCCACGACCAGGCGCAGCGGCTTGCTCGTCCAGCTGACCGGCGACTGCGCCTGGGCCTGGGCTTGGGCGATCGGCACGCCGCAGGCCAGGCCCAGGGCGGTTGCCAGTGCCCAGCGGCGCGTCGGGGTGGGTTTGTTGTGGTGCATGGGGAGTGTCTCCTTCGGTCTTGGCCGGTATCAGAAGGGGCGGTCGCCCACGATGGCGGCGCGCTCCATCTTGCGCGGCGCGGGCCAGTAGTCCTGCACGGCATAGTGCTGGGTGCAGCGGTTGTCCCACATGGCGACGCTGTTCGGCTTCCAGCGGAAGCGCACCTGGTATTCGGGGATGGACGCCTGGCTGATCAGGTAGTTCAGCAGCATGCTGGCACCGGGCGTCTTGTCCAGGCCGAAGCGCACGTTCTCGGGCGTATGGTAGTTGGCGAAATGGGTGGAGAAGCTGCTCACGTAGAGGATCTTCTCGCCCGTCTCGGGGTGGGTGCGCACCACCGGATGCTCGACCATGGGGTTGTTGCGGCCCAGCTCCCTGCGCTTTTCCTCGGGCATCACGGCGCCGAAGGAGTGCTCGATGCTGCACTTGACCTTGAGCCCGTCGATCTTGTCCTTGATCTCCTGCGGCAGGTTCTTGTAGGCCTCGACCATATTCACCCAGATGGTGTCGCCGCCGACCGGCGGGCATTCGATGCAGCGCAGCACAGCGCCCATCGCCGGCGTCTCGCGCCACTGGCCGTCGGTGTGGTAGTTGTTCTCGTAGTTCTCGCGCTTGTCGTTGCGGTAGATCTGCACCAGGCCGGGGTGGTCCGGGTCGCTGCCGGCCACGGGGTGGTCTTCCAGATCGCCGAAATAGCGCGCGAACGCCGCGTGCTCGGCACG
This sequence comes from Comamonas humi, assembly GCF_054782535.1. NCBI lineage: Bacteria > Pseudomonadati > Pseudomonadota > Betaproteobacteria > Burkholderiales > Comamonadaceae > Comamonas > Comamonas humi. The sequence continues at coordinate 206,149 of NZ_BAAGSH010000018.1, read as the reverse complement.
GGTGATGTTCTGGTCGTGGAAGAACAGCACCTTGTGCTCGAGCAGCTGCTCCTTGATGGCCTCGGCGAGGCCTGCATCGCGCGATGCGTCGCCGAGGCTGACGCCGAAGATTTCCGCACCGATGGTGCAGGTCATTTTGCGAACTTGCATGGGTCTAGTCTCCTTACAGAACGAATACCGAGGCGCCCACCGTCTTGCGCGATTCCAGGTCGCGGTGGGCCTGCTCGGCCTCTTCCAGCGCATAGCGCTTCTGGATGTCGATGCGGATGCGGCCCTGGCTCACGTGGTCGAACAGCTCGGCCAGCAGGGCCTGCTTCTCGGCCGGATCGGCGATGTAGTCGGCCAGCGCCGGGCGCGTGAGGTACAGCGAGCCCTTGCGCGCCAGGATGTGCGGATCGAACGGCGGGATGGGGCCGCTGGCCGTGCCCACGCAGACCATCAGCCCGCGGCGGCGCAGCGAATCGAGCGAGGCCATGAAGGTGTCCTTGCCCACGCTGTCGAACACCACGTCCACGCCGCGCCCGTCGGTCAGCGCACGCACTGCGGGCGCCACCTCCTCGCGGCTGTAGTTGATGAGGTGGTCGCAGCCATGGGCGCGCGCCACTTCGGCCTTGGCGTCGGTCGATACCGTGCCGATCACCGTCAGCCCCAGCAGCTTGGCCCATTGCGACACGATCAGGCCCACGCCGCCGGCCGCCGCGTGCAGCAGGATGGTTTCGCCGGGCTTGAAGTCATAGATGCGGCGCATCAGGTAGGCCGACGTCAGGCCGCGCATGGTGATGCAGGCGGCCGTCTCGAAGTCCAGCTGGTCGGGCATGGCGATCAGCGCCGCGGCCGGCACCAGGCGCTCGGTGCTGTAGGCGCCGAGGGTGTTGGTGAAGCCGGTGTAGGTCACGCGGTCGCCGACCTTGACGTTGACCACGCCGTCGCCCACGGCGGTCACCACGCCGGCGCCCTCCACGCCCATGCCGCTGGGCAGGGGCACCGGGTAGATGCCGGAACGGAAGTAGGTGTCCGCATAGTTCAGGCCCACGGCCTTCTGCTCCAGGCGCACCTCGCCCGGCCCCGGCTGCCCTACTTCCACGTCCTTGACGTACAGGACTTCGGGGCCACCGGTCCGGTCAAACAGTACTGCTTTTGCCAACATGCTCTCCTTGCTTCTGATGGGCCTGGCCCGGGATGACTCCCTGGCCTTCGTGTGGAAAAATTGTCGAGTAGCAGCCCGCTTGCGCTATTAGCCAAAAGCGCCAGCATTTAGCAAATGGCGACAGCCAAGGGAAAACCCGTGACTACGGCGCACGCGAGGTTTTCAAGCTGGCAGTACCATCGGCCGAAAGTGCGATGGCTCCTTTTTTGACGCTGCTGGAGACCTCGCCGACGCACGCGCTTTTGCATGACCCACGACTATCCAAAAGGCCTTTAGCCATGCCCATTCCCATAGTCCGAAGCATCAGCCTCAAGAAGTACTCCCAGGTGGCCCAGGGACTGGGCATGGACCCCTTGAGAATGCTGAGCAAGATGGATCTGGACCAGGTCTGCCTGTCCACCGGGGACCTGAGGATCCCGGAGGCATCGTTCGCGGATCTGCTGGAGGCCTCCGCCCACGAGTCCAGCCACGCGCCGCTGGGCCTGCTGATGGGCGCCGAATGGCGGCTCTCGGATTTCGGCTGCATCAGCCTGGCCCTGCAGCACCAGGCCAGCCTGGCCAGCGCGCTGCAGACCATGAAGGATTACCAGCACCTGCTGAGCAGCACCATCGTGCTGGACACGGTGCAGCAGGGGCGGCTCGCCTTCATCCAGTTGAACCTGGCCACCGAGCGGGATGTGCCGGGGCGCCATCCCATCGAGCTGGGCATTGCGGTGCTGCTCAGCCTCTGCCGGCATCAGCTCGGCCAGGCCTGGAGCCCGTCCAGCGTGCATTTCACGCACAGCGCGCCGCCGAACCTCCGCCGGCACCAGGCCCTGTTCGGCTGCGATGTGGTGTTCGATTCGGACTTCGACGGCATCGTCCTGGCGCAGGACGACCTGCATGGCACGCAGCCGCACTACGACGCGGCCATGGAGCAGCATGCCAGGTTCCTGCTGAATTCACTGGCCCCCGAATCGGCCGCGGTCAGCGTCGAGCAGCAGGTGCACCGGGCCATCCAGGCGCTGCTGCCCCATGGCCACCACAACATCGCGCAGGTGGCCAAGATGCTGGGACAGACGACGCGGTCGCTGCAGCGGCAGTTGGAAGTGGCCGGCACCAATTACCAGCTGACGCTGAACACCGTCCGCATGCGCGCCGCCGTGCGCGCGCTGCGAAACGCCAACCTGCCGATCGGCGATGTCGCCACCCTGTCGGGCTTCTCCGAGATCAGCTCGTTCTCGCGCTGGTTCGCCAAGCAGTTCGAGCAAAGCCCGAGCCACTGGCGCGATCAGAACCTGGCCACGCCCGCGGCGACGGAAACCAGCTGAAAAAAGCAACACCGGGGCTGCCTGCGCCCCGGTGGCGCCATCCCGTCTTACTCGGGCTGGTAGTTGATCGACTTCAGCAAGGCCGCCTGCTCCTGGTAGGCCTCCTTCAGATCGGCCTGCAGCTCTTCGGTGGTCAGCGGTGCGCCCGGCTCCATGCCGATGGCCTTGATGCGTTCCAGGGCCTCGGGCTTCTTGAAATACTCCAGCGTCACTTCGCGCATCTTCTGCTGGACTTCCTTCGGTGCATCCGGCAGCGACCATACGCCGAACCAGCCCGCCTTGGACAGCTGCGGATAGCCCAGCTCCTTGAAGGTGGGCACATCCGGCAATGCCCCGATCCGCGTCGGGTAGCTCACGGCGATGGCCTTGATCTTGCCGCCCTTGATCAACGGCACCGAGGTGGTGGCGCCATCGAACATCAGCGGGAACTGGCCACCCATCAGGTCGGTCAGGGCCGGCGGCGAGCCTTTGTAGCCGATGTGCCGCATGTTCATATGGGTCAGCTGCCCGAGCAGGATGCCGGCGGTATGCCCGCGCATGCCCGTGGCGTAGGAGGCGAAGTCAACGCTTTCCTTCTGCGCCTGGCCATACTTGACCACGTCCTGCAGGTTGTTCAGCTTCAGGTCCTTGTTGGCCACCAGCACCAGGGCCGTGCGGCTGATCTGGGCCAGCGGCTTGATGTCGGTGAAGGGCTTGTAGTTCACCTTGTAGGCCAGGGGCACCTCGCTGACCGCACCGCCCTGGATCACCAGGAAGGTATGGCCGTCCTTGCCGTTGGCCTTGAGATCATTGATGGCGATCGCGCCCGAGGCGCCAGGCTTGGACTCGACGATGACGGGCTTGCCCAGCCCCTGGTGCAGGCCTTCGGCCAGCACGCGGGCCAGCGCGTCGGCGCTGCCGCCCGCCGGGCCCGCCACCACCAGGCGGATGGGCTTGCTCGGCCACGCGGGGGCGGCCACGGCCATCGGGCCATACGCCGCGACGGCCAGGCCCAGGCCGATCAGCAGGGCCAGCCTCTGTTTCTTGGGGGTGTTCATCATGGGATATCTCCTTGTTTTCAATGCTCGATCGGAGGTGGAGGGAAAAGGAAGCTGCCCGCTCAGTTGTCCAGCGTGATGCCCGTATCGGTCACGATCTGCTTCCACATCTGCAGATCCCGCTGGATGATGGCCTGGAACTGCGCAGGTGTCTTGGCCTGGGCAGGCTGGACGTTCAGGGCGGCGACCTTTTTCACCATGTCGGGTTGGTTCTGGATGCGTGTGATCAACGCTCCCAGGCGCTCCACGATGGCCGCGGGGGTGCGCGCCGGCGCCAGGACCCCGAACCAGCCCACCGGCTCGAAGTCGAAGCCCTGCTCCCGGAACGTGGGGATGTCCGGTGTGCGCGGCAGGCGCACGACGCCGGTCACCGCGATGCTGCGCAGCCGCCGGGACTCGATGAAGGGCAGCGGCGCCCCCGGGTCGGTGAAGCCGATCTTCAGCGTGCCGGTGGTCAGCTCGGTGAGCAGCTGGTTGGTCTGCCTGTAGGGAACATGGGGCAAGTCCATGCCCGTCTTGCGCTTGAGCCATTCCATCGTCAGGTGGCCCGACGAGCCCACGGCCCAGGTGCCATAGGAGTACTTGCCAGGGTTGGCCTTCACGAGCTTGACCAGTTCCGGCAGGCTGGTGACCGGCAGGTCGTTGCTGACATGCAGGATCACGCCGCCCTCGACCGTCTGGGCCACGGGCACCAGGTCCTTCGTGACGTCGTAAGGCAGGTTCTTCATGAGCGCGGGCGCCATCACCGTGTTGCTGCCCGTGGTGTAGAGCAGCGTGTAGCCGTCGGCCGCCGCGCGCACCACGGCCTGGGTGCCGATGACGCCGCTGCCGCCGGGCTTGTTGTCCACCACCACGGGCTGCTTGAGTTCGACGGCCATGCGCTGCGCAAGCTCCCGGGCCAGCAGGTCCGTGCCAGAGCCCGCCGAAGACGCCACCACTAGGGTGATCGGCCTGTTTGGCCAGGTGGTGTCTGCCAGGGCCGACGAGCCACAGGCTCCGTACGCCGCTGCGGCGAGCCCGATGCCCAGCAGGCGGGCGAGCGATCGTCTCGTATATAGGTGCTTCATCGTATGTCTCCTTGTTTTTTGAATCGCATGAACCGGGAAAAACCTGGCCCTAGCCCAGTTCGCGGATCAGCTCCATCGCCCGGGGCCATTCGCCATAGCCCGAGGCCGGATTCAGGTGCCCCACGGCGCCCAGCTCCACGAAGCGGCTGCCCCAGGCGGCTGCAAATCCGCGGGCCCGCTCCAGCTGCGCCAGCGGATCGTTGCTGCTGCCCGCGACGATGCTGGGGAACGGCAGCGGCTTGAGCGGGATGGGCAGCCAGCCATTGGCGCCCAGTTGTTCCACCGTGGGGTAGCCGGCGGGCATGGGCGTCTCCATGTCCGCCGGCGCAGCCAGCAGCGCGCCCTGGATGGGGCGGGTGGCTTGTTGTGCCCAATGGACCACCATCATCGAGCCGGCGCTGTGCGCGACGATGATGACCGGCCCGTCGATGCCGGCCAGCGTGCGCTCGATCGCCTCGACGCGGGCGGCGCAGCTGAGCTTATCCTGCTCCAGGGGCGGTACAGTGCGCACCTTGGGCAGCTGGGCGGCCAGCAGGGTCTGCCAGTGCTCCGCAACGTGGTCGCGCAGACCGGGAACGATCAGGATGGTGGCTTGCTCGGACATGGTGGTTTCAGTGGGGCTTTCGTATCGCCGGCAGCGCCGTTTCGGGGCGGCCGCAGGCTCGTTGGCATGGTCTGCCATGTAGAATTGATCGACACACCCAGTGTGTGCGCGATGCGCCATCTGCGCTTGTCCGTAGATGACAAACGCTTTGCATTCCATGCCACCCGACCAGCCCTACAACGATGGCATCCCTTGTCCGTGCAGCCTGCCTCACCAACTACCGGGAAGTGGCCAATGCCTCCGGATTGAACCCCGAACGCATGTTGCTCGATGCGGGGCTCAACCCCAGCGTGCTGGACGAGCCCGACCTGATGATCCCCGTCGAGGCGGTCGGCCGTTTGCTGCAGGCCTCGGCCACGGTATCAGGCAACGAGAGCTTCGGCCTGTGCATGGCCCGCTCGCGCCTGCTGTCGAACCTGGGTGCCGTGGGCCTGCTGATCCGGGACCAGGCCACGCTGCGCGAATCGCTGCACTTGCTCATCCACCACCTGGCCATGCTCAACGGCGCGCTGTCGCTGGCCGTGGAGGAAAGCGGCGGCATGGTGGTGATCCGAGAAACGGTGATGGCTGGCAGCGTGCACCAGCCCACGCGGCAGCGCGTGGAATTGGCGCTGGGGGTGATGGTGCGGCTGATTCGCCAGCTGGTCGGCAATGACTGGCAGCCCCGGCGAGTGTGCTTCGAGCATGCGGCGCCGCGCGACCTGGGCGTTCACCACCAGCTTTTCGGCCATGCCGTCGAGTTCAACCATCTGTTCAACTGCATCGTCTGCGGCAAGGCCGATCTGGATGCGCGCAACCCGTTTGCCGATCCGGCCATGGCGCGCTACGCCCAGAAGCTGATCGACGATACCGTCAAAGCGCCCGACGCCCACGTGCTGGACGATGTGCGGCGCACGGTCCTGCTGCTGTTGCCCAGCGGGCGCTGCACCATCGAGCGGGTGAGCGAGCATCTGGGAATCGTGCCGCGCACGGTGCAGCGCCGCCTGTCCGAGCATGGGCAGAGCTTTTCCTCGCTGGTCAACGATATCCGCAGGGAACTGGCCACGCGCTATGTGTTCGACAGCGACCGCCCGTTGACCGAGATCGCCGAGATCCTGGGCTTCACCGCCTCCAGCAGTTTTTCGCGCTGGTACGTGGCGCAGTTTGGCTGCAGTGCCAAGGAAAGCCGCGCACAGAAACAGGCGGCCATCCTGGCTGAGCCTTCAGGCGGCGCAACTCATTGACCCAGGATCCTGCAGTTCTGCTCCATGAAAAAGCCCCGCAGGCCTGAAAGCATGCGGGGCTTTGGGTTGGACTGGCGGCGCGCCGCCAGAAGGATCACTCGAATTCCAGGATCACGTCGTCCACCGCCAGCGAATCACCCTTGCCGGCGCTGACCTTGCTGACCACGCCGTCTTGCGCCGCGAAGAGGATGTTCTCCATCTTCATGGCTTCGATCACCGCCAGCTTCTCGCCGGCCTGCACCTTCTGGCCGGGCTGCACGGCCACGTCCACCAGCAGGCCGGGCATGGGCGACAGCAGGAATTTGGACAGGTCCGGCGGTGCCTTGAAGGGCATCAGCTCGTGCAGGCGGGCACCCAGCGGCGACAGCACCAGCGCGTCGATCTGCGTGCCGTTGTGGATCACGCGCAGCACCAGCGGGTTCTTGGCCGTGCCACGCTCCACCTGCGCCGTGAAGGGCTGGCCATTCACCGTGCCCTGCACGCGCAGCTCGCGCAGCACCGTATTGCTTTGGAAGTCGTAGTGCTTGCCGCCGATCTCCACCTTGGCCGAGCGGGTGTCGCGCTCGAAGTCGGTCACATGGGCCTGCACATGGCGGTTCTGGCCTTCGGCGCCCAGCACGACCACGGTGTAGTCCACGCCCACCTTGACCTCATGGCCCTGCACCTGGCCGCTGATGGAGGCGGCGCGGCTGCGGTAGCGGCGGTTCATGAAGGCCGCCAGCGCAGCGAGGAAATCGGGGTCGTCGTGCGGCACATCCTCGGCATGGAAACCCTGGCCGTAGTGCTCGGCGATGAAGCCGGTGTTGAACTCGCCCGACACGAACTTGGGGTGGGCCAGCAGCGCGGCCTGGAACGGGATGTTGCTGCTGATGCCGCGGATCACGAAGCCGTTGAGCGCCTCGCGCATCTTGGCGATGGCCTCGTTGCGGTCCTTGCCGTGCACGATGAGCTTGGCGATCATCGAGTCGTAGTACATCGGGATCTCGCCGCCCTCGTACACGCCGGTGTCCACGCGCACACCCTGCAGGTGTTCGGTGTCGGCCTGCCACATGCTCTGCTCGGGCGGCTGGAAGCGCACCAGGCGGCCGGTGGACGGCAGGAAGTTGCGGAACGGATCTTCGGCGTTGATGCGGCACTCGATGGCCCAGCCGTTGCGCTGCACATCGCCCTGCGCGAACGAGAGCTTTTCGCCGGCGGCCACGCGGATCATCTGCTCGACCAGGTCCAAACCGGTGATGCACTCGGTCACCGGGTGCTCCACCTGCAGGCGGGTGTTCATCTCGAGGAAGTAGAAGTCCTGGTCCTTGCCGACCACGAATTCCACCGTGCCTGCGCTCTGGTAGCCCACGGCCTTGGCCAGCGCCACGGCCTGCTCGCCCATGGCCTTGCGGGTGGCGTCGCTGATGAAGGGCGACGGCGCCTCCTCGATCACCTTCTGGTGGCGGCGCTGGATCGAGCATTCGCGCTCGTTCAGGTAGACCACGTTGCCGTGTCCGTCGCCCAGCACCTGGATCTCGATGTGGCGCGGCTCCTGCACGAACTTCTCGATGAACACGCGGTCATCGCCGAAGCTGTTGCGGGCCTCGTTCTGGCAGCTGGCGAAGCCCTCGAAGGCTTCCTTGTCGTTGTAGGCCACGCGCAGGCCCTTGCCGCCGCCGCCGGCCGAGGCCTTGATCATCACCGGGTAGCCGATGTCCTTGGCGATCTCCACCGCCTGCTCGGGGCCCGAGATCGGGTCGTTGTAGCCGGGGATGGTGTTGACCTTGGCCTCGTTCGCCAGCTTCTTCGAGGCGATCTTGTCGCCCATCGCGGCAATGGCCGCATGCTTGGGGCCGATGAAAGTGATGCCCTCTTCCTCCACGCGGCGCGCGAAGGCCTCGTTCTCGGACAGGAAGCCATAGCCGGGATGCACGGCCTGGGCGCCGGTCTGCTTGCAGGCGGCAATGATCTTGTCGGCCAGCAGGTAGGACTCGCGCGACGGCGCGGCGCCGATGTGCACGGCCTCGTCGGCCAGCTTGACGTGGCGCGCGTCCTTGTCGGCGTCGGAGTAGACGGCGACGGTGGCGATGCCCATCTTGCGGGCAGTAGCAATTACTCGGCAAGCGATTTCGCCACGGTTGGCAATCAGGATCTTGGAAAACATAGGGTTCGCTCCTGGTCTCGGTATCTATCTGTCAATCAATCGGTCATGGCCTCGGGGGCATCAGTGCAGCTCGCGCTGGGTGATCCACTGCCCTCCGGGCATCAGCAAGAAATCTTCGCAATCGCGCTGGCGGCAGGGCTGGCTTCCCAGTAGCGTCAGCACCCACCGGTCCGGCGTGCGCACGTCGGTCGAGCGCGCCTTCACGCGCACGGCCACCATGCGGCTGTCGTCGTTCCACTTGGCCACCTCGGCGCCTTCCACCACGGCGGAACTGGCGTCCCAACCCTCGTGCCGCGCGCCGTGCACGACACGCTTGTTGCGCCCTACCAGCGCACCCGGCTGGATGGCCATCAGCAGCACCTTTTCCACCGGCTTCGAGCGCAGGCGGTCCAGGCCCTGCATGTCCATCACGCGGCCCGCCTGGTAGCGCTGGGCCAGGCGGGACAGGCGCTGGGCATTGGCCTCGTACCCGTTGCCCTCGTCGGGCGACTGCGCCGGCGCCTGGGCAGCACTGTTCTGGTACTGCTGGAACGACAGGCTGCCGTTCTGGAAGGCCGCCATCGCATTCACCAGGCCGCGCGGCATGTGGCCGGATGCGTCTGGCGCCAGCTCGAAGCCCTGGTGGATCTGGATGCGCACCATCATCGGCGCGGTGGCGCGCCGCTCGGCGGCGCAGTCCTGCACCCAGCGCTGGTGCGCCAGCTGCATCCACTCGCGGGCCACGCCCTCGCGGGCCAGCTGCATGTGCACATCCACCAGCACGTGCAGCGTGCGGGGCGCGCAGGGCGAGGCCGGATTGCCGCCTTGCGGCACGGCCTCCACCCACCAGCGTGCACCCCGCCCGCCCGCATCGGCGATGGAGCCCATGTCATAGAGCCGGGCACTGTCGGCCAGCTCCATGGCAGAACGCTCCTGTGCCCCCGCCCCACCGCCGGCCAGCAGCAGGCAGGCGCCGAGCAGCGCCATGCGTGCGGCATGGTTCAGTGCGGGGATGGGAAGGGACAGCATGGCGGCCTGGAGTCTGCGTGGCTTTACAGCGGGATGTTGCCGTGCTTGCGCCAGGGGTTGTCCAGCTTCTTATTCTGCAGCATGACCAGGCTGCGGCAGATGCGCTTGCGCGTCTCGTGCGGCAGGATCACGTCGTCGATGAAGCCGCGCGCGCCGGCCACGAAGGGGTTGGCGAAGCGGGCCTTGTACTCGGCCTCCTTGGCGGCGAGCTTGGCGGGGTCGTTCTTGTCCTCGCGGAAGATGATCTCGACCGCGCCCTTGGCGCCCATCACCGCGATCTCGGCATGGGGCCAGGCCAGGTTCACGTCGCCGCGCAGGTGCTTGGAGGCCATCACGTCGTAGGCGCCGCCGTAGGCCTTGCGCGTGATGATGGTGATCTTGGGCACCGTGGCCTCGGCATAGGCGTACAGCAGCTTGGCGCCGTGCTTGATGATGCCGCCGTATTCCTGGCTGGTGCCGGGCATGAAGCCGGGCACGTCCACGAAGGTGACGACGGGGATGTTGAACGCATCGCAGAAGCGCACGAAGCGCGCGGCCTTGATGGAGCTCTTGATGTCCAGGCAGCCGGCCAGCACCAGCGGCTGGTTGGCGACGACGCCCACCGTCTGCCCGGCCATGCGTGCAAAGCCGATGATGATGTTCTTGGCGTAGTCGGGCTGCAGCTCGAAGAAGTCGCCGTCGTCCACGGTCTTGACGATCAGCTCCTTCATGTCGTAGGGCTTGTTCGGGTTGTCGGGCACCAGGGTGTCCAGCGACAGGTCGGCGCGGTCGCTCGGGTCGGTGGTGCGGCGCACGGGCGCCTTCTCGCGGTTGTTCAGCGGCAGGTAGTTGTACAGGCGGCGCAGCATCATCAGCGCCTCCACGTCGTTCTCGAAGGCCAGGTCGGCCACGCCGCTCTTGGTGGTGTGGGTGACAGCGCCGCCCAGTTCCTCGGCCGTGACTTCCTCGTGCGTGACGGTCTTCACCACCTCGGGGCCGGTCACGAACATGTAGGAGCTGTCCTTGACCATGAAGATGAAGTCCGTCATGGCCGGCGAATACACCGCGCCGCCGGCGGACGGGCCCATGATCATCGAGATCTGGGGCACCACGCCCGAGGCCAGCACGTTCTTCTGGAACACGTCGGCATAGCCGCCGAGCGAGGCCACGCCCTCCTGGATGCGCGCACCGCCCGAGTCGTTCAGGCCGATCACCGGGGCGCCCACCTTCATCGCCTGGTCCATGATCTTGCAGATCTTCTCGGCATGCGTCTCGGAGAGCGCGCCGCCGAACACTGTGAAGTCCTGGCTGAACACGAACACCAGGCGGCCGTTGATCATGCCGTAGCCGGTGACCACGCCGTCGCCGGGGATCTTCTGCTCCTGCATGCCGAAGTCGGTGCAGCGGTGCTCGACGAACATGTCCCATTCCTCGAAGGTGCCGTCGTCCAGCAGCAGCTCGATGCGCTCGCGCGCCGTGAGCTTGCCCTTCTTGTGCTGCGCGGCGATGCGCTTCTCGCCGCCACCCTGGCGGGCCTGCTCGCGCTTGTTCTCCAATTGTTTGAGGATGTCTTGCATGATCGCTCTTTCGTTGAAATTGCTATTCAATCAGTAGCTGGCAGCGCTTGACTGGATTGCGCTGCGAGCAGATTTCTTGCTGCGGTCGATGCCGCGATACGCCCGGCCGCCACGTCGGCCTGCAACTGCGGCAGCATAGCCTTGACCTGGGGGTGCGCGCGAAAGGCCTGCTTGAGCCCGTGGTCGATACGCTCCCACATCCAGGCCAGCGCCTGCTTTTCGCGGCGCAACTGCAGGCGCCCGTTGGCGGTCTGCATCTCGCGGTAGCTCGCCACCGCCTGCCAGAAGCCTTCCACGCCCTGCCCCAGCAAGGCGCTGATCTGCACCACGCGCGGCTGCCACAGCGCCCCGGTCGTGGCATGGTCGGGGTTGCCGTGCATGCCCAGCAGGCGCAGGCTGGAGGTGATCTGCGCCTGGGCGCGGGTGGCAGCGTGGGGGTCGATGTCGGCCTTGTTGATGACGACCAGGTCGGCGATCTCCATCACGCCCTTCTTGATGGCCTGCAGGTCGTCGCCGGCGTTGGGCAGTTGCAGCAGCACGAACATGTCGGTCATGCCGTGCACCGCGATCTCGCTCTGGCCCACGCCCACGGTCTCGATGATCACCACGTCATAGCCCGCGGCCTCGCAGACCAGCATGGCCTCGCGCGTCTTCTCGGCTACGCCGCCCAGCGTGCCGCTGCTGGGGCTGGGGCGGATGTAGGCGTTCTCGTTGACCGAGAGCTGCTCCATGCGCGTCTTGTCGCCGAGGATGGAGCCCCCCGACACGGTGGACGAGGGATCGATGGCCAGCACCGCCACCTTCAGCCCCTGGGCGATCAGGTACAGGCCCAGCGATTCGATGAAGGTGCTCTTGCCCACGCCGGGCACGCCGCTGATGCCCAGGCGAAACGCCCGGCCCGTGTGCGGCAGCAGCGCGGTCAGCATGGCGTCGGCCTGCGCACGGTGGTCGGCGCGGGTGGATTCCAGCAGCGTGATGGCCTTGGCCATGGCGCGGCGCTTCTGCGGCGAGGCGCCATGCAGGATGCCGTCCAGCCAGGGCAGTGGCGGTGCGTTCATCGATTCGTGGCCCAAGGGCTGGCTGCCATTGGCGCCCAGCGTCATGCCAATGCTGCCTTCTTGATCTGCTCCAGCACATCCTTGGCGCTGGCCGGGATCGGCGTGCCCGGGCCGTAGACGCCCTTGACGCCGGCGCCATAGAGGAAGTCGTAGTCCTGCGCCGGGATCACGCCGCCGACGAAGACGATGATGTCGTCCGCGCCCTGCTCTTTCAGCGCCTCGATGATGGCCGGCACCAGGGTCTTGTGGCCTGCGGCCAGCGTGGACACGCCGACGGCGTGCACGTCGTTCTCGATGGCCTGGCGCGCGCACTCCTCGGGCGTCTGGAACAGCGGGCCCATGTCCACGTCGAAGCCCAGGTCGGCGAAGGCCGTGGCCACCACCTTGGCACCGCGGTCGTGGCCGTCCTGGCCCAGCTTGGCGATCATCACGCGCGGGCGGCGGCCCAGTTCCTCGGCCGTGGCGGCGATTTCGCCCTTCAGCTTTTCCCAGCCTTCGGCCGAGTCGTAGGCGGCCGCGTACACACCGGTCACCTTCTGCGTATCGGCGCGGTGGCGGCCGAAGACCTTTTCCAGCGCGTCGGAGACTTCACCCACCGTGGCGCGCAGGCGCACGGCGTTGATCGCCAGATGCAGCAGGTTGCCTTCACCGGATTCTGCTGCAGATGTGAGAGCAGCTAGCGCTTGCTCCACCTGGGTTTGATCGCGTTTTTGCTTGATATTCTTCAGGCGGGCGATCTGGCTGTCGCGCACCTTGACGTTGTCCACCTCGAGGATGTCGACCGGGTCTTCCTTGGCCAGCTTGTACTTGTTGACACCGACGATGACTTCCTTGCCCGAGTCGATGCGCGCCTGCTTCTCGGCGGCCGCGGCCTCGATCTTGAGCTTGGCCCAGCCGCTGTCCACGGCGGCGGTCATGCCGCCCATGGCATCCACTTCCTCGATGATCTTCCAGGCGGCATCGGCCATGTCCTGCGTCAGCTTCTCCATCAGGTAGCTGCCGGCCCAGGGGTCGATCACATTGGTGATGTGGGTCTCTTCCTGGATGATGAGCTGGGTGTTGCGCGCGATGCGGGCCGAGAATTCGGTAGGCAGCGCGATCGCTTCGTCCAGGGCATTGGTGTGCAGGCTCTGGGTGCCGCCAAACACGGCCGCCATGGCCTCGATGGTGGTGCGCACCACGTTGTTGTAGGGGTCCTGCTCGGTCAGGCTCCAGCCGCTGGTCTGGCTGTGGGTGCGCAGCATCAGGCTCTTGGGGTTCTTGGCGTTGAAGTCCTTCATGATGCGGCACCACAGCAGGCGCGCGGCGCGCATCTTGGCGATCTCCAGGTAGAAGTTCATGCCCACCGCCCAGAAGAACGACAGGCGGCCCGCGAACGCGTCCACGTCCATGCCCTTGGCGATGGCGGTCTTCACATACTCCTTGCCGTCGGCCAGCGTGAAGGCCAGCTCCAGCGCCTGGTTGGCGCCGGCTTCCTGCATGTGGTAGCCCGAGATCGAGATCGAGTTGAACTTGGGCATGTTCTGGCTCGTGTACTCGATGATGTCGCCGATGATCTTCATCGACGGCTTGGGCGGGTAGATGTAGGTGTTGCGCACCATGAACTCTTTCAGAATGTCGTTCTGAATCGTTCCGGAGAGCTGGTCCTGCGCCACGCCCTGCTCCTCGGCCGCCACCACATAGCCGGCCAGCACCGGCAGCACGGCGCCGTTCATGGTCATCGAGACGGAGACCTTGTCGAGCGGGATGCCGTCGAACAGGATCTTCATGTCTTCCACGCTGTCGATCGCCACGCCAGCCTTGCCCACGTCGCCGGTGACGCGCGGATGGTCGCTGTCGTAGCCGCGGTGCGTGGCCAGGTCGAAGGCCACGGACACGCCCTGCCCGCCGGCGGCCAGTGCCCGGCGGTAGAAGGCATTGGACTCCTCGGCGGTCGAGAAGCCCGCGTACTGGCGGATGGTCCAGGGGCGCACCGCGTACATCGTGGCCTGCGGGCCGCGGATGTAGGGCTCAAAACCGGGCAGCGTGTCGGTATGTTGCAAGCCTTGCAGGTCGGCCGCGGTGTACAGGGGCTTGACGGTGATGCCGTCCGGCGTGACCCAGTTCAAGGCGTCCACGTTGCCCTGGGGGGCCGACTTGCCGGCCGCGAGGTTCCAGCGCTGCAGATCTCCAAAATCGAAAGCCATGGTGCTTATCCTGTGATATCCATGTTTACAATCTTCGCAAAAATAGCGAAGATACGCAATGACAAGAAGTGAAATTCTTGCGAATTAACTCTGTAAATTTGCGAGGTTTGCAAACATGAGCAAGGCCTTCATGGGCACCCACCTCAAGACGCTGCGGGAGCAGCGCAGCCTGACCCAGGCTGCGCTGGCACAGGCGCTGAAGGTGTCATCCAGCTATCTCAACCAGATCGAGAACAACCAGCGGCCGCTGACGGTTAATGTGCTGCTGCGGCTGCAGGCGGCATTCGGCATCGACCTGCAGCAGTTCTCCGAGGACACCCAGGCGCGGCAGCTGGGCGAGTTGCGCAACGTGTTGGCCGAGATGCCGGATGGCGACCAGGTTCCCCTGTCGGAGACCAAGATCCTCGCCCAGCAGCTGCCGGCCGCGACCCGCGCCATCGTGGGCATGCACAAGCGCTTGAGGGCCACCGAAGAGCGCCTGTCGCTGATTGCCGAGAACACCTACGGCGACCAGCTCCCGCATGCCGCCGCGGCGCCTGTGCAGCCCTACGAGGAAGTGCGGGAGTTCTTCTATGCCGGCCACCAGCACCTGGCCCTGCTGGATGAGCAGGCCGAGCAGCTGTACCAGCAGTTGCAGCCCCACTATTTCGATCCCCATGCCCCGCACGCCGTCCAGCTGGCGGCGGCGCTGGAACTGAGGCTGCAGGCGCGCCATGGCATCGCCGTGCGACGCGACCCTGGCTCCCCCGCAGCCGAGCAGCCGTTGCGCTGGCTGGAATCCCAGGCCCGGGAACTGCACCTGGCCACCGGGCTGAGCGCCGGGCAGCAAGCATTTCAGCTCGGCATCCAGCTGGCGCTGCTGGAATCGGGGCCCACCATCGACGGCTTCATCGATGCGGCCCGTTTCGGCAGCGACGAGGCACGCGCGCTGGCGCGCATCGGCTTCGCCAACCATTTCGCCGGCGCACTGCTGCTGCCCAACCGGCTCTTCCAGAACACCGCCGACGAGCTGCGCTACGACATCGACCTGCTCGGCGAACGCTTTGGGGTGGGCTTCGAGACGGTAGGCCACCGCCTGTCCACCATGCGGCATTCGCACCCGCACAGCATTCCGTTCTTCTTTGTGCGGGTGGATTGCGCCGGCAACATGTCCAAGCGCCAGTCTTCGGTGGATTTCCACTTCTCGCGCTCCGGCGGCACCTGTCCGCTCTGGAACGTGTATGACGCCTTCTCCCAGCCCGGCAAGATACTCACGCAACTGGCCCGCATGCCCGACGAGCGCACCTACCTCTGGATTGCGCGCACGGTGGAGCACCGGCTCGGCGGCTACGGGACGCCACGCCGCGTTTTCTCGGTAGCACTGGGCTGCGATGCACGCCATGCCCACCGGCTGGTCTATGCCGATGGCCTGGGGCTCGAAACCCCGGAGCGGGCCGTCCCCATCGGTGCGGGCTGCAAGGTCTGCGACCGGGAAAATTGCGTGCAACGGGCCTTTCCGGCGCTCGGACGCCCGCTCAGCATCGATCCGAACGCCCGCCGCTTCGCGCCCTACGCCCCCGCCTGATCCTGCTGGATGGACGTAAAAAAAGCGGCCAGGCCGCTTTTTGGGGCTACCAGGAATCCTGTCGCCTATTTGCGCAGCTTCATCGCCAGCGGCAAGGCAAAGGCCGCGAAGCGGATCAGCCGGCGCGGCCCCAGCACCAGCGACAGGCCCAGCGCTGCAGCACAGGCCACCGGATGCTGGCGGCCAAAGGCAACCGCCCTTTCCACCAGCGGCCCATAGCTGGTATCCCGCGCCACCGGATGGGCGTGCTGCAAGGCTGCGGCCTGGCGCTGCGCAGCCTGACGGGCCCGCAGGCGCTCGCGCTGAGCCTGGATGCGGGCCAGCACCTCCTGGGCTTCCGGGCTCACCGGCCCGGCAGCGGGATGGTTGTGGTGCGAATCGTCGTGGGAGCGGTGGTCGGTCATGCAGGTATCTCTCTCATCGGTGGATCACAACCGGCCCTTGAAGGTCCGCCAGTCCTTGCGCAGCTCGCGCCGGCTCAGCGAAAACGCCTGCGACGCCTTGCGCACCGTGCCGACCAGCGACACCAGCACCGCCACCCAGGCCACCATCCACACCAGCGCCACGCACCAGGCGGCGGTCACGCGGCTCGGCGTGTCCCAGAAATGCACCACGATGGCCGTCGACAGCGCGACCAGCGCCACGATGGTCAGGCCGGCCGCGACCAGCCCCACCACCAGCAGGTATTGCAGGTACTGCTTTTGCTGGCGCCACTCGAGGGCCAGCAAATCCATACGGTCTTCGACGGCAATCGTGCCCTCGTGCAGGCTCGTGCGCCAGCGATCGACCCAGGAGTCCAGGCCCAGCAAAGACAACCAATTCATGAATCCCCCCATCTGAAGCCTGCAGGCACCGGCGCTTCACCGGCATGCAGGCTTTGGTTACGCAGGCCTGGCGGGACCGGCTCAGCGGCGCGAGAACAGGAAGCCGATCAAGGCACCCACGGCCAGCGCAGCCCCGGCCACGCGCCAAGGCTCGTCGTGGGCGTAGCGGTCAGCGGCCAGCGCAGCTTCCTTAGCCTGGCGGGCGGCATCCTGGGCGGCGCGGATGGCGCCGTCGCGCGCATTGCCGACGGTCTCGTCCAGGCGCGCACGCAGTTGGCGGATCTCGGGCAGGTTGTCCAGGTCCTTGCTCGACAGAACACCGCGCAGATCGCTGACCAGCTTTTCCAGGTCCGCCTGGGCGCTGGAGACGGTGTCGCTCAGATTCGAAGAAATACGCATATGCATCCTTTTCTTGTTTCACAGGGATGGAGGGAATCGCGGCATCGCGGGCGCCAGGCCCGGTGCCGCAGCCTGGTCCGATGGTAACGGAATATGTAGCACTGCCGGCGCATGGTAACTACGCACGGGGCTGTCGGAGCAGGCCTACTCCCGCAGATTCGCTACGCCAGCCGGCCCGCGACTTCGTCGGCAATGGCTAGGCAGCTCGTGAGCCCCGGCGACTCGATGCCGAAGAGATTCACCAGCCCCGGCACGCCATGGACTCCGGCATCCTGGATGCAGAAATCGGCCGACGGCTGGCCCGGGCCGCTGATCTTGGGGCGGATGCCGGCATAGCCCGTCTGCAACTGCCCATCCTGCAGGGCGGGCCAGTAGCTTCGTACCGCGGCGTAGAACACGTCGCCGCGCGCTGGGTCCACCAGCAGGTCGTCGGCATGCTCCACCCATTGCACGTCGGGCCCGAACTTGGCCTGTCCGCCCAGGTCCAGCGTCAGGTGCACGCCCAGCCCAGCCGCCTCGGGCACCGGATAGATCAGGTGCGTGAACGGTGCCCGGCCCGACAGCACGAAATAGTTGCCCTTAGCGTAGTAGGCCTTGGGCACGTGCTGCGCGTCCAGCCCTTCGAACCTGCCCGCCAGGTCGGGCGCCCACAGGCCGGCCGCATTGACGACGGTACGCGCCAGCAGCTCGGTGCCGTCCTCGGTGCGCAGCAGGATGCCGGAGACGCCATCCACCTCGGCCCCGCATTGCGCATGCACCAGCGGCGCATTGAAGATCACCATGCCGCCGGCATGCTCCAGGTCGCCTTGCAGCGCCAACATCAGGCCATGGCTGTCGACGATGCCGGTGCTGGGGGAATGCAGCGCCGCCACGCATTCCAGCGCGGGCTCCAGCTGCCGGGCCTGGGCCCGGTCGAGCAGGACCAGGTCATCGACGCCATTGGCAGCCGCATGCCGGGCAATGTTCTGCAGCTCGCCACGCTGGGCTTCGGAGGTGGCGACGATCAGCTTGCCGCAGCGGCGGTGATCGATGCCGCGCTCGGCGCAATAGGCATAGAGCAGCTCCTTGCCTTGCACGCACAGGCGCGCCTTCAGCGAGCCCTCGGGGTAGTAGATGCCGGCATGGATCACCTCGCTGTTGCGCGAACTGGTGCCGGTGCCAATCGCATCCTGGGCTTCGAGCACCATCACCTCACGGCCGGCCAGCGCCAGGCGCCGGGCCACCGCCAGCCCCACGACGCCCGCGCCAATCACCACGCAATCCACCACATCCGCCATCGAACTCTCCTGAAACTGGGCAGCCAGTCTACCCGCGGGCAGCCGCGCATCCATAAAAAAACCGGGACATTGCCCGGTTTCTTCGCGCAGGCCGGCCTGGGCCGGCACATGGCTTACTTCTTGTAATTGGCGATGCCGTCCACGACTTCCTTCTTGGCCGCATCCACGCCCTGCCAGCCGGTCACCTTGACCCACTTGCCCGGCTCCAGGTCCTTGTAGTGCTCGAAGAAGTGCGAGATCTGCTTGAGCGTGATCTCGGGGATGTCGTCGATCGACTCGATCTTGGCGTACTGGGGCAGGATCTTCTGCGTGGGCACGGCCAGCACCTTGCCGTCGACGCCGGCCTCGTCTTCCATCATCAGGATGCCCAGTGCGCGGCAGGGCACGACCACGCCCGGAGGCAGCGGGAACGGGGTCATCACCAGCACGTCCACCGGGTCGCCGTCGCCCGACAGGGTCTGGGGCACGTAGCCGTAGTTGGCGGGATAGTGCATGGCGGTGGTCATGAAGCGGTCCACGAAGACGGCGTCGGCTTCCTTGTCCACTTCATACTTGATCGGCGCGGCATTGGCCGAGATCTCGATCACCACGTTGAACACTTCGGGGGCTTTGCTGCCTGCAGGCACTTTTTCGAACGACATAGGCTTCCTAGGTAGAGAAAGAGAAAAACATCCCGGCTTGCGCACCCGCCCGGGTGACAGCCAAACCGCGTGATTTTAGGCGCTTCGCGCGCCACATGGCGTAGACTTGCCCGGCATCGTCGCCCTCTGCCGTTGCCGGCGCGGGTCCACAGCCTTGCCTCCAGGGGAGAATCATGCAGTTCCACCATATCGCCAATGCGGCCGTTCCTTCGCTATCGGGCAAAACAATTGCCGTGATCGATCCCTCCGACGGCCAGCCGTACGACGAGATCCAGCGCGGCAATGCCGAAGACGTGGACCATGCCGTGCAGGCCGCGCGCCTGTGCTACGACAACGTCTGGAGCAAGCTGGCGCCGCTGGAGCGCGGGCGCCTGCTGCTCAAGCTTTCCCAGGCCGTGCTGGCCCACGCCGACGAGCTGGCCGCCATCGAGCAGCGCGACTGCGGCAAGCCCACCAAGCAGGCCCGTGCCGACGTGCAGGCCCTGGCGCGCTATTTCGAGTTCTACGCTGGCGCCTGCGACAAGCTGCACGGCGAGACCATCCCCTATACCCCTGGCTTCAGCGTGCTGACCTGGCGCGAGCCGCACGGCGTGACCGGCCATATCGTGCCCTGGAACTACCCGATGCAGATCTTCGGCCGCTGCGTGGGCGGTGCGCTTGCCGCCGGCAATGTCTGCGTGGTCAAGCCATCCGAGGATGCCTGCCTGAGCGTGCTGCGCGTGGCGCAGCTGGCATCGGACGTAGGCTTTCCGGCCGGCGCCATCAACGTGGTGACCGGCTATGGGCACGAGGTCGGCGAGGCCCTGGCCCGCAACCCCGGCGTGCAGCACATCAGCTTCACCGGCAGCCCCCGGGTCGGCACGCTGATCCAGCAGGCCGCGGCCGAGCGCCACTGCCCCTGCACGCTGGAGCTGGGCGGCAAGAGCCCGCAGATCGTGTTTGCCGATGCCGACCTGGATGCGGCGATTCCCGTCATCATCAATGCCATCACCCAGAACTCCGGCCAGACCTGCTCGGCCGGCTCGCGCCTGCTGGTGGAACGCTCGATCTACGAAACCCTGCTCGCCCGCCTGGCCTCGGCCTTCGAGGCGCTGCGCGTCGGGCCGGCCAGCCAGGACCTCGACCTGGGCCCGCTGATCCGCCAGAGCCAGCAGCAGCGGGTGTGGGACTTCCTCTCGGACGCACACAACGACGGCATCGCCGTCGTGGCCGAGGGCAGCATCGTCGACGATGCGCCCGACACCGGCTACTACCAGGCCCCTACCCTGCTGCGCGACGTGCCCGTGCAGCACCGCCTGGCGCAGGACGAAGTCTTCGGCCCGGTGCTCAGCAGCATGGCCTTCGACACCGAGGAGGAAGCCATCGCCATGGCCAATGCGACCGACTTCGGCCTGGTCGCCGGCGTGTGGACGCGCGACGGCAGCCGCCAGTTCCGCATGGCCCGGGCGATTCGGAGCGGCCAGGTCTTCATCAACAACTACGGCGCGGGCGGCGGCGTGGAACTGCCGTTCGGCGGCGTCAAGTCCAGCGGCCACGGCCGCGAGAAGGGCTTCGAGGCGCTGTATGGCTTCACGGTGCTCAAGACCGTCGCCATCCGCCACGGCTGAACCTGCGCGGAGGCCGGGGACTGTCGCCTGCTGCACTGACAAGCCCGGCGGTTTGCGCGATAGTCACTGCATTCGTTCGCTCGGTAATCCGCCCCATGCCCCTGTCTCCGTCCGCCTCCCGCACCCCTGGCCATTCACGCGACGTGCGCTACCGCAGCTTCAAGCGCGACGACGGGCTGTGGGACATCGAGGGCGAACTACTGGACACCAAGCCCTACGACGTCACCCTCTCCGGCCCGCGCGTCGTCAAGGCAGGCAGCGCCATCCACCACATGTGGATCCGGGCCACGGTGGATGGCCGGCTGGTGGTGCAGGCCATCGAAGCCGCGATGGACGCCCATCCGCACGACACCTGTCCCCCGGCGCTGGACACCATGCAGCGCATGGTCGGCTGCAGCATGGCGCGCGGCTGGCGCAAGTCCATCGAACAGAACCTGGGGAACGTGCAGGGCTGCACCCATATGCGCGAGTTGCTGTTCAACATGGCCACGGCCGCCTTCCAGTCGGTGCAGGGCTCGTTCGCCGCCCTCGACCCCAGCCAGCCGCCGCGCCACCTGGGCCAGTGCACCGGCTGGGACTTCAACGGCGCCGCCGTCGCACGCATCTACCCTCAATTCGTCGGCTGGAAACGATAGCAACGCCGGGCGCGCAGCCATGCAGGCTCGGGTACCATTGGCCCCATGCCTCAACCCGTGATCCCGCTCGTGGACCTGCGCGCCGCCGACCGCGGTGTTGCGCCCACGTTCCCGATTCCCCCCATCGGCGACAGCGATAGCTGGCCGCCGGACCTCGTGCCCGACCAGCGGCACCGGCTGCTGCATGACCTGCGCATCAGCGTCACCGACCGCTGCAACTTCCGCTGCAGCTACTGCATGCCCAAGGACGTCTTCCACAAGGACTACCCCTACCTGCCGCACGCGGCGTTGCTGAGCTTCGAGGAAATCACCCGGCTGGCCCGCATCTTCCTGCGCCTGGGCGTGGGCAAGCTGCGCATCACCGGCGGCGAGCCACTGCTGCGCAAGAACCTCGAGGTGCTGATCAGCCAGTTGGCCGAGCTGCGTACCCTTCAGGGCGAGGCGCCCGACCTGACCCTCACCACCAATGGCTCATTGCTGACCCGCAAGGCGCGGGCACTGAAGGATGCCGGGCTGCAGCGCCTGACGGTGAGCCTCGACAGCCTGGACGACGCATTGTTCCGGCGCATGAACGACATGGACTTCCCGGTGTCCGCGGTGCTCGATGGCATCGAGACCGCGCAGGCCATCGGCTTTGCCAACATCAAGGTCAACATGGTGGTGCAGCGCGGCGTGAACGACCACGAGGTCGTGGCCATGGCGCAGCATTTCCGCGGCAGCGGCGTCACGCTGCGCTTCATCGAATACATGGACGTGGGCGCGACCAACGGCTGGCGCATGCAGGACGTGCTGCCCTCCGACGAACTGCTGGCGCGCCTGCAGGAGCACCACGCACTGGTGCCGCTGGCCGCCACGGCAGTCGGTGAGACTGCCTCGCGATGGGGTTATGCCGGCGCCGACGGCAAGCATGACCGCAGCCTCGGCGAGATCGGGCTCATCAGCAGCGTCTCGCACGCCTTCTGCGGCGACTGCAACCGGGCTCGCCTGTCCACCGAGGGCCGGTTGTTCCTGTGCCTGTTCGCCAGCACCGGCTGGGACCTGCGCAGCCTGCTGCGCGGCGACTACAGCGACGCGCAGATCGCCCAGGCCCTGGCAGGCGTCTGGCGCCAGCGCGACGACAACTACTCCGAACGCCGCAGCCAGCAAAGCGCCGCGGAAGCCGCCGGCCGCCAGCGCATCGAGATGAGCTACATCGGCGGCTGACATGGTGGGCACGGACATCACCGGCCTGGTGCTGGCGGGCGGCGAAGGCTCGCGCATGGGTCATGCGGACAAGGGACTCGTGCTGCTGCAGGGCCGGCCGCTGGCCGCCTGGGCCGCGCAGCAGCTGGCGCCGCAGGTCGGGCCGCTGCTGCTCAACGCCAACCGGCACATCGCGCAGTACCAGGCCCTGGGCTGGCCCGTGGTCAGCGACGCGGGTTTCGACGTCTCCACGCCTCGGCATGCCGGGCCGTTGGCCGGTTTTCTGGCCGGGCTGGAGCATTGCCGCACCCCCTGGCTGGTGACCGTGCCCTGCGACACGCCGCGTTTTCCCGCCGATCTGGTCGCACGCCTGGCTGCCGCAGCGCAGGCTGGGCAGGCCGATATCGCCATGGTGTGCACGCCCGGCGACGACGGTGCCCGTGTGCTCCAGCCGGTGTTCTGCCTGATGAAGGCATCGCTGCGGGCCAGCCTGCGGAACTTCCTGGAGCAAGACGGCCAACGCGTGCGGCAATGGGCTCAGCAGCATGCCTTCGTGCAGGTGCTGGTCGAGCCCGACGGGCCGGCCAGCTTCTTCAACGCCAATACCCCGGCGGATCTGCAATGGCTGGAGCAGTCGCTCGCCCTGCGGTAAGCCGCCACCGAATGGAAACCAGCCCATGAGCTATTCAGCCCAACATCTCGCCCAGGAACCCACCCGCGCATCCATGGAGCAGCGCAGCGGCCTGGCCGTGCTGGAGTTCGGCACGCCCTGGTGCCCGCACTGCACCGGCGCGCAGCCGCTGATCGAGCAGGCGCTGGCCGGCCGCGCCGACATTGCCCATGTCAAGGTCGAAGACGGCCCCGGCAAACCCCTGGGCCGCAGCTACCGCGTCAAGCTGTGGCCGACGCTGATCGCGCTGCGCGATGGCCAGGAAGTGGCCCGCGTGGTGCGCCCCACCAGCCAGGCCGCGCTCGGCGAGCTGCTGGCGGCGCTGGCGCCCTGACTAGGCGTGGTACACCGAGAACATGGTGCACGGCGCCGTGCGGTCCTCGGTAGTGACGCCCAGCGCAATCACGCCCGAGCCGTGCAATTGGCATGACTCGCGCCGCAGCACCATGGGCGCACTGTCGGCAAACACCACCCAGGTGCCATAGCGGCTCAGGTCGGTGTAGACCAGGGCGCCGTTGCGCATGTCCACCCGGCCATGCTGGCGCGAGACGCGCCGGTCGGCCACGCACCAGTCCGAGTCGGACGAGCGGCCGATCTGCACCGGCATTTCCTGTAGCGAAAAGGTTTTCTCCAGGCCGTTGGCCACCAGGCGCAGCTTCAGCGGCACCATGGTTTCCGGCTCGGTGATCGGCAGGATGGAGTCGTAGACGGTCACCACCTCGTTCGACTCGGGCTCGGCCCACTGCATCTGGAACAGCAGTTGCGGCTCGGCCTTGCCGCGCACCTCCATCCAGCCCAGTGGCAGGAACTCGAGATCGGCCCGCGCGGCCGAGGCCATGGTCGATGCGCTGACCCACACCTCGCGCTGCCCGGCCTTCTCGCACAGGCGCGCGGCCATGTTGACGGCGTCGCCGTAGCAGTCATCGCCCAACGACACCACCTCGCCGGTGCACACGCCCGCGCGCACATGGAACTGCGCGGCGGCGGGGGTGTTCTGCCAGCGCGCATAGTGCCGGCGCATCACCAGCTTGAGCGCGGACGCAGCGCCGGCGCTGTCGCCAAACACCGCCAGCACGCCGTCGCCCATGGTCTTCACGGTGCGGCCGCCGGCCTGCTCGATCACCTTGCGCGCCGAGGCGGTGATGTCCGTGACCGCATGCGCGGCCTGTTCATTGCCCAGCGTCTCGTACAGCGCCGTGCTGCCCGAAATATCGACAAACACCACGGTGGATATGCTCGCCATGGCTCCCTCCCTCTTCTCTTGTTCTGACTGCGCTGCGATGGCCTTCT
The DNA here is from genome assembly GCF_054782535.1 of Comamonas humi. Lineage (NCBI taxonomy): Bacteria > Pseudomonadati > Pseudomonadota > Betaproteobacteria > Burkholderiales > Comamonadaceae > Comamonas > Comamonas humi. The sequence goes on along the minus strand of NZ_BAAGSH010000018.1, from coordinate 181,721 downwards.
ATGCGTGCCCCCAGTAGATCAGTGCATCGCGCCCTTCCACACTGAGCGATACCTTCGCGCCCACCGGCAGCAGCACCTTGGTGGGCACATGACCGAACGGCAGGTTGGTGAACACCGGCACCTGCGCCTGTTCGCGCACCCATTGCACCACGCTGGCCAGCTTGAAGCCCTTGTCGTGCGGCGTGAGCTTGTAGTTCGAGAACTGCCCCAGCACGATGGCCTGCTGCTTCTGCAGCACACCGGCGTGCAGCAGCGAGGTCAGCATGCGCTCGGTGCGGTACGGTGGCTCGGCCACGTCCTCGAGGAACAGGATGCCGCCGTCGACCGAGGGCAGGTACGGCGTGCCCAGCAGCGAGGCCACCATGGCCAGGTTGCCGCCCCAGAGCTGGGCCTCTGGCACATAGATTTCGCCATCCGCCGGCTCGTCGCCCTTGGGCAGCCGCCAGCCCACGCCCTCGCCGCTGCCGGCCAGCAGATCCTGGAAGCAGTCGAGCATGATGTCGTCCGACTCGTCCTCCGAGCCGAAATCCTCGACCAGCGCCGGCCCGGCCCAGGTGACGGCACCGGTCTTGGCCACCAGCGCCTGCTGCAGCGCGGTGAAGTCGCTGTAGCCCACCCAGCGCATGCCGCCGGCAATGGCCTGAGCAATGGCGTCGTAGTCAATGCGGTGCAGCAGCCGGGTCAGGCCATAGCCGCCACGCGAGATCAGCGCCACATCGGCGCCGCTGGCGCAGGCCCGTGCGATGGCGGCCAGGCGGGCCTCGTCGTCGCCCGCAAAGCGCTGGTGCGAGTCGAGTGCCGAGGGGTCGATCTCGACCTCGTGGCCCAGGGCCTTGAGGCGCGCCACCGCGCGGCGAAAGGCCTTCTTGTCCCGCACTGCTCCGGCCGGCGAGTAGATGTAGATGCGCCGGCTGCCACGGCTGTGGTCATGGTGGCAGTCTGGATCGTCGCAATGTTGATGGGCGTGTGCGTCGTGCATGAAGAATTTTTCGAATCTCAGGACAAGGCCGCGACAATGCGCGGCCCGGCTCTGGATTATGCGCCCGGCGGCGGCGCAAAATACCTGCCGAGAACCAACGACAACGCCCGCTCCCTCGCCAAGGCGACTGCCTGGCAGCGCCAAGCGGGCCACAATGCCACCATGCACGCACCACTGATCCACCGGCTGTTCCCCTTCCTCGCCTGGCCTCGCCCCACCGGAGAGCTGCTCAAGGGCGAATTCCTGGCGGGGATGACGGTGGGCCTGATGCTGGTGCCCCAGGGCGTGGCCTATGCGGCGCTGGCCGGCATGCCGCTGGTCACCGGCATCTACGCCTCGCTGGTGCCGCCGCTGGTGGCGGTGCTGTGGAGCTCGTCCACCCGCCTGGGCGTGGGGCCGACCGCGCTCACCTCGTTGCTGGTGGGGGCCTCGCTGGCGGGGCTGGCCGAGCCGGGCAGCGCCCAGTGGGTGGCCCTGGCCGCGTGGATGGCGATCCTCTCGGGGCTGCTGCAGATCGTGCTCGGCATCGTCCGCTTCGGCTGGCTGCTGAACCTGGTCACCTCGCCCATCCTCAACGGCTTCACGCAGGCCGCCGCGCTGCTGATCCTGGCCTCGCAGCTGCCGGCGCTGCTGGGGCTGCGCACCACCTGGGGCGCGGTGCTGTCCGATCCATCGTGGTACCACTTCGACCTGGCGAGCGCAGGCTTTGGTCTCGGCAGCTGGCTGCTGCTGGTGCTGTTCAAGCGCTGGAAGGCCAGCTTTCCCGCCGCCATCGTGGTGGTCGTGCTGGCCGGCCTGATCAGCTGGTATTTCGATTTTGCCGACCGGGGCGGCGCCGTCGTGGGCAGCCTGCCCTCGGGGCTGCCGCAGTGGTACTGGCCCGGCTGGCAGGGCTGGGAGGTGCTGGGCCAGTTGATGATGCCGGTGCTGGTGGTCACGCTGGTGAGCTTTCTGGAGACGGCCTCCAGCGCCAAGGTCGAGCACAACCAGGGCGGCACGCGCTGGAACGAGAACCAGGACCTGATCGCCCATGGCATGGCCAAGATCAGCTCGGGCCTGGTGGGCGCCTTCCCCACCAGCGCCTCGTTCTCGCGCTCGGCCATCAACCTGTATGCCGGCGCCAAGACCGGCTGGGCCACGCTGTTCGCGCTGGTGCTGGTGCTGGTGGCGCTGCTGTGGCTCACGCCCGCGCTGTACTACGTGCCACAGGGCGTGCTGGCGGCCATTGTGGTCACTGCCGTCACCGGGCTCATCAAGCCGAAGTTCGTGGCCCAACTCTGGCGCGTGTCGCGGGTGGAGGCCAGCATCGCGCTGCTCACCTTCGGCGTGACCCTGCTCACCGCGCCGCGGCTGTACTGGGGTGTCATCACCGGGCTGCTGGTCAACCTGAGCCACTTCCTGTACCAGCGGCTGCATCCGCGCATCATCGAGGTCGGCCTGCACCCGGACGGCAGCCTGCGCGACCGCCACCTGTGGCAGTTGCCGCCGCTGGCCGACGACCTGCTGGCGCTGCGCATGGATGCCGAGCTGGACTTCGCCTCGGCCAAGGCGCTGGAGAGCCGTATTTCCGACGACCTCGCGCGGGCTTCCGGCACGCGGCATGTGGTGCTGTTTGCCCAGCCCATCAACCGCATCGACGTGACCGGCGTGGAGATGTTCGCGCAGCTCGCCAGCCATGTGCACAGGCTGCGCGGCACGCTGCACATCAGCGGACTCAAGCTGCCGGTCGAAAAAACGCTGGAGCGCGCCGGGCTGCTCGGCCCGGCCAGCGGCATCGTCACCTACCGCACCGACACCGAGGCTGTGCACCGGCTGCAATTACTATCAAAAGAAGAGCTGTAGGCGCTCGCTGCTATTGCCCTGGATGCCAATTTGGCTTAAAAACACGCTACACTGCGCCGGCCATGCCATCCGTACTCAACATCTCCTGCTACAAGTTCGTCGACCTGCCCGATGCCGCCGAGTGGCGGCAGCGGCTGGAAGACCGCGCGCTGGAGCTGGGCCTGAAGGGCACCATCCTGCTGGCCGGCGAAGGGATCAACTTCTTCCTGGCCGGGCCGGCGGCCGACGTGCGCGCCTTCGTCGATGAGATGCGCGGCGATCCGCGCTTTGCCGACCTGTCGCCCAAGGAAAGCTGGACGGACACCGCGCCGTTCCGCAAGATGCTGGTGCGCGTCAGGAACGAGATCATCCGCATGGACCACCCCACCATCCGCCCCGCCACGGGGCGCGCTCCGGCCGTCAGCCCGCAGGTGCTGCGCCGCTGGCTGGCCCAGGGGCATGACGATGGGGGCCGCCCAGTGGTGATGCTCGACACCCGCAACGACTACGAGGTGGCGGCCGGCACCTTCGAAGGCGCGATCGATTGGGGATTAGGGAAGTTCACCGAGTTCCCAGGCCGCCTACAGGAAAACCGGCAGGCGCTGGCGGGCAAGACCGTGGTCAGCTACTGCACCGGCGGCATCCGCTGCGAGAAGGCCGCCATCCTGATGCAGGCCGTGGGGGTGGAGTCGGTGTACCAGCTCGACGGCGGCATCCTCAAGTACTTCGAGGAGACCGACGGGCTGGGTTTCAAGGGGGACTGCTTCGTGTTCGACGAGCGGCGGGCCGTCGACAACGGCCTGCGCGCTCCGTCGGCCTGAGGCTCAGGCCTTCTTGCCGTCCACGCTCCAGCCACCGGCGCCGAAGGCCGCGAAGGCCAGCAGGCCACCGGCCATGCCCATGTTCTTCATGAACAGCAACTGCTGCACCATGGCCTTGTCGGCGGGCACGGCCCAGTACTTGTGGAAGAAGAAGCTCGCCACCGCGGTGAACACCGCCAGCACCAGGGCCGCATAGCGGGTCTTGAAGCCCAACAGCAGCGCCAGGCCGCCCAGCAGCTCGACCACCAGGCCGATGCCCACGCTGATCTCGGGCATGGGCATGCCGGCCGAGGCGGCGTAGCCCACCGTGCCCTGGAAGCCAGTCAGCTTGCCCCAGCCGGCGGGAAGAAACACCAGCGCCAGCAGTATGCGGCCCAGCAGGGACAAGGGGTTTTGCAATCCATTCATATCAACTCCTGTTCAATGTAGAGAAATACAAGCATCCACAAGGGTGCCAATGTCGTCAAGAGGCGAGGTCGAATACCAACACCTCGGCGTCGCGGGCCTGCTCCAGCTGGATGCGGGTCTCGCCATCGAGGTAGGCCGCATCGCCACCGGTCAGCGCCGTGCCGTTGACCGACACCGCGCCGCGCACCACATGCACATACGACTTGCGGCCAGGCGCCAGCGCCAGTTCCGCCGTCTCGGCACCGTCGAGCAGGCCGGCATACAGCCGCGCATCAGCGTGCAGGCTCAGCGAGCCGTCGGCCCCGTCGGGCGAAGCCACCAGGCGCAGCCGGCCGCGCTTGTCGGCGTCGGCAAAGGCCTTCTGCTCGTAGCTGGGCTCAATGCCGCGCACGCTGGGCTCGATCCAGATCTGCAGGAAGTGCGTCTCCTGGCCCTGGGCGTGGTTGAACTCGCTGTGCATCACGCCGCTGCCAGCGCTCATGCGCTGCACGTCGCCGGGCGGCAGGCCCTCGATGTGGCCCATGCTGTCCTTGTGCGCGAGGTTGCCTTCCAGCACGTAGCTGATGATCTCCATGTCCTTGTGGCCATGGGTGCCGAAGCCGGTGCCGGGCGCGATGCGGTCCTCGTTGATGACGCGCAGGTTGCCCCAGCCCATGAAGCGCGGGTCGTAGTAGCCAGCGAAAGAAAAACTGTGCTTGGACTTGAGCCAGCCATGATCGGCGTGGCCCCGGTCGGCGGATTTACGAACCATCAGCATGAGGTACTCCTGGTTGGGTGGGGGCAGCCATTCAAAAATCTTGATTGCCTGCCATGGATGCAACTGTATGCCGGCCGCTGGGGTGCGTGGCGCGGCGCTTTTGATGGCATCATTCAAAAAAATTGCATATAGACCCACAGGCCCACCATGCTGCGCGAACGCGACGTCCTGACCCCCGACACCCTGGCCCTGCTGCAGGCCATTGCCGACACCGGCAGCTTTGCCGCCGCCGCGCGCAAGCTGGGCATGGTGCCCAGCGCCCTCACCTACCGCGTGCGCCAGGTCGAGGATGCGCTCGACGTGCTGCTGTTCGACCGCAGCGCCCGCCAGGCCCGCGCCACCGAGGCCGGGCTGGAGCTGCTGCGCGAGGGCGCGCGCCTGCTGCAGGAGGTGGATGCCGTCGCCAACCGCGTGCGCCGCGTGGCCACCGGCTGGGAGCCGGAGCTGACCATCGCCGTGGACGGCGCGCTGTCGCGCACCACGCTGTTCGAGCTGGTCGAGGCCTTCTACGCGGTGGCGCCGCCCACGCGGCTCAAGCTCAAGGACAGCATCCTCTCGGGCACGCTGGAGATGCTCACCTCGGGCCGCGCCGACCTGGCCCTGGGCATCGCGGTCGATGCCTCGACGATGAGCGGCCTGCAGCTACGCGCGCTGGGCGAGATGGGCTTCGTCTGCGTCGTGGCCCCGCACCATCCGCTGGCGAGCGAGCCCCAGCCCATCAGCGACGAAGTGCTGCGCCGCCACCGCATCATCGCCGTGGCCGATTCGTCGCGCGCCGGCCAGGGCGTGACGGTAGGCGTGCTCGGCGGGCAGGAGGTGCTGACCGTGGACAACATGCAGGCCAAGCTCCAGGCCCAACTGCGCGGCATGGGCGTGGGCAACCTGCCCAGCAACATGGTGCGCCCCTACCTGCAATCGGGCCAGCTGGTGCAGCTGGCGCTGGCGCGCGAGAGCCGCAGCATCCGCATGCACTACGCCTGGACCACCACGGCCCCGGGCCGCGGCCTGCAGTGGTGGCTGGACCAGTTGGCCGTGCCCAACACGCGCGACGCACTGCTGAACAACCACTACGTGGCGTAATCCTGATCACTTTTGTGCCGGCGGGCGGTCCGGCGTCGTTTAACATGGCCGCCACCCGCTTTCACAAACACCGCCCATGTCCAGCCGCCCTGCTTCCACCCCACGCAAGAAACCTGCCGCCTCCAAGGCTGCCACTCCCCGCCACTACGCCGTCATTGGCGCCGGCATGGCAGGCATCGCCTGCGCCCGCACGCTGATGCAGGCGGGCCACCGCGTCACCGTGCTCGACGTGCAGCCCGAAGTGGGCGGCCGCATGGCCAGCGTGGACACGCCGCACGGCAGCTTCGACGCCGGCGCGCAGTTCTTCACCGTGCGCGATGCGCGCTTCCAGCAAGCGCTGGACACCACGCCGGCGGCGCTGCGCCCCTGGAGCGTGAACGCCATCCGTACGCTGGACCCGACCGGCAAGCAGGTCATGGCCACCCAGCCCAAGATGGAAGCCCACATGGTGGCCCAGCCCACCATGGGCAGCCTGCTGGAGGCCTGGGCCGCGCCCATCGCCGGCAGCCAGGGCCAGCTGCGGCTGAACACCCAGGTGCTGGCCATCGAGCGCGACACCCTCAACGGCCAGCAATGGCAGCTGCGCACCGAGGACGCCGACGGCGGCCAGCAGGTGCTGGCGGGGCTGGACGGCGTGGTCTGCGCCACGCCCGCCGCGCAGGTCGAGCAGCTGCTCGCCGACAGCGGCATCGCCCAGCCGGACGGCTGGCAGCTGGGCAGCGTGTACATGGCCCCGAGCTGGACTTTGCTGCTGGCCTACGCCCATGCCGTCGACCCGGCCATCACCCGCATGGGCCCGCAGTGGAACGCGGCCCGCACCGAGCACCCGCGCATCACCTGGGTGGCGCGCGAATCCAGCAAGCCCGGCCGCAGCAAGCTCGAGCGCTGGACGGTGCAGGCCAGCCCCGACTGGGCCCGCAAGCACGAGAACGACGAGCCCGAGCGCGTGGCCGCCAAGATGCTGCAGGCCTTCGCCGACGTGACCCGCATCCGCGCCACGCCCAGCGAGATCCACATCCTGCAGTGGCAGTTCGCCAAGACCATCAACCCGCTGCCCGCCGGCAGCGACGGCAAGCCCCGCAGCCACCTGTGGGACGCCACCAGCCAGCTCGGCGCCTGCGGCGACTGGTGCCGGGGCTACCGCGTCGAAGACGCATTCGTCTCCGGCCTGGAGATGGCCCTGGCCATCCTGGGGCGCCGCAGCTAGTGCATAACACGCTCTAGTCCTGCGGCATGGGCTACGTCGGCCGCTTCGCTCCCTCTCCCACGGGCCCGCTGCATGCGGGCTCGCTCGTTGCCGCACTGGCTTCGTGGCTGGATGCGCGCGCCCACGGCGGGCGTTGGCTGGTGCGCATCGAGGACATCGACCCGCCGCGCTGCCCGCCCGGGGCCGACCGGCAGATCCTGCGGCAGCTCGAACAATGCCACCTGCATGCCGATGAGCCGCCCGTCTGGCAGTCGCAGCGCGACGGCATCTATGCCGCCGCGCTGGCCCGGCTGCAGGCCGCCGGCTGGGCCTACCCCTGCGGCTGCACGCGCCGCGACATCGAGGCCGCCCAGGCCGCGTCCGGGCTGCACCACGAGCGCCATATCGACCGCCCCTACCCCGGCACCTGCCGCGACGGCCTGCACGGCAAGCCCGCGCGCGCCTGGCGCTTCCACACCCAGCGCTTTGAGGAGTTTTGGCAGAAATCGCCCGTCCAGCAAGCGCAAGCAGCTCCTTTTTCGATAGTGGATAACGCGCTGCACTGGCACGACCGCGAGCTGGGCGCGCAGACGCAGGACGTGGCCGCGACGGTGGGCGACTTCGTGGTCCGCCGCGCCGACGGGCTCTGGGCCTACCAGCTCGCCGTGGTGGTGGACGACGCGGCCCAGCGCATCACCGACGTGGTGCGCGGCGCCGATCTGGCCGACAACACGCCACGCCAGCTGCTGCTGCAAGCTGCGCTGGGCCTGCCCGCGCCGCGCTATATGCACACGCCACTGGTGCTGCAGGCCGATGGCGAAAAGCTCTCCAAGCAGCATGGCGCGCCGCCCGCCGACACCGAAACCCCGGCGCACGCGCTGGCGGCATTGCGCCAGGCGGCGGCATTTCTGAGGCTCGAATCCGCGGCCGACGGCATCGACGCCGCGCTCCAGGACTGGACCGCGCAGTGGGCGCGCCTGCACGGCGGCCGCACAAAACTACAATAGCGCCTGATTTCTGCCCCGGTGCACTCCCCTTTTTCATGCAACACGAACCGAACGCTCCCGCCGCCCCTGTCTCCGCCCCCGTGGTCACCAACGCCGCCGATGCCTCGGCCCGGCCCGGCCATGCGCCCGAGGGCGTGGCCCATCCCAAGACCATCCGCTCCTACGTGCGCCGCGCCGGCCGCACCACCACCGGCCAGGCCAAGGCCTTTGCCGATTTCGGCGACCAATTCGTGCTGGCCTATGCCGAGCAGCCGCTGGACGCACCGGCAGCCTTTGGCCGCAGCGCGCCGCTGATCCTCGAGATCGGCTTCGGCATGGGCGAGGCCACGGCCCACATCGCCCACGTGCGGCCGGATGACAACTTCCTGTGCTGCGAAGTGCACGAGCCCGGCGTGGGCGCGCTACTCAAGCGCATCGGCGAGCAGGACATCGGCAACATCCGCATCCTGCAGCACGACGCCGTGGAGGTGCTGGAAAACATGCTGCCGCCCGCCAGCCTCGACGGCGTGCACATCTTCTTCCCCGATCCCTGGCACAAGAAGAAGCACAACAAGCGCCGCCTGGTGCAGCCGCCATTCATCGCGCGGATCGTCGAGCGCCTCAAGCCCGGCGCCTACATCCACTGCGCCACCGACTGGCAGCCCTATGCCGAGCAGATGCTCGAGGTGCTGGGCGCCAACCCGCAGCTGGCCAACACCGCCACCAGCGCCGACGGCTACGCCGAGCAGCCCGCCTACCGCCCGCTCACCAAGTTCGAGAACCGCGGCCTGCGCCTGGGCCACGGCGTGTGGGACCTGGTGTTCACGCGCAGCGCTTGATCCTGAAACAGGAGCGCCTTGCGCTCACCCCTATTGGTTTCTAGATATATTTCACCTTGAAACCAATACGGAGCAAGCGCAAGCAGCTATCTTTTCTGCATGACCAAGGCGCTGTCCCGGCGCGGTAACAGCCATCGGGTACGATGCCATCCATGGCTTCTCCTGCTTTTGAACTGCGCCCCGCGCCAGCCTCCGCCTCGCCGTTTCCCATCCAGTGGCACGGCTGGGCGGCCACCGAGCCCGGCCCGGCGCTGATCATCCTGGGCGCGGTGCATGGCAACGAGCAAAGCGGCACGCATGCCATCCGCCGCTGGGTGCAGCGCTTCGAGGCTGGACAGGCGCAGCTGCTGCGCGGCCGGCTCACCCTGGTGCCCGTCGCCAACCCCAAAGCCTTTGCGCGCAACACCCGCGAGGGCGACCGCAACCTGAACCGGCGCTTCCTGCCGCACGAGCAGCCGCTGGACTACGAGGACCACGCCGTCAGCGTGCTGGCGCCGCTCTTGGCCAGCCACGACGCGCTGCTCGACCTGCATTCCTACGAGGGCGATGGCGTGCCGTTCGCGATGACTGGCCCGCAGAACAACCCCGGCCCGCTCGAACCCTTTGCCCGCGCCGCCGAAGAGCTGGCGCTGGCCCAGGCCGTGGGCCTGCCGCGCATCGTGCAGGGTTGGCTCGAGGTCTACGACAAAGCCGTGCAGGCCAGCCGCGGCCGCATGCGCAGCGACGAAGGCCTGGGCACCAACGAATTCATGCGCAGCCGCGGCGGCTATGCGATCACCGTCGAATCGGGCGCGCACGACGAACCCGCCGCCATCGAGGTGGCCGACCGCGCCATCGCCGGCGCGCTGCAGCTGCTCGGCCTGGTCGATCTGCAGCCCAGCCCGCAGCCCGCGCACCAGATCGTGCGGCTGCAGGAGGTGTTCATCAAGCGCCACGGCGGCGACCGCCTGGCCTGCAGCTGGAAGAATTTCGACCCGTTCCGGCGTGGCGACCTGCTCGCCACCCGCGAGGACGGAACCCCCATCCATGCGCCGTTCGACGGCTGCATGCTTTTCCCGCACGACGACGCGCCGCTGGACCGCGAATGGTTCTACCTCGCCCGGCGTTGAGCCCTTCTTCATCCATGCACGATTCCGCCACCGATTCCCTGTATTTCTCCTTCGACGAACTGCTGCAGCTGGCCCAGCGCGTGGCCCGCCACGTGGGCCTGGGCGAAGACCACGCCCGCGCGATTGCCCAGGTTGTCGTCAGCGGCCAGCGCGATGCCTGCGGCTCGCATGGCATCTACCGCATCCTGAGCTGCGCCAGCGCGGCGCGCACCGGCCTGGTCAACCTGCAGGCGCAGCCGCAATTGCAGCCCGTGCAGGGCGCCGTGGTGCGCGTGGATGCGCAGCGCGGCTTCTCGCCGCTGGCCTTCGAGACCGGCCTGCCCGCGCTGGTCGAGACCACGAAGCGCCTGGGCCTGGGTGCGCTGGTCATCAACCAGTGCGTGCACTTCACCGCGCTCTGGCCCGAGGTCGAGGCCATCACCGCGCACGGCCTGGCCGCGCTGATCATGACGCCCAGCCACGCCTGGGTGGCGCCGGCCGGCGGCAGCAAGCCGGTGTTCGGCACCAACCCCATCGCCTTCGGCTGGCCGCGCCCGGGCGAGGTGCCCTACGTGTTCGACTTTGCCACCAGCGCCATCGCGCGCGGCGACCTGGAGCTGCACCGCCGCGCCGGCACGCCGCTGCCCGATGGCGCCGGCGTCGACGAGAACGGCGCGCCCAGCACCGACCCGCTGGCCGTGGCGCGCGGCGCCATGCTGACCTTCGGCGGCCACAAGGGCTCGGCGCTGTCGACCATGGTGGAACTGATGGCGGGCATCCTGATCGGCGACTGGACCAGCCAGGACTCGATCGCCTTCGACGCCGGCCGCGGCGGCCAGCCCTGCCACGGCGAGCTGATCCTGGCCTTCGACCCCGAGCGCTTCGCCGGCGACGACTGGCCCCTGCACCAGCAGCGGGCCGAAGAACTGTTCGCCTCGATCACCAACCAGGGCGCGCGCCTGCCGTCCGAGCGCCGCTATGCAGCCCGCCGCGACAGCGAGCGCCGCGGCATCGCCGTGCCGCGCGGCCTGCACGAGGAAATCATGGCGCTGCTGGAGCGCTGAGGCCGCTCAGGGCGCGGGCGGATCGCCCAGCGGGCGCGAGACCTTGCCATCGTCCTGGAGCTTCTTCATGCGCTCTTCGTACTCGCGCTTGCGCTCAATGGCCTGGGTCTGCTTGGCGTCGTACTTGCCGCGGGCCTCGTCGACCTTGGCCGGGCTTTCGGTGTTGCGTCGGTCCAGTTCGCGCGCCTTCGAGGCGCGCTTGTCATTCTGCTGCGCCGCGCGCTGCGCAGCATCGTGGTGCTGCTGCTCGCGCTGGGCGGCCCTTTCCGCCTCGCTCGCGCCCGGCTTGGCGCGCTGGCGCGCCTCGTCGCGGTGCTCGGCATCGCGCTGCTCCAGCGTCTCGCCGGCCGGCGGCGCATCCAGCATGGTGGCGGCCTTGTCGGCGTGGTCCTTGCGCTTCTGGGCGCGGTTGGCCTCCTGCTGCTGCACGCGCTCGGCACGCTCGGCGGCATTGATGACCAGCTCGCGCTTGTGCAGCGCCTGCTCCTGCAGGCGCGAGTCGCGGCGGACGTTCTTCAGGCAGTCCGTCACCGCGAACTGCTGGTAGCAGATCTTCTCGTTGGCCAGCAGCTGGGCCTGGTTGGCCTGGCGCTGCTGCGCGATGGCCTCGCGCTCGCTGGCGCGCTGCGCGGCGGCGGCGCTCGGGGCCGGGGTTTCGGCCGGCTGGGCATGGGCGGCGGCCGAGGCTGCCGCCAGTGCAGCAGCCAGGGTCCACGAAAGAAGATGGGGATTCGGCATCAGGTAAGGGAGGTATCGACCACCCGCCGCTCCAGCGACAGGTATTCCTGCGACTGCATTTCGTTGAGCCGCGACACGGTGCGTGGAAACTCGTGCACCAGCGGGCCTTCCACATAGAGCTGCTCGGGCGGCACGGCGGCCGACATGATCAGCTTCACGCGCCGATCGTACAGCACATCGACCAGCCAGGTGAAACGCCGCGCGGGCGAGGCCAGGCTGACGGGCATGAAGGGCACGTCGGACAGCAGCACCGTGTGGAACTGGCTGGCGATCTCCAGGTAGTCGTTCTGCGAGCGCGGGCCGCCGCACAGCGTCTGGAAGTCGAACCACACCACGCCGCCGGCGCGCCGGCGCGCATGGATCTCGCGCGCCTCGATCTTCAGCACCGGGCTTTCGTCCTTGGTCTCGGCCAGGTGGTTGAAGGCATCCTCCATGGCCTGGTCGGCCTCCGGCCCCAGCGGGCAGTGGTAGAGCTGCACCTTCTCGAGCGTGCGGCGGCGGTAGTCGGTGCCGTTGTCCACGTTCACCACGTCCATGCGCTCGTTGAGCAGCGCGATCGCGGGCAGGATGCGGTCGCGGTGCAGGCCGTCCGGGTACAGCCCGTCGGGCATGAAGTTCGAGGTGGTGACGAAGCCCACGCCGTTGTCGAACAGCGCCAGCAGCAGGCGGTAGAGGATCATCGCATCGGTGATGTCCGCCACGTGGAACTCGTCGAAGCAGATCAGCTTGTAGCGCTTGGCCATGCGCGCGCCCAGCACGTCGAGCGGGTTCTGCGTGCCGCTGAGCGCCGACAGCTCGCGCTGCACCTCGCGCATGAACTCGTGGAAATGCAGCCGCGTCTTGCGGCGGATGGGGACGGCATTGAAGAAGCAGTCCATCAGGAAGCTCTTGCCCCGGCCCACGCCGCCGTACATGTACACACCCTTGGGCAGGTCCGGGTGGTTGATCAGCTTCTTGAGGGCGTTGGAGCGCTTGGTCTTGTAGACCGCCCATTCGTCGGCGCAGCGCTGCAGTGCGTCGATGGCCTGCAATTGCGCCGGATCGCTCTGGAAGCCCTTGGCCTGGAGTTCGGCCTCGTACAGTTCTCGAACGGAAGTGCCCATGGTGTCGTCAATACTATAAAAACAATAGCCTCTAGCGCTTATGTAGCAAGCGCTAGAGGCTAATTTGGCTTCAAACCATCAGGCTCAGAAGTTCAGCGTGCGCTTGTCCACGGCGAGTGCCGCTTCCTTGGTCGCCTCGGACAGCGAGGGGTGCGCGTGGCAGATGCGGGCGATGTCTTCGCTCGAGGCCTTGAACTCCATCGCCACCACGGCTTCGGAGATCAGCTCGGAGACCATCGGGCCCACCATGTGCACGCCCAGGATCTCGTCGGTCTTGGCATCGGCCACGAACTTGACCATGCCGGTCGTGTCGCCCAGCGCGCGCGCACGGCCGTTGGCCAGGAACGGGAAGCTGCCGGCCTTGTAGGCCACGCCCTGCTCCTTGAGCTGCTGCTCGGTGCGGCCCACCCACGCCACTTCGGGGCTGGTGTAGATCACGAAGGGGATGGTGTCGAAGTTCACGTGGCCGTGCTGGCCGGCGATGCGCTCGGCAACCGCCACGCCCTCTTCCTCGGCCTTGTGCGCCAGCATCGGGCCGCGCACCACGTCGCCCACGGCCCACACGCCCGGCAGGTTCGTCTTGCAGTCGGCATCGACCACGATGGCGCCGCGCTCGTCGAGCTGCAGGCCCACGGCTTCGGCGTTCAGGCCGGTGGTGTTGGCGGTGCGGCCGATGGAGACGATCAGCTTCTCGACTTCCAGCGTCTGGGCTTCGCCCTTGGCGTTGGTGTAGGAGACGGTCACGCCCTTCTTGCCGGTCTTGACCTCGCCGACCTTCACGCCCAGCTCGATCTTCAGGCCCTGCTTGTCGAAGGCCTTCTTGGCTTCCTTGGCGATCTGCTCGTCCACGGCGGGCAGGAACTTGTCCATGCCTTCGAGCACGGTCACTTCCGAGCCCAGGCGGCGCCAGACCGAGCCCATCTCCAGGCCGATCACGCCGGAGCCGATCAGGCCCAGGGTCTTGGGGGTCTTGCCCACGCGCAGCGCGCCGTCGTTGGACAGGATGTTCTCTTCATCGAAAGGCACGCCGGGCAGCGGGCGGGCGTTGGAACCGGTGGCGACGATGATCTGCTTGGCGGAGAGGGTTTCCTCTTCCTTGCCGGCGACCTTGATCTCGTAGCCGCCGTCGGCAGCCTTCACGAACGAGCCGCGGCCGTGGAAGAAGGTGACCTTGTTCTTCTTGAACAGGTACAGGATGCCGTCGTTGTTCTGCTTCACGACGGTGTCCTTGCGGGCCAGCATCTTGGCCACGTCCATCTCGACCTTGCCGGTGGAGATGCCGTGGTCGGCGAAATGCAGGCGGGCATGCTCGAAATGCTCGGACGACTGCAGCAGTGCCTTGGACGGGATGCAGCCCACGTTGGTGCAGGTGCCGCCGGGCGCGGCGCCGCCGGCGGCGTTCTTCCACTCGTCGATGCAGGCCACGCTCTTGCCCAGCTGGGCGGCGCGGATCGCGGCGATGTAGCCGCCAGGGCCGGCGCCGATCACGATGACGTCAAATTGCTTGCTCATGTGTTGAATCTCTTGTCTTGGTATCGAAAAACCCACCCGAGGGTGGGTCTTGGCGCACGGCCGATTACAGGTCGAACAGCAGGCGCGACGGATCTTCCAGCGCGTCCTTCATCGCCACCAGGCCCAACACGGCTTCGCGGCCGTCGATGATGCGGTGGTCGTAGGACATGGCCAGATAGTTCATCGGGCGCACGACCACCTGGCCGTTCTCGACCATGGCGCGGTCCTTGGTGGCGTGCACGCCCAGGATGGCCGACTGCGGCGGGTTGATGATGGGGGTGGACATCATCGAACCGAAGGTGCCGCCGTTGGAGATCGAGAAGGTACCGCCGGTCATGTCCTCGATACCCAGCTTGCCGTCGGCAGCCTTCTTGCCGAACTCGGCGATCTTCTTCTCGATGTCGGCGAAGCTCATCTGGTCGGCGTTGCGCAGGATCGGCACCACCAGGCCGCGGGGCGAGCCCACGGCGATGCCGATGTCGAAATAGCCGTGGTAGACGATGTCGTTGCCGTCCACCGAGGCGTTCAGCACCGGGAACTTCTTGAGCGCATGCACGGCGGCCTTCACGAAGAAGGACATGAAGCCCAGCTTGACGCCATGCTCCTTGGTGAACGCGTCCTGGAACTTCTTGCGCAGGTCCATCACCGGGGCCATGTTCACTTCGTTGAACGTGGTCAGGATGGCGTTGGTCGACTGCGATTGCAGCAGGCGCTCGGCCACGCGGGCACGCAGGCGGCTCATGGGCACGCGCTGCTCGGGGCGGTCGCCCAGGTCGGGCTGGGCCACGGGCGCGGCCACTTGGGGCAGCGACTTGGTGGGCGCGCCGGTGGGGATGGTGGCGGCGGTGGACTTGACGCCACCGGCCACGGCGGCCAGCACGTCGCCCTTG
This sequence comes from Comamonas humi, assembly GCF_054782535.1. Taxonomy (NCBI): domain Bacteria; kingdom Pseudomonadati; phylum Pseudomonadota; class Betaproteobacteria; order Burkholderiales; family Comamonadaceae; genus Comamonas; species Comamonas humi. Next base: position 166,449 of record NZ_BAAGSH010000018.1, on the reverse strand, counting down.
GTCACGCGGCCGTCCTTGCCCGAGCCGGCCACGGCGCCAGCGGACAGGTTGTTCTCGGCCAGCAGCTTGGCGGCGGCCGGCATGGCCACGTCGCCCTTGTTACCGCCGGCGGCAGCGGGTGCAGCAGCCGGAGCGGCCGCGGCAGGTGCGGATGCGGGGGCTGCTGCCGCAGGAGCGGCGGCGCCGGCCACGGCGGCGGTGTCGATCTTGGCGATCAGCTGCTCGGCAGTGACGGTGGCGCCATCGCCCTGCACGATCTCGGTCAGTACGCCAGCGGCGGGGGCGGGCACTTCGAGCACAACCTTGTCGGTCTCGATCTCGATCAGGATCTCGTCGATGGCGACGGCTTCGCCGGCCTTCTTCTTCCAGTTCAGCAGCGTGGCTTCGGCCACGGATTCAGACAGCTGGGGGACTTTGACTTCTACGATTGCCATGGGAATTCCTCAAAATACGGTTCAGCGTGGGGCGCCGGGCCCGGCGCTCCAACGCCGCGGGCCCAACGCACTCCCGGTTCTTTACTTGGTCAGCACAAAGCCCTTGAGCTTGCCGAATGCGCCTTCGACCAGCGCCTTCTGCTGCTCGACGTGCAGGTGCGAGTAGCCGGCGGCGGGCGATGCCGAGGCAGCGCGGCCGGAGTAGCCCAGCTTCTGGCCGTCGAACATGTTCTCGTGGATGTAGTGCTGCACGAAGAACCAGGCACCCTGGTTCTGGGGCTCGTCCTGGCACCAGACCACTTCCTTGGCGTTCGGGTACTTCTTGAGCTCGGCCGCGAACACCTTGTGCGGGAACGGGTACAGCTGCTCCACGCGCACGATGGCGACGTCGGAGACACCGTCCTCGGTGCGCTTCTTCACCAGGTCGTAGTACACCTTGCCCGAGCAGGCGATCACGCGCTTGACCTTGTCGGCCTTGGCGAGCACGGCAGCGTCGCGCTCGCCGATCACCGTCTGGAAGCCACCGGAGGTGAACTCGGACAGCGGCGAGGTCGCGTCCTTGTTGCGCAGCAGCGACTTGGGGGTCATGATGATCAGCGGCTTGCGCAGCGAACGGACCATCTGGCGGCGCAGCAGGTGGAAGATCTGGCTGGCCGTGGTCGGCTGCGTGATCTGCATGTTCTGGTCGGCAGCCAGCTGCATGAAGCGCTCAAGGCGCGCCGAGCTGTGCTCGGGGCCCTGGCCTTCGTAGCCGTGCGGCAGCATCAGCGTCAGGCCGTTGACGCGGCCCCACTTCACCTCGCCGGAGGCGATGAACTGGTCGATCACCACCTGGGCGCCGTTGGCGAAGTCGCCGAACTGGGCTTCCCAGACGACCAGCGTGTTCGGGTCGTTCGACGCGTAGCCGTATTCGAAGCCCAGCACCGCCTCTTCGGACAGGATGGAGTCAATCACGGCGAACGGCGCCTGCTTGTCGGCCACGTTCTGCAGCGGGATGTAGGTGCCTTCGTCCCACTTCTCGCGCTTCTGGTCATGCACCACCGAGTGGCGGTGCGTGAAGGTGCCGCGGCCGGAGTCTTCGCCCGACAGGCGCACCGGATAGCCCGATGCCACCAGCGAGGCGTAGGCCATGGTCTCGCCCATGCCCCAGTCCACGTTGACTTCGCCGCGGCCCATGGCGGCGCGGTCGTCGTACACCTTCTTCACGAGCTGGTGCGGCGTCACCGACTCGGGCAGCGTGGTCACGCGCTCGGCCAGGCGCTTCCACTCGGCCTGCGGGATCGCGGTTTCGGCGGCGTCGGTCCACTTCTTGTGCAGGAAGGGGCTCCAGTCCACCGCGTACATGCTCTTGAAGTTGGTCAGCACCGGGTCAACCGTATGCTTGCCCTCGTCCATGGCGGCGCGGTATGCCTTGACCATGTCGTCGCCGAGCGTCTCGCCCAGGCCCTGCGTGGCCAGCTTGTCGGCGTACAGCTTGCGGGTGCCGGGGTGCTGGCCGATCTTCTTGTACATCAGCGGCTGCGTCAGCGCCGGCGTGTCCTGCTCGTTGTGGCCCAGCTTGCGGAAGCAGATGATGTCCACCACCACGTCCTTGGAGAACTCCATGCGGAATTCCAGCGCCAGCTGCATGGCCAGGCACACGGCTTCCGGATCGTCGCCGTTGACGTGCAGCACGGGCGACTCGATCATCTTGACGATGTCGGTGCAGTACAGCGTGGAGCGCAGGTCGCGCGGATCGGAGGTGGTGAAGCCGATCTGGTTGTTGATGATGATGTGCACCGTGCCGCCCGTGGTGTAGCCACGGGTTTCGGACAGCGCCAGGGTTTCCTGGTTCACGCCCTGGCCGGCGAAGGCGGCGTCGCCGTGCACCAGCACCGGCAGCACCTGCTTGCCCTGCGGGTCGTTGCGTCGGTCCATGCGCGAGCGCACCGAGCCTTCGACCACGGGGTTCACGATTTCGAGGTGCGAGGGGTTGAAGGCCAGCGACAGGTGCACCGGGCCGCCCTTGGTCGACACGTCGGAGCTGAAGCCCTGGTGGTACTTCACGTCACCGGCCGGCAGGTCTTCCGGCGCGGTGTGGTCGAATTCGGCGAACAGGTCCTTGGGCATCTTGCCCAGCGTGTTCACCAGCACGTTCAGGCGGCCGCGGTGGGCCATGCCGATCACCACTTCCTGCACGCCGCGCTGGCCTGCATCGTTGATCAGCTCATCCATCGCCGCGATGAAGCTCTCGCCGCCCTCGAGCGAGAAGCGCTTCTGGCCGACGTACTTGGTGTGCAGGTAGCGCTCCAGGCCTTCGGCCGCGGTCAGGCGGTCGAGGATGCGCTTCTTCTGCTCGGCGTCGAAGGCGGGCTTGCTGCGGATGGTCTCCAGCTTCTGCTGCCACCAGCGCTTCTGGTTCTGGTCGGTGGCATACATGTACTCGGTGCCGAGGGTGCCGCAGTAGGTCTCGCGCAGTGCGTTCAGCAGCTCGCGCAGCGACATCGACTCCTTGCCGAAGAAGGTGTTGCTCGTGTTGAACACCGTTTCCTGGTCGGCGTCGGTGAAGCCGTAGAACGAAGGCTCCAGCTCGGGGATCTCGGGGCGTTCGGCGCGCTTGAGCGGGTCCAGGTCGGCCCAGCGTGCGCCCACGTTGCGGTAGGCAGCGATCAGCTGCTGCACCGCGGTGCGCTTGCGGCCCAGCTCCGAATCAGCGCCGCTGGCCACCACCACGCGGGTGCCGCCCTGCTTGGCGCGCTCGGCGAATGCATTGATGACGGGAAGGTGCGGAACATCCTTGGCGGCGCTGCCGTCCGTCGCGGGGACGTTTTGCAGTGCGTCAAAGTAGGCTCGCCACGTGTCGGGTACGCTACCTGGGTTCTCGAGGTAGTTCTCGTACATCTCCTCGACATACGGCGCGTTGCCGCCAAAAAGATAGGTGTTGCCTTGGTAGGCCTGATACACAGAGTTCGTATCGCTCATATTTTCCGCTGACCTCCGCTCCCCTTCAGGGAACATTAGCTGGTAAGTAAAACCTTCCGCGACACGGCTGAACCGATTGGCGGATGCGACTGTGGCTGGGAAGGGCCGAACGGCGGCTATTGTGCCACTTCTGCCGGCCCCTGTCGCGGCATGCCATCGTTGCGCCACACGCCATGCATAGATTTTCCGGTGCCGCCATGGCGCTCCGATACAGTGGCGGCATCGTACGCTCTCCGCATTGCTTCATGCTCAAAACCCAAACCTTGCAAGACAGGGCCTTCATTCTTTTGCTCATCCTGGTGACGCTGGCCTTCCTGGCCGTGCTCTGGCCCTTCCAGGGGGCGGTACTGTGGAGCGTGATATTGGCGGTGGTCTTCATGCCGCTGCACAAAAGGATTGCCCGGCGCCTGCCCCGTTATCCGACCATCGCCAGCCTCATTACCCTGGCGCTGTGCCTGGTACTGGTCATTCTGCCGTTGACCCTGATTTTCATCTCGCTCACCAAGGAGGCGGCGGCCATTTACGACCGGGTTTCGTCGGGGCAGCTGAATTTCGGCCAGTATTTCCAGCAGATCTATGCCAGCCTGCCCCAGTGGGTGCTCGACCTGCTGCAGAAATTCCAGCTCGCCGATGCCAAGACCATCCAGGAAAAGATTTCCGGCCTGGCGGTGCAGATCAGCCAGTTTGTCGCGACCAAGGCATTGGCCATCGGCCAGAACACCGTGGGTTTTCTGGTCAGTTTCTGTATTGCGCTGTACCTGCTGTTCTTCTTCTTGCGCGACGGCTCCAGCCTGACGCAGAAAATCGTCAACGCCACGCCGCTGGATATCGACCACAAGCGCAAGCTGGGCCGCAAGTTCGTGACCGTGGTGCGTGCCACGGTCAAGGGCAACCTGGCCGTCGCCGCCACGCAGGGCGCCCTGGGCGGCATCATCTTCTGGATCCTCGACATCCAGGGCCCGCTGCTGTGGGGCGTGGTGATGGCCTTCCTGTCGCTGCTGCCCGCCGTCGGCGCCGCCATCATCTGGGCTCCGGTGGCCATCTACTTCTTCGCCACCGGCTCTGTTGTGCAGGGCGTGGTGCTGGCGGGCTACGGCGCCGGCATCATGGGCATGGTGGACAACGTGCTACGCCCGCTGCTGGTGGGCAAGGACACCAAGCTGCCCGACTATGTCATCCTGATCTCCACCCTGGGCGGCCTGTCGCTGTTCGGGCTGACGGGCTTCGTGATCGGCCCGCTGATCGCGGCGCTGTTCGTCGCCGCCTGGGATATCTTTGCGCCGGACGCGCATATCGAAGACCATTCCGCCTCCTGATTCCGGTGTTCTTATGCCCTACCCCGATTTCGAGAATCACCGCCGTGAATTTCTCGCCTATTACGAAGACCGGCTGAGCTGCCTGGATGCGGCCGCCGAGGCCTATGGCAATCTGCTGTCGTCGATATTGGCGACGCTGCCTGCCGTCAATATCGCCAAAATCGAATGGCGGGTCAAAAACGCGGACGAATGCATACGCAAGTTCAAGCGCAAATACCGCAATGCGCTGGACGAGGAGCAGCAAAGCTACGCCATCAAGGATTACATCAGCGACCTGGTGGGCGTGCGCGTGGTCTGCCTGTACGAGGACGAGCCGCCGATCATCATGCAGGCCGTGCGCGAGTATTTCGACGTGATCGAGATCACCGACAAAACCGCGCCGATGGAAGATACCGAATCGGAATTCGGCTACAAGGGCATCCATATGGATCTGCGCCTGAATTCCACGCAGATGCAGGCGCCGCAGCACCAGGCCTATGCCTCGCAGGCCTTCGAATTGCAGATCCGCACCATCATCCAGGACTCCTGGAGCGAGCTCGACCACCAGATCAAGTACAAGAAATCCATTCCCACCAACCTGAAGCGCCGGATCAACATCCTGTCGGCATTGTTTGAGTTGGCTGATCGGGAATTCCTGCAGATCCGCAACGAGACCAACCTCGCGCTGTCGCTGGGGCAGACCGAGGCGCCGGAAGACGTGGCGGCCCATTCCGAGGAACTGGACCGGCTGACGGCCTTCCGCCTGGTCGGCTTCGGGCAGAAGCACTTCCCGGGCTACGAGTTCCAGCCACAGAAGGTCGAGTTCTTCGTGGACGAGATGACGCAGGACTTCGCCATGGATCGGGCCTCGGTGCTGTTTACCGTGGTGCAGAAGCACCTGTCCACAGCGCGGCATTACAAGGCTCATTTCCAGCACCTGTACCCGAGTAGCAGCTTCAACCCCTTCACCGTGATGCGGCACTGCCTGTACCTCGAAGACCAGCAGCGCTTTCGCAAGGTGCTGCGCAATTCGGCCCGCGAAGCCTTCGACGAATGGCTGCGCCAGGCGGGCCGTACTGGTGAAAGTCCTTAACTGGCTTACCCTAGGGGCGCCTCATCCGCCGCAGCGGGCCGCCCTTGTGCGGTGCTGCCGAGGTGGATGGCGGAAAAGCCACAGATGACAACACTGTGACGCTATCAAATTTATAATATCAATCCAGATCCGGTGGCCTCCATTGCACCGGTCCCCCTAGTACTTCCACCAGCGGATTGTTTACACAGCCTGTCAAGTCTTGGTGCTACATTGCACCGCAACATACGGGAGTTTCAATGCTGTACCAAATTTACGAAACCCAACGTGCACTGCTGGAGCCGTTCGCCGAATACGCGCACGCCACCGCCAAGATGCTCAACAACCCGTTGTGGCCCGTTAGCCAGAACACCATGACGCAGCGCGTCTCCGCCGGCTTCGACCTGATGTACCGCTTGGGCAAGGACTACGAGAAGCCCCGCTTCAACATCAACACCGTCGAATCCAACGGCCACGAGATCGCCGTCCACGAACGGGTCGAAGCCTCCAAGCCCTTCTGCGAGCTGCGCCGCTTCAAGCGCTATTCCGACGATCCGCAGACCCTGACTGCGCTCAAGAACCAGCCCGCCGTACTGATCGTGGCGCCGCTGTCGGGCCACTACGCCACGCTGCTGCGCGAGACCGTGCGCACCATGCTGACCGACCACCGCGTCTACATCACCGACTGGGTCAATGCCCGCCTCGTGCCGCAGGCCGAAGGCAGCTTCCACCTCGACGACTACGTCAACTACGTGCAGGAGTTCATCCGCTACGTGCAGTCCAAGTACGGCAACTGCCACGTGGTCAGCGTGTGCCAGCCCACCGTGCCGGTGCTGGCTGCCGTGTCGCTGATGGCCAGCCGTGGCGAGAAGACGCCGCTGTCGATGACCATGATGGGCGGCCCCATCGATGCCCGTAAGTCGCCCACGGCCGTGAACAACCTCGCGACCAACCACGACATCCGCTGGTTCGAGAACAACGTGATCTACCCGGTGCCCACCAACTTCCCCGGTGCGGGCCGCCGTGTCTATCCCGGCTTCCTGCAGCATTCGGGCTTCGTGGCGATGAACCCTGACCGCCATGCCAGCAGCCACTACGACTACTTCAAGAGCCTGCTCAAGGGCGACGGCGAGAGCGCTGAGCACCACCGCCGTTTCTACGACGAGTACAACGCCGTGCTCGACATGGACGCCGACTACTACCTCGAGACCATCAAGACCGTGTTCCAGGACTTCTCGCTGGTCAACGGCACCTGGCAGATCCGCTCGCCCGAAGGCCAGCCGGAACTGGTCAAGCCGCAGGACATCACCGGCACCGCGCTACTGACGGTGGAAGGCGAGCTGGACGACATCTCCGGCTCCGGCCAGACCCGGGCGGCGCACGACCTGTGCACCGGCATCACCGGCGAGAAGCGCCACCTCGAAGTCACGGGCGCCGGGCACTATGGCATCTTCAGCGGCAGCCGCTGGCGCAAGATGGTGTACCCGCAGCTCAAGGAGTTCATCCTGGCCAACAATGTGGACCAGCAGGCCGTGCCGGTACAATCCAGCCAGCCTGAACTGAAGAATCTGCATGTAGCGTGAGTTCACCCTCCCCCGCACCACAGCCAGCCCAGCCGCTGGCTGTTTTCATTTCTGCCGCAGCCATCGATGCGGCGCTGCCGCAGACGCAATGCACGCGCTGCGGCTATCCCGACTGCCACGCCTATGCCGAGGCCATTGCCACCGGCCAGGCTGCCATCAACCAGTGCCCGCCGGGCGGGCAGGAAGGCGTGCGCCGCCTCGCCGCCCTCACCGGCCAGCCAGAAATCGCGCTCAACCCGGTGCACGGCGCGGAAGGCCCGCGCCTGCTGGCCCGCATCGACGAGGACTGGTGCATTGGCTGCACGCTGTGCATCAAGGCCTGCCCCACCGATGCCATCCTGGGCGCGAACAAGCTCATGCACACGGTGATCGATGCGGCCTGCACCGGCTGCGAGCTGTGCATCCCGGTCTGCCCGGTCGACTGCATCGTGCTGGAGCCGGTGAGCGGCGACGCTACCGGCTGGGCCGCCTGGTCGCCCGCACAGGCCGCCGAGGCCCGCGCGCGCTACCAGCGCCACCAGGCGCGGCTGCAGCCGGCGGCCAAGCCCGCTGCGCCCGCACCGGCGCCTGCCGCCGTGGCCCCGCCAGCCGATGCCGGCAGCGCCAAGCAGGTCGCCCTGGCCGCGATCCTGGCCAAGGCACGCCAGCGCAGCGGCGGCGCCTAGTCGCCCCGGCAACCCGGCAGCACCCGACGCCGGCCGGCTTGGACGATAATCGTCCGGCTATGAATCCCTTGCTCCACAAACTGCAGCCCTACCCCTTCGAGCGGCTGCGCCAGCTGTTCGCGGGCGCCACGCCGTCCGCCGCCCACCGGCCCATCAGCCTGGGGATCGGCGAGCCACGCCACCCCACGCCGCCGTTCATCCAGCAGGCGCTGGCGGACAGCCTGTCGACCGGCCTGGCCAGCTACCCGGCCACCGCTGGCGTGCCGGCGCTGCGCGAGGCCTTTGGCCAGTGGCTGACCAGGCGCTACGGCATACCGGTCGATGCCCAGCAGCAGACGCTGCCGGTCAACGGCTCGCGCGAGGCGCTGTTCGCCTTCACGCAGACGGTGATCGACCCCACGCGCGCCGAGCCCACGGTGATCTGCCCGAACCCGTTCTACCAGATCTACGAAGGCGCGGCCCTGCTGGCTGGCGCCACGCCGTACTACGCACCCAGCGTGCCCGAGAAGAACTTCGCGGTGGACTGGGACAGCGTGCCCGAATCCGTGTGGCAGCGCACGCAGCTGATCTTCGTGTGCTCGCCCGGCAACCCCACCGGCGCGGTGATGCCGCTGGCCGAATGGAAGAAGCTGTTCGAGCTGTCGGACCGCTACGGCTTCGTGATCGCCTCGGACGAGTGCTACAGCGAGATCTACTTCCGCGAAGAGCCGCCGCTGGGCGGCCTGGAGGCCGCGCACCAGCTCGGCCGCAGCGATTTCCGCAACCTGATGGCCTTCACCAGCCTCAGCAAGCGCAGCAACGTGCCGGGCCTGCGCAGCGGCTTCGTGGCCGGCGATGCGAAGCTGATCCAGTCCTTCCTGGTGTATCGCACCTACCACGGCAGCGCGATGAGCCCGTCGGTGCAGACGGCCAGCATCGCCGCCTGGGGCGACGAGGAGCACGTGCAGGCCAACCGCGAGATGTACCGGCAGAAGTTCGCCGAAGTCACGCCGCTCTTGGCCAGCGTGATGGACGTGCGCCTGCCCGACGCCAGCTTCTACCTGTGGGCCGGCGTGCCGCCGCAGATGGGCCTGAGCGACGCCGAGTTCGCCCGCGAGCTGTACGCCCAATACAATGTCACGGTGCTGCCGGGCAGCTATCTGGCACGCGACGCCCATGGCGCCAATCCCGGCGCGGGCCGGGTACGGATGGCGCTGGTGGCGGAGACGGCCGAATGCCTGGAAGCCGCGCAGCGCATCGTGCAATTCATTCAATCGTGGAAAAACTAGTAGACATGAGCCAACAACTGCAAACCATCATCGAATCCGCCTGGGACAACCGTGCCTCGCTGTCGCCCTCTTCCGCTCCCAAGGAGGTCGTGGATGCGGTCGACCATGTGATCGATGGCCTGAACACCGGCGCGCTGCGCGTGGCCACCCGCGAGGGCGTGGGCCAGTGGACGGTGCACCAGTGGCTCAAGAAGGCCGTGCTGCTGTCCTTCCGCCTGAAGGACAACGCCGTGGTGCAATCCGGCGACCTGAACTTCTTCGACAAGGTGCCGACCAAGTTCGCCGGCATGAGCGAGGCCGACATCGCCGCCACCGGCGTGCGCGTGGTGCCGCCCGCCGTGGCGCGCCGCGGCAGCTTCGTCGCCAAGGGCGCGGTGCTGATGCCCAGCTATGTGAACATCGGTGCCTACGTTGGCGAGAACACCATGGTCGACACCTGGGCCACCGTGGGCTCGTGCGCGCAGATCGGCGCCAACGTGCACCTCTCTGGCGGCGTGGGCATCGGCGGCGTGCTGGAGCCGCTGCAAGCCAACCCGACCATCATCGAGGACAACTGCTTCGTCGGCGCACGCTCCGAAGTGGTCGAGGGCGTGATCGTCGAGGAAAACTCGGTGATCTCCATGGGCGTGTACATCAGCCAGAGCACCAAGATCTACAACCGCATGACGGGCGAGATCACCTACGGCCGCATTCCGGCCGGCTCGGTGGTGGTCAGCGGCTCGCTGCCCTCCAAGGACGGCAGCCACAGCCTGTACTGCGCGGTGATCGTCAAGCAGGTCACGCCGGAAACCCGCGCCAAGACCAGCATCAACGACCTGCTGCGCGACTGAGCATCGACGCGGCAAGCGTAAAACCATAGCTGCTAGCGCACAACTGGCAAGGGTTTCAAATAGAAAATATATTGAAACCCTTATAGAACCAGCGCTAGCAGCTATATTTATTTGTAGTCAGAGCTAGGGAGGGAGCTTATGGGCACGATGGAAAGAATCCTGCGGCTGATGGCCGAGCAGAAGGCGTCGGACGTCTACCTGTCGGCCAACGCGCCGGCGCTGGTCAAGATCCAGGGCGACTGCATTCCGCTGAACCAGCAGACGCTGTCGCCCGACGCCCCCCGCACCCTGCTGTCCGAGATCGTCTCGCCCGAGCGCATGGAAGAGCTGGAGGAGACTGGCGAGCTGAACCTCGCCGTGCCGCTGGCCGGCGTCGGGCGCTTCCGCGTCAGCGCCATGCGCCAGCGCGGCTCGTACGCGGTGGTGATCCGCTTCGTGCCGCAGGACGTGCCCACGCTGCAGAGCCTGGCGCTGCCCGAGGTGTTCAGCGAACTCGTCATGGCCAAGCGCGGGCTGGTGCTGCTGGTGGGCGCCACCGGCTCGGGCAAGTCCACTTCGCTGGCGGCGATGATCGACCACCGCAACACGCACCAGGCAGGCCACATCCTCACGGTGGAAGACCCGATCGAGTACCAGTTCGCCAACCGGCGCTCCATCGTCAACCAGCGCGAGGTGGGCAGCGACACCCAATCGCTGCAGGTTGCGCTGAAGAACGCGCTGCGCCAGGCGCCCGACGTGATCCTGATCGGAGAGATCCGCGACCGCGAGACCATGTCGGCCGCCATCGCCTACGCCCAGTCCGGCCACCTGTGCCTGGCCACGCTGCATGGCAACAACAGCTACCACGCGCTCAACCGCATCCTGAGCTTCTACCCCGTCGAGGTGCGCCCCACCATGCTCGGCGACCTGGCCGCGGCCATGCGGGCCATCATCTCGCAGCGCCTGGTCAAGACCCGCACCGGCAAGCGCACGGCGGCGGCCGAGGTCATGCTCAACACCGCGCTGGTGTCCGAGCTGATCGAGAAGAGCGACTTCACCGGCATCCGCGAGGCCATGGAAAAGTCCATGGCGCCCGGCTCGGTCACCTTCGAGCAGTCGCTGGCCCAGCTCATCATGGCCGGCACCATCGACCGCCAGGAAGGCCTGGCCCACGCCGACTCGCCCACCAACCTCACCTGGCGGCTGCAGAACGACTTCCAGATGGCTACCAAGGCCGCGAAGGCCCAGGTCGCCGCCGCCGAAGCCGCGGCCGACGACGGCCCTTCGTTCACCGAAATCGTGCTCGACGTGAACCCGCAGTAAGATCGCACACTCCTTCCCTCGACAAGGCGGCCACCGGCCGCCTTGCGGTTTTGGCCCCCTTTTCTGCCCCTCTTCTTCGGCCCGCGAGCCCGCCCGCCATGTCCCGAACCCTGCAACTGACCGAGCAACTGATCTCCCGCCCCTCTATCACCCCCAGCGACGAAGGCTGCCTCGAGATGATCGCCGAGCTGCTCGCGCCCTGCGGCTTCGTGTGCGAGCGCATCGACAGCGGCCCGGACGATTTCCGCGTGAGCAACCTCTGGGCCAAGCGCAGCGCCGCCGCGGCCGGCGCCAAGACCCTGGTCTTCGTCGGCCACACCGACGTGGTGCCCACCGGGCCGCTGGAGCAGTGGAGCAGCCCGCCCTTCGTGCCCACGCACAAGGACGGCAAGCTCTACGGCCGCGGCACCAGCGACATGAAGACCTCGATCGCCGCCTTCGTCGTCGCGGTCGAGGAATTCATCGCCGCCCAGCCCCAGGCGCCGCTGAACATCGCCCTGCTGCTGACCAGCGACGAGGAAGGCCCGGCCGTCGATGGCACCACCGTCGTCGTGCAGGCGCTGGAGCAGCGCGGCGAGCCGCTCGACTATTGCATCGTCGGCGAGCCCACCTCGGTGCAGCGCACCGGCGACATGATCAAGAACGGCCGCCGCGGCACCATGGGCGGCAAGCTCACCGTGCGCGGCGTGCAGGGCCACATCGCCTACCCGCAGCTGGCGCGCAACCCCATCCACCAGGCCCTGCCCGCGCTGGCCGAGCTGGCTGCCACCGAATGGGACCGCGGCAACGAGTTCTTCCCGCCCACCAGCTGGCAGATCAGCAACATGCACGGCGGCACCGGCGCCACCAACGTCATCCCCGGCGAGGTGCAGGTGATGTTCAACTTCCGCTTCTGCACCGAATCCACCGCCGAGGGCCTGCAGGCCCGCGTGCACGAGGTGCTCGACCGCCACGGCCTCGACTACGAGCTGCAGTGGACCGTGGGCGGCCAGCCCTTCCTGACCACGCCCGGCACCCTGGTCAGCGCCGTGCAGCAGGCCATCCACGACGAGGTGGGCATCGCCACCGAGCTGTCCACCACCGGCGGCACCAGCGACGGCCGCTTCGTGGCCCGCATCTGTCCGCAGGTCATCGAGCTGGGCCCGCCCAACGCCACCATCCACAAGATCGACGAGCACGTGGCCGTAGCCGACATCGAGCCGCTGAAGAACATCTACCGCCGCGTGCTGGAAAATCTGGCCAAATCGGCCTCCAACGCTTGATCAACAAGCGCAAATAGCTATAAATTAAATAGCAATCTATTGATGCCCACTCTGCACGAACTCATCGCTGGCAGCGCCGAAGCCCTCACCGCCGCCGGCGTGCACTTCGGCCATGGCACCACCAACGCCCACGACGAGGCCGCCTGGCTGGTGCTGTGGAAGCTGGGCCTGCCGCTGGACACCGACCTGGACAGCCTCGACACACAGACCGTCACCGACGCCGATGCCGAGCAGGTGCGCGCCTTGGTCGCCGAGCGCATCGCCAGCCGCAAGCCCGCCGCCTACCTCACGCGCGAGGCCTGGCTGCAGGGCGTGCCCTTCTATATCGACGAGCGCTCCATCGTGCCGCGCAGCCTGATCGCCGAACTGCTGGCCGACGGCAGCATCGACGAATGGCTCAGCGACCAGACCCACCAGGTGCTCGACCTGTGCACCGGCAACGGCAGCCTGGCCTGCCTCGCGGCCATGGCCTATCCCGACGTGCAGGTGACGGGCGCCGACCTCTCGCCCGACGCGCTGGCCGTGGCTCGCATCAACGTCGACAAGCACGGCCTGGGCGGGCGCGTGGCGCTGGTCGAATCCGACGGCCTGGCCGCGGTGCCCGGCCCCTGGGACCTGATCCTGTGCAACCCGCCCTACGTGAACGCCGACAGCATGGCCGCCCTGCCGGCCGAGTACCGCGCCGAACCCGAACTGGCGCTGGCCGGTGGTAGCGACGGCATGGACTTCATCCGCCAGCTGCTCGCCGATGCGCCCGCGCGCCTCGGCCCGCAGGGTGTGCTAGTGCTGGAAATTGGTAACGAAAAGCCATTTTTCGACACCGCCTTCCCCACGCTGCCGGTCTTCTGGCTCGACACCAGCGCCGGCGACGAACAGGTGCTGCTCGTCACCGCCGAAGCGCTGCAGGCCTGGCGCGAGGCTCGCATTTGAAGATATTGCTTACATTTGCTCGCAACTATCCCAAAAGTCAACTATGTTAAAGTCGCGCGCTATGTCTTCGAAATGGCTCTGCACCATCATCCTGGCTGGCGCCGCCTGTGCCCAGGCTGCTCCTAATATTGCACCGACTGCGGTGGCGGACGAGTCCGCGCCCAAACACCGGGGCATTGTTTCGCGGCTCGACGACATGCGCCACAGCGTGCAGGACAACACCGCCCAGGTGATCACCAATGCCATGAACTTCATCGGCGTGCCCTACCGCCACGGCGGTGAAAGCGCCGAGACCGGCTTCGACTGCAGCGGCCTGGTGCGCGCGCTGTACGCCCAGGCCTGGGGCACCATCCTGCCGCGCCGCGCCGACGAGCAGGCCGCCGCCACCGAGAAGATCGACAAGAGCGAACTCAAACCCGGCGACCTGGTGTTCTTCAACACCATGCGCCGCGCCTTCAGCCATGTGGGCATCTACATGGGCGACGGCAAGTTCATCCACGCGCCGCGCACCGGCGCCCGCGTGCGCATCGAAGACATGACCATCTCCTACTGGCAGCGCCGCTTCGACGGCGCCCGCCGCGTCGAAGGCTCGCCCGAACTGGCGATGCAGCTCACCAAGGTGGGCACCGACGAGAAAAAGGCCGACGACCTGCTGACCCTGCTGCTCAGCACCAGCGGCGCCCTGCACTGAGGCGCACCGGCGCCCGCCTGGCGCCCCGGAGACAGCCGCGGACCCGGCCCCGTTCCTAGAATGGCCCCGTCCCCACCCTGCTGTCCTCCGCCATGATCCAGGTCGTCGCCATCATCACCGCCCAGCCCGGCCAGCGCGCCGCCGTGCTCGAGGCCTTTGCCGCCAACCGCCCCGCCGTGCTCGCCGAAGCCGGCTGCATCGAATACAACGCCGCCATCGACGCCGACGGCCTGCCGCCGTCCAAGGGCAGCATCGGGGCGGACACCTTCATGGTCATCGAGAAATGGGAAAGCATGGCCGCGCTGCAGGCCCATGCCGCCGCGCCGCACATGCTGGCCTATGGCGCCCAGACCAAGCCGCTGGTGGCCTCGCGGCTCATCCACATCCTGCAGCCTGCGGGCTGATCGCCCGCTACGGCCGCTGCAGCGGCAGCCCCGGCGCCTCCAGCGTGGCGCGCAGGATGCGGCCGTGCGTGGAGTCGGTCACATACAGCATGCGCCGGTCCGCGCCGCCGAAGGCCAGGTTGGTGAGCGAGCTGCCGGGCACGCCGCGCAGCACCTGGACCGGCTCGGCGCGGCTGTTGAGCACCCACACATGGCCCAGGCCCGGGTTGGCGACCAGCAAGCGGCCCTGCGCGTCCACCGCCAGTCCGTCCGGGCCGCTGGGGCCGTAGGACGTGAAGAACTGGCTCACCTTCGATACGCTGCCGTCGGGCAGCAGCGGCACGCGCCAGACGCAGTTGCCGCGCGTCACGGCCAGGTACAGCACGCGCTCGTCCGGCGACAGCGCCACGCCGTTGGGGCTGGGCACGTTGGCCAGCAGCAGGTCGAGCTGGCCGTTCGGCCGCAGCCGGTACAGCCGCCCCGACGGGTCGTGCAGCCCGCTCTGGCCCTGGTCGGTGAAATACAGGTTGCCCTGGCTGTCGAAGACCAGGTCGTTCACGCCCTTGAAGCGCTCGCTGTTGCGCCGCTCCAGGTAGGGGCTGACCTGCCCGCTGGCCACATCCAGGCGCACCAGGCCGTTCTTGTAGTCGGTGATGAGCAGCGTGCCGGCGTCGAGGAACTTCATGCCGTTGGGCTCGCCGTCGTACTCAGCCACCAGCGACCACCGCCCCTGCGGGTCGATGCGCAGCACGCGGCCCCAGGGGATGTCGGTCACGTAGAGGCTGCCGGCCTCGTCGAACACCGGGCCTTCGAGAAAGGAATCGGTCACCACGCCGCCGCGGTTGGCATCGGCCCAGGCACCGCGCTCGCGGCGGCGCAGGTCTTCGGGCATCGCGCTGAACAGATCCAGTTCGCGGACTTCGGGGGCTTGCAGCAGAAACATGGCGGATTCCTTCAAAAACCGTACAGGTGCGCCGGGTTGTCGACAAGGATGCGCTCCAGCGTGGCCGGCGTGCCGGCCCAGGCCCACAGCAGATCGACCAGATCGGCGTCGTTCACGCTGCCGGGCGCCTCGGTGGTGTGCGGCCAGTCGCTGCCCCACACCAGCCGCTCGGGCGCGGCGCGCACCAGCGCCCGACCCAGCGGCAGCGTATCGGCGTACGACGGGCCATGCACCGTGGAGCGCATGTAGGCGCCCGAGAGCTTGACCCAGGTGTTGCCGCCGTCGAGCAGCCGGCGCAGCGCATCATAGGCCGCGCCCCGCGTGCCCTCGGCCGGATCGATGCGGCCCAGGTGATCGATCACCAGCGGCACTGGCAGCGCGGCCAGCACCGAGGCCAGCTGCACCAGCTGCTCCGGGTGCATGAAGACCTGGATGTGCCAGCCCAGGCGCTGCACCTTGGCAGCCAGCGTGGTCAGCATCTGCTGCGTGGTCCGGCCCCAGGCCTGCGGGCTGACGAAGTTCACGCGCAGCCCGCACACGCCGCGCGCCGCCAGCAGGTCCAGCTCGGCGTCGCCCACCTCCTGGGCCACCACGGCCACGCCGCGCGCGCCGTCGCCCAGCTGCGCCAGCGCATCCAGCGTGCAGGCATTGTCGGTGCCGTAGGTGGACGGCGTGACCACCACCGCACGCTGCGTACCCAGGCGCTGCTGCAGTTGCCGGTAGGCGGCCACGGGCACATCGGGCGGCTGGCGCGTCCAGTGCGGCGACGGCGCGAAGCGCGCATCGAAGATGTGCATGTGGCTGTCGCAGGCCAGCGGCGGCAGCGTCTGCGCGGGCCGGTTCAGGCCCGCGGAATGCGGCACGGCGCTGGTCATGGCTTGTTCGCGGCGACCTTCGCCGCCACGCACAAAGCTGGAGAGAAATACATGCGGTTCATGGAAGATTCATCCTTGCAGGCAAGAGATTGCAGCCTTTCAGTCGGCCTTGATATCCAGCTCCCGCGCGATGCGGGTATAGGTGGCCACTTCGCGGCGCACCTGTTCGGCGAACGGCGCGCCGCAGCGCGGTGCGGCTTCGAGGCCCAGGCCGCGCAGCTTGTCGGCCGCGGCGGCGCTGCCGGCAAAGCCGGCGGCCACGGCCTCCAGCGCCTGCACCACCGGTGCGGGCACGCCCGCGGGGGCCAGCACGCCGTACCAGGCATCGGCCGAGAAATCGCCGCCGCCGGCCTGCGCAAAGGTCGGCACCTGCGGCAGCAGTGCCGAGCGCCTGGGCGCGGCCACCGCCAGCGCGGTGAGCTTGCCGCTCTGGATCTGCGGCAGCACCGAGCCCAGCGTGGCGAACGAGCTGTCGAGTTGCCCGCCCATCAGGTCGGTCACCACCGGCGATGCGCCCTTGTAGGGGACGTGGTTGAAGCGCAACCCATTGGCCTGCGCGAACATCTCGGTCGCGAAGTGGACCGAGCTGCCCACGCCGGGCGAGCCCACCGTCACCCGGCCCGGCTCCTTGCGCGCCAGCGCCATGTAGTCGCCCAGCGTGCGCACCTGGAGCGCCGGCCCCACCACCAGCACCGTGGGGCTGGTGGCCACGGTGCACAGCGGCTGGAAGGACTGGATGACGTCGAACTTCACCCGCGAGCCATAGAGCGCCGGGATCATCGTGTGGTTGGTGGCGCCGAACAGCAGCGTGTAGCCGTCGGCCGGCGCGCTGGCCACGGCCTGCGCCGCCAGGATGGTGTTGGCGCCGGGCTTGTTCTCGACCACGAAGGGCTGCCCCAGCGCGCGGCCCGCATGGTCGGCAAAGGCGCGGGCCACCACGTCGGTGGGGCCGCCCGCCGCAAAGCCCACCACCAGCCGCACCGGCCTGGACGGATAGGCGCCCGGCTGCGCAAGGCAGAGGCCGGATGCTACTAAAAGAGAAGCTGCCAGCGCTTTGCCAGCAAGCGCCAGAGGCTGATTTGGCTTGAACATATGGAGTCTCCTTGCAGTCTCAATCCATGCGAATGGCGCAGGCGCCGGGCCCGCGCCGCCCGCCTACTCCTTCTTGATGCCTGCGGCCTTGATGGTCTCTGCCCACCGTGCGGATTCCGCCGCCAGGCGCCTGCGGAACTCATCCGGCTGCGAGCCCACGATCTCCGAGCCCAGCGCATCGAAGCGGGCCTTGACCTCGGGCATGGCCAGCACCTCCCGCACGGCAGCGTTGAGCCGGGCCACGATCTCGGCCGGCGTGGCGCTGGGCACGAACATGCCGTTCCACTCATAGACCTCGTAGCCCTTCACGCCGGCTTCGCCGATGGTGGGGACGTTGGGGAACAAGGGGTTGCGCTTGGCCGACGTGATGGCCAGGGGCTTGAGCGCCCCGCCCTTGATGTGGCTGCTCAGCGCCGGCAGGTTGAAGAAGCCCATGTCCACTTCACCCGCAAGAATCGCCTGCAGCGCCAATCCGCCGGCGCGATACGGCACATGCAGCATCTTGATGCCGACGCCCTGGTTGAACAGCTCGGCCCCCATGTACTGCACGGTGCCCTGGCCGCCCGAGCCGAAGGTCAGCTTGCCGGGCTCCTTGGCAGCCGCCGCGATGAGTTCCTGCAGCGTGTTGTAGGGCGAGCTCTTGGGAACCACCACCAGCATGGGCGTCACGCCCACCAGCGTCACCGGCTGCAGGTCTTTGTCGGCATCGAAAGGCAGCTTCTGCAGATGCGGGTTGATGGACAGCGGCGTCGCGTCGTACAGCACCGTATAGCCATCCGCCGGGGCCTGCGCGACCGATGCCGCGCCAATGACGCCGCTGGCGCCCGCCTTGTTCAGCACGACGACGGACACTTTGAGTCTGGTTCCCAGATGCTGGGCAAGCACCCGGGCCAGGGCATCGGCCGTTCCGCCCGGCGCGTAGGGCACCACCAGCGTGATCGGCTTGCTCGGCCAGCTCGATGCGGCGGCGGGAAGCGCACCGAACCCAGCCGCCAGCGCAGCGGCAAGCACGTTGAAATTGCGACGGTTCATGACGTGTTCTCTCCTCTAAAGTCGAAACGGGAAGAAGTCAGGCCGTGGCCGCGCTGTTCAGCACCGCCAGCGCATTGCGCGCGGCGCCCAGGCCCATGTTCACATAGGCGTCGCTGGTCACGCCACCGATGTGCGGGCTGAGGATGAAGCCCGGCTGGTGCTGGAACGGGTGGCCGGCCACCATGGGCTCGATGGCAAAGCTGTCCAGCCCAGCCATGCGCACCTGGCCGCCCTGCACCGCAGCCAGCAGCGCGGCTTCGTCGATCAGGCCGCCGCGCGCGGTGTTGACCACGATCACGCCGCGCTTGCAGCGCGCCAGCGTGTCGGCGTTCAGCAAGCCGCGATTGTCATCCGTCAGCGGGCAATGCAAAGAGATCGCATCGCTCTCGCGCCAGAGGGTTTCCAGATCGGCGGGCTGCACGAAGTCCGGCAGGTTCTTGGCAAAAGGATCGAAGCCGAGCACGCGCATGCCCAGCGCATCGGCCATCTTCGCAAAGCGTAGGCCGATCGCGCCCAGGCCCACCAGGCCGATGGTGCGCCCGCCCAGCTCCAGGCTCTTGTGCGTGGCCTTGTCCCAATGGCCGGCATGCATGCGCTCGTCGAGCTGCGGCACCGACTTGGCGCAGGCCAGCAGCAGCGCCAGGGCCTGCTCGGCCACCGCGGCGGCGTTGGCGCCTACGGCGGCCACCACCTCGATGCCGCGCTGCTTGGCCGCCACCTTGTCGATGGTGTCGGTGCCGCTGCCGTGCTTGGAGATGACCCTCAGCGAAGGCGCGGCGTCCATGGCGGCCGCGCCGACCTTGCTGTAGCGCACGATGATGGCGGCCGGGTCGTGCTCGCGGCACAGCGCGACGATATCGTCCTCGCTGGGCGTCTTGCCGGCATAGACGATGCGGTAGTCGGCCAGCAGCGCCAGCGCCTGGGGCGCCAGGTCGGCGGCGGTGATGAGGATGTTGCCGCGGCTCACAGGGTCTCTCCTTCCTTCAGCACGCCGGCGGCGCGCAATGCGGCCGGCAGCCACTTCGAGGCCGTGTCGCCCCGGGTGATCGCATCGATGCGTGCCGCCTCGTCGGCCACTTTCTTCACCGCCAGTGCCAGCATGGCCGGCGCCTTGGCACGCTCGATCACCACCACGCCGTCGGCATCGCCCACCACCAGGTCGCCGGGGTTCACCGTGGCGCCGCCGCAGCTGATCGGGTGGTTGATGCGCCCGGGCACGAACTTGGTCGGGCCCGCCGGGTTGTAGCCGGCGCTGAACACCGGAAAGCCCAGCTCCAGCAGCTCGAGCTTGTCGCGGATCGCACCGTCGACAATCACGCCGCCCAGGCCTATCTTCTTGCAGGCGCTGAGCATCAGCGTGCCCATCAGGGCCGCGGTCTGGTCGCCCTTGCCGTCGATCACCAGGATGTCGCCGGGCTGGGCCAGCGCGATGGCGGCGTGGATCATGAGGTTGTCGCCAGGGCGCACCTCGACGGTGAAGGCCGGGCCGGCAAGCTGCATGCGCTCGTGCACCGGCGCCACGCGGGCGTTCATGGTGCCGCGGCGGCCCGCCACGTCGGCGAGGATGGCGGCCTGGAAGCTGGCGGCCTGCTGGACGACATCGGCGCCTACGCGCTCGATGTTGCGGATGATTTCGGGGAGTTGGGTCATGGTGGTGCGTCAAAGGAGAAGAGAAAAAGAGAGTGGCCGGCCTCAGTCCAGGCTGGCGCCCGAGCGCTTGACGATCTCGCCCCAGCGCGGGATCTCGGTCTTGAGCAGCTGGCTGAACTGCTCGGGGCTGCCGCCCAGCACGTCGCCGCCTTCGGAGCGCAGGCGCTCGGCCACGTCGGGCTGCTTCAGCGCCTGGTTGATGGCCTGGTTGAGCTTGTTCACGATGGCGGCCGGCGTGCCGGCGGGCGCGAGGATGCCGAACCAGGAGATCGCGTCGAAGTCCTTGTAGCCGGCCTCGGCCAGCGTCGGCGTGTCGGGCAGTTGCGACGAGCGGGTCTTGGAAGTGACCGCGATGGGCCGCAGCTTGCCGCTGCGCACATGGCCAAGCAGCGTGGGGATGGACGACATGTACAGGTCGACCTGGCCGCTCATCACGTCGGTCATCGCCTGGGCCGCGCCCTTGTAGGGCACGTGCCGCAGCTGGATGCCGGCGGCGTTCTCGGCCAGCTCGCCCGCAAGGTGGGCCACGGTGCCGTTGCCGGAAAAGCCCAGCGTCAGCGACTCGGGTGCCTTCTTGGCCGCGGCCACCACGTCGGCATAGCTCTTGAAGGGCGAGGTGACCTGCGCCACCATCACGATGGGCGACGACGACACCAAGGCCACCGGCGCCAGGTCCTTCAGCGGCTTGTAGGGCAGCTTGGCGTACAGCGTGGGGTTGATCGCCAGGTTGCTGGTCTGCCCCATCACCAGCGTGTAGCCGTCGGGCTGCGCCTTGGCCGCCGCGTCCACGCCCAGGTTGCCGCCGGCGCCGGGGCGGTTGTCCACCACCACGCTCCACTGGTTCTGCTCGGCCACCTTCTGGGCCACGGTGCGCGCGATCATGTCGGTGCCGCCGCCGGGCGGAAACGGCACGATCAGCCGGATCGGCTTGGCGGGATAGTCGGACTGGGCGAAGGCCGTGCCGGCCGGCAGCGCCAGGGCGAGCAGGCCGGCGCCGGCGATGGCCATGCAGGTGGCGGCGCGGCTGCGGGAAGCGGGGAAGAAACGCATGCTGGGGGTCTCCTTGTGTGTTCAGCAAACTTGCCGGGCATCCGGGCCTGGCATGGAGGCGATTGTGGAAAAACGTTTCAATCCATACAATGACGTTGCACAGAACGAAACAAAACAGCCATGGAAAACCCTGAACACCATGCTTCCAGACCGCGCCGTACCGCGCCTTCCGGCTCCCCGGCAGCGCCCTCCGCGCCCGCGGGCAACGATGGCGGCGTCATCGCGGTGACGCGCGCGCTGCAGGTGCTCGATGCCTTTGCACTGGGCGAGTCGCAATTGCCGCTGGCCGAACTCAGCCGCCGCTGCGGCCTGCACAAGACCACGGTGCTGCGGCTGGCGCGCACGCTGGCGCAATCGGGCTACCTGGTGCAGCGCGACGACGGCGACTGGCGGCTGGGGCCATCGGCGGGCTGGCTAGGGGCGCGCTACCAGGCGGGTTTCGACGTGCAGAACGTGCTGGAGCCGGCGCTGCGCGCGCTCACGCAGAGCAGCGGCGAAAGCGCGGCCTTCTATGTGCGCGAGGGCAATGTGCGCACCTGCCTGGTGCGCGTCGAGGGGCCGCAGGCGCTGCGCCACCACGCGCGCATGGGCGAGGGCCTGCCGCTGGACCAGGGTTCGCCGGGCCGCGTGATCCTGGCGTTCTCGGGCGCGCCGGGCCGGGTCTACGAGCAGATCCGCAAGCAGGGCTACCAGTGGTCGATCGGCGAGCGCGAAACCGGCGTGGCCACCGTGTCGGCGCCGGTCTTCGGCATGAACCAGCGGCTGCTGGGCTCGGTCTGCATCTCGGGCCCCGAGTCGCGCCTGCCCCCCGCCACGCTCGAGAAGCTGGCGCCGCTGGTGATGAACGCGGCCCGCCAGCTCTCGTACGCGCTGGCCGGCAACGCCAGCGCCGCGCCCACCGCGCTACCGCCCAGCCGCTGGCATCCGTGATACCGTGGTGCCCTACCTATCGCAGCAACCCTGGAGACAAGCCGTGAGCCGCTACCCCCTGCCCGATCTCAACACCCTGCCGCCCGACATCCAGCAGCGCATTCTCGAAGTGCAGGAGAAGGCCGGCTTCATCCCCAACGTCTTCCTGGCCTTTGCACGGCGGCCGGCCGAGTGGCGCGCCTTCTTCGCCTACCACGATGCGCTGATGCTGAAGGAGGAAGGCTCGCTGACCAAGGGCGAGCGCGAGATGATCGTCACCGCCACCAGCGCGCACAACCAGTGCCTGTACTGCGTGGTGGCGCACGGCGCGCTGGTGCGCATCTACGAGAAGCAGCCGCTGCTGGCCGACCAGCTGGCGGTGAACTGGCGCAAGGCCGACATCACGCCGCGCCAGCACGCGATGCTCGACTTTGCGATGAAGGTCTGCACCCGCTCGCAGGAAATGGCCGATGCCGATTTCGACGCGCTGCATGCGCACGGCTTCGACGACGAGGACATCTGGGACATCGCGGCGATCACCGCGTTCTTCGGCCTGTCGAACCGCATGGCCAGCTTTGCCGGCATGCAGCCCAACACCGAGTTCTTCCTGATGGGCCGGCTGCCGCGACAGAAATGAAACAGGCATGAAAAAAGGGTGGCTCAGCCACCCTTGGTTTTTTCGCGCGTGCCGCGCGCCTATTCGTCGTCGCCCGCCGGCCAGTCGCGGATGTAGGCCTTGAGCATCTTGTTCTCGAAGTTCTGGCTGTCCACCACGGCCTTGGCCACGTCGTAGAAGCTGATCACGCCCATCAGCATCTTCTTGTCCATCACCGGCATGTAGCGCGCGTGGCGGTCCAGCATCATGCGGCGCACCTCGTCGAGCTCGGTCTCTGTGGTGCAGGTGAGCGGCGCATCGTCCATGGCGCTGCGCACCTGCTGCGCGCCGGCGTCGCCGCCGCTCTTGACGATGGTGACGATGACCTCGCGGAACGTCAGCATGCCCACCAGTTCGCCATGGTCCATCACGACCAGCGAACCGATGTCCTTGTCGGCCATGGTTTCGATGGCGGTACTCAGTGGCTCGTCCACGTTCACGGTGTACAAGGTGTTGCCCTTGACGCGCAGGATGTCGCTGACTTTCATGGCGTTATCTCCCAATTGACCCAGATACGGCCGCAGGCCTGATAAGCCACAAATATAGCCGACAATCATCCGCAGTCCACACGAATCAGGAGACTTTGCATGCCCGGATTTTCCGACCCCGGCTTCGATACGCTGAGCCTGCACGCCGGTGCCCAGCCCGACCCCGCCACCGGTGCGCGCGCCACTCCCATCCACCTGACCACCTCGTTCGTCTTCGAGTCCAGCGACCACGCGGCCAGCCTGTTCAACCTGGAGCGGCCCGGCCATGTCTACAGCCGGCTGAGCAACCCGACCAATGCCGTGCTGGAGCAGCGCGTGTCGGCCCTGGAAGGCGGCGTGGGCGCCATCGCTGTGGCCAGCGGCCAGGCCGCGCTGCACCTGTCCATCGCCACGCTGATGGGCGCGGGCAGCCACATCGTGGCCAGCACGGCGCTGTACGGCGGTAGCCAGAACCTGCTGCACTACACGCTGCGCCGCTTCGGCATCGACACCACCTTCGTGCAGCCCGGCGACATCGACGGCTGGCGCGCCGCGGTGCGCCCCAACACCAAGCTCTTCTTTGGCGAGACCGTGGGCAACCCGGGCCTGGATGTGCTGGACATTCCCACCGTCTCTTCCATAGCCCACGAGGCGGGCGTGCCGCTGCTGGTGGACTCCACCCTCACCTCGCCCTGGCTGATCAAGCCCTTCGAGCATGGTGCGGACATGGTCTACCACTCGGCCACCAAGTTCCTGTCGGGCCACGGCACGGTGATCGGCGGCCTGGTGGTGGATGGCGGCAGCTTCGACTGGGAAAAGAGCGGCCGCTTCCCCGAGCTGACCGCGCCCTACGACGGCTTCCACAACATGGTGTTCAGCGAGGAAAGCACGGTGGGCGCCTTTTTGCTGCGCGCGCGCCGCGAAGGCCTGCGCGACTTCGGCGCCTGCATGAGCCCACACACGGCCTGGCTGATCCTGCAGGGCATAGAGACTTTGCCGCTGCGCATGCAGCAGCACATGCGCAACACCGAGAAGGTGGTGCAGTTCCTGGCCAGCCACCCGCTGGTCAGCCGCGTGGGCCACCCGATGCTGGAGTCGCACCCCTCGCATGCACTGGCCCAGAAGCTGCTGCCGCGTGGCGCGGGCTCGGTGTTCAGCTTCGACATCGCCGGCAACCGCAACCAGGGCAAGAAGTTCATCGAGACGCTCAAGCTCTTCAGCCACCTCGCCAACGTGGGCGACTGCCGCTCGCTGGTCATCCACCCGGCCAGCACCACGCACTTCCGCATGAGCGACGAGGCGCTGGCCCAGGCTGGCATCGGCCAGGGCACGATCCGCCTGTCGATTGGCCTCGAAGACGCCGATGACCTGATCGAGGACCTCAAGCGCGCGCTCAAGGCCGCGGAAAAGGCTGCCTGACCGCCATGCTGATCCGCCCCTTTGCCCCGGCCGATACCGAGGCCACGGTACAGCTGTGGCAGGCCTGCGGCCTGACGCGGCCCTGGAACGATCCCTACAAGGACATAGCGCGCAAGCTGCAGGTCCATCCCGAGCTGTTCCTGGTGGGCACCGACGAGGCCGGCGCCGTTATGGCCTCCATCATGGTTGGCTACGACGGTCACCGCGGCTGGATCAACTACCTGGCCGTGCACCCGGCGCAGCAGCGCCAGGGCCACGCGCGCCGCCTGATGGAGCGGGCCGAGCAACTGCTCGCCGCACGCGGCTGCCCCAAGCTCAACCTGCAGATCCGCGCCGGCAACGAGGCGGTGATCGCCTTCTACGCCAGCCTGGGCTACGCCGACGACCGGACCGTCTCGATGGGCAAACGGCTGATTGCGGACCACTGAGCGACGCCCCGCCTGAATTCGGAGACCGACATGCACCTACAAGTTCAAGACGCACAGATCTACGCCTACACCGGCGGCAAGCCCTTCGACGCCGCCAAGCCCACGGCCATCTTCATCCATGGCGTGCTCTGCGACCACAGCGTCTGGGCGCTGCAAAGCCGCTACCTCGCCAACCACGGCTGGAACGTGTTGGCCCTGGACCTGCCCGGCCACTGCAGGAGCGGCGGCGAGGCGCCGCAGTCTGTCGAGGCGGCGGCCGCCTTCATCGGCGATTTGATGAACGCTGCCGGCGTACGGCAAGCCGCGCTGATCGGCCACAGCTGGGGCAGCCTGATCGCCATGGAGGCCGCGGCCCGCCTGAAGGAACGCATCAGCCACCTGGTGCTGGTGGGCACGGCCGCGCCGATGAAGGTCTCGCCCGCGCTGCTCGACCTGGCACAGAGCGCGCCCGACCAGGCCATCGCCATGGTGCAGACCTTCTCGCGCGCCACGCTGTCGCCGCCGGGCGGCGCGGGCAGCTGGGTGTTCGGCGCCGGCACGGCGCTGGGACGGCGCGTGCTGGCCAGCAATGCCCGCACCAACCTGCTGCATGCCGGCTTCGTGGCCTGCGACAGCTACCTGGGCGGCGAGGCGGCGATGGCCGCGCTGGCCTGCCCGGTGCTCTTCGTGCTGGGCGAGCAGGACCAGATGACGCCGCCCAAGGCCGCCAAGGGCCTGATCGCCGCCGCCCAGGCAGCGGGCCAGGCGGTGGCGGTGCAGACGATTCCCCACGGCCACAACCAGATGAGCGAATCGCCGGACGAAACGCTGTTCGCCATCCGCGATTTCCTCGCCCGATGAGCCGCCAGGCTCCCCGCATGGATTCCGCTTTCCTGCACCGCGGCCAATTGGCCACCGCCTGCGCCGCCTGGCGCACCATCGCCCTGAGCAGCCTCGCGCCGCGGCGCAGGCTGGCCCTCGCGGACAAGCGGGCGGACTGGAAACAGGCGCTGGCGGCGCTCGGCCGCTTTGCGGCCAGCCCGGGCTACCAAGCGCCGGCCCAACTGCAGGCCCATGCCGCGCTGGAGAACCTCTGGCAGTGGCAGGAGGCTGGCCGGCAGGCCTGCCGCCTGCTCATCTACGGCATCGACCTGGGCCTGCCCGGCGATGTGCTGCGCCCCATCTACCTCGAAACCGTGGCGCTGTGGCAGGACGCCGCCGCCGTGGCCGGCCATGCGCGCGCCAGCATGGCGGCGGAAACCGGCGAGCCGTACGGCGAACCCTATGGCGTGGCGCCCGTCCTGGCCACGCGCGGCAGCGACTACCCCTTTGCCGTCATCCTGCTGGCCCTGGCTTCGCTGCTGGCGGCCCAGGACGAAGTGCCAGCCATCGTCGAGCAGGTGCTCGAGTTCGACACCGACCGGCTGCTCGACTACCTGAGCGCCGGCGCGATCGAGCTGCACTCGGTCAACGAAACCCTGTTCCACCGGCGCCCCTATGGCGCGCTGCTGCCGTTCTTCGAGCAGCTCGATGTGGCCCTGCCCGATCCGCTGGTGCCCTACCTGCAGGCGCAGTACACCGACTTCCACCGGCTCCCGCCCCAGCGGCAAAAGAAAGGCGGCCCCTGGATGGGCACCTATTACTGGGCGCTGGAAGTGGCCGCGCTCTCGGTGCTGTATGGCTGGGACGACGCGGCCCTGCGCGCCAGTCCCCACTATCCGGCCGATCTGGTGGACTTTGCCCGCGCGGCGCCGGCGGCGTGAAGACGGTGGTCAGGCCGGCTGCGCCGCCGCCTCCACCAGTTCGCGCTTTTGCAGCACGTCGATCAGCATGAGCTGGTCCAGTCCGCAGTGCCACCACAGTGCGTCGGTGGCGGCGTTGTGCTCCAGCAGCAGCACCTCGAACAGCGGCTGCGCCCGCGTCGCGGCCGGGTCGATCAGCAGCACGTAGCGCAGCTCGTTGTCCACCGGCATGGTGGCCTTGTCCTGCACATCGGCCACGGCGCCCACCCAGTCGAGCAGGGTCAGCACCTCGAGCGGCCGGCGCAGCTGCCCCTCCTCCACGCCCAGGCGCGTGGCCAGCTCGTGCAGGCGCAGGCCCTTTTCGGGCAGAAAGCGCACCTGGCCCAGCGCCTGCAGCGACTCCAGTGCGAGCTGGAAATCCCAGCTCTGCGCCGTGGGCAGGCGGTGCACGCCCGCCAGCAGGCTGGGCAGGTAGGCGGCCACCACCGCGCCCAGCAGCACGATGACCCAGGCCACGTAGATCCACACAAGCAGGATGGGCAGCGTGGCGAAGGTGCCGTAGATCATCGAGTACACCGGCACGCTCGCCAGGTACAGCCCCAGCACCTTCTTGGCCAGCTCGATGCCCAGCGCCACGAACACGCCGCCGGCCAGCGCATGGCGCCAGGGCACGTGGGTGTTGGGCACGTAGCGGTACATGGCGCTCATGCCCGCCGCCATCAGCACGAACTCGATCGAGTCGAACAGCAGCCGCAGCAAAAAGGGCATGGAGCCGAACACGCTGCGCGACGCCGCCACGGCCGACGAGGTGAGCGCCAGGCTCAGGCCCAGCACCACCGGGCCCAGCGTGATCGCGGCCCAGTAGATCAGCACGCGCTGGCCCAGCGGGCGCAGTCGCGGCACGCGCCAGATGGTGTTCAGCGTGCGGTCGATGGTCAGGATCAGCGCCAGCGCCGTCACCAGCAGCGCGCTCAGGCCGGCCAGGCCCAGGCGGCTGGCCTTGCTGGCGAACTGGGTCACGTAGTCGAGCACCTGGTTGGCGATGGTGGCCGGGATCAGGCTGCTGACCAGCCAGCGCTGCAGCACGCCCTCCACCTGCGAAAAGATCGGGAAGGCGGTGAACAGCGCCAGCGCCACCGTCACGAAGGGCACCAGCGCCAGCAGCGTGGTGAAGGTCAGGCTGCTGGCGGTCAGCCCCAGGCGGTCCTCGCGGAAGCGCACGCGCAGCGTATTGGCCGTGGTGCCCCAGGGAAAGCTCGCCAGCCGCTCCAGCACCTGGGCAGCGCGATCCGATAGCGGCACGGCCGGCGCTCGTTCCTTATCCATAGTCATAGGACCGCTATGATGCCAGCCTCATGCGGACGAATTCTGTAACTGTTGTTCAGCCCAGCGCCCAGGCACTGGGCACCCAATGGCTGGCCGTAGGCGCCCTGGGCGCGCTGCTGCTGCTGTGCCTGGCCTGGGAGCTGTGGCTGGCGCCGCTGCGCCCGGGCGGCTCGTGGCTGGCCCTCAAGGCCCTGCCGCTGGCCCTGCCGCTGGCCGGGCTGCTCAAGCGCCGCATGTATACCTTTCGCTGGCTGAGCCTATTGGTCTGGCTGTACTTTACCGAAGGCGTGGTGCGCGCCTGGAGCGACCCCGCTCCCAGCCGCTGGCTGGCCCTGGCCGAGATCGCGCTGTGCCTGCTGCTGTTCGTGGCCTGCACGCTGCATGTGCGCTGGCGCCTGCGCGCCGCCAAGGCTGCCCGCCCCTGATACCGAGAACTGCAATGACTGACAAGCTGAACCTGCTGGCCGCGCTGCGCCAGATCGTGGGCGATGCCCATGTATTGACCGAGGGCGACCTCACCGCCTACGAACAGGACTGGCGCCGCCGCGAGCGCGGCCGTGCGCTGGCCGTGGTGCGCCCCGCCAGCACCGAGCAGGTGGCCGCCGTGGTCAAGGCCTGCGCCGCGCACCGCACGGCCATCGTGCCGCAGGGCGGCAACACCGGCCTGGTCGTCGGCTCCATCCCCGACGGCACGGGCACCCAGGTGCTGCTGAGCCTCACCCGCATGAACGCCATCCGCGCCTTCGACAAAGACAACCTGACCTTTACCGTCGAGGCCGGCTGCATATTGCAGACGCTGCAGGAGGCCGCCGAGCGCGAGGGCTACCTGTTCCCGCTGTCGCTGGCGGCCGAGGGCAGTTGCACCATCGGCGGCAACCTGGGCACGAACGCCGGCGGCACCCAGGTGGTGCGCTACGGCAACACGCGCGAGCTGTGCCTGGGGCTGGAGGTGGTCAACGCGCAGGGCGAGGTCTGGAACGGCCTCAAGGGCCTGCGCAAGGACAACACCGGCTACGACCTGCGCAACCTGATGATAGGCAGCGAAGGCACGCTCGGGATCATCACCGCGGCGACGATGAAGCTCTACCCGCTGCCCGCGAGCCAGCTCACCGCCTGGGCGGCCGTGCCGTCGATGGAAGCGGCCGTCGAGCTGCTGGGCCAGGCGCACCGCTACCTGGGCGCGGGCCTGACCGGCTTCGAGGTGATGAACCGCTTTGCGCTGACCCTGGTGCACAAGCACATGCCGCAGCTGCGCGTGCCCTTCATCGATAACGAGGACTACCCCTACGCCGTGGTGCTGGAGAACTCGGACAGCGAATCCGAGGAGCATGCCCGCGCACGCTTCGAGGCGCTGATGGAAGCGGCCTTCGAGCAGGGCTGCGTGATGGACGCCGTGGTGGCCGAGAACCTCTCGCAGGCACACAACCTGTGGCACATCCGTGAGAGCGTGCCGCTGGCCCAGGCCGAGGAAGGGCTGAACATCAAGCACGACATCTCGGTGCCGATCTCGCGCATCCCGGCCTTCGTCGAGCACGCCGAGGCACTGCTGGCCCAAGAGATCCCTGGCATGCGCCTGGTGAACTTCGGCCACCTGGGCGACGGCAACCTGCACTTCAACGTGCAGGCGCCCGAGGGCGCCGATGGCCCCACCTTCCTGCGCGAGCGCGAGTACCAGGTCAACCACCTGGTCTACGACGCGGTGGCCGAGTTCGGCGGCTCGATCTCGGCCGAGCACGGCATCGGCGCGCTCAAGGCAGAAACCCTGCCGCAATACCAGTCGCCCGTGGCGCTGGCTATGATGCACGCCATCAAGCAGGCGCTGGACCCGCAGGGCATCCTGAACCCGCAGTGCATGCTGCGACGCGCCGCGCCCGCTGCCTGAGCCGATAAAACCATAGCTGCTAGCACTTGCTGTGCAATGATTTACGTATAAAAACCATCCAGAATCGTTGCTCATCAAGCGCCAGCAGCTCACTTTTTTGAGAATACCCGCATGACCACCGCTCCCCGCCCCGCTCCGTCCACCTACGAAGACTTCATGCGGCACGTCTACACCCATGGCGTGGCCAAGACCGACCGCACCGGCACCGGCACCAAGAGCGTGTTCGGCTACCAGATGCGCTTCGACCTGCGCCAGGGCTTTCCGCTGGTCACCACCAAGAAGGTGCACCTCAAGTCCATCATCCTGGAGCTGCTGTGGTTCCTGCGCGGCGACAGCAATGTGAAATGGCTGCAGGAGCGCGGCTGCACCATCTGGGACGAATGGGCGCGCGCCGATGGCGACCTCGGCCCGGTCTACGGCGTGCAGTGGCGCAGCTGGCCCAAGGCCGACGGCACGCACATCGACCAGATCGCCGAGGTGGTCAAGCAGCTCAAGGCCAACCCCGACAGCCGCCGCATCATCGTCAGCGCCTGGAACGTGGCCGAGCTGAGCGAGATGGCGCTGATGCCCTGCCACGCCTTCTTCCAGTTCTACGTGGCCGACGGCAGGCTCAGCTGCCAGCTCTACCAGCGCAGCGCCGACATCTTCCTCGGCGTGCCGTTCAACATCGCCAGCTACGCGCTGCTGACCCACATGCTGGCGCAGCAGTGCGACCTGGAGGTGGGCGACTTCATCTGGACCGGCGGCGACTGCCACATCTACAACAACCACTTCGAGCAGGTCGAGACCCAGCTCGCCCGCGAGCCGCTGCCACTGCCCCAGCTGCAGATCAAGCGCCGCCCGGCGTCGATCTTCGACTACGAGTACGAGGACTTCGAGGTCGTGGACTACCAGCACCACCTGGCGATCAAGGCGCCGGTGGCGGTGTGAGCGGCACCCTTCTCCTGCCGGCCTAGCCCCGCGGCCGCATGCTCCAGCACATACAGATACTGCGCTTTGCCGCGGCGATGTGGGTGGCGCTGCTGCATGTGCAGGGCCTTCCGTTCTTCGCGCAACTACCGCCACTGCTGCAGCAGGTCGCGGCCGGCGGCTATGCCGGCGTGGACATCTTCTTCGTCATCAGCGGCGTCATCATGGCCCGCTCCACCGCGGGCATGCCGCATGGCTGGCGGGCGGCGCTGCGCTTCGGGCTGGTCCGGTTCTCGCGCATCTACACCGGCTGGTGGCCCGCGCTGCTGCTGTTCGTGGCGGTGCTCGGCGCGGCGCACCGCCTGCCGCCCAACGTGGGCCTGCTCGCGTCGGCCCTGCTCTACCCCACCAATTTCACCCACCACATCAGCCCGGTGATCTGGACGCTGGTGTTCGAGCTGTACTTCTACGCCCTCATCGCCGCCAGCCTGCTGCTCCCCCCGGCCTGGCGCGATCGCGTGCTGGGGCTGCTGTTCGCCGCGCTGGTGCTGAGCATCGGCTACCACCATGCGCAGCAGCGCTTTGCGCCCGAGATGTTCGAGCAGGCCGGCTGGTTGCTGATGCTCTACGCCTCGCCGCTGGTGGCCGAGTTCCTGCTCGGCTACTTCCTCTACCGCTTCGTGCAGGTCCGCCCGCGGCAGCGCTGGGGCCTGTGGGCCACCGCCGCCGTGGCGCTGGGCGCCTGCGCGGTGGTGTACGCGCAGCGTTTCGTCGTCTACGAGCCGGGGTTGTCCGGCTTCTTCCACTGGCCCGAGCGGGCGCTGCTGATCGGCACGGCCGCCACCGCCCTGGTCGGCATGGCGCTGGCGCTGGCCGAGCCGCGCAGCCGCGTGCTGCTCGCGCTGGCCCGGCTGGGCGACTACTCGTTCGCGATCTACCTGCTGCACATGCTCGTATATTGGTGCCTGGCGCTGCTGTGGGCCGCGCTGCCCGCAGCGCTGCAGCTGCGAGGCCCGATGACGCTGCTGGCGCTGGCCCTGGTGGTGCTCGCGTCCGCCCTCTACTACCACTGGGTGGAGCACCCGCTCTACCTGCTCTGCCGCAACCAGATCAGCCGCTGGCTGGCTCCCCGACCATGATCCATCTCATCTACGCGCGCGCCCGCAACGGCGTCATCGGCAAGGACAACACCATGCCCTGGCACCTGCCCGAGGACATGGCCCACTTCAAGCAGCGCACCGCGGGTGCGGCCGTCGTCATGGGCCGCAAGACCTGGGACTCGCTGCCGCCGCGCTTTCGCCCGCTGCCGGGCCGCACCAACATCGTGGTGACCCGCCAGACCGGCTGGCAGGCCGAGGGTGCGCAGGTCGCCCATTCGCTGGAGCAGGCCCTGGCCGCCGCCGAGGCCAGCGGCCGGCCCACCTGGGTGATCGGTGGCGCCGAGCTGTATGCGCAGGCGCTGCCGCTGGCCGGCGTGGTCGTCGTCACCGAGATCGAGCAGGACTTCGACGGCGACGCCTTCGCGCCGGGGCTGGACGCCGCCTGGACCGAGCTCAGCCGCGAGCGCCACACCAGTGGTAACGGATTGCCGTTCAGCTTTGTCGAATACCGGCGCCGGACCGCCTGATGCCAAGTCTAACCATCACCTAACAATTGATTGGTGACATTCAATTTTCATAGCATATCGGCATATGCCAGTGTGATCTGCAGCGGGGCGATGCGAAACAAACCGGTGTTTGATTGGTAATAACCCCAGGTTTCTACTAACTCCCGCAGTGCAGCATCGCCCTAAAATCGACTGGATGTGCCTGTTACAGGCAGAAGCCGCGCCACGCGAGCCCACAAGATTATTTTTCTCCCCGGAGCCCCGATGAACCAAGAAGAGATACTGGCCCAGTTCGGCCCCCGCGAAGCGATGGAATACGACGTTGTGATCGTCGGTGGCGGGCCCGGCGGCCTGGCCACGGCCATCCGCCTCAAGCAGCTCGCGGCCAAGAAGGGAACGGACGTTTCCGTCGTCGTGCTCGAAAAAGGCTCCGAGCCCGGCGCCCACATTCTCTCGGGCGCCATCATGGACCCGCGCGCGCTGACCGAGCTGATCCCCGACTGGAAGGAAAAAGGCGCGCCGCTGACCCAGGCCGTCACCGATGACGCCATGGTCTTCCTGAGCGAAAAGTCGGGCCTGCGCACGCCCAACTTCCTGCTGCCGGCGTGCTTCCAGAACCACGGCAACTACATCGTGCGCCTGGGCCATGTCACCAAGTGGCTGGCCGACCAGGCCGAGGCGCTGGGCGTGGAGATCTTCCCCGGCTTCGCGGCCGCCGAGGTGCTGTACAACGACGACGGCTCCGTCAAGGGCGTGGCCACCGGCAACATGGGCATCAGCAAGGAAGGCGAGCCCACCGGCGACTTCCAGCTCGGCATGGAGCTGCATGCCAAGTACACCGTCTTCGCCGAAGGCGCGCGCGGCCACCTGGGCAAGCAGCTGATCGCCCGCTTCAAGCTCGACGCCGGCAAGGACCCGCAGACCTACGGCATCGGCGTCAAGGAGCTGTGGGAGATCGACCCCAAGCGCCACCAGCCCGGCTTCGTGATGCACACCGCCGGCTGGCCCATGGACAACCACACCTACGGCGGCGCCTTCCTCTACCACCTCGATGACAACCTGGTCACGCTGGGCTTCATCACCGGCCTGGACTACAGCAACCCGTATCTCTCGCCGTTCGAGGAGATGCAGCGCTGGAAGACCCATCCCAACATCCGCTACTACCTCGAGGGCGACGAGTCCAAGGGCATCAAGCCCGCCAAGCGCCTGTCGTACGGCGCGCGCGCCATCACCGCCGGCGGCCTGCTGTCGCTGCCCAAGACCATCTTCCCCGGCGGCGCGCTGGTGGGCTGCGACGCCGGCTACCTGAACGTGAGCCGCATCAAGGGCAGCCACGCCGCGATCAAGACCGGCATGCTGGCCGCCGAGGCCGCCTACGATGCCATCGTGGCCGGCCGCCAGCACGACGAGCTGACCGCCTACCCCGCGGCCTTCGAGAAGAGCTGGCTGTACGAAGAGCTGAACAAGAGCCGCAACTTCAAGGCCTGGTTCAAGAAGGGCTTGGTCACCGCCACGGTGATGAACGGCATCGAGCAGTTCGTGCTCAAGGGCAACATCCCCTGGACGCTGCACCGCGACAAGCCCGACCACGCCTACCTCAAGCCCGCGGCCGAGTGCAAGCCCATCGAGTACCCGAAGCCGGACGGCAAGCTGACCTTCGACCGCCTCTCCAGCGTGTTCATCAGCAACACCAACCACGCCGAGAACCAGCCCTCGCACCTGACGCTGAAGGACGCCTCGGTGCCGGTCAACATCAACCTGGCCAAGTACGCCGGCCCCGAGGCCCGCTTCTGCCCGGCCGGCGTGTACGAGTTCGTGCCCGACGAGACCCAGGGCGGCCACGCCCAGCGCCTGCAGATCAACGCGCAGAACTGCGTGCACTGCAAGACCTGCGACATCAAGGACCCGACGCAGAACATCGTCTGGGTTACGCCCGAAGGCGGCGGCGGCCCGAACTACTCGGGCATGTAAAGTCTTTCAAACCCGCAACGGCCACCCCAAGGTGGCCGTTTTTTTTGGCCCCGCAAAGCGCGTCGCAACTAGGGATTCCGATATGCGCTTAATGTATCTTGCGCGCGTTACCGGGTGTAGACTGCTGCCACTTTTGTGCGAGGTCCAAACCCGCACGTCCGTTCAACTTTCACGTTCCGTGGAGATACGCATATGAAGCAACTGGCCTGGGCACCCTTGGGCGCGCTCGCACTGGCAATCGCCGCCATCGCCCCCGCGCAAGCGGCGGATCAGAAATCGGTGGCCGTGACCGCCATCGTCGAGCACCCCGCGCTGGATGCCGTGCGCGACGGCGTGCAGGCCGCGCTGAAGGCCGAGGGCTTCGAAGCCGACAAGAACCTGAAGTGGCAGTACCAGAGCGCCCAGGGCAACACCGGCACGGCCGCGCAGATCGCACGCAAGTTCGTCGGCGACAAGCCCGACGTGATCGTTGCCATCGCCACCCCCTCGGCCCAGGCCGTGGTGGCTGCCAGCAAGAGCGTGCCGGTGGTGTTCTCCGCCGTGACCGACCCGGTCGTCGCCAAGCTGGTGCCGAGCTGGGAGCCCTCCAAGACCAACGTGACCGGCGTGTCCGACCTGCTGGCCCTCGACAAGCAGATGGAGCTGCTGAAGAAGGTGGTGCCGAACGCCAAGCGCGTGGGCATGGTCTACAACCCCGGCGAAGCCAACTCCACCGTGGTGGTGAAGGAGCTGAAGGCCCTGCTGCCCAAGATGGGCATGACCCTGGTCGAAGCCGCCGCGCCCCGCTCGGTGGACGTGAGCAGCGCCGCGCGCAGCCTGGTCGGCAAGGCCGACGTGATCTACACCAACACCGACAACAACGTGGTGTCGGCCTACGAATCGCTGGTCAAGGTGGGCCAGGAATCCAAGCTGCCGCTGGTGGCCTCGGACACCGACTCGGTCGGCCGCGGCGCCGTGGCCGCGCTGGGCATCAACTACCGCGACCTGGGCGAGCAGACCGGCCGCATGGTGGCCCGCATCCTGAAGGGTGAGAAGCCCGGCGACATCAAGCCCGAAGTCTCGACCAAGGTGGAACTCTTCGTGAACCCCGGCGCCGCCGAGAAGCAGGGCGTGAAGCTGTCCGACGAACTGATCAAGTCGGCCACCAAGGTCGTCCAGTAAAAATCATGAGCAGCCGGCGCTTGCACCATCCGTGCAAGCCGGCTATTGACATCACAGCCCCGCCAGAAGCGGGGCTCTTTTGTTCGCAACGACCATGACTCTGTTTTCCTTTCTGGGCGCCATCGAGATCGGCCTGATCTTTGCCCTGGTCGCCCTGGGCGTCTATATCTCCTTCAGGCTGCTGCGCTTTCCCGACCTCACGGTGGATGGCAGCTTTCCTCTCGGCGGCGCGGTCTGCGCCGTGATGATCGCAGGCGGCTACAGCCCCCTCGTGGCTACCATCGCCGCCGGCCTCGCCGGCGCGGTGGCGGGTTTCATCACCGGCTGGCTCAACGTCAAGCTCAAGATCATGGACCTGCTGGCCAGCATCCTGATGATGATCGCGCTGTACTCGGTGAACCTGCGCATCATGGGCGGCCCCAACATCCCGCTGATCAACGACCCCACGCTGTTCAACCAACTGCAGCCGGCCTCGATGGAAGACTACGTGTTCCGCCCCCTGCTGCTGCTGGTGATCGTGATCGCCGCCAAGCTGGCGATGGACTGGTTCTTCCTGACCGAACGGGGCCTGGCCATCCGCGCCACCGGCACCAACGCCCGCATGGCGCGCGCCCAGGGCGTGAACACCGGCGGCATGATCCTGCTGGGCATGGCGGTCTCGAACGCGCTGGTGGCGCTGGCCGGCGCCCTCTTCGCGCAGACCCAGGGCGGCTCCGACATCTCCATGGGCATCGGCACCATCGTGATCGGCCTGGCCGCGGTGATCGTGGGCGAGGCCATCCTGCCGTCGCGCCGCCTGGTGATGGCCACGCTGGCCGTGATCCTGGGCGCCATCGTCTACCGCTTCTTCATCGCGCTGGCGCTGAACAGCGACTTCATCGGCCTCAAGGCCCAGGACCTGAACCTGGTGACCGCCGTGCTGGTGACCGTGGCCCTGGTCATCCCGCAACTCAAGCGCAAGCTGGCCAAGAAGCTGTGATGCCCGGAGACAACAACATGCTGAGCGCAAAAGACCTCAAGATCACCTTCAACCCCGGCACGCCCATCGAGACCCGCGCCCTGCGCGGCGCCACGCTGGAGATTCCCGCCGGCCAGTTCGTCACCGTCATCGGCTCCAACGGCGCCGGCAAGTCCACCTTTTTGAACGCCATCTCGGGCGACCTGCTGGTGGACACCGGCTCCATCGTCATCGACGGCGAGGACATGACCCGCAAGCCCGTGTGGGAGCGCTCCTCGCGCGTGGCCCGCGTGTTCCAGGACCCGATGGCCGGCACCTGCGAGGACCTGTCCATCGAGGAGAACATGGCGCTGGCGCACGAGCGCGGCAACTTCCGCGGCCTCTCGAAGGCCGTGAAGGCCGCCAACCGCGACCTGTACCGCGACCGCCTGGCCACGCTGGGCCTGGGCCTGGAGAACCGCCTGACCGACCGCATCGGCCTGCTCTCGGGCGGCCAGCGCCAGGCGGTGAGCCTGCTGATGGCCGCGCTGCAGCCCTCGCGCATCCTGTTGCTGGACGAGCACACCGCCGCGCTCGACCCGCGCACCGCCGACTTCGTGCTGCAGCTCACCGCGCGCATCGTCGAGGAAGGCAAGCTCACCACGATGATGGTCACCCACAGCATGCGCCAGGCGCTGGACGTGGGCACGCGCACCGTGATGCTGCACCAGGGCCAGGTGGTGCTGGACGTGAGCGGCGAGGAGCGCGCGAAGATGGACGTGCCCGACCTGTTGCAGATGTTCGAGAAGGTGCGCGGCGAAAAGCTCTCCGACGACGCGCTGCTGCTGGGCTGAGCCCGGCGCCAGGGGCGCCTGCGGCCCTCCCCCAACAGAAAGTCCGCCAGTGGCGGACTTTCTTTTTGATAGCTGCCAGCGCTTGGCAGTTCTATATATTTGATGGTTTCATATCTGAAAATCAGATATGGCAAGCGCTGGCAGCTCCTCCAACGATAGCAGCTACTTCAGCCCAGCAGCTTGCCGCGCAGCTGCGCGATCTCGTCCGCGCCCAGGCCCAGCCCCTCGCTCAGGTAGTTGTCCATCGAGCCGAAGCCGCGCTCCGCCTCGGCGAATTCCGCCTCCAGGTAGCTGCGCTGCACGCCCAGCAGCGGCCAGTACATGTCGGCTGCGGCCTTGCCGTTGTGCGCCAGCATCTGCTGGTAGGTGGCCTGCATCCAGGCCTCGGTGTAGGTGTTGGTGAGCAGGTAGTCCTTGATGGTGGTCTCGCGCGGCACGCCGGCGATGGTGTGCAGCAGCGCCGTCACCCAGCCCGTGCGGTCCTTACCGGCGGTGCAGTGGAACAGCTGCGCATCGCCGGTGGTGGCCATGCTGCGCAGCAACTGGCCCACGCGCCCGCGCATGCCGGCGTCGCGCACCATCACGCGGCCCATCTCCTCCATCGCGGCCTCGGCCTCCTTGGGCGTACGGAAGGGCGAGAACACCGGGTCGGCCGTGCCGAAGATGTTCACGTGCACATAGCGGATTCCCTCCGGCAGGCGGTCCGGGTCCTTGGCCACCTCGTTCGTGGTGCGCAGGTCGTAGGCGGTGGTGATGCCCAGGCCAGCCAGCGTCGCTGCGTCGGCCGCGCTCGGCAGCACGGCGTTGGAGCGGTAGAACACGCCGCGCCGCAGCGGCTGGCCGACCGCATTGCGGTAGACCGAGGCGTCATCGGCGCCGGCCACGTCGCGGAAGTTGTTGATGGACGCCAGCCGCGGCGTCGCCGCCTTCGGCTCGATGCCGCCGCCGTCACCGCCGCCGCAGGCCGCCAGCAGCCCGCCGGCACCGGTGGACACCAGCCCCAGCAGCCCCAGGCGCAGCAGGTGGCGCCTGTCCATGCCGCTGCCGGCCACCGCTGCGGTCGTCCCTGTCAAACCCTTCATGCCTGTCTCCTTGTGTGGATCTATGCCATCCATCCACCCCTCGTGGATCTTTGGCAGGGCGCAGGCTATCAGGGACGATTCACTTTCCAAACCGGCTCTACACCTTAGTCTGAACGGCCTAGGCGGGGTGGATGAAGGTATGGGGTTTGGTGTTTTTGATAGCTGCTG
Source organism: Comamonas humi (assembly GCF_054782535.1). NCBI lineage: Bacteria > Pseudomonadati > Pseudomonadota > Betaproteobacteria > Burkholderiales > Comamonadaceae > Comamonas > Comamonas humi. The sequence goes on along the minus strand of NZ_BAAGSH010000018.1, from coordinate 127,639 downwards.
GCGCTTGCCATTGCTTGTCTTCAGGTGCTTTTTTTCCTAGAGCCAAGCAATCATGAGCGCAAGCAGCTATCAAAACAGAAGTGCGAAAAACTCAATGCCCCTGGCGGTTGGGGCTCTGGATCTGCCATTTCTGCATGTGGCGGTACACCGTGGCGCGGGACATGCCCAGGCTGCGCGCGGCCTCGGTCACGTTCCAGCGGCTGGCCTTCAGCGCCTGCAGCAGCGCGGCGCGCTCGCCCGGCGCTTCCGCCGCCTCGGGCTCCACCCCGCCGAACGACAGCATGCGCTCGGGCGGCAGCACGGCGGGCTGGCCGCCCTGCAGTTCTGCCGGCAGGTGCTCGGGGCCCACGGCCTCGCCGCCGCTCAGCGCCATCGCCGTGCGCAGCACGTTCTTGAGCTGGCGGATATTGCCCGGCCAGCCGTAGCCCAGCAGCAGGCCGCGGGCCGCCTCGGTGATGGCCACGGCGCGGCCGTAGAGCTGCTGGCCGTCCTCTTGCAGCAGGCGGTCGATCAGCTGCGCCTTGTCGGCCCGCTCGCGCAGCGCCGGCAGCGCCAGCGTCACGCTGTTGAGGCGGTAGTACAGGTCGAGCCGGAACTGGCCCTGCGCCACCATCTCGCGCAGGTCGCGGTGCGTGGCGCAGATCAGCTGCACGTCGACGGCGATGGGCTGCTCCGAGCCCAGCGGCGTGACCTCGCGCTCGGCCAGCACGCGCAGCAGCCGCGTCTGCATGGCTTGCGGCATGTCGCCGATCTCGTCGAGGAATAGCGTGCCGCCATGCGCCTGCGCGATCTTGCCGCGCGCGCCCTTGGCCCGCGCGCCGGTGAAGGCGCCCTCGCGGTAGCCGAACAGCTCGCTCTCGATCAGCGTCTCGGGAATCGCCGCGCAGTTGACCGCCACGAAGGGCTGGGCCCGGCGCGCGCTGGCCTCGTGCATGGCCTTGGCAAAGGCCTCCTTGCCCGAGCCCGACTCGCCGTGCAGCAATATCGCCAGCCCCTTGTCGAGCACGCGCAGCGCCTGGCGCGCGTTGGTCTGCATCTGCGGATCGTGGCCGGCGATCGCCTGCAGCGCATCCACATCGACCGGCGCTGCGGCAGGCGCTGCCGGGCGCGGTGCCGCTGGTGCCGCAGCGGGCCGGCGGCGCGGCGGCCGCACCAGCGCAAAGCACTGCGTGCCGGTCGGCAGGTAGCGCATGGCCAGCGGATAGCCGCCGTGCTGCGCCGCATCGGCCACCTGCTCGAAGCGCTGGTCAAAGACGGCCTCGATGCTGCGGCCCACGTCGGCAACCAAGGCGCCCTGCTCGCGCAGCGACTGGCTGATGGCGACGATGCGGCCCGCCTCGTCGAGCGCGAGCATGCCGTCGGCCGAGACTTCGAGGAAGTCGCGCCGCCGCGCGAGCTTGAGCACGTGGTGGTGCTCGAACTCGTGCAGGAAGTTCGCGTCCTCGGCCATGCGCGCGGCCGAGCGCACCATCTGCAGCACCAGGTGCTGGCTGCGGCGGTCGTCGGGTGATTCCATGGCCGAGGCGTCGAGCACCGCCAGCGGCCGCCCGTCGGGCGCGAAGATGGGCACGGCGCTGCAGGTCAGCCGCTGGTTGGGCGCACGGAAATGCTCCGCATGGTGCACGGTGATGGCGCGCTGCTCGAGGTTGGCCAGCGCCACCGCGCAGGTGCCCTCCTTCTCCTCGGTCCAGCAGCTGCCCAGCCACAGCCCGGCACGGCGCCAGTCCTGGTCGAACAGCGGGTTGCCGATGAAGTCCACCGCCACGCCGTGGGTGTCGGTCAGCAGCACCACATAGCCCGCATCGCGGATCTGGCCGAACAGCGTCTCCATGCCGCCGCGCGCGATGCGCATGAAGCGCTCCATGGGCTCGCGGTGGTCCTTGAGGGCGTTGGTGGTCAGCACGCGCGGCGGCTCGCCGCGCCCGGGGTCCAGCCGGTGCAGCTCGAAGGAGCGCAGCCGCGAGCGCTCGATCAGCGCGACGTCGACCGGCGCGGCCGGGGCGCTGTCGGAAGGCTTCGTGGGGTTCCATTGCATTGTCTGTCTCCATTCGCCTCGCGCTCATCGGCCGAGGTCGGACCTGCATGGGATGCGACAGCTGCCGCAGGCGGCCGCGACAGTTGTTGCATACCTGCGCATGATAAGCCCGCGGCTTGCAGCGGCCTTACGGCAAAACCGGGTTGGCCTCTTTCTTGCATGGCTGGCTGCATGACCCTCGCACACCCCCTCTCCATCGGCGTCATTGCCAACCCCTCGTCGGGCCGCGACCTGCGGCGGCTGTTCTCCTGGGGCAGCACCTTTTCGATGGCCGAGAAGATCAACGCCATGCTGCGCCTGCTGTCCTCCGCGGGCGCGCTGGGCATCACCGAGGCCTGGCTGATGCCCGACACCTCGGGCCTGGCGCGCGAGGTGCAGTCCCGCGCACAGCAGGCACGGCTGCGCCAGCCCGTGATGCCCGAGGTACGGCTGCTGGAGCTGGCGCTGACCGACAGCGCCCAGGACAGCACCCGCGCCGCGGCGCTGATGGCAGAACGCGGCGTGCGCGCCATCGCCGTGCTGGGCGGCGACGGCACGCACCGCGCGGTGGCCCGGGGCTGCGGCGAGGTGCCGCTGGCCACGCTCTCGACCGGCACCAACAACGCCTTTCCCGAGCGCTTCGATGCCACGCTGGCCGGCATGGCCGCCGCGCTGGTGGCCACGGGCCGGGTGGGCGAGGACATTGGCATCCGCCGCAACAAGCGGCTGCGGGTGCGCGGCCAGGGCATCGACGAGCTGGCGCTGGTGGATGTCGCCGTCTCGCGCCAGGACGCCACCGGCGCCGGCGCGGTGGACTGCGCCCAGGACCTGCAGGAGCTGTTCGTGAGCTTCTGCGAGCCCGGCGTCATCGGCCTGGCGTCCATCGCCGCGCTGCTGGAGCCCACCGGCCGCGACTGCGCCCATGGCCTGCACCTGCGCATGGCCGCCGGGGCGCCCTGCGCCGTGCAGGCGCCGCTGATGCCGGGCATGGTGGCCGAGGTGGGCGTGGGCCGCCTGGCCCGCCTGCAGCCCGGCGTGCCGGTGGCCATATCGGCCACGCGGGGCACGCTGGCGCTCGACGGCGAGCGCAGCATCGAGATCGCCGCCCATGCGCCGCTGACGGTGACGCTGGACGGCCTGGGCCCGCGCAGCATCATGGTCGAAGCGGTGCTGCGGCAGGCCGCCCTGGCCAACCGGTTGCCACTGGGCTGAACGGGGCCGCGGCCGGCCTTTCCAGCCATTCGGCCAGCAGTTGCAGCAGCGCGGCGGGCTGGTCGGCGTGCAACCAGTGGCCGGCGTCCGCGAGGTCTTCGATCCGCGCCCGCGGGAACAGCGCGTGGATCGCGTCCTCGTGGCGCGGCAGCACATAGTCCGAGGCCTCGCCGCGCACGAACAGTGCATCAACGGCGCTGGACGCGCGCTGCAGCGCGGCCGGAAAGCCCAGCAGCTGCGGCAGCGAGCCGCCTATGCCCAGCCAGTGGATGCGCCAGGCCAGCCGCCCGTTGCGCCAGGCCAGGTTCTGCAGCAGCATGGCCCGCAGCCGGGCCGAGGGCACGAAGCGTTCGAGCTGGCGGTCGGCGTCCTGTCGCGAACGGGCGGCGGCCAGGTCCAGCCGCAGCGCGGCGCAGACCAGGGCCGAGAAATGGTCGTGGTAGGCGACCGGCGCGATGTCGAGCACGGCCAACGCTTCGGTGCGTTCGGGGTGCCGCAGCGCGAAAGCCATGGCCACCTTGCCGCCCATGCTGTGGCCCACGATGCGGGCCTGGGCGATGCCCTGGGCGTCGAGCAGCTCGCGCAGGTCCTCGGCCATGGCCTCGTAGTCCATGGCATCGGCATGCGGCGACAGGCCATGGTTGCGCAGGTCCACCGCCAGCACGCGCGCGCGGGCCGACAGCGGCGCCGCGATATGGTGCCACTGCGCGGCGCTGCCGAACAGGCCATGCAGCAGCACCAGCGGCGCGCAGCCGGCGTCGCCACCCGGGTAGCTGCGGCAGGACAGCTTCATGTCCTGCCTCCCTTCACAGCTCGCGCCGCTGCATGGCCCCGGCGATGTACTCCGCCTGGCGGATCGCCAGCGCCACGATGGTCAGCGTGGGGTTGGCCGCGGCGCTGGAAGTGAACTGGCTGCCGTCCGAGATGAAGAGGTTCTTCACGTCGTGCGCCTGGCCCCACTTGTTGACCACGCCGTCGCTGGCCTTGGCGCTCATGCGGTTGGTACCCATGTTGTGGCTGGCCGGATAGGCCGGCATGTCGATCACGCGGGTCGCGCCCACCGCCTCGGACAGCTTGCGCCACTGCACCAGGCCGTGGGCGGTGATCTTGTCGTCGTTGGCGTGGTAGGTCTTGGTCACGATGGGCACGGGCAGGCCGTACTGGTCCTTCTCGGTGGGGTGCAGCGTGATCGAGTTCTGCTCGCGCGCGAGGTCTTCGCCGCAGACCCAGACGCAGCTCATGTGGTCGTAGGCCTCCATGGCCGAGGCAAAGTCGCGCCCCCAGCCGCCAGGCTTCATGAAGGCCGCCGTGTATGGCAGGTGGATGGCCAGGCCCTCGAGGTAGTAGCCGCCGACGAAGCCGCGCTTGGTGTCGAGCGGCACCTCGTCGGCCACCACGGCCGCGATGTCGAAGCCGCGGTACATGTAGACCGGCTTCTTGTGGATGGACACCGCCGCCGCCGTGGCGTGGTTCATGTAGTTCTTGCCCACCTGGCCCGAGGAGTTGGCCAGGCCATTGGTGAACAGGCTGGAGGCCGAGTTCAGCAGCAGCCGCGGCGACTCGATGGAGTTGCCCGCCACGCAGACCACGCGGGCCTTCTGCAGCTGGCGGCGGCCCTTGCCGTCCACATAGAGCACGCCGTTGGCGCGGCCTTCCTTGTCGTGCTGGATCTGCAGCACCATCGATTCGGGCCGCAGCTCGACATTGCCCGTGGCCTGGGCGCGCGGCACCTCGGTGTACAGCGTGGACCACTTGGCGCCGATCTTGCAGCCCTGCATGCAGAAGCCGATCTGCTGGCAGGCGGGACGGCCGTCGTAGACCTCGCTGTTCGACGCCGCCGGGCGCACGATGTTCTTGTAGCCCACCTTGCGGGCGCCGGCCTCGATCACCTTGTAGTGGTTGTTGGGCGGCATGGGCGGCAGGCCGCTGGCCTTGCTGCCGCTCACGCCCATCTTCTTCTCGGCCAGGTCGTAGTACGGCTCCAGCTCGGCCAGCGTGATCGGCCAGTCGAGCACGTTCGCGCCCTCGATGGCGCCGTAGGTCGTCCTGGTGTGGAAGTCGTGCTCCTGGAAGCGCAGCGCCACGCCCGACCAGTGCACCGTGGAGCCGCCCACGCCCTTGACGATCCAGGCCGGCAGGTTCGGGTAGGTCTGGGTGTGGTGCCAGCCCCCGGCCGAGATGCGCTTGTCCAGCCACGAGATCTTGTTGAACATCGCCCACTCGTCGTTCTCGAAGTCGTTCTGGGTGTAGTGCTTGCCGGCCTCCAGCACCACGCACTTGACGCCGCGCTGCGCCAGCTCGTTGGCCAGCGTGCCGCCGCCCGCGCCCGAGCCGACGATCACGACGACGCTGTCGTCATTCAGGGAAAATTTGGTTTGGTCTGCCATGATGGATGTCTCCTTCGCTGATGCCCGGGCTGTCACAGCCAGTCGATGTCGTCGAAGCCGCGGTTCACGTAGCCGCCCTTCTGCCAGGACGAGCCCTCGTAGCCGAACAGCGGCCACAGCTTCTTGTTGTTGTAGAGGCCGGTGACTAGGCCGCCCTGGATCTTCTTGAAGAACGGCGTGGCCTCGATGTCCTTGAGCAGGGCCACGCGCTCTTCCTCGGTCTTCACCGCGGCATAGGGCATGCCGTAGCGCTCCTTGGCGCGGCGGTCCAGGTCCTTCACGCCGTCGGTCAGCAGCTGCTTCTCGGTCTTGTCCTTGGCCGCCGCCGTGTCGTATGGCGCCACGGCCTCGACATAGAACTTGTCGGCCAGCTTGTCGTGCGGGTAGATGTCGCGCGCCATGCGCACCAGGGTCTTGCCGGTGGCCGCGCCCAGGTGGCGGAAGCTCTGCTGGGCGGCCACGTCCTTGGCGGCCGCGAGGCTGGCCGCGGGAATGACCGTGATGCCGATGGCCCCGAGGCCGCCGCCGCGCAGGAAGCTGCGGCGCTGCAGCGCGGGCTGCTTGTCCAGCACGCGCATGGCGCCGGGTGCCGGTTGGTCGTTGAGGTTTTTCATCGTCGTGTCTCCATCGCTTTATGGGTTGGTGTGTGGATCGGAATCCCGGGGTCGCAAAGGTCGTTCATCGGCTCACATGGGGCAGGCCTCCTGTTCCAGGGCGGCCTGCAGCGCCCGCTCCAGCCGCTCGGCGCAGGCCTGGCCATCGAAGGCCGCGGCCAGCTCGCCGGCGCTGACGGTGGCGGCGGCCAGGGCTTGCACATCGGATGCATCGCAGCCCAGGGCCTCGCCCATCAGCCGCCACGGCGAAGGCTGCAGCAGGAGCCCGCCGACCAGCAGCACGCCGTGGGCGCGGCGCACCTGCGCCAGGCCAGCGATCTTGCGGCCGCCGGCCAGCACCTCCCAGGGCGACAGGCCGCCAAAGCAGGCCCAGTCCACCGCCGTGCGCTGCGCAGCGCTCATGGCGCGCAGCGCCTCGGGGGCCAGGGCCTGTGCCTCCACGCCGCCCTGCTGCAACACCCCGGCGATGGCCTCGCCCAGCCAGCGGTAGCTGGCGACCAGGCCCTGGCGGGCCAACGGGTGATCGGTCGGCAGCGCCGCCGACAGGCCCAGCATCCACGGCCCGGTCAGCACCGCGCCGCCGCCGGACTGGCGCAGCAGCACCGGCACGGAACCACGGGCCTGCGCCAGCAGCCGGCGCTGCGAACAGCCGAGCACGATGGCCGGCTCCTGGTAGCGCCAGAGGCGAAAGCCGGGCACGGCCACCGGCTGGGCAAGCTGCTGCTCGTTCCACAGCTGCTCGCGCACGGCCTCGGGTGGTGTCAGAGAGGGGATCGTGGACATGGCCGGCCTTACAGCGAATCGGGGGCTTCGAGGTGGGCCTTGACGGCCTGCAGGAACTGCGCTGCCGGGTAGCCGTCGATGGCCCGGTGGTCGAACACCAGGGTCAGCGTCGTCATCGCGGCGATGCCCAGCTTTCCGTCCCGAACCACGGCGCGTTCGCGCACGCTGCTCACACCCAGGATCCCTACTTGCGGCGCGTTCAGCACCGGGGTGAACCAGTCGATGCCGGTCATGCCCAGGTTGGTAACCGTGAAGGTCGCGCCCTGGTAGGCCTTGGGCGACAGCTTGCCGGTGCGGGCGCCGGCCGCCAGCTCGCGCGTTTCCTGCGCGAGCTGCGCCACTGGCTTGGTCTCGGCATCGCGGATCACCGGCACCATCAGCCCCTCGTCCAGCGCCACGGCCAGGCCCAGGTTCACGGCGCCCTGGCACTCGATGACGTTGTCCTTGAGCAGCGCGTTCATGCGCGGGTGCCCGGCCAGCGCCAGCGCGGTGGCGCGCAGCACGCAAGCGGTGATGGTGGGCTTGGCCCCGCCCTCCGCCATCGGGTGGGCCCGCAGCCAGGCCTGGCAGGCCGAGACATCGACATCGACGCCCATGGCCACGCGCGGCGCCTGCCAACCCACGGCCATGTTGCGCGCGATGGCGCCGCGCAGACCCTTGAGCGGGATGCCCGGGGCGCTGGCGTTGGCAACGCCGGCTTCAGCAGCAACAGTGGCGGCGGCGGTGCTCATGCCAGCGTGCCCAGGCTCTGGCCGGGCTTGAAGGTGCCTTCGGCCGGCACGAGGATGGACTCGACCACGCCATCGGCGGGCGCCAGCACCTCGTGGCTGGACTTGACCACGACCACGCTGGCCAGCGGCTGGCCGGCCTTGACGCTGTCGCCCACCTGCACCAGCCAGTCCTCGACCAGGGCCTCGGTGCCGGGCTCCACGTCCTGCCAGGCGTCTTGCGGAAGAATGATGTCGGTGCTCATGCGTAGGCTCCTTCGAGTTGCGGTGCGGCGACGAGCTGCTGCGCGGCGGCAACGATGGCGTCGACCTGGGGAATGACGAACTGCTCCAGCGGGCGGCTGAAGGGGATGGGCACGTCGGGCACGGCCAGGCGCCGGACCGGGGCCTTGAGGCGCACGTTGTCGAGGTTCTCGGCCACCAGCGCGGCGATCTCGCCCGACAGGCCGAAGCTCAGGTAGTCCTCGTCGGCCACCAGCAGGCGGCCGGTCTTGCGCACCGACTTGAGCACCGCCTCGCGGTCCAGCGGCACGATGGTGCGCAGGTCGATCACCTCGGCGTCTATGCCCGCATCGGCGAGCTGCTGCGCGGCCAGCACGGTCTTCTGCACCATCTGGCTCAGCGTGACGATGGTCACGTCGGCACCCTCGCGCACGACCTTGGCCTGGCCGAAGGGGATGGTGTACTGCTCCTCGGGCACCTCGTTGGTGCTGCCCTCGAAGTACGACATCCACGGCAGGCCCATGATGCCCTTGTGGAACAGGAACACCACCGGGTTGTCGTCGCGGATGGCCTGGGTCATCAGGCCCTTGGCGTCATAGGCGTTGGACGGCACCACCACCTTCATGCCCGGCATGTGGGCAAAGGTGCCGTACAGGCACTGCGAGTGCTGGGCCGCATCGTTGTAGCCGCCGCCGATGCCCGCCATCAGCACCATGGGCATCTTGATGTTGCCGCCGGCCATGTAGATGTTCTTGGCCATGTGGTTGTAGATCATGTCCATGCACACGCCGAAGAAGTCGACGAACATGATCTCGGCGATGGGGCGCATGCCCTCGGCCGCCGCGCCGATGGCGGTGCCGATGAAGGCGGTCTCCGAGATCGGCGTGTCCATGATGCGGTCCTTGCCGTGCTTGGCCAGCAGGCCGCCGGTGGCGCCGAAGATGCCGCCGTACTTGCCGATGTCCTCGCCCATCACGAAGACATTGGGATCGCGCTCGATTTCCTGGCCGATGGCCTCCGACACGGCCTGGGCCATGGTCAATTTGCGGGTTGTCATGCTGGGTCTCCGAAGTTCGTGGGGCGTTAGCAGAAGACGTGCAGCAGCGCGTCCTCGGGCTTGGGGTACGGGCTGCTGCGACCGTACTCGTAGGCCTCGGCGATGCGCGCGTTGACACGCTGGCGCAGCGCCTGGTCGGCCGCGTCGTCGAGCAGGCCGGCGCGGCGCAGGTGCTCGGCCAGGCGCGGGATCGGGTCGTTCTTGCGCAGCTCGGCCGCCTCGCCCTTGGGGCGGTAGGTCTCGGGGTCGCCCTGGAAGTGGCCCAGATAGCGGTCGGTCTTGACCTCGATCAGCGTCGGCCCTTCGCCGCGGCGGGCGCGAGCGATGGCCACGCCGGCGGCCTCGTAGACCGCGAGCGCATCGTTCTGGTCCACCAGCACGCCGGGCATGCCGTAGGCGGCGGCGCGGTCGGCATTCCAGGCCACTGAGGTGGACTCGCTCTTTTCCACCGAGATTGCGTACTTGTTGTCCTCGCAGACGAAGAGCACGGGCAGCTTCCACAGCGCCGCGAGGTTCATCGATTCGTGGAAGGCGCCCTGGTTGGTCGCGCCCTCGCCGAAGAAGGCCACGGCCACCCAGTCCTTGCCGCGCTTCTTGGCGGCCAGCGCCGCGCCGCAGGCCGGCGGCATGCTGGCGCCGATGATGCCGCTGCAGCTGAACTTGTGCGCCGGATCGAACAGGTGCATGTGCCCGCCCTTGCCGCGGCCCAGGCCCGTGTCCTTGCCGAACATCTCGGCCGTCATGGGATTGAGCGGCACGCCCTTGGCGATCGCAAAGTGGTGCGGGCGGTGCGAGCCAACCACGGTGTCGTCGTCATGCAGATGGGCGCATACGCCCACCGCCACGGGCTCCTGCCCGGCCGCCAGGTGCATCTCGCCCGGCACGGGGCCGGAACCGATGTCGAAGGCCAGGCCCTTCTGGATATGCGGCGGCAGCTTGCCTTCCATGTAGACCCGGGCCATGGTCTCTTCGTATTCCCGGATCTCGATCATCTTCTCGTACATCCACAGCTTGCGCTCGGTGCTTGGATTCATGGTGATGTCTCCGTCTGTCGTTGGGTTGCGGCCCGCCGGTTGCACCGGCCGGGCCCTGCATGCACGCCATCGCGTCCACGCACCCTTCAGCGCAAGCGGTGTGCCAACCGCTGTGCCATCACCAACAAGTACGGGTAAATCCCAGGAAATTCCGGCATGCCAGCCCGGATTTCGGCCCTGCCCTGCCCTGGCAGCCCGCGAGACGGGGTGGTCTCACCCCGGGCGCATGCGACAAATGCGACAGCCCGATGCGACAGGTGTCGCATCGGGCTGCGGAAGATGTGACAGCTGTCTCAGGCCAGTGAGACAGCGCCGGCGATCAGGACTTGGCCGCGGGCGTGGGCTGGCCGTTCACGAGCCCCCAGGCGCCCAGCGGATTGGCGCATATGTTTGGCAAAGCCATGCGCATGGAAAATCAAAAACAATAGCATCTAGCGCTCATCTGCATTTACTCTCAATATATTTCCCATTCACAAACCAATGCAGATAAGCGCTAAAAGCTCTCTTTTTTGAAAGACAGGCCCTTGCCGCAGCGGCAGGTCAAACGACCTTGGTCGTGCCCGCCTCTGCCGCATCCATGGCCGTCAGCGGCCCCTGCATGCGGTGAAAGCTCAGGTCGGCCGCCGTGAAGAAGGCCTGCGAACGGCCCCGGGCGAAGTCGTCGACATGCACCACCGTGGCGCCGTCGGCCTCCTGCCACGAGATCGCATAGACACCCTCGCCGATCTGCTGCCACTGGCAGCGCGCCTGGCCGCTGGCGCCCGCGTAGGGGCCGGAGACGATGGCGTACTGGATGGTGTCGCCGTCTTCGGAGTAGATGTTGTGCGCGGACAGGCCGTCGTAATCGACACGGAAGCCGCGGCCCGCAAACGGCGGACGGGAAGTGTGTGTGGAATTCATGGTGGATCGCTGCAGGAACGGGGAACGGGGAACGGACCGCGCCGCCCGCCCGGCGTGGCCGCTCGGGTCGACGGGAAGTGAAAAACAGGCAGCACGTGCTCGGCGAAGCTGCCTTCGGTCAAGCGCGCGCCAGAGCAGTCATTGCAAGCGCTCCTCAATCCCACACCGGGGCCAGGCCCTCGGGGCTGACTTCGCGGCCATTGCGCTCCAGCGTGGCGATCAGGGCCATGTCCTCGGCGTCCAGCTTGAGGTCGCGGGCCAGCAGGTTGCTGGCCAGGTTCTCGCGCCTGGTCGAGGACGGGATCACCGCATAGCCCAGCTGCAGCGCCCAGGCCAGCGCCACCTGCGCCACCGTGGCCTGGTGCTTGCCGGCGATCCGGGCCAGCACCGGGTCCTTGAGCACCTTGCCGTAGGCCAGGGTCATGTAGGAGGTCACCTGGATGCCCTGCTCCATGAGGAAGGCGGTCAGCTTGCTGCCTTGCAGGTAGGGGCTGAGTTCGATCTGGTTGGTGGCGATCTCGCCCTGGCCCACGGCGGCGATGGCCTGGCGGGTCAGCTCGATGTTGAAGTTGGAGATGCCGATCTGGCGCGTCAGGCCCTGGGCCTTGGCCTCGGCCAGCGCTTCCATGAACTCGGGCAGTTCCACGCCATTGCCAGGGGCCGGCCAGTGGATCAGCGTCAGGTCCACGTAGTCGGTGCGCAGCTTCTTCAGGCTGTCACGCAGGCTGGGCACCAGCTTGGTTCTGGCGTAGTTGTCGGTCCAGATCTTGGTGGTCACGAAAAGCGCTTCGCGCGCCACGCCGCTTTCTGCAATCGCCTGGCCGACTTCGGCCTCGTTGCTGTAGATCTGCGCCGTGTCGACAGCGCGGTAGCCCACGTCCAGGGCGTTGCGCACCGAGTCGATCACGACTTGGCCATTCAAACGGAAGGTACCGACGCCAAAGGTTGGGATATTGCTCATGGAAAACTCCTAGGGGATTTAGATGGAAGAAGAAATCGAAACAGGACGGCGGCGGGTATTGCCCAGCCAGACCAGCCCCAGGCCACCGGCGGCCAGGGCTGCTCCGGCCAGCGGCACGGCCGCATAGCCCAGGCCCTGCCCGATCACGGCGCCGCCCAGGGCCGCGCCCACGGCATTGCCCAGGTTGAAGGCGCCCACGTTGACCGACGAGGCCAGGCCCGGAGCTTGCGAGGCCGCCTGCATGACGCGCATCTGCACCGGCGGCACGATGCCGAAGGCCGCGGCGCCCCAGGCCACGAGGCCGATGGCCGCGCCCACATGGGTGCTCATCAGCAGCGGCAGCACGGCCATGACCACGGCCAGCGCCGCGAGGATGAGCTTGGTGGCACCATCGAGCGACCAGTCGGCCAGCTTGCCGCCTATGCTGTTGCCCAGCGTGAAGCCGATGCCGATCAGCACCAGCGCAAAGGCCACGAAGCCGGGGCTGGCGTGGGTGAGGTCGGCCAGCACGGGGGCGACATAGGTGTAGAGCGTGAACATGGCGCCCGCGCCCATCACCGTCGTGCCCATGGCCAGCAGGACTTCGGGGCGGGTCAGCACCTTCAGCTCGCGGCGCACGTCGGGGCGCGTGCCGGGTTCGCCCTGGGGCAGGGCCAGCCACAGCGCGGCGATGGTGACCAGGCCCAGCACGGCCGTGCCGCCGAAGGCTACGCGCCAGCCCACCTGCTGGCCTATCCAGGTCGCGGCCGGCACGCCGCCGATGTTGGCGATGGTCAGGCCCATGAACATCATGGCGATGGCGCTGGCCTGCTTGTCCTTGGGCACCACGCTGGCCGCCACCACGGCGCCTATGCCGAAGAAGGCGCCGTGGTTGAGGCTGGTGATCAGGCGCGACAGCAGCAGCGTGGTGTAGCTGGGCGCGAACGCCGACAGCAGGTTGCCCACGGTGAACAGCACCATCAGTGCCATCAGCGCCGCGCGCTTGCCGAAGCGGCTGAACAGCAGGGTCATGACCGGCGCGCTGGCCATCACGCCGATGGCATAGGCCGAGACCAGCATGCCGGCCGTGGGGATGCTGACCCCCACGCCGTCGGCGATCACGGGCAGCAGGCCCATGGGGGTGAACTCGGTAGTGCCGATGGCGAATGCCCCGATGGCGAGGGCGAACAATGCAGCAGAGGATTTCATGGCCTGCAGTGTGCCCGGTTAATATTTGCAGATTAAGCCCCATATCAAACAAATACTCTTGATTTCAATTCAACAATGAAGACCACGCTCGACGAACTGCAGGCCCTGGTGGCCGTGGTGGATACCGGCTCGATCACCGCGGCCTCGGAGCTGCTCGGGCTGACGGTTTCGGCCACCAGCCGCACGCTGGGCCGGCTGGAGGAAAAGCTGCAGACCACGCTGCTGCGGCGCACCACAAGGCGGCTGGAGCTGACCGAGGAAGGCGCGGCCTTCCTGCAGCAGGCCCGCGCCATCTTGGCCTCGGTCGACGCGGCCGAGGAGCAAATGGCGGCAAGGCGGCTGCGGCCGGCCGGCCGGCTGCGCGTCGATGCCGCCACGCCCTTCATGCTGCATGTGCTGGTGCCGCTGGTCGAGGGCTTTCGCGAGCGCTACCCCGAGGTGGAGCTGGAGCTGAATTCAAATGAGGGCATCATCGATCTGATCGAGAAGCGCACCGACGTAGCCTTCCGCATCGGCGTGCTGAAGGACTCCACGCTCCATGCGCGGCCCATCGGTGTCAGCCGCGTGCGCGTGCTCGCCAGCCCCGCCTACCTGAAGCGCCACGGCAAGCCCGCCCATCCGGGCCAGCTCGCCCGCCATGCGCTGCTGGGCTTCACCCAGCCCGAGTCGCTGAACGAGTGGCCGCTGCGCGATGCGGCTGGCAACACCCTGCGCATCCAGCCGACGATCGCCTCCTCGAGCGGCGAGACGCTGCGGCACATGGCGCTGGCGGGCTTGGGGCTGGTCTGCCTGTCGGACTTCATGACGCGCGAGGACCGCCGCAGCGGCCAGCTGGTGCAGCTGTTCCCCGGCCAGACGCTGGACGTGCGCCAGTCGATCAACGCGGTCTACTACCGCAACACCGCGCTGGCGGCGCGCATCACCTGCTTTGTAGACCATGTGGTCGAGGTGCTCGGCCAGCGGGCCTTCCAGGACTAGGCGTCGGCCGACCAGACGGCCAGCTCGTAGCCGTCGGGGTCGATGAAGTGGAAGCGCCGCCCGCCCGGAAACGCGAACGCCGCGCGGCTGATGTGCGCGCCGGCCGCCTCCACGCGGCGCTGCGCCGCGGCCAGGTCGTCGGCATAGAGGATCACCAGCGGGCCGCCGGGCCGCACCTCGCCGCCGGTGGTGAACCCGCCGGTGAGCCGGCCGTCGCTGAACTCGGTGTAGCTCGGCCCATAGTCGGTGAAGGTCCAGCCGAACACCTGGCCATAGAAGGCCTTGCTGCGGGCGATGTCCGCCACCTGGAACTCGATGTTGTCGATCTGCCGATCACGGCCCTGGGTGCCCATGTGGTCCTCCGTTGCGCTGTGCTGGCCATGATGCCACCGGCCGGCGCCAGCGGCTGTCGGACGCGGCGCCTCACACGCCCAGCGGCAGGTCCGCCTTCTTCAAGGTGCGCAGCACGAAGCTCGACTGGCTGTGGCGTATGCCCTTGATCTTGTAGAGCTGCTCGCGCAGCAGGCGCTCGTAGTCGCGCGTGTCCTTCACCACCACGCGCAGCAGGTAGTCGTATTCGCCCGAGACCAGGTGCGCCTCGACCACCTCGGGGATGGTGGCCAGCACCTCGCCAAACTTCTCCAGCGTGTTGTCGGAGTGGCTGTCGAGCGTGACCTGCACCAGCACCGTGTCGCCCAGGCCCAGCGCCTGCGGGTTCAGGCGCACGGTGTAGCCCTCGATCACGCCGGCCTCCTCCAGTTTCTTGATGCGGCCCCAGCACGGCGACGGGCTCAGGCCCACGGCGTGGCCTATGTCCTGCAGGCTGGCGCGGCTGTTGGCCTGCAGCACCGCAAGAATTTTCCGATCCAGACGATCAAGCAGCATGATTTTTTACCATTCTCAAATCAGCAGAATATTTTTCCAAATTACCACCAATTATCAGATAAAACAAAAAATCCTCCCGGCGCTATGCACGCATACTTTCTCCATCGAAACACTTTTACCGAAGCCGCTTTCTCGCAGAGCCTGTTTACCGACAATCCCTCGCATGCCCAGCTCCCTGGCGGTTACCGCTGCCCGGGAGTTGTTGCATTGGACGGCCCGAAGCGGCTGCAGCCGTGGCATAGTTCGCCCTGTTTTACAGGACCTGTGCGATGTTCAAACGATTGAATCGACTCTCCGAAAGCCACGGCGCGCTGCAGCCGGGCAAGGGCATGGTGCTGGGCGTGGCCGCGCTCATCCTGGCCGCGCTGTGCCTGCTGGGCGTGCTGGCCTTCCACTTCCCGCAGTACCTGACGACGCCCGAGCTGCGCAAGTCCTACAGCGTCGATGCCTTGCGGCAGCTGCTGTTCTGGTGCATGGTGGTCTCGGGCGGCGTCAGCCTGGGCCTGATCGTGCTGGGCCGGGTGCGCTGGATCGCCGCCTGGGCCTTCGGGCTGGTGGCGCTGTCGCTGCTGCTGGGCGGCCACAAGGTGCCGGTGGGCGACTTCCCCGACCACACGCCCTATATCGGGCTGGACTGGTTCATCCTCGACCTGCTGGGCTCGTCGCTGATCTTCATCTTCATCGAGAAGCTGTTCGCGCTGCGCAAGGACCAGCCGGTGTTCCGCCCCGAGTGGCAGACCGACTTCCAGCACTTCCTGGTCAACCACATGGTGGTCGGCTTCATCCTGCTGGCCACCAACCTGATGGTGCACAAGTTCTTCGGCTGGGCCGCGCACGACGGCATCCGTGGCTGGGTGGCAGGCCTCAACTTCTGGATCGCGCTGTTCCTCATCATCCTGGTGGCCGACCTGGTGCAGTACTGGACGCACCGCGCCTACCACGAGGTGCCGCTCTTGTGGCGCATCCACGCGGTGCACCACAGCGTCAAGAGCATGGACTGGCTGGCCGGCTCGCGCCAGCACATCCTGGAGCTGCTCATCACCCGCACCCTGGTGCTCGCGCCGATCTACGTGCTGGGCTTCTCGAAGGAAGTGATCGATGCCTACATCATCATCGTCGGCTTCCAGGCGGTGTTCAACCACGCCAACGTGAGCGTGCGGCTGGGGCCGCTGCGCTATGTGATCGTCACGCCCAACTTCCACCACTGGCACCACAGCCAGGACCAGGAGGCGCTGGACAAGAACTACGCCGCGCACTACGCCTTCCTCGACTACCTGTTCGGCACCGCGGTGAAGAGCGACAAGCCCTGGCCGCAGGACTACGGCGTGCTGGGCGACTATGTGCCCGATGGCTTCTTCAAGCAGCTCAAGTTCCCGTTCACCTGGAAGGGCTGAAACTCTGTTTTCGATAGCAGCCAGCGCTTGCTGCATAAGCGCTGTAGGCCAATTTCATACAAATCCCGATGAGCACACCCGATTTTCGTGCCCAGGCCATGGTGCTGGCCGCCGGCCGCGGCGAGCGCATGCGCCCGCTGACCGACCACACGCCCAAGCCACTGCTGCCGGTGCGCGGCAAGCCGCTGATGCAATGGTCCCTCGAAGCGCTGGCCCAGGGCGGCGTGCGCCGCCTGGTCATCAACACCGGCTGGCTGGGCGCGCAGGTGGCGGCCCAATGGCCCGAGGCGCCCGCCGCCGCGCAGCTCGCGGATGCGGCCGTGCAGATCCGCTACTCGCGCGAAGACCTGGACTTCGGCGGCGGCATCGAGACCACCGGCGGCATCAGCCGCGCCCTGCCCTGGCTGGACGACAGCTTCTGGCTGGTGTCGGGTGACGTATTCATGCCCGGCTTTGCCTTCGACGAAGCCCGGCGCGCGCGCTTCGCCGCGTCCCATGACCTGGCCCATCTGTGGCTGGTGCCCAATGCGCCGCACCACCCGCGCGGCGACTTCATCCTCGAGGCCGACGGCCGCGCCACCAACCCGTCGCCCGGCGATGAGCGCCCACGCCTGACCTATGGCTGCGTCGCGCTGCTGAAAAAGGAATTGTTCCTGCCGCCCTACTGCGACATCCCGCCCGGCAACCCGCAAGGCGCCAAGATGCCGCTGGTGCAGCAGTTGCGGGCCGCGATGGCCGCGGGCCGCTGCAGCGCCACTCGCTACGACGGCCCCTGGACCGACGTGGGCACGCCCGAGCGCCTGGCCAGCATCGCCTGAGCGCTGCGCCGCCGCTGGCGGCAGGCATTGCCCGAACTTCTGACAGGCATCGCCAGCGATGCCTTTTTTTTGTTCGTTCTGTCATCTTTCATTTTGAATAGAAACTATTCTCATTTAGATTATCATCATATCTTTACATCATTCCCTAGGCGCCCTCCTGCAGCGGCGCTTTCGCATCCATGCTGCTTTCACTTGCCGCGGCGCTGGCCCTCACACTGGCCAGCCTTGTCGCCGTGCTGGCCACCGAACGCGCCGCCAGCCGCATCACCGGCCCCCGAGGCTGGTGCCTGGCCCTGCTGCTGATCGGCCTGGCCATCTTCCTGCTCTTGCGCCCGCAGGCCGGGCCCGAAGCCGTGGCCATGGCCACCGTCGGCCTGATGGCCGCCATTCCTCTGATCGCCACCCTGGTGGGCTGGCGCCAGCGCCGGGAGGCCTCCGATGGCCGCCGCTGAATCCCACGCACGCCAGCCGGCTCGCAAAGCCACGCCGCCGCTGGACCTGCTGCACCACGGCATCGTCGGTGGCCTGCTGGGCTTTCCGCTGGCGATCTGGCTCAGCGGCGCGCTGTACTACGCGGCCAACGCGGCGCAGGACATCTCCACCTACCAGGTCGCGATGTGGGCCGTGCCGCTGCTGTGGGCCAGTTGCACCGCGCTCGCCTTCATGGCCCCCAGCAAGCGCGCCTGCTGGATTGCGCTGCTCGCGGCCAACGCCCTGGCCTACGGGTTGCTGAAGGCGGTGCAGGCATGAAGGCATCCACCGTGCGCAACTACCTGTCGGTCCATACCTGGACCGGCATCCTCGCCGGCATGCTGCTGTTCATCGCGTTCTATGCGGGCGCGCTGTCGATGTTCTCGCCCGAGATCACGCACTGGGCCCGCGCCGAGCCCGCGCGCGCCGGCGCCAGCCAGAATGCCGACGCGCTGGCCACGGCCTTCTTCGAGGCCCACCCCAAGGTCGATCGCGCCACGCTGGTGCTGGCGTCCGAGAGCAATGCCGCGCCCTACATGCGCTGGGGCAAGCGCGGCGAGACGCCCCAGCTGGTGGAACTGGACGCCCAGGGCCAGCTCCGCCCGCTGCCCGCGCCCGCCGGCGAGGCGGGCCGCTTCGTCGACTACGTGCACCGCAAGGGCGGGCTGCCGGTGCCGCTGGAGTCGTCCGAGCCGGTGATCGGTATCGTGTCCATGCTCTATGCGCTGGCGCTGGTCTCCGGCGTGATCGTGCTGCTGCCCTCGCTGGTCAAGGACCTGTTCGTCGTGCGCTTCGGGCGCAACGTCAAGCGGCTGTGGCTCGACCTGCACAACCTGCTGGGCGTGGCCAGCCTGCCCTTCCACGTGGTGATGGCGCTGTCGGCCGCGGTGTTCTGCCTGCACGACTGGATCTACGACGCCCAGGGCAGCTGGGTCTACCCGCGGGGCGTGCGCGCCATCGAGGCCCAGGCCCAGGTGCCGCGCACGCCGGTGACGCTGGACCGCAGCACCTGGCGTCCGCCGTCGCAGCTCGCGGTCGATGCGGCCGGCAGCGCGCCAGGCTTTGCGGCCACGGCGCTCGACTATCGGGGCCTGGGCACGCCCAAGGCCAGCGTCTTCGTCGCCGGCACCGACGACGTGCATTTCAAGCGCAGCCCGCGCGCGGGCTACCTCGTGCTAGACCCGACCAACGGCGCCACGGTGCAGAACGGCATGGCGCCCGGCCAGGGCTCGACGCTGGCGCGGCTGGTGGTCAGCTTCTTCGCGCTGCACTTCGGCAGCTATGGCGGCGAGCCGGTGCGCGTGCTCTACGCCGTGCTGGGCGTGATGGGCGCGCTGCTGTTCTACACCGGCAACGTGCTGTGGATTGAAAGCCGCAGCAAGCGCCTGCGTGGCCAGCCTGGCGTGGAGCAGCCCCGCCACGTGCGCTTCATCGCGGCCTTGAACCTGGGCGTATGCCTGGGCTGCGTCGCCGGCCTGCCGGCCGCGCTGGTGGCCGCCCGCTGGCTGGCCGGCAGCGCGCTCAGCCCCGAGTGGGTGCTGCAGGGCACGTACTACGCCGTTTTCGTGGCCTGCATCGCCTATGCCTTCCGCCGCGGCGCCCCCGGTGCGGCCGTGGGCCTGCTGGCCGCGGCCGCGCTGGCCACCGCGCTGATCCCGCTCACCAGCCTGGCCGCGCCGCTGCTCGCCGGCCTGTGGCCGGGCGCCGAGTTGCTGGACAAGCCCTACACCCGGGGCCTGCTCTTCGTCGATGGCCTGTCGGCCGCGGGCGCCGCGCTGCTGGCCTGGATGGCCTGGCGCACTCGGCGCAGCACCCTTCGCCCCGGGCCGACCAGCCCGACTCCATCGGTGCACCCCACCGCTTTTTCCACCCCTGTGTCTCACCATGACTGAATCCCGCTTTGCCCTGCGCGCGCTGCCGCTCGCGTGCGCCTCCGCCCTTGCCTGCCTGTCGCTGCAGGCAGCCGCCCAGGCCGTCCCGGCCGCCACCATGCCCGAGGTCTCCGTCACCGGCCGGCACGACCCCGAGGCCCTGCCCCAGGCCGCGCCCGGCGGCAAGGCGGCGCAAGGCGCCCGCCTGGGCGTGCTGGGCAACACCGACGTGATGGACGCGCCGGTCAGCGTCACCGCCTATACGCAGCAGGCCATCCAGGACCAGCAGGCCCGCACGCTGGCCGATGTGCTGCAGGGCGACCCCTCGGTGCGCTACACCACCAACAGCGGCCATATGCTCGAGCATTTCCGCATCCGCGGCCTGGACGTGAATGGCCCCAGCGTGGCCTACGGTGGCCTCTACGGCATGGCACCCAAGGGCCACATCCCCACCGAGATGCTCGAGCGCGTCGAAGTGCTGCGCGGCCCCAGCAGCATGCTCGGCGGCATGGCGCCCGACAGCAACCTGGGCGGCACGGTCAACCTGGTGCCCAAGCGCGCCACGGCCCAGCCCATCACCCAGCTCACCACCTCGTATTCGTCGGATTCGTACTTCCAGGCCCATGCCGACGTGGGCCGGCGCTTCGGCGACGAGGGGCGGCTGGGCCTGCGCGTCAACGGCGCCTACGGCAGCGGCGAGACCGGCGTCTCCGGCCAGGACAAGGGCCGGCGCCTGGGCGCGCTGGCGCTCGATTACCAGGGCGACGACTGGAACGTCACCGTCGATGCCTACAGCAGCCAGGAAAAGATCCGCAACGGCAGCCAGGCCATGTACGGCCTGGCCACGCGGCGCGGCAACGTGGTCGGCATCGGCCGGCTGGTGCCGGTGCCAGATGCCGACATCAACGCCTTCCGCGGCACCCATGGCACCTACGACGACGACGGCCTCATGGTGCGCGGCGAGGTGCGGCTGGCGCCCGACTGGACAGCCTATGCCGCCGCCGGCGCGGTCAACAGCCACGGCTACGGGCTGATGTTCGGCACCCGCATGATCGTCACCGGCGCCGACGGCTCGGCCAAGGGCTATGTCTACAACGTGGACACCGTCATGCGCGACCGCGTGGCCGAGGCCGGCCTGCGCGGCAGCTTCACCACCGGCGCCGTCAAGCACACGCTGAACATCACGGCCTCGGTGCTCAACCACAAGGAAGGCACGTCCAACCGCGCCGCCGAGGGCTGGAACCAGAACATTTACGACCCGGTCACGCCGCCCTTCCCGGCCGCGCCCACACCAGCCCAGTTCAACGTGGACACCGACCTGCGCTCGCTGGCCGTGGTCGACACGCTGGACATGCTCGATGGCCGCCTGATCTTCACGCTGGGCGCGCGGCTGCAGAGCGTCAAGCAGATCAACGGCTACGACGAGTCGCGCCTGTCGCCGTCGGCCGGCCTGGTGGTCAAGCCCTGGGGCGAGAACACCTCGCTGTACGCCAACTACATGGAGGGCCTGTCGCCCGGCCAGGTCGTGCCCGTGGGCTACACCAACACCGGCGAGTCCTTCGCGCCCTACCGCACCAAGCAGCTGGAAGTGGGCCTGAAGCACCGCCAGGGCGCGCTCACGCACACCGTGAGCCTGTTCCAGATCGACCGGCCCACGCTGATCACCTCGGCCGATGGCAAGACGATGTATGAGGGCGGCAAGCAGCGCCTGCGCGGCGCCGAGTGGATCGCCTTCGGCAAGATCGCCCCCACGCTCGACCTGCTCGGCGGCGCGGCCTACACCCAGGCCCAGCAGCGCAACACCGGCAAGGACAGTTGGGGCGTGCCCGGCTGGACGGCCAACCTGGGCCTGGACTGGGCCACGCCCATCCAGAACCTGACGGTGGGCGGCCGCGTGGTCTACACCGGCAGCCAGTGGGTGGATTCGGCCAACACGCTGAAGCTGCCCAGCTCGCACCGCTTCGACGCCAGCGCCAGGTACCAGACGCGCATGGGCCAGACCCCGGTCACGATCAACGCCTACATCGAGAACCTGACCGGCCGCAACTACTGGTCGGGCATGTTCGGCGACGGCTACGCCATGCCGTCCGCGCCGCGCACCTTCCGCCTGGCCGCCACGTTCGCGTTCTGATGCGCGGCCGCTCCCTTCTGGCCTGCGCCGCGCTGGCCTGGCCCCTTGCGGGGGCCGCGGCGGCCGAGCCAGGCATCGCCGCGGGCGCGGCCCGGCAAGGCACGCTGGCGCCCGCGCAAACCCAGCGCTGGCCTGTGCAGGTGCCAGCCGGCCAGGTCGTGCAAGGCGACTTCGACGGCCCCGGCGCCGTGCTGGACCTGCTCGACGCCGACGGCCGCCACCTGCGC
This sequence comes from Comamonas humi, assembly GCF_054782535.1. NCBI lineage: Bacteria > Pseudomonadati > Pseudomonadota > Betaproteobacteria > Burkholderiales > Comamonadaceae > Comamonas > Comamonas humi. The sequence continues at coordinate 105,764 of NZ_BAAGSH010000018.1, read as the reverse complement.
CGGCTCGCCGGCGCGGACAACAGCCCGCAGGGCTTCACCTGGCAGGTGCAGGCCGCCCAGCAGCTGCAGGTGCGGGCGGGTCCGCAGGGCGGCGCCTACTCGCTGCACCTGCGCCGCGCGCTGGCGCTGTCGGCCGGCCCGGCGGCAGAGGCACCGCGCCCGGGCAGTCCACGCCTGCAGGCCCTGGCGCAAACGCTGGCCGCCGGCGGCAGCACCGAGGCCTTCTGGCAGGAGCGCGCCACCCAGGGCACGCCGCTGGTCGAGCCGCTGCCCGGGCCCCAGTCCGGGCGCGAGTCGCTGGTCACCTTCCTGTGGCGCGGCCAGCCCGGCACGCAGAGCGTGCGCCTGTTCGGCAGCCCTTCGGGCAACCACGACCCGCTGCAGCGCCTGGGCGCCAGCGATGTGTGGTGGGCGAGCTTCCGCATGCCCGCCAGCGCGCGCCTGTCCTACCGCCTCGCGCCCGACGTGCCGCAAGTGCAGGGCACGGCGCAGGACCAGCGCCGCATGATCCTCGCCACCGCGCAGCGCGACCCGCTGAACCCGCGCGTCTTTCCGGCCCAGGCCGACACCGGGCTCGACGCCTTCCAGGGCTTCTCGGTGCTCGAGCTGCCGCAGGCCCCGCCCCAGCCCTGGATCGCGCCGCGCCCCGGCGTGGCCGAGGGCCGGCTCACGCGCCATGTGGTGGCCAGCCGTATCCTGGGCAACCAGCGCCCCGTGTGGCTCTACCGCCCGGCGCAGGCCGAGCCGCAGGCGCTGCTGGTGCTGTTCGACGCCCATGCCTACCGGCAGGACGTGCCCACGCCGCGCATCGTCGACAACCTCATGGCCGACGGCCTGATCCCGCCCACCGCCGTGGTGCTGGTGGCCAACCCCAGCCCCGAGGCGCGCGCCGCCGAGCTGCCGCCCAACCCGCAGTTCGCCCGCTTTCTCGACGAGGAGCTGATGCCCTGGGTGCGCACCCAGGGCCTGGCGCAGGCGCCCGAGGCCACGGTAATAGCGGGATCGAGCTACGGCGGCCTGGCGTCGGCCTATGCCGGCCTTGTGCTGCCGCAGTGGTTCGGCCGGGTGCTGAGCCTGTCGGGCTCGTACTGGTGGGCGCCGCCCGGCGAGCTGCCGGGCTGGATGATGCGCCGCTACGCCCAGGAGCCTCTGCGCCCGGTGCGCTTCTACCTCGCTGCCGGCCGCTACGAAGGTGCGCGCGGCGGGCAGGACGGCATCCTCGAAACCAGCCGCCACCTGGGCGACGTGCTGCGCGCCAAGGGCTACGCCGTGACCCAGCGCGAGCACGCCACCGGCCACGACTACCTGCACTGGCAGGGCGCGCTGGGCTGCGGCCTGGTGGCCCTGCTCAAGCCTGAGCGCTTTGCGCAGGGGCTGCCGGCATGCGACGGTCTGAAAGACTGAGCCTGCGATGTGTGCCGGAAGACGCGCCGGAGCCCGGCGCATCCGCTACAATTCGCCCCGTCAGGAGAGAGCTTGTCGCTGAGCAAGCCGCCGAAGGCGCAGGTACCCACCGAACGCTCAGGCAAAAGGACTGGCAAACGCCCCGCCTGCCGGGGCGTCACCTTGCTGGAGAGAGGCGTGGCATGCACCACGTCCACCGAAGGAGCAAGCCCCTGGCCCGCAGACGAATGCGCGGCGCGGGTGAATCTCTCAGGTAAAGCGGACAGCGGGGCAAACGGCATGCGGCGCATCGGTGCGCCGCGTGGTTCATTGATTTGCCCTGATTCCGAGTTGCCCATGACCGTCTCCGCCCTCCACACCACGCCGCTCAACGCCTTGCACCTGGAACTGGGCGCCCGCATGGTGCCGTTCGCCGGCTACTCCATGCCCGTGCAGTACCCCGAGGGCCTGATCGCCGAGCACAAGCACACGCGCGCCAGCGCCGGCCTGTTCGACGTGTCGCACATGGGCCAGCTGCGCCTGGTGGGCTCCGGCGCCGCCGCGGCCTTCGAGTCGCTGATGCCGGTGGACGTGATCGACCTGCCCGTCGGCAAGCAGCGCTACGGCCTGCTGCTGAACGACGAGGGCGGCATCCTCGACGACCTGATGTTCTTCAACCAGGGCCTCGTCAACGGTGAACACACCCTGTTCGTGATCGTCAACGGTGCCTGCAAGGCCGCCGACATCGCCCACATCCAGGACCGCATCGGCAGCCGCTGCCAGGTCGTGCCCATGCCCGACCACGGCCTGCTCGCGCTGCAGGGCCCGCAGGCCGTCACCGCGCTGTCGCGCCTGGCGCCCGGTGTCGAGAAGCTGGTGTTCATGACCGGCGGCCAGTTCGACGTGGACGGCATCTCCTGCTTCATCACCCGCAGCGGCTACACCGGCGAGGATGGCTTCGAGATCTCGGTGCCCGGCAACCAGGCCGAGGCGCTGGCGCGCAAGCTGCTGGCCCAGCCCGAGGTCAAGCCCATCGGCCTCGGCGCACGCAACTCGCTGCGCCTGGAAGCCGGCCTGTGCCTGTACGGCAGCGACCTGGACACCACCACCACCCCGCCCGAGGCGGCGCTGAACTGGGCCATCCAGAAGGTGCGCCGCACCGGCGGCGCGCGCGCCGGCGGCTTCCCCGGCGCCGACAAGGTGCTGGCGCAGATCGACACCCCCGCCACGCTCAAGCGCAAGCGCGTGGGCCTGGTGGCGCTGGAGCGCATTCCGGTGCGCGAGCCGGCCGAGCTGCAGGATGCCGACGGCAAGATTGTCGGCGTGGTCACCAGCGGCCTGCTCGGCCCCACGGTGGACAAGCCCATCGCCATGGCCTATGTGGACGCCGCGCTGGCCGCCACGGGCCAGAAGCTCGACGCCATCGTGCGCGGCAAGCGCGTGCCGATGGAAGTGGCGCCTATGCCCTTCACGCCCGCGAACTACTTCCGCGGCTGAAATGAAACACCCCCTGAGTCGCTTCGCGCCTTCCCCCGTTGCACGGCGCCCTCTCTCGCTTCGCGGGAGGGAGACGGCACCCTCGGTGCGGGGCGGCCCTTCCTCGGTGCCCGCCGATGGATTGCGCCAGTTTTATGCGCTTTTGGCACCACAAGCTGCCATGGGTAACTAACATGCTCGTACCGTACCAACGGTAAGTTCCTTTTTCTTTTCTCTCTAGCTCCCGGAGCCCACATGACTGTCAAATTCTCCAAAGAACACGAATGGATCAACATTGCCGACGCCAGCGCGGCCGTGGTCGGCATCACCGTGCATGCGCAGGACGCACTCGGTGACGTGGTCTTCGTCGACCTGCCCGAGGTGGGCGCGAGCTTCAACCAGGGCGACGTGGCCGGCGTGGTCGAGTCGGTGAAGGCCGCGGCCGACGTGTACATGCCCGTCTCCGGCGAGATCGTCGAAGTCAACGAAGACCTGCGCAACGACCCGTCGCTCGCCAACAGCGACCCGCTGGGCGCCGGCTGGTTCTTCAAGGTCAAGCTGGCCGACGCCAGCCAGCTCGACGGCCTGCTCGACGAGACCGCCTACAACGAGTTCGCCCAGAACTCCTGATCCTTTATTGATAGCTGCCGGCGCTTTCTACATGAGCGCTGGAGCCCGATTTCACTTAAAAACCTCCGCCGGACCATGCTGATGCCCTCCACCCCGTCTCTCGCAGCGCTGGAAAACCCCAGCGAGTTCCTGCCCCGCCATGTGGGCATCGATGCCTCCGACGAGGCGCACATGCTGTCCGCCATCGGCGTGGCCTCGCGCCAGGCGCTGATCGAGAGCGTGGTGCCGGCGTCCATCGCGCGCCACAAGCCCATGGACCTGCCCGCGGCCGTCACCGAAGCCGCCGCGCTCGACGAGCTCAAGGCCATCGCCAGCAAGAACCGCCTGCTCAAGAGCTTCATCGGCCAGGGCTACTACGGCACGCACACGCCCGGCGTGATCCTGCGCAACATCCTCGAAAACCCCGCCTGGTACACCGCCTACACGCCCTACCAGGCCGAAATCTCGCAAGGCCGCATGGAGGCCCTGGTCAACTTCCAGACCATGGTCTGCGACCTGACGGCCATGCCCATCGCCAACGCCTCGATGCTCGACGAAGCCACGGCCGCCGCCGAGGCGATGACGCTGGCCAAGCGCTCGGTCAAGAGCAAGAGCAACCGCTTCGTGGTCGCGGGCGACGCGCACCCGCAGACCATCGAGGTGATCCAGACCCGCGCCGAGCCCATGGGCATCGAGGTGGTGCTGGCCAACTCGCTCGAAGAGTGGAACGCGCTGCTCGCCGGCGACTACTTCGCCGTGCTGGCCCAGTACCCATCCACCAGCGGCCGCATCGACGAACTGCGCGCCGACGTGGAACTGGCCCATGGCAAGCAGGCCGCCTTCATCGTCGCCACCGACCTGCTGGCCCTGACCCTCATCACCCCGCCCGGCGAATGGGGCGCGGACATCGTCGTCGGCACCACGCAGCGCTTCGGCATGCCCATGGGCGCCGGCGGCCCGCACGCGGCCTTCATGGCCTGCCGCGACGAGTACAAGCGCTCGCTGCCCGGCCGCCTGGTCGGCGTGAGCGTGGACGTGCACGGCAAGCCCGCCTACCGCCTCGCGCTGCAGACGCGCGAGCAGCACATCCGCCGCGAAAAGGCCACCTCCAACATCTGCACGGCCCAGGTGCTGCCGGCGGTGATCGCCAGCATGTACGCCGTCTATCACGGCCCCGAGGGCCTGACCCGCATCGCCCAGCGCGTGGCGGCCTACACCGCCATCCTGGCCCGTGGCCTGAAGGCGCTGGGCGCGCCGGTGCGCGAGCACTCGGCCTTCGACACGCTGTCGTTGCACACCGGTAGCGCTACGCAATCGATAGCTTCTAGCGCAGTATCCATGGGCGCAAACCTGCGAATTTACTTCAAAGACTACCTGTGCATCTCGCTGGACGAGACCACCACGCGCGCCGACGTCGAGCTGCTGTGGAAGATCTTCGCCCAGGACGGCCAGGCGCTGCCGAGCTTTGCCGACTTCGAGAACGGCGTCGAGCCGCTGATCCCCGAGGCGCTGCGCCGCGCCAGCCGCTTCCTCGCGCACCCGGTGTTCAACACCCACCATTCCGAGACCGCGATGCTGCGCTACATCCGCCAGCTCTCGGACAAGGACCTGGCGCTGGACCGCAGCATGATCCCGCTGGGCTCGTGCACCATGAAGCTCAACGCCACCAGCGAGATGATCCCCATCACCTGGCCCGAGTTCGCCAGCGTGCACCCCTTCGCGCCGGCCGACCAGCAGCAAGGCTACGCCGAGCTGGACGCGCAGCTGCGCGCCTGGCTGTGCCAGGCCACGGGCTACGCCGGCATCAGCCTGCAGCCCAACGCCGGCTCGCAGGGCGAGTACGCCGGCCTGCTGGCCATCAAGGCCTACCACGCGAGCCGCGGCGACGCACATCGCACCATCTGCCTGATCCCCAGCAGCGCGCACGGCACCAACCCGGCCAGCGCGCAGATGGTGGGCCTGCAGGTGGTGGTGACCAAGTGCGATGAGAACGGCAACATCGACATGGCCGATCTGAAGGCCAAGTGCGAGCAGCACAGCGCCAACCTGGCCTGCATCATGATCACCTACCCCAGCACGCACGGCGTGTTCGAGACCCAGGTGAAGGAACTGTGCCAGCTGGTGCACAGCCACGGCGGCCGCGTCTACGTGGACGGCGCCAACATGAACGCCCTGGTCGGCCTGGCCGCGCCCGGCGAGTTCGGCGGCGACGTGAGCCACCTGAACCTGCACAAGACTTTCTGCATCCCGCACGGCGGCGGCGGCCCGGGCGTCGGCCCGGTCTGCGTGGTCGAGGACCTCGTGCCCTTCCTGCCCGGCCTGCCGGGCCAGGGCGATGCGCCACAGGCGCCGGCCGCCGGCCAGGTCGGCCCGGTCAGCGCCGCGCCGCTGGGCAATGCCGCGGTGCTGCCGATCAGCTGGATGTACATCCGCATGATGGGCGCCGAAGGCCTGCAGCTCGCCACCGAGACAGCCATCCTCAGCGCCAACTACATCAGCGCGCGCCTCAAGGACCACTACCCCACGCTGTACGCGGGCGACACCGGCCGCGTGGCGCACGAGTGCATCCTCGACCTGCGCCAGTTCAAGGAAAGCACCGGCATCATGGCCGAGGACGTGGCCAAGCGCCTGGTGGACTACGGCTTCCACGCGCCCACGCTGTCCTTCCCCGTGCCCAATACGCTGATGGTCGAGCCCACCGAGAGCGAAAGCCTGTACGAGCTGGACCGCTTCATCGCCGCGATGATCGCCATCCGCGAGGAGATCCGCCAGGTCGAGGCCGGCACGCTGGGCCAGGACGACAACCCGCTGAAGAACGCGCCGCACACCGCCGAGAGCCTGCTCGTGGCCGACTGGGCGCATGCCTACAGCCGCGAAACCGCCGCCTACCCGGTGGCGGCGCTGCGCCAGAACAAGTACTGGAGCCCCGTGGGCCGCGTGGACAACGTCTACGGCGACCGCAACCTGTTCTGCAGCTGCGTGCCGGTGGCCGAGCACGCCTGACCGCTGCATCCCCCGGCGGCGGCGTCCTTTGCCGCCGGGGCAGTACCGGCCCGGGTGATCATGCCCTCTGGCTATCGCCCTGGCCGGACCGGTCAGTTTTCCATCGATCCGGCTTCCCGGGTTTAGGTTCTATGATGCGGGCTCGCTACCCAAGAGCCCGCCCTTGCCTGCCCCGCCAGCCCCTTCCGACGCGCCTTCCCTAGCCTCCGCACCGGCCAGAGCCAGTGGGGTTTCCGGGCACGCCGTGCCCGCGCATGACCACCATCGCCCGCTGCGCACCTACCTGGTCTGGATCGTGCTCGCCACGCTGCTGCCCATCCTGGCGGCCAGCTGCTACGTGGTGTGGCGCACCGCCACCTCCTACCGCGCCTACAGCCAGGAGCGCCTGCTGAACACCGCCGTCAACCTGGGGCACGGCATCGAGCTGGACGTGCGCAACCGCGACGCGCTGCTGCGCCTGCTGGCCACCACCATCGATGTGCAGGACCCGGTCGCGCTGCGCCAGGCCCTGAAAGTGGCCGGCCTCGCGGACAGCGCCACGCTAGAGATGCTGCCGGCCGGCGACGTCCCCGGCCAGGCCGCCAGCCTGCTGCCCGCGGCGTTCGTGCAGCAGTTGAGCACAGCGCCGCACTCCGCGGTGTCGCAGCTCTATTTCGTGCGCGGCGCGCCCCGGCTGGCGATGGCGACGGCCCTGCCAACGGGCGGTGTACTGGTGCTCAGTACGCGGCCCGAGGACATCGTCAGCACCGCGCCCGACAGCTCCGACGAAGGCATGCTGGTGGCGGTGACGGACGGCAATGGCCGCATCCTTGCCCGCTCGGTGCAGGCCGAGCGCTACATCGGCGCCATGGCGCCGGACTGGGAGCGGCTGCGCCAGGTCGGCAATCAGCGCGGCACCTTCGAGGGCAAGCGCGCCGACGGCGGCTCGGTGATGTTCGCCTTCAAGCAGTTGCCGGGTACGCCGGGCTGGGTGGTGGTGACCGGCGTGCCGCTGGAGTCCTTCAACGCGCGCTGGCAGCAGCCGCTGCGCACGGTGGTCCTCGCCGGCCTCGCCGCCTTCGTGATCGCGCTGCTGGTGGCCGCCTGGCTGGCCCAGCAGATCCTGCGCCCCATCCACCAGCTGGCCCGCAGCGCGCGGGCCGGCCAGCCCTTCGTGCGCGGCGATGCCTCGCGCGCCTGGATCCAGGTGCGCGAGTTCGAGAGCCTGCGCGGCAGCCTGGACCATGCCCGCCAGCAGCTCGAGGCCTCGCTGGCCGCGCAGCGCAGCATCGCCCAGGCCCTGGCCAGCAGCGAGCAGCGCTCGCGCACGCTGGCCCACGCGGGCGCGGCCGTGCTGTGGACGCTGGACACCCAGGGCCGCGCGCTGTCCGTCGTCGGCTGGCACGCCCAGGTCGGCCGGCCCGACAACGCCGCGCTCGGCTTTGCCTGGCTGCGCCGCGTGCATCCGCACGATGTGCGCATGCTGCGCCAGCAGGCCTCGGAACTGCTGGCCCAGCACGCGGTGTTGGACGTGGAGCTGCGGCTGCGCGCGCCCAACGGCCAATGGCGCTGGATGCGCGCCCGCGGCGCCGCCATCAACGATGCGCGCGGCCGCCTGCAGGAATGGCTGGGCGTGCTCGAGGACGTGGACGAGCGCAAGCGCGCGCAGGCCGCCGTTTCCTACCTGGCCCACCACGACTCGCTGACCCGGCTGCCGAACCGTAGCCGCCTGCTGAGCCACCTGGGCAGCCTGACCGGCAACCCCGGCCGGCGCTACTCGGGCGCGCTGCAGTACCTGGACCTGGATCGCTTCAAGCCGGTGAACGACACCTTCGGCCACGCCGCCGGCGACGCGCTGCTGTGCGCCGTGGCGCAGCGGCTGCGCGGCCTGCTGCGCGCCACCGACCTGGTGGCCCGGCTGGGCGGCGACGAGTTCTGCATCGTGCAGGACGCGGCCTCGCTGGAGGCTGCGTCGCGCCTGGCCGAGCGCGTGATCGAGGCGCTCAGCGAGCCCTACACCATCGAGGGCCGCGAGGTCACGATCGGCGTCTCCATCGGCATCACGCTGCACCTGAGCAGCTTTGCCGCGGTCGACCCCGACCGCCTGCTGCGCGAGGCCGACCGGGCCCTGTACGCCGCCAAGAAGCTCGGCCGCGGCCGGTACGTGTTCTACACGCCCGACCTCGAAGCCTGAGTTTCACGCCCCTGTCACGCGGCCTGCCTATGCTGGCGCCGTTTTGCAACCACGGTGACGGGTAAAAGAATGACACAACAAGGACCTCTCTGGAAGGTGGGCGGCGCCATGGCCGCCACGGCCGCGGCGCTGGCGCTGCAGGGCTGCGGCAGCGGCGGCTCCGACGCCGCCAGCAACGCGCGCCACATCGAGGCCGCCTGGGTGGTGGTGGGCGCGGGCAACCAGGCCACGGCTCGCGCCATCACCTCGTACACGCCCGTGCCCGCGGCCACGCCGGGTGCCGCCTGCCCGCAGATCTCGATCAACGGCCAGACCTCGCGCATGGGCCTGCGTGCCGGCCCGGCCACCGCGCCACTGCGGCCCACGGCCAGTGCGCCCGAGGACTCCAAACCCGCCGAATTTCCGGTCAGCGTCTGCGAAACCGCGCTGCCCGCCGATGCCACCGACGTGAAGGTGGCCGGCCAGAGCCTGCCGCTGCCCAAGGCCCAGCCGCAGCGCATCGTGGTGCTGGGCGATACCGGCTGCCGCATGAAGAAGGCCGACAACGCCTGGCAGGCCTGTGGCGATGCCGTGGCCTGGCCCTTCGCCACCGTGGCCGACACCGCAGCCGGCTTCAAGCCCGACCTGGTGCTGCATGTGGGCGACTACCACTACCGCGAGAACGCCTGCCCCGCCGACGTGAAGGGCTGCCAGGGCAGCCCCTGGGGCTATGGCTGGGACACCTGGCAGGCCGACCTGTTCAAGCCCGCCGCCAAGCTGCTCGCCGCCGCTCCCTGGGTGATGGTGCGCGGCAACCACGAGGAATGCGCGCGCGGCGGCCAGGGCTGGTTCCGCTTCCTCGACACGCAGCCCTTCGGCGAGGCGCGCTCGTGCAACAGCGCCGCCAACGACGCCACAGCCAACTACAGCGACCCGTATGCCGTGCGCCTGGGCGGCAACACGCAGGTGGTGGTGTTCGACTCGGCCAAGGTCGGCCGGGCCGCGCTCAAGCCCAGCGACGCGCAGTTCGCCATCTACCAGAAGCAGTTCCAGCAGGTGGCCGACCTGGCGGCCAAGGGCGGCACGGCCAACACCATCTTCACCAACCACCACCCGATCCTGGCCTTCGCCCCCATCCCCGGCGCGGCGCCCGCGCCGGGCAACCTGGCGCTGCAATCGGCCATGGCCAGCCTGTACCCACAGGCCTACTACCCGCCGGGCGTGAACCTCGCGCTGCACGGCCACGTGCACAACTTCCAGGCCATCAGCTTCAAGAGCGGCCACGCGGCCACCATCGTCAGCGGCGACGCGGGCGACAACCTCGACGTGGCCCTGCCCGATCCGCTGGCCGCCGACGCCACGCCGGCGCCCGGCGCGGTGATCGACCGCATCACCCACCATGCGAGCTTCGGCTTCGTGCTGATGGAGCGCCGCGCGGCCCCTTCCTCCGGCTGGACCTTCCAGGCCTACTCGGCCGCCGGCAAGCTCATGGCCACCTGCCAGCAGGAAGGCCTGCAGCTCGATTGCGACAAGACCGGTTTCCTCACGCCTTGATGATCGCCCTGGTCTCCAAGCTGTCGCGCGGCCTGGCGCTGCTGGGTTGGGCACTCCTGGGTCTGGCAGCGCACGCGGCGCCCGAAAGCCAGGTCTGGCTGGCCCCCGGCGCCGCCGGGCGCGTGGTGGCGCACATCGGCGCCACGCCCCAGGTCGCCGCGAAGTACGACTCGACGGCTGCGCGCTTCGCCCCCGATCCGGCGCTCGCGGCCCTGGGCCGCCAGCTGTTCTTCGACACCCGGCTGTCCAACCCTGCCGGCATGTCCTGCGCCAGCTGCCACGACCCGGCACGAGCCTTCGGGCCCGACCTGCGGCGCGGCCTGGCGCAGGCGGCCACCAGCCCCGGCACCGCGCAAGGCAGCCGCGCCGGCCGCTTCGGTACTCGCGCCGCACCGTCGCTGCTCTATGTGCGCTATGTGCCGCGCCTGCACTTCTACCAGGACGACGATGCGCCGGCCCCTGGCATCTTCGGCGGCCTGATGGCCGACGGCAGCGCCGACACGCTGGCCGAGCAGGTGCGCCACCCGCTGCTGAACCCGGTGGAGATGAACAATGGCAGCCCCCGCCAGCTGCTGCAGCGCCTGCAGGCCAACGGCGTGGCCGCATCGCTGGTGCCGCGCTTCGGCTCGCAGGCCGCGCGCGATCCGCAGGCGCTGCTACAGGCCCTGGGCACGGCCCTGCAGGCCTACCTGCAGAGCGACGAGCTGGCGCCATTCAGCTCGCGCTTCGACGACTTTCTGCGCGGCCAGGCCCAGCTCTCGCCAGCGGAGATCCGGGGCCTGGCGCTGTTCAAGAACCCCGACAAGGGCAACTGCGCCTCGTGCCATACGGTGGTCGAGACCTCGACCCGCCCCGAGCGCTCGCTGTTCACCGACTTCGGCTACGAGGCCCTGGCCGCGCCGCGCAACCGGCGCCTGGCGCCCAACCGCGACCCGCGCCATTTCGACCACGGCCTGTGCGAGACCGCGCGCCGGCTGCGCTGGGACGATCCCGAACAATGGTGCGGCTACACCCGCACGCCCGGGCTGCGCAACGTCGCCGTGCGCCAGAGCTACATGCACAACGGCTCGCTGCGCACGCTGCGCGAGGTGGTCGAGTTCTACAACACCCGCGGCACCGACCCCGGCCGCTGGTACGGCCGGCGCCCGCCGTTCGACGACGTGGCGCCCCGCTACCACGGCAACGTGAACGTCAACTCGCCGCCGCTGAACCGCCGCCCGGGCATGCCGCAGGCGCTGAGCGAGGCCGAGATCGACGACCTGCTGGCGTTCCTGCGCAGCCTGACCGACGCGCCCTACCGGCCGCTGCAGGAGTGAAGGCCGGTATCTGGAAATAGGCAGCCACCGGTTCACCATGGCCGGTGGAGCGGGCAATGCTTCGGGGTGTGCAAGACTCACCGCTTGGGGCGATAGACCGCGCCCATGACCAGGAGCACCACTTGACCTCGATCTCCACCCAACGACAGCACACCGTCGCCGTCGCCATCTCCCGCATGAAAACCGCCATCGGCGGCCCATCCGCCACGCGCCAGAGCCTGGACGCGGTGCTGCAAGAGCTGCTGGCCCTGGCGGCAGAGCGCGATCTGTGGCGCGAAGCCGACTACCCCGTGCCGCCGGCCGGCGAATACCAGGAGCGCTACCTGATCGCCGAAGACGCCGACCAGGGCTATGCGCTGTACCTGAATGTGATGCGCCCGGGCAAGCGGATCGTGCCGCACAACCACACCACCTGGGCCTGCATAGCCGCCGTCGAGGGCACGGAGCACAACCGGCTCTACGAGCGCAGCGACGACGGCTCGGTACCCGGCAAGGCCACGCTGCGCGAGACAGAGACGGTGGTGGTGGCACCCGGCAGCGGTATTGCGCTGATGCCCGATGACATCCACGCGGTGGAAATCCGTGGCGAACAGGTGATCCGCCACCTGCATATGTACGGCCGCGCGATGGAGACGCTGACCGGGCGCACCAGCTACGACCTCGAGACCGGCACCTGCGGCGTCAAGCCGATCGGCGTGCAGACCCGCCGCTGACATCGCCCGCCGGCGTGGGCGAGTCGGCCGGCGCCGGCAAGGCATGCTCGCGGCAGTGGCGGCCGAAGCGGTTGGCCAGAAAGTCTTCCAGCCGGATCTGCTCCTGCGAGACAAAGCCGGCCTGCGGCAGCAGGCCCTGCGCCACCAGGTCGAGCGCGCAGCAGATGCCGGCCGCCGTGGTGAGCTGGATGGCCGTGAGCGCCTGCCCCGCCACCGTGGCGCCCACGATGCGCGCCGAGTACGACTCCTGCACCAGCCGCCCGCGCTGCAGGCCGGTGGCGCTGGCAAAGACCACGATCACGTCCTGGCGCGTGGCAGGTATCGCCTCGTCGAAGATCTGCCGCAGCACCTCGCGCCGGTTGCGCAGCTTCAGCTCGTCGAGCAGCAGGCGCAGGATGGCGCAGTGGCCGGGATAGCGGATGCTCTTGTAGTCCACGTTGCGCGCGCGGCCCGCCCAGGTTTGCACCAGCGTGCCCAGCCCGCCCGAGGTGTTGAAGGCCTCGTACTCGATGCCGTCGAGCGCGAAGGTTTCCAGCCCCTCCAGCGCGTGCACCTGCAGCGGCTCGCCGTCGACCAGGGCCTCGCAGGGGTTGATGTACTCGTTGATCAGGCCCTCGGTGCTCCAGGTCAGGTTGTAGCGCAGCGCGCCCTGCGGGTAGCGCGGCAGCGCGCCGACGCGCATCTTCAGGTCGTGCAGCTCGTCGAAGCGCTGGGCCAGGTCGTTGCCGACGATGCCGATGAAGCCCGGCGCCAGCCCGCACTGCGGCATCAGCACCGAGCGGGCGCCGGCGCCCAGCTCGCGGATCGCATGGGTGCTGGCCACGTCCTCGGTCAGGTCGAAATAGTGCACGCCGGCGGCGGCCGCGCGCGTGGCCATGGCGGTCGCCAGGTGGTAGGGCAAGGCATTGAGCACCGCGTACTGGCCACGCATGGCGCGTAGCCAGTCGGCATCGCCGCGGATGTGCAGGGTCTCCACGCCCAGCGCCGCGGCCGCCTGCAGCTGCGGCTGGGCGTGGTCCGCCAGGCGCACGCGCCAGCCGCCGGCGGCCTGCAGCAGCACCGCCATCGCATAGCCGATCTTGCCCGCGCCGAGGATGGTGACGGCGCGGCTATCGCGCAGGGGGATGGTGGTCATGGCGCTCTCCTGCAGTGGAATGGTGCTTCCACTGTAGGAGTTGCTGCTGTCAAAGTGAATGCTTCATTCCGTCATTTTTGACGGCTTTCAACGTCATTCCGGCATCAATCCGCCACCCAGATGCACACGCCGAAGCGGCCCGAGCCGCCCAGCACGCCGGGGCTGCCGTCGCGCCGATGCGAGAAGAAGCGCGCCGGGTTGCTGACGGTGCACCAGGGCTCGCTGCCGTCGTTGCCATACAGCGCCGCGATGCCCATGGCCTGCAGCCGGCGGCGCGCCAGGCCCGCCAGATCGGCCTGGAACTTGCCGGGCTTGCCGGGGGCGAACAGCACGTCCGCGCCGGCATCGTGGGCCACGAAGGCCTCGCGTACCTCGGCGCCCACCTCGAAGGCGGCCTGGCCTATGCACGGCCCCAGCCAGGCCAGCATGTCGCCAGGCGCTATGCTTTGATGAGCATCTGGCGCTTGCTGCTGTTGGGCTAGCGCCCGAAAAGCCTCGAAAGTGGTTTCCAGCACGCCCACGCCGCCCTGCCCGACCAGGCCGCGCCAGCCGGCATGCGCCGCGCCGACGATGGGCAGGTGCCGGTGCGCGAACAGCACCGGCAGGCAGTCGGCCACCATGATGGCGCAGCCCACACCGGGTGTGGCGGTGACGCTGGCGTCGGCATGGCTGCCGCCCGCCGAGCAGGCATCGAGGTACTCGACCTCGGCACCGTGCACCTGGTGCAGCAGCACGGGCTGGGGCGCCGGCGCTTCGCCCGCGCCCTGGCTGCGCTGCAGCGCCAGCATGGCGCCGGCCAGGCGCGCGCGGTTCTCGTGCACCGCGGCGGGCTCGTCGCCCACGTTCAGGCTCAGGTTCAGGCTGGCGTAGGGGCCGCTGCTGACGCCGCCGCTGCGCGTGGTGCACAGCGCATGCACGCCGGGCGCGGCGGGCCAGTCGGGGACCAGCCAGTCGCCGGGAAGCGCCGGGCTCATGCCTGCGCGTCCGGGCAGGCCGAGGGCTGCGACTGCTGCACCGCCGGCGTCGCCAGCGCCGCCTCGTAGGCCGCCATGGTCAGCGGCAGGCCGTCCAGCGGCGTCTTGAAGCGCTGGGCATTGAAGACCTGCGGCACCAGCGAGCAGTCGGCCAGCGTCAGCGTGTCGCCCCAGCAGAAGACCGACGGCGCCAGGCCCTGGGCGCGGCGCTCGTCGGCCAGCAGCGCGAGCTGGCGCTCGAAGGCTTCGAGCCCGGTGCGCACCCAGTGGCGGTACCAGGCGTCCTTGGCCTCGTCGCTGGCGCCGAGCTGGTTCTTCACATAGCCCAGCACGCGCAGGTTGTTCAGCGGGTGGATCTCGCAGGCCACCATCAGCGCCAGCGCGCGGATGCGGGCGCGGGCCAGCGCGTCGCCGGGCAGCAGCGCGGGCGTAGGGTGGGTCTCTTCCAGCCACTCGATGATGGCCAGCGACTGGTTCAGCCAGTGGCCGTCGTCGGTCTCGAGCGCCGGCACCAGCGCGTCGCCCAGGTGGCTGGCATAGCCGGGGCTGCGATGCTCGCCCTTGACCAGGTGGACCGGCACGTAGTCGTACGGCAGCCCCTTGAAGGCGAGCGCGATGCGCACGCGGTACGAGGCGGAGGAACGGAAGTAGTTGTGCAGCTTCATGGTGGCGAGCATATATCAGCCATCGCTCCAAGATGGACGATAATTTTCGCTGCTTCGCATCTTCACACCGACTACCGCAAAGGCTATCCATGAGCTTCGTGATTCCCGCAGCACCTGTTCCCAGCGTCCCCGTCGTGGGCACCCAAGACCGCTTTCCGGTGCACCGCATCTACTGCGTGGGCCGCAACTACGAGGATCACGCCAAGGAGATGGGTTTCACCGGCCGCGAGCCGCCGTTCTTCTTCATGAAGCCGGCCGACGCGATCTTCGCCGTGGCCGAGGGCGAGACCGGCCGCGTGCCCTACCCGGCCATGACCAGCAACCTGCACCACGAGATCGAGCTGGTGGTCGCCATCGGCAAGGGCGGCAGCAACATCAAGGCCGCCGATGCGCTGGCCCACATCTATGGCTACGCCGTGGGCCTGGACATGACCCGCCGCGACCTGCAGAACGACATGAAGAAGCAGGGCCGTCCCTGGGAGATCGGCAAGGCCTTCGAGCACAGCGCGCCCATCGCCCCCATCGTGCCCGCGGCCCAGGCCGGCGACGTGGGCCAGGCCGCGATCTGGCTCGCCGTGAACGGTGCCGACCGCCAGCGCAGCAACGTCAGCAAGCTGATCTGGAACATCGCCGAGACCATCGAGGTGCTGTCGCAGGCCTGGGAGCTGCAGCCCGGCGACCTGATCTTCACCGGCACGCCCGAGGGCGTGGCCGCGGTGGTCAAGGGCGACGTGCTCGAAGGCGGCGTGGACGGCCTGCCCGCGCTCAAGATCGAACTGGTCTGATTGCCGCGCATGGCCAGCCGTTTCCCCGTATCCTTTTGCCGCTGCTGCGGCACCGCCGTGGAGCACCGCATTCCCGACGACGGCGACACGCGAGCGCGTGCCGTCTGCCCGGCCTGCGGCACCATCCATTACGAGAACCCGCTGAACGTGGTGGGCACCGTTCCCTACCTGGGCGACCGCGTGCTGCTGTGCAAGCGCAACATCGAGCCGCGCAAGGGCCTGTGGACGCTGCCCGCCGGCTTCATGGAGCTGGCCGAGACCACCGGCGCGGGCGCGGCCCGCGAGACCGACGAGGAGGCCGGCGCCGACATCACGCTGGGCCCGCTGTTCTCGCTGGTGAACGTGCCGCACGTGGGCCAGGTGCACATCTTCTACCTGGCGCAGCTGAATAGCGACCGCTTCAACCCCGGCCACGAGACCATGGAGGCCCGGCTCTTCACCGAGGACGAGATCCCCTGGGACGAGATCGCCTTCCGCACCGTCAAGGTCACGCTGCAGCGCTACTGGCAGGACCGCAAGGCCGGCCATTTCGGCGTGCACAACATCGACCTGGAGCTGCCCGCCTCCGCGCCTGCAGCCGTGAAAGCCTGAGCCATGACCCATTCCGCAACCCTTCGCCGCCGCCGCTGGCTCGCCCTCGCGGGCACGCTGGCGGCCGGCGCCGCGCTGCCGGCGCTCGCCGCCTCCAAGCTCGAGGACATGGCGCTGGCCCTGATCGAGAAATACCGCCTGGGCCACAGCCTGCCGCAGGTGGTGCTGCAGCTCGCCGCCAAGACCACCGACTACCAGAGCCTGGTCGACCGCATGGGCGCGCAGAAGGCGCAGCAGCAACTGGCCGCGCAGATCGCGGCCATCACGCCGGCCTACCAGAAGCAGTGGAACGGCCACCTGGCCTATGCCTATGCGCAGGTCTTCACCCAGCCCAAGCTCGAATCGCTGCTGGCCCAGGGCCCGCAATCGCCCTACGCGGGCGAGATGCAGTCGCGCCAGGGCGATATCAACAAGATCATGCAGCAGCGCAGCTCGGCCATGCTGCATGAGATGCTGGGCAAGGTGCTGGCCGCGGCGGCCGCTGGCGGCAGTGCACCGGCCAAGGCCAAGAAGTAACTACCAAAAAAGGAGCTGCCAGCGCTCGTTGTCATTGGCATTCAGCATGAAAACCATCTGAATCCCTTTGACAGCAAGCGCTGGCAGCTCTTATTTTTACGATCCGGTGGCCGTTTCCTGCTCCTGCAGCGTGCGCCACATCACCTTGCCGCTGCCGCTCTTGGGCAGCTGCTCGACGAACTGCACGATGCGCGGCGCCTTGTAGACCGCCATGTGCTCGTGGCACCAGGCCATCAACTCCTGCTCGCTGAGCTGGCCCCGGTACTCGGGCCGCAGCGCCACCACGGCCTTGACGGTCTCGCCGCGGTAGGCATCCTTGGCGGCGATCACGCAGGCCTCCAGCACGGCCGGGTGGCGGTACATCAGGCTCTCGACCTCGGCGGGCCAGACCTTGAAGCCGCTGGCGTTGATCATGCGCTTGAGCCGGTCGGTCAGGAAGAAATAGCCCTCGTCGTCGCAGTAGCCCAGGTCGCCGGTGCGGAACCACCGCTCGCCCTCCACCTGCACGAAGCTCGCGGCCGTGGCCTCGGGCTGCCTCCAGTAGCCCAACAGCACCTGCGGGCCGCGCACCACGATCTCGCCGACCTCGCCCACCGGCAGCACCGCCAGCGTCTCGGGGTCGATCACCCGCGACTGCATGCCGATATGCGCCATGCCCAGGCACTGCTGCTTGGGGTGCTCGTAGGGATTGGCATGCGAGGCGCCGCAGGTCTCGGTCATGCCGTAGCCCTCCAGGTAGTTCAGGCCCCACAGGTCCTTCACGCGCTGCGCCAGCGCCTGCGGCATGGCCGCGCCGCCGCCGCCGATGTAGACCAGCTGCGAGAAGTCGTACTGCGCCAGCTGCGGGCTGGCCAGCAGGTCGGCCACCATGGTCGGGATGTTGGCCCAGTGGCTCACCCGGTGGCGGGTGATGAGCCGCCCGGCCAGCTCGCGGTCCCAGCGCGGCATCAGCACCAGCGTGGCGCCGGCCAGCAGCAGCGTGTGCATGATGGACACCATGCCGGTGATGTGGAACATGGGCGCGACGACGAGGTTCACCGTCTCGGGCGACTGCCGGCCCCACAGCAGGCCGGCCATGGCCGCGTGCTGTATGTGGCTGTGCGCGTGCATGCAGCCCTTGGGCTTGCCGGTGGTGCCGCTGGTGTAGGGCAGGATGGCGAGATCGTCCGGCCCCACCTCGAGCGCCGGCGGCGCCAGTCCGCAATCCAGGGCCTCACGCCAGCTCGCGGCGCTGGTGCCGGCCAGCGCCTCGCGCGCGGGCATGGGGTGTTCGGTGAGCAGCCAGCGCTGCCAGGCCGCGGGCATGTCGCCGTGCGTGGCCGCATCGGCCGGCATGGCGTCGGTGTACTGGCTGGCGACCAGGTGCTCCAGGCGCTGCCCCGGCGCCAGCGCGGCGCTGGCCTGCAGCAGCGCGGGCGCCAGCTCGCCGGTGGTGATGGCCACGCGGGCGCCGGCGTCCTCGATGTAGTGGCGCAGTTCGTCGGCCTGGTTCATCGGGTTGACGGGCACGACCACCGCGTTCGCGCGCAGGATGGCGTAGTGCGCCACGATGAACTGCGGGCAGTTCTGCATCAGCAACAGCACCCGGTCGCCCTTGCGCACGCCGTGCAGGTAGAGGTGCGCGGCCAGGCGCTCGGTCTGCTCCACCAGCTCGCGGTAGCTCAGGGCCTGGCCGAAGAACACCAGCGCCGTCTTGTCGGGGTAGCGGCGTGCGTTGACGGCGATGTTGTCCCACACCGGCGTGCGCGGCACGCTCAGGCGCGTGGGCACGCGGCCGGGCCAGCGGGGCGACGAGGGCTGGGCGAAGGCACTGACGGAACGGTCTGCGAAAGAGGTCATGTAGGCATCCTTGGTAGGCGCCGCCATGATGGCAGATGCGGGCCGGCATGCCCGTCATCTGCGTTGCAGCACCTCAGCCGCGCGCTTCCTGGTGCGCCTTCTGCACCTCGCGGGCGATGATCATCTTCTGCACTTCGGTCGCGCCCTCGTAGATGCGCAGCGCCCGGATCTCGCGGTACAGGCTCTCCATCACCCCGCCGACCTGCACCCCGCGCGCGCCGAAGAGCTGCAGGCTGCCGTCCACGATCCGCTGCGCGTTCTCGGTGGCCGCCATCTTGGCCATGGCTGCCTCCAGCGTGGTGGCGCCGCCCTGCACATCGCGCTTCCAGGCCGCGCGGTAGGTCTGCAGCGCGGCTGCATCCAGCAGCGTGGCCATCTCGCCGATGCGGTCCTGCGTCATCTGCTTGGCGGCCAGCGGCTCGCCGAACAGCTGGCGCGCCTGGGTGTGGGCCAGCGCCTCGTCCAGCGCCCGGCGCGCAAAGCCCAGCGCCGCGCCCGCCACCGAGACGCGGAAGATGTCCAGCGTGCGCATGGCCAGCTTGAAGCCCGTGCCCGGCGCGCCCAGCATGCGCGAGGCGGGCAGGCGCATCTCGTCGAACTGCAGCGTGGCCAGCGGGTGCGGCGCCATCACCTCCAGGCGCTCGGCGATGGCAAAGCCCGGGTCGTCGGGGTAGACCACGAAGGCCGAGATGCCCCGGGTGCCCGGCGCCTCGCCGGTGCGGGCGAACAGCACGTAGACATCGGCGATGCCGCCGTTGGAAATCCAGGTCTTGCGACCCGAGACGACGTAGTCGCCGCCGTCGCGCGTGGCCGTGCAGGACATGGCTGCCACGTCCGAGCCGGCCTCGGGCTCGGACAGCGCGAATGCCGGAATCAGCTCGCCGCGCGCCACCTTGGGCAGCACCTGCTGCCTGAGCTTCTCGTCGCCCGCCAGCGCGATGGGGCCACTGCCCAGGCCCTGCATGGCCAGCGCGAAATCGGCCAGGCCGCAGCGGTAAGCCAGGCCCTCGCGCGCCAGCGTCAAGCGCCGCGATTCAATCTGCGGCGCATGGCCGCCGTACTCGCTGCTGACGCACACGCGCAGCAACCCGGCCCGGCCCAGCTCGGCCACCAGCCGGCGGCAGGTGCCATCCACATCGCGCAGGTCCACCCCGTCCAGCACGCCGGACTGCGCAAACCCGTCCACCTCCTGCATGAAGCGGCGGTGCGACGCGTCGAAGAATGGCCAGTCCAGATAGTCCCGCGAACCCAGTTTTGCCGGCGATGGCTTCATTCCCTGTCTCCTTGTCTTGCATCAAACATACCAATCGGTATGAAAATTATAGAACCCACATTCGCCACCATGCCTGCGCCTCGGCGACAGGAAAAATCCGTGCCTATCAAGGTATTGATGCATTCCTGCCAGGCCAGAAATTCTTTGCACCCGGCGATGGACAATTGCCGAAACCCTTATTAACATACCAATCAGTATGTTCAATTCTTCCCCTTCCAGCACCTCCGCCGAATGGCTGGCACAAGTCGAGCAGTTGGCCCAGCAGCAGCCCGCGCAAGCCGTGGCGCTGGCCGCGGCCCTGCCGGCGGCGGTCTTCGGCTCGCTGGCCGGCGCCGACGCGGTTGCGGCCCTGCAGTCGGGCCAGGTGCTGCCGCTGCTGCACAACCTGCACGAAGACGCCCTGCCCCGCTGCCGCGAGCGCCAGGGCCGGTGGGACCTCAGCGGCCAGGCCTTTGGCCTGGGCCTGCCTGCAGCCGAAGCACCCGCCCGCCTGATCGTGCCGGCCCGCCAGGCCGGCAGCGCGGCGCCGCTGCTGTGCTTCTGGCTGCCCGCCGACGAACCCGGCCTGGAGCTGGCCGCGCAGCCCGGCAGCGACGGCCTGGTGCGCTACACCGCCACGCTGGCCATCCGCGGCCGCGAGCCGGCCTGGCCCGCCCCGCTGCGCGCGGACTTCTCGCAGCTCCCGCGGCTGCAGGCAGCCGCACGGCTGGCCCATGCGGCGCTGGCCTGCGGGCTGGCGCAGGCACTGCAGCGCCATGCCATCGAACACCTGGACCAGCGTGGCCCCTCGGCCTTGCCGCTGGCCGAGGCCACCGCCCAGCTGGCCGCCGCCCGCGCGCTGCTGCACGCAGCAGGCCATGGCGACGCATCGCCGGCCGATGCCGCGCAGGCGCTTTACTGCGCCAGCCGGTGCGTGCAGCAACTGCAGGCCCTGGCAGAGCTGCCGCCCCTCCATGCGGCCCTGCAGTACCTGCAGGCGGCGGCAGGCCCGCCCCAGGCCCAGGCCGCCGCGCTGCTCCAGCACCTGCAACCCACCCGAATCCCGAGAAAGTCCCCAGCCATGTCCCGCAAATCCAGCGCCGCCGACGGCCGCAGCACCGACCGGGTGACCGAGATCCTCGATGCCGCCGCCGAAGCCTTCAACAGCCAGGGCTATGACGCCACCTCCATCGACCATATCGGCGACACGCTGGGCATCACCAAGGGCAGTATCTACCACCACTACCGCAGCAAGGCCGACCTGCTCGTCGCGGTCTACCAGCGGGTGATGGAGATCAACTTCAACGCCATCGCGCCGATTGCCCAGGACCGGGGCCTGCGGCCGGTGCAGCGCATCCAGCGCATGGCCCATACGCATGCGCTGCAGGTGCTGCGGCACCTGTCCTACCAGCGCCTGGCCGTGCAGGGACTGGAGGCGCAGCTCATCGGCCGCGTCAACGAGGAGCAGCGCGAAAAGCTGCAGGACATCATCGCGCTGCGCCACCGCTACGAAGAACTGTTCCTGCAGGTGCTGCAGGAGGCCATGGATGCGGGAGAGATCCCGCTGCAGAACATCCGCCTGAGCATCAAGCCCTTCTTCGGCGCGATCAACGGCGCCACGCTGTGGTACCGCCCGCGCCCCGACGAGACCGCCGCCGACCGCGAGCAGATCGCCGCGCAACTGGCCGCGTTCGTCGTCTCGGGGCTGGCGCTGGCGGTGCCCGCCCTGGTCTCCGCGCCCTCGCCATGAACCCAGCTTCCAACATCCACCGACAGGAGACACACCCGATGCAAGCCCCTTCCCCGAGCGAGCCGCTCACGCCCGACGCCGCGCGCTGGTCGGCGGTGGCTGAGTGGTACCACGCCTATTTCACCGGCCTGGTGATGACCATGGTCACGCGCAAGAGCAGCCGCGAGGCGGCCGAGCTGGTGTTCCACATCTTCCGCCGCCAGCACACCGAGAAATTCCTGCCCGGGCTCACCAAGCTGGGCCTGGAGGGGCTGCCGCCGGCCGTGGCCGCGGCGCGCTACCACTACCTGTCGAACGCCATCGGCGGCGTGCATGTCGAGTATTTCGAGGAGTCGCCGAAGAAGGTCTGGGTGCGCTACCCGCCGCCGCGCTGGGCCTGGCAAGGCACGGCCATCTGCGCCATTCCCGGCGAGGTGTCGCGCGCGGTGCTGCGCGGCTGGCATGCGCACAACGGCGTGTCGCTGGGCAGCCGCCGGCTGGGCTTCGTCTGCACCAAGCAGACCATGGACGGGCAGCCCGGCCTGGAGGGCTACTACTGCGAGTACGAGCACGACATCGAGCCCGAACAGCGCCTGGTGTTCGCGCGGGGCGTGGAGATGCCGCCGGCCGATCCGGCGCTGGCGCCCACGCTGCCCACGGCCGACTGGCCGCTGGAGCGCCGCCAGAAGGCGCGCCGCAACTACGCCATGGAGTACATGCGCACCGGCCTGCAGGAGCTGGTGGGCCTGTGCGGCCCGGTCGATGCGCAGTACCTGGGCGGCGTCACCGCGCGCTTGATCGGCATGCAGTTCCATGCGGCCACGGCGCAGGCGCTGGGCCTGGCCGACCGCGGCGATGCCGGCCAGTTCGCCGACTTCATGGTGGCGCTGGCGCAGGCCCAGGGCGATGCCGCCGAGCGCGTGGCGGATATCGACGGCGCCCCCGGCGTGCGCCAGACGAGCTGGAAGCTGATGGAAGGCATCGCCGACCTGCACCCGGCCGCCTTCCTGGCCTGGAACGAGCTGCTGGTGGGTGCGCTGGCCGCGCACAACCGCTTCCTCGACCTGGTGGTCACCCGCCGGTTCGACCAGGGCGACGGCTGCTTCGAATGGCGGATCCGGCCGCGCAACCGGGCCCGCTGACAACGCGCCCGCAAGGGCTGCGATCCGCAGGTGCAAGGGCCGTCAGAGCCCCACCCCTGAACTGACCCCAGGAGACACTCCATGAACACCAGGCGATTCATCGTTGGCGCCGCGGCCTGCCTGGCCCTGGCCGGCCACGGCACCCAGGCCCAGGACAAGTACCCCGGCAAGCCGATCCGCATCATCTCGCCGCACCAGGCTGGCTCCACCACCGAAACCTTCGGGCGGATGATGACCGTCGACATGGGCGAGCTGCTCGGCCAGCCCATCGTCATCGAGGCCAGGCCCGGCGCGGCGGGCACCATCGGCGCGCGCGAGGTGGCGCACAGCCGGCCCGACGGCTACACCGGCCTGATGAACGCCTCGATCCAGGTCATGTACCCGGGCATGTTCAAGCAACTGCCCTTCGATGCGCAGAAGGACTTCGCGCCGGTGGGCATCTTCGGCTTCGCGCCGATGGTGCTGGTCGTGGGTGCGGGCTCGGGCATCACCAGCTTCCAGGGCCTGCTGGAGCAGGCCCGCGCCGCGCCCGGCAAGCTGTCGTTCGCGTCGGGCGGCCTCGGTTCGCTGCCCCACCTGGTAGGCGAGCTGGTCAACCTGAAGGCCGGCGTGAAGATCAGCCACGTGCCCTACAACGGCACCGGGCAGGCGCTGACCGACGTGATCGGTGGCCACATCGACGTGCTCTACGCCTCGGTGGCCAGCGCCGCGCCGCTGATCCAGAGCGGCAAGCTGCGGGCACTGGCCGTCACCTCGGCCCGGCGGGTCGAGCTGCTGCCGCAGGTGCCCACCATCGACGAGCAGGGCATTCCCGGCTTCGACGTGACCTCGTGGTATGCGCTGTGGCTGCCCAAGGGCACACCGGCCGGCGTTGTCGCCACGCTGAACCAGTCCATGCGGGACGCCACGCGCAAGCCGGCCGTGCAGGCCCGCATGCGGGACAACGGCGTGATCCCCAGCCAGCTGACAGCCGAGGAGTTCAGCCGCTTTGCCGCCCAGGAGGGCGAGAAGTGGCTGGCGGTGATGAAGCAGGCCGGCATCCAGCCGAACTGAGCGCCGGGGCCGCCGTTGCCCAGACCCTGCATCAGCGCCGGGGCCGCCGTTGCCCAGACCCTGCATCAGCGCCGCGACAGCCCCTTGCCCTGCAGCACCGGCACCTGGGCCAGCCGCTCGCGGGCAAACTCCACGAAGGCCCGCACCTTGGCCGGCGCGCGGCGCCCGGCCGGGTAGACGATGTGCACCGGCACGGGCGGCTGCTCGTACTCGGCCAGCACGATGCGCAGCCGGCCCGCGCGCAGGCCCGCCGCCGCCTGGTAGGCCAGGCAGCGCGTGAGGCCCAGTCCGGCCTCGGCCGCGGCCACGTCCACCTCGTTGCTGTTGCTGATCCAGCAGATCTGCGGCTGGCCGACCAGCCCGTCCTTGAACACCCAGGGCGCCACCGCCCGCGCATCGGGCGCGATGCCTATGGCCCGGTGGCCGGACAGCTCGCCCGGATGGCGCGGCTCGCCATGCTCGGCCAGGTAGGCGGGCGAGGCCACCACCAGCTTGCGCAGCGCCCCCACCGGCAGCGCCGTGAGGCCCGAGTCCGGCAGGTGGGCGATGCGCACGGCCACGTCCATGCCCTCGTCCAGCAGGTGCACCAGGCGGTTGACGAACAGCGTGCGTGCCTGCACGCGCGGATGCGCGGCCAGGAAGTCCTGCACGATGGGCGCCACATGGCAAATGCCGAACATCTGCGGCGCGGTGATGGCCAGTTGCCCCTGCACCTCGGCCTGCGCGCCGCTCACCGCCTGCTCGGCCTCGTGCAGATCGCCGAGGATGGAGCGGCAATCGGCCAGAAAGCGCTCGCCCGCCTCAGTCAGCCGCACCATGCGCGTACTGCGCTGCAGCAGCAGCACGCCCAGGCGCGCTTCCAGCGCGGCGATGGCCCGGGTGGCCGCCGCAGGCGAACGGCCCAGGCTGCGCGCGGCCGGCGCAAAGCCGCCGGCATCGGCCACGGCGACGAAGCAGCGCAGGGTGTCGAGGTGGTCCATGGTTTCGAGGCTTGCAATTGTGAAATGCGAACTATCGCAATTTGCATGGCGCGGCGCAATGGCTACGGTAAAGCCCCCGGCCAATGCAGCAGCCATGCCTGTTGACATTGACATGAGGTCAAGCCTGAAAGTGCAGTTTCCAACCACTTCCCACAGAGAGAGCCACATGATCGTTTTCAACGTCCAGGACATGACCTGCGGCCACTGCGCCGGCGTCATCAGCCGCGCGCTGGCCCAGACCGACCGCGCGGCCCAGGTGCAGATCGACGTGCCCGCCCGGCAGATCCGCATCGCCCCTTCGGCCGACACCGATGCCGAGGCCCTGGCTGACGCGATCCGCGAGGCCGGCTACACGCCGGTGCAGATGGCCGAGCCCGCCGCCGCTCCGGCGCCGGCCGGCGGCTGCTGCCGCCGCTGAGGCGCCCGCCCAACCGGGGCCACGGCGGCCCCGACCCGCCACCGAGCAAGGACACGCAATGAACCAGCCCGCCCACCACCACCAGCACAACCACGCGGCGCACAGCCATGGACACCAGCACCAGCACCACCACGCCGCCGCGGCACCCGTGCCCGCTGGCGCAAAGGACATGGAATACACCTGCCCCATGCACCCCGAGGTGCGCCAGATGGGCCCCGGCACCTGCCCGCTGTGCGGCATGGCGCTGGAGCCAGTGCTCGCCACCGCCGATACCGGCGACAGCGCCGAGCTGCGCGACATGGCGCGGCGCTTCTGGATCGGCCTGGCGCTGGCGCTGCCGGTGTTCGTGCTCGAGATGGGCGGCCACCTGTTCGGCATCACCCACTTGCTGGCCCCGCAGGCCTTGAACTGGGTGCAGCTCGCGCTGGCCACGCCGGTGGTGCTGTGGGCCGGCTGGCCCTTCTTCGTGCGCGGCTGGCAATCGGTAGTCCACCGCAGCCTCAACATGTTCAGCCTGATCGCGCTGGGCACCGGCGCGGCCTGGGTCTACAGCATCGTCGCCACGCTGGCGCCGCAGCTCTTCCCGGCCAGCTTCCGCGTGGCCGATGGCGCGGTACCGGTCTATTTCGAGGCCGCGGCGGTGATCACCGTGCTGGTGCTGCTGGGCCAGGTGCTGGAGCTGCGGGCCCGCGAAAAAACCTCGGGCGCGATCCGCGCCCTGCTCGACCTGGCGCCGAAGACGGCGGTGCGCGTCAAGGACGACGGCAGCGACGAGACGGTGCCGCTCGACAGCGTGGTGCCCGGCGAGAAGCTGCGCGTGCGCCCCGGCGAAAAGGTGCCGGTGGACGGCGAGCTGCTGGAGGGCAAGGGCACGGTGGACGAATCGATGGTCACCGGCGAGCCGATGCCCGTGGCCAAGGCGCCGGGCGCGAAGCTCACCGCCGGCACCATGAACCAGACCGGCGGCTTCGTGATGCGTGCCGACAAGGTGGGTGCCGATACGCTGCTGTCGCAGATCGTGCACATGGTGGCCTCGGCCCAGCGCAGCCGCGCACCCATCCAGCGCATGGCCGACCAGGTGGCCGGCTGGTTCGTGCCGCTGGTGATCGCGGTGGCGGCGCTGACCTTCGCGGCCTGGCTGCTGTGGGGCCCGAGCCCGGCCTTCTCGCACGCGCTGATCGCGGCGGTGGCGGTGCTGATCATCGCCTGCCCGTGTGCGCTGGGGCTGGCCACGCCCATGTCCATCATGGTCGGCGTGGGCCGCGGCGCGCAGCTCGGCGTGCTGATCCGCGACGCCGCGGCGCTGGAGCGCATGGAAAAGGTCGACACCCTGGTGGTCGACAAGACCGGCACGCTCACCGAGGGCAGGCCCAGGGTGACCACGGTGCAGCCGGTGCTGGGCGTCGAGGCCGACGAGCTATTGCGCCTGCTGGCCAGCGTGGAGCGCGCCAGCGAACACCCGCTGGCCGCCGCCATCGTGGCCGAGGCCCAGGCACGCCAGCTCGCGCTGTCGCCGGTGGACGACTTCGACTCGCCGGTGGGCAAGGGCGTGGTCGGTGTGGTCGATGGCGCGCGCATCCTGTGCGGCAGCGCCAGGTTCCTGGCCGAGCAAGGCGTGGACGTGGCCATGTTGCGCGATGCAGCCGAACGGGTGAGCGCCCAGGGCGCCACGGTGATCTTCGTCGCCATAGCCGGCCGCCCGGCCGGCTTCGTCGGCATCGCCGATCCGGTCAAGGCCAGCACGCCGGCCGCGCTGGCGGCCTTGCGGCGCGAGAACATCCGCGTGGTCATGCTCACCGGCGACGGCCGCCTCACCGCCGAGGCGGTGGGCCGCGAGCTGGGCATCAGCGACGTAGTGGCCGAAGTGCTGCCGCAGGACAAGGCCGCCGTGGTGCAGCGCCTGCAGGCCGAAGGCCGCGTGGTGGCCATGGCCGGCGATGGCGTCAACGACGCACCCGCGCTGGCCGCGGCCGACGTCGGCATCGCCATGGGCACTGGCACCGACGTGGCGATGGAAAGCGCCGGCGTTACGCTGCTGCACGGCGACCTGATGGGCATCGCCAAGGCGCGGCGCCTGTCGCAGGCGACCATGGGCAACATCCGCCTCAACCTGTGGTTCGCCTTTGGCTACAACGCGCTGGGCGTGCCGGTGGCCGCGGGCCTGCTCTACCCCTTCTTCGGCATCCTGCTGTCGCCGGTGGTGGCCGCGGCGGCAATGGCGCTGTCGTCGGTGAGCGTAATCGCCAATGCGCTGCGGTTGCGCGTGAGCCGCATTACCGATTGAGCGGGGCACAGCGGCCACTATTGCGGCATCTGCAATTTTGAAATGCTGTGCACCACCATTTACGCAAAACTGCGCAATAGCTACCGTGGAGCCCTCTGTCACCACCTTCTGGAAAAAAGGAATCCCGCCATGGCTCCCACCCAAGCCCTCAAGCTCTACCGCATGGCCATCTCCGGCCACTGCCACCGCGTGGAGCTGCTGCTGTCCCTGCTCGGCCTGCCCTACGAAACCCTGGACCTGGACCTGCGCCAGGGCGAGCAGCGGCGCCCCGAATTCCTGGCGCTCAATGCGCTGGGCCAGGTGCCGGTGCTGGTAGACGGCGACCTCGTGCTGTCGGACAGCAACGCCATCCTGGTCTACCTGGCGCAGCGCTACGCACCCGGCAGCCACTGGATGCCGCAGGACCCGGCGGGCCAGGCGCGGCTGCAGCGCTGGTTCAGCCTGGCGGCGGGCATGCTCGGCCCCGGCGTAGCCGGGCCGCGCTTTGCCGCGATGATCGGCCAGCCGGTGAGCGAGGCCGCGCAGGCCACAGGCCGGCGCCTGCTGGACTTCATGGAGGCCGAACTACAGGGCCGCGACTGGCTGCTCGGCGGCACCGAACCCAGCCTGGCCGACCTGGCCATGGTGGGCTACACCTCGCAGGCCGGCATCGGCGGATTGCCGCTGTCGCCCTACCCGCGCATCAGCGCCTGGGTGGCCCGCGTGCAGGCCCTGCCGGGCTATGTGCCGTTGCCTGACCGGATCGCGGAGGCCGCATGATCGACACGGCCGAAGCCTTCCACGCCGGCGAACAGGCCCTGCAGGCGCGCGTGGGCGTGCGCGAGCGCATGGCCGCCAACGGCCCGCTGCTGCTGCGCGACCACATGCCCGACCAGCACCGCGAGCTGTTCGAGAAGCTGCCTACGCTGCTGCTCGGCGCACTCGATGGCCAAGGCCAGCCCTGGGCCACCATGCTGGCCGGCGCGCCGGGCTTTGTGCAGACTCCGGATGCGCACAGCATGCAGATCGGCGTGCGCCCCGACGCCGCCGATCCCGCACTCGCCCATCTGGCCGTGGGCGACCCGGTGGGCCTGCTGGGGCTGGAGCCGCACACGCGCCGGCGCAACCGCATGAACGGGCACGTGGCGGCGTTCGACGCGCAGGGCCTGGCCATCGATGTGGTGCAGAGCTTCGGTAACTGCCCCAAGTACATCCAGGCCCGCGAGCCGCTGGTGCAGCCGCATCCGCCCGAAGTACCGCAGCCGCTCGGCCCCGCGCTCAATGCCGCCGCGCTGGCCCTGCTGGCCGGCAGCGACACCCTGTTCATCGCCAGCGCTTCGGCCCCCCGGCCCGGCCAGGCGCGCAGCGATGGCGTGGATGTTTCGCACCGCGGCGGCGAGCCCGGCTTGGTGCGGGTGGAGCACGGCGCGCAAGGCGTGGTGCTCGCCATGCCGGACTACCCCGGCAACCAGTTCTTCAACACCCTGGGCAACCTGGCGCTGCACCCGCGGGCCGGCCTGCTGTGCGTGGACTACGCAGGCGGCGGCCTGCTGCACCTCGCCGCCGAGGCCGAGATCCTGTGGGATGCCGCCGCCTGCGCCCCGTGGCCCGGCGCGCAGCGCGCGCTGCGCTTCAGGGTTCTGGGCGGGCTGTGGCGCCCCCACGCCCTGCCCTGGCGCTGGACGGCGCCGGTGGCGGCGCCGCAGTTTCGGGTGATGCGGGAGCAGGCGGCTTGACCCACCCATTGGCGAGTGCGGCCGATCAGTGGGCACAAAGGCACTTCTAGCTCCGCAATGGCTTCTTAATCGCTAAAGCTGCGGTTGGCAGAAACCACAATTCGGCGGCGTCAGGGATTGCTTGGCATCTTGACTGCTACCAGCTTCCAGCTCATCAGCCCATCACGCTTGAAGATGAAGCCGCCATCTTCATTCTTGGGGTGTACATACACCTTCGACCAGCCCTGGTAGACCACCGTGAAGTCCTTGCGCAGTTCGGTTCTGCCGGTGGTGTCCGCCCCAGCGGCGGTCGCATCCCGGGGCCTGCCGACCTGACCGTTCTTGAGCATCAGCATCACGCCAGCCGGTGAGACAAGGGTTTCCGTCATCCGATCGACCAGCCCCATGGCCAACACCTGCCCAAAACCGGCAAACGGGTTGTCTTTCATGGATGGAGTATTCAGCTGAGCCTCCATCTTGACGAGCATGTACCCCTTGACGCTTTCACGCAACGCAGGAAAGTCCACATGCTCGGACACCGCGTCGGCATCCTTGTTCTCGACCGCCTTGGCGATGCTGCGCAGCGTGAGATAGGGCGAGGCGTACAGCAACCCTGCAGCCGCGATACCAGCGGCGACTGCAGCCAGGGCAATTTTTGATTTCATGACTCATCCCTACTACGCTCATCGTCTCAGGACGCGGCATCCATGTACCAGTTCTGCATCATTTCTGCCAGCTCTTCGGGCCGTTCTGACTCGGCCAGCAGCATGAGGTCCGATTCCTTGAGCTTGTAGGACATGTTGTCCCACCACTTCTCCCAGGCATACACGCTCGCACGTGGCAATGTATTGGCAGACGGCACCAGAATTGCAATGCCTAGCTGCTCGCGAGGGCGCAGCCTGTTGAACATCACCAAATCGCTCATGCTTGTGCTGAAGTTGAGTTGAGCCTTCTCCAAGCTCACATAGCTGGCCGAGACAATACTGCTGGCGATCTTTGAGTCATCGTAGTTAACATCAAAGGTGTGCACCGCATCTCCATCCATCAACCGGTAGAAATCCCCATCTTGATGAACTGACTCAAACAAAACCCCCAGCCGCACCTTGAGCAAGTCTGCCAGCTGAGCCCTCAACTCGAGCTGCGGCACTCCGGCAGAACGAGGCTTAGGCTCTAGCTTGGTGACCGTCACCACACGGTCGAAAGTACGTGCCAGCACCGATAGATGATCAGTTCCACTTGCGTACTGCCCCTGACCAAAGCGAATCTGCGGGCTCGAGCTCTCATATCTAGCAATTGCAAAGTCCTTGGCTCGCTGCAGATCTATCAGCAATTCATTGCGCAGCCACCCCCAAGTCTCTTGGCTGAAGCGATTGCCATAAAAGCACTTGAGACGAGTCGCATCTTCCGCGACACGAAATCCCAGCAGTCGCCCCTTGGCACTTAGCGCCACACCAATAACAAAAGACTGGGGGACATCCAGTTCTGGCTGAAATTCAATGGTGTGCCACTTGCCCACAAAGCCAGGAGCCTCACTGTCCACAGAATTTGCCAACGCGCCAAGATCGATCATGTCAATGCCCCTACACGCTGCTGCATCCAACGCTCAGAGCAGCGCTCACCAATAAAGCTCAAGATTCGGTTTGCGTAGGCCGTACCCTTGGGTACGGAGAACAAACGCCCCAGCAATTGGCCGATCTGCTTACGGCAGACATCTAATGCCCCGGCATGCCCGTGCGAGTGCGCAATCATCGCATCAGTAATTCGCGCCAGTTCGTCAGACGAAAGTTTCCGGCCCGCATGCGCTCGTCGAAGCATTCGAAAGGAATCGCCATTCTCCGCCAGATGCTGCAAATCAGCCGCCATCCAGTTCTGCCTCGCAAAAACCTGCTCATGGTCTATGGGCACACAACTGCCGCGGCCCCGAAAGAGAATGTTGCCTGTATTGCGGTCCTGATTATGCAGAAGCTCATCGAATGCGGCGATGCCAGCACCAGCATCAGTGCGTAAAAGATCCAGCCACTTGGTATCGGCCTCACTGCCCGAAAATAGCGCACAAATGCTAGAAAACTCTAGCTTCTGCGCTGCCCAGGCAAGTACATAGCCCTCAGAAACCAAGTCTTTAGGCACTGCCTTACTTCCAAGTACTGCTTTGGCCTTTTCCTCTGTCATTACCAAAATTCCCGCATTTTTCGGTGATGCAAGTCCAGCTGCTCGCAAAAATAACCAGGCAATCGCTTCATTGCAGACACCAATGCCATCTGGCGGCATCAGCTTGACAACGCTAACTACGCCTGCCCGCTGCACCGGATAACGGATTTCTGCCAAGTGTATGGACGTATTGGCACCACGATGACTCAGCTTGTCTACGTAGTTCAAATAGTCGTGATCGTTCAAGACAGGGAATGTACTCATATAGCAGGGCTCATTTCTTGCTCTTCTTGAGATTGATCGTCACACAAATCGCATTGTCAGCATCTAGGGTGCTTCGGGATAGAAGCGTGCGCCGGCCAAGTTAGTCGTTGGGCACATTAGACCTAAGTCCAGCTATTACCGCGAGTACCTCGGCATTGGGGTTTGCACCCCTTCCCACGCTACCGAGATGCACCGCATATGGATCCAAAAAATGCGGCGATCGATAGTGCAATGTAATTACCCTCATCCGCAGGACATTCGCTAATATGGCTTGGGCGTTCAACAGATATTTATTGAAATTCTGCAAATTTCCAGCGACTATGAAGGCCCGTTGTCACCAAATAGTACTGCCTATAGTACATGCACCGAAGCTAAACCATCATTCGGCGCCAACACGCAGAGCCGATGAACTAAAAACCGATCCCGTTCTTTGCCAAGGGAGCGTGATCGCCTGCATCCATCCATTCAAACCGCCCCTCTACTGCTGCAACTGCGCCCACACCTTGTCCAGCCGCTTGGCGCTGACCGGGTACGGCGTACGCAGCTCCTGCGCGAAGAAACTCACGCGCAGTTCCTCCAGCATCCAGCGGTATTCCTGCATGCGCGCATCGACCTGGCCCTTGCGCTCGGCCACCAGGCGCCAGTAGCGCTGCTCCAGCGGCTGCAGTTCCTTGAGCTTGGCGGCGTCGCGGGCCGGGTCGGCGCGGTACTTGTCGAGGCGCGTGGTGATGGCCTTCAGATAGCGGGCGTAGTGCTGCAGCTGCACCCACGGCGCGATGGCGATGAAGTTCCTGGGCACCAGGCGCTGCAGCTGCTGGCTGGCGTCGGCCGTGGCGTCGGGGGCGTTCTTGGTGTCCTTGATCTTGCGCTGCGCGGCGGCGTATTCCACCAGCACGGTGCCGGCCATGCGGGCGACCTCGTTGGCGATCAGGGTCAGGCGCGAGCGCCCGTCCTGCACGCGTTGCTTGAACTGCTCGGCGTTGGTGGGCAGCGGCTCCTGCAAAAAGGCGCGGTCGATGGCCACGTTGATGATCTGCTCGCGCAGTTCCTCCTGCGTGCCCAGCGGCATGTAGGCCACGGCCATCTTCTGCAGGTCGGGGATGTTCTTCTCCAGGTACTTGAGCGCATCGCGGATCTGCAGCGCGAACAGGCGCCGCAGGCCCAGCGCATGTCGGGTGGCCGCCACCTCGGGCTCGTCGAAGACCTCGATGCCGACCGCGTCGCCGCCGTCGATCAGCGCGGGAAAGCCGATCAGCGTCTGGCCGCCCTTCTTGATCTCCATCAGCTCGGGCAGCTCGCCAAAGCTCCAGTCGGTATGGCGGGCCTCGGCCTGCATGCTGGGCGCCTGCGGCTTGGATGCTTCTTTTTTAGGAGCTTGTTGCGCTTTCTGTTGGCCGGATTCAGATGGTTTTATATTGGAATCCGGCTTTTCATCATCGCTACCAGCTATCTTTAATGAAGCAAGCGCCTGGAAGGCGCCGCGCGCCTTGGCGCCCCATTGCGACTTGAGCGCGGCGAGCTGGCGGCCCTGGCCGAGCTGGCGGCCGTGCTCGTCGACCACGCGCAGGTTCATGAACAGGTGCGGGCTGAGCATGTCGAGCTTGAAGTCGGCGCGCTTCACATCAAGCGAGGTCTCGTCGCGCACCTGCTTGAGCAGCACGTCCGTGAGGCTGCCCTGGCCGAAGCGCTCGGGCGCGTTGAACAGCTGCGCCAGGCGATCGGCGTTCTCGGCCAGCGGCACGAAGCGGCTGCGCGGGCGCTGCGGCAGGCTCTTGAGCAGGGCCTGGATCTTGTCCTTGAGCATGCCGGGCACCAGCCATTCGGCGCGCTCTTCGCTCACCTGGTTCAGCACGAAGAGCGGCACCGTCACGGTGATGCCGTCGCGCGCGTCGCCCGGCTGGTGCAGGTAGGTGGCCGTGCAGTCCACGCCGCCGAGCTTCACCGTCTTGGGGAAGGACGCGGTGGTGATGCCCGCGGCCTCGTGGCGCATCAGCTCGTCGCGGGTGAGGCGCAGCAGCTCGGGGTTCTGCGCGCTCGCGGCCTTCCACCAGCGCTCCAGGTCGCGGCCGGTGCACACGTCCTGCGGGATCTGCTGGTCGTAGAAGGCGTAGATCAGTTCCTCGTCCACCAGCACGTCCTGGCGGCGGCTCTTGTGCTCCAGCTCCTCGACCTTGGCGATCAGCTTCTGGTTCGCGGCCAGGAAGGGCAGGCGCGTCTCCCAGTCGCCCTCGACCAGCGCCTGGCGGATGAAGATGTCGCGCGCGCCCTGCGGGTCGACACGGCCGTAGCTGATGCGGCGCTGGCTGTAGACCACGATGCCGTACAGCGTGGCTCGCTCGTAGGCCGCGACCTCGCCCTGCTTCTTCTCCCAGTGCGGGTCGAGCAATTGCTTTCTGAGCAGGTGCGCGCCCACCTCTTCGAGCCACTGCGGCTCGATGGCGGCCACGCCGCGGCCGTACAGGCGCGAAGTCTCGACCAGTTCGGCCGCGACGATCCAGCGGCCGGGCTTCTTGGCCAGGTGCGCGCCCGGGTGCGGGTGGAAGCGGATGCCGCGCGCGCCGAGATACCCATCGCCCTCGTCGGTCTTGAAGCCGATGTTGCCCAGCAGACCCGAAAGCATGGACAGGTGCACCGCCTCGTAGCCCGCGGGCTGCGGGTTCAACGGCCAGCGCTGCTCGTTGACCACGGTGAGCAGCTGCGAATGGATGTCGCGCCACTCGCGCACGCGGCGGATGTTGATGAAGTTCTGGCGCAGCAGTTGCTCCCACTGGCGGTTGCTGAGCTTGTGGGTAGCGTCGTCCTCGCCGTGTTCCGGCAGGGACTCCCTCGCCCCCTTGGGGGAGAGGGTCGGGGTGAGGGGGGTGCTCCCACCAGCACCATGCCGGTTCTTTGCGCCGCCGCCCTCACCCCGGCCCTCTCCCGCTTGCGGGAGAGGGGGTGACACCGCGCCCGCGCTGCGTTGGGCTACCGGCAAGAACGCCGCGTTGCGCCCCACGGCGGGCGCTGGCGCCGCCTGCGCCGCCATCTGCTTGCGCGTGAGCGCCACCACCTTGCCGCCGCGCGCAT
The DNA here is from genome assembly GCF_054782535.1 of Comamonas humi. Classification (NCBI taxonomy): domain Bacteria; kingdom Pseudomonadati; phylum Pseudomonadota; class Betaproteobacteria; order Burkholderiales; family Comamonadaceae; genus Comamonas; species Comamonas humi. The sequence goes on along the minus strand of NZ_BAAGSH010000018.1, from coordinate 71,023 downwards.
CGCCCAGCCACTTCCACAGCCGCAGGTAGCCGCTGAATTCGCTCTTCTCGTCGTCGAACTTGGCATGCTGCTGGTCGGCCTGCTGCTGGGCCTCCAGCGGGCGGTCGCGCACGTCCTGCACGCTCAGCGCCGACGCGATGATCAGCACCTCGGACAGCGCGCCGCGCGAGCGCGCCTCGACGATCATGCGCGCCACGCGCGGGTCCAGCGGCAGGCGCGACAGCTCGCGGCCCATGGGCAGCAGCTCGCCGCGGTCGTCCACCGCGCCCAGCTCGCCCAGCAGCTGGTAGCCGTCGGCGATCGCGCGGCCCGAAGGCGATTCGAGGAAGGGGAAGTTCACCACGTCGCCCAGGCCCAGCGCCTTCATGCGCAGGATCACGCCGGCGAGCGAGCTGCGCAGGATTTCGGGATCGGTGAATCGGGGCCGGCTGTTGAAGCCGGGCTCGTCGTACAGGCGGATGCAGATGCCGTTGGCCACACGGCCGCAGCGGCCCGCGCGCTGGTTGGCCGCGGCCTGGCTGATCGGCTCGACCAGCAGCTGCTCCACCTTGCTACGGAAGGAATAGCGCTTGACGCGCGCCGTTCCTGCGTCAATGACATATCTGATGCCCGGAACGGTGAGCGAGGTCTCGGCCACGTTGGTGGCCAGCACGATGCGCCGGCCGGTGTGGCCGTCGAAGATGCGGTCCTGCTCGGCCTGCGACAGGCGCGAGAACAGCGGCAGCACCTCGGCGCTGCGCAGCACCGGCGAGTGCTGCAGATGCTTGCGCAGGTGGTCGGCCGCCTCGCGGATCTCGCGCTCGCCGGGCAGGAAGACCAGGATGTCGCCGCCCGCGCCGCCGGCCCACAGCTCGTCCACGCCATCGGCGATGGCGTCGTTCAGGTCGAAATCCTTGCTCTCCTCGAACGGGCGGTAGCGCATCTCCACCGGGTAGGTGCGGCCCGAAACCATGATGACCGGCGCCGGCCCGTCCTTGCCCTCGAAGTGCTTGGCGAAGCGCTCGGCATCGATGGTGGCCGAGGTCACCACCACCTTCAAATCGGGCCGCTTGGGCAGGATCTGCCGGATGTAGCCCAGCAGGAAGTCGATGTTCAGGCTGCGCTCGTGCGCCTCGTCGATGATCAGCGTGTCGTAGGCCTTGAGCAGCGGATCGGTCTGGGTCTCGGCCAGCAGGATGCCGTCGGTCATCAGCTTGACCGACGCGTCCTTCGAGAGCCGGTCCTGGAAGCGCACCTTGTAGCCCACCACGTCGCCCAGCGGCGTGTGCAGCTCTTCGGCGATGCGCTTGGCCACGCTGCTGGCGGCAATGCGGCGCGGCTGGGTGTGGCCGATCCACTGGCCGCGCGTGCCCTCGGGCGCATTGCAGCGCCCCCGGCCCAGCGCCAGTGCAATCTTGGGCAGCTGCGTGGTCTTGCCCGAGCCCGTCTCGCCGCAGACGATGATGACCTGGTGGCGCTCCATGGCCTCCATGATCTCGTCGCGGCGGCTGGATACGGGGAGTGACTCGGGAAATTCGATTTTCAACGGCATAACCGGGCGATTATCCCCGCGTCTGCCTTATCCCTGGCGCTCGCGCCCCACCCACAGCACCGCCAGCCAGCCCACCAGCGCCAATGCCAGCAGCACGCTCAGGTGAAACAGCGCGGCCTCCACCGGCGCGCCCAGCTGGTTGAGCCGCAGCGAGGCCTGGATGGCCGCCGTGCTCGGCGACAGCCAGCGCAGCCACTGCAGCAGCGTGGGCAGCGCCTCGGCGGGCCAGCTGAAGCCGCCCATGAAGGCCAGCGGGATCGAGGTGAACAGCAGCACCTGCATGGCGCGCTCGCGGTTGGCCAGCCACCAGCCCAGCAGCACGGCCAGGCCCGCGACGGCCGGCACGAACACCGCCAGCAGCAACACCGCGCCCAGCGGGTTGCCGCCGCGCGGAAAGTCGTGCCACACGAACATCCAGCCGAAGTAGTACAGGCCCGAGAGCCAGCCCAGCGCGCACAGCGCCAGCAGCCGCGCCAGCCACACGCGCGCCGGCGCGGCCGCCCGCCCCTGCTCGCGCCAGGTGCCCACCAGCAGCGCGCCGCCCATCAGCAGGGTCTGCTGCAGGATCAGCACCGCCACCGCCGCCACCACGAAGCTGCCGTAGCCCTCAGTAGGATTGAACAGCGCCTCCATCTGCAGATTGACCGGCGCACGGCTGCTCGCGGCCTGCAGGCCGCTCTGCCCGCCCGCGCGCAGGCGCCGCAGCTCGATGCCGGCCGACACCGTGCCCACGGCCTCGGCAAAGCCGTACTGCACCTGCTTGGCCGCCAGCGGGTAGGCGCCGTTCGCGTAGACCGGCACCACCGCCTTCTGGCTGCGCACCACGTCGCGCTTGAGATCGGCCGGCAGCAGCGCATAGCCCATGACCTCGCCGCGCAGCAGCGCCTGCTGCGCCTCGCCCTCGTCGCCGGTGACCAGGGCCACCGCGATGCGCGGGCTGGCCTCGGCAAAGCGCAGCACCTGCCGCGCCAGGCCGCTGCCGTCCTGCTGCACCACGGCCACGGGCACGCGCTGCACCACCTCCTGCCCATAGAACCAGGGGTAGAAGAAACCGTAGAGCACAGGCGCGCCCACCAGCAGCATGACCACGCCCTTGTCGCCGACGACGGCGCGCAACGCATCGAGAAAGACGCGCAGGAACGAGGAGCGCTCCGCCATGTCAGCGCCCTCCCCATTTGTCGGGGCGCCTGAGGCCCCGGCACAGGCCGGCCGTGGCCAGCAGCATCAGCACCAGCGTGGCCAGCACCAGGCCGCACAGGATGGGCAGGCTCTGCACGACGGGCGCGCCCATCTGGAACTGCTCGATCTGTAGCCGCGCATAGTGGGTGTACGGCATGGACAGCGCCCAGCCGCGCGCCGAATCCGGCATGGCCAGCAGCGGAAAGCCCACGCCGCTGAACGCGAACGCCGGCGCCGACAGCAAGCCCGCGCCCGACAGCGCGGTGCGCAGCGACAAGGTGAGCGCCGCGAGCAAGGCGCCCATGGCCAGGCTCACCGCAACCAGCGCCGCCAGGCCCAGCGCCACCCAGGCAAAGCTGCCGGCCACGGTCCAGCCGCGCCCCACGGTGAGCCACAGCAGCGCCAGCAGCCCGCACAGCGTGAGGCTCAGCCAGGGCAGCGCCAGCTTGCCGGCCAGCGCACCCAGCACGGCGGACCAGCTCGCGGGCCGGCCGCCCGTGGCCTCGTCCATCCAGGCGCCCAGCGTGCGGTCGCGCAGCTCGCGCCCCACGCCCCAGGCGCCGGCCGTCATGCCCAGGATGTGCAGCAGCGCCGGGATCAGCGCCGCCGCCAGGAACTGCTCGTAGTTGGTCGAGACGTTGAACAGCGACACCAGATTGGTGCGCACGGGCTCCATGCGCACCTGCAGCGCCTGGCGCGGGTCGCCGCGCTTGGCGCGGGCCTGCATCTCCACGCCGGCCGACAGCGTGCCCACCACCTGGCGCACGTCGCGCTGCACCAGGCTGGAATGCGTGGCGAGTTGCGCGTTGTGCATCAGCACCACGCTGGCAGCCTGGCCGCGCTTCACGTCGCGGGCGAAATCGGGCGGTATCTGCACTACCGCGTACGAGGCCATGGACTGCAGCTCCCACTGCGCCTCCGAGGCATTGAGCACTTGCGTGCGCACCGACAGGCCCGGCGTGGCGCCCAGCATGCGCACCAGTTGGCGAGACAGGGTGCTATGGTCCTGGTCCCAGACCGCGACCGGCAGCCGGTGCGGCAGGCCGGCGGCGAACATCCAGGCCAGCAGAAATACTGCCAGCAGCGGCACCCAGCTGACCATGGCCAGGTCCCAGGGCCGACCGCGCAGCAGCCGCCCTTCGCGGCGCAGGCTGGCGAGCAAGGGGTTGGGCATGGGGTTCAGCGCGCCGCTTCGACCACCACGCTCATGCCGGGCCGCGCGCCGGGGATGGGCTCGGCCGGCCGGGCCCGCACCTCGAAGGTGCGCGCGTCGAAGCCCTGGCCCGCGCGCGTGGCGCGCCAGGTGGCAAAGTCGGGCAGCACGCCCAGGTAGTAGACCTCGAACTGCGCCTCGCGCTGGTCCAGCGCCGGCAGGCGGCCGGCAAAGCGGCTGCCCTGGGCAAAGCGGGCCAGCTGGTCTTCGCGCACGTTCAGCACCACCCACTGGTCGCTTAGATCGACCACGGTGACCACGGCCACGCCCTGGGGCGAGAGCTCGCCCTCCTTGGCCAGCACCTGGCTGATCTCGCCGCCGACGGGGCTGCGCAGCTGGGTCTCTGCGCGCGCCGCCTCCACCTCGGCCACCACGCCCTGCACCTGGCGGGCCTGGGCCTGGGCGGCGGCCTTGTCTTCCTGGCGCGCGCCGCTGGTGGCCATGTCGTACTGGGCCTTCGCGGCCAGCGCCTGGTCGCGCGAGGCACGGTGGTTGGCCAGCGCCTCGTCGCGCTTTTGCGCCGCCACCAGGCCCTGGTCGAACAGGCTCTGCACGCGGCGGTACGAGGTCTCGGCCAGCTCGGCCGCGGCCTGGGCGCGCTGCCAGTTCAGGCGCGCCATCTGCACCTCCTGCGGGCGGGCTCCGGCCTGGGCCTTGTCGGCCACGGCCTGGGCGGCATCGCGCGCGGCTTCGGCCTGGGCCAGCTTGGCGCGCACCTCGGGGCTGTCCATCTCGACCAGCAACTCGCCCGGCTTGATTTGCTGCCCTTCCTTGACCAGCACCTTGGCGATGCGGGCCGTGACCTTGGGCGCGATGTCGGCCTCGCGCGCCTCCATCTGCCCCTGAAAATAGGCAGGCGCGGGCTGGGCGGCGCGCCAGAAGCCCCAGGCCACCAGCGCGACCACCAGCAGCACCACGGCTATGGCCGCGATGGGCCGCTTGCCGCGGGGCGGCGGCGCCGCTTCGTTGGAATCGGGAGTGGTTTGCGTGTCTGCGGTCATGGTGCGTCGGAGGGGATCTGGATGTCGGCCTGGGCCATGAAGCGCTCGAACGCCTCGCTCTGCCCGGAGCTTTCGAGCAGCGCGGCCAGCGCCTGCACATAGAGGTTGGCGCTCTCGGCGCGCTGGGTCTGCACCTTGGCCAGGTTGGTCTGCGCGTCGATCAGGTCGAGCAGCGTGCTGGTGCCCTCCTTGAGCCCGGCCTCGCGCAGGCGCAGCAGCTCGCGGGCCAGGTCTTCCTGCGCCTGCTGGGCCAGGTATTGGCGGCGCGCCTGCTCGGCGCCCATCCAGTTCTTCTCGACCAGCAGGGCTATGTCGCTGCGCACCTGGGCCCGCATCAGCTCGGCCTGCTCGATCTTGCGCTGCGACGAGGCCGCGAGCGCATCGCGGTCCACGCTGTCCCACAGCGTCCAGCGCACGGCCACGCCAGCTACCCAGTTGGGCTTGCCGCTGGTGGCCAGCTCGTGCGAGCCGAAGGCCAGCACCTGCGGCCGGCGCAGCGCCTCCTGCGCGTCGTGCAGCGATTCGGCCTGGCGCCGCTTGGCCTGCACCTTGTCGAGGCCGGGATGCCGTTGCTCGGCGGTGGAAACGAACTCCGCCAGCGGCGGCAGCGGCCGGCTGCTGACAAACAGCGGCGAACTCGGCAGCACCTGGGCCTGCGCCTTGACGGTGCGCGCCAGCGCGGTGGCGGCCAGGTCGGCATCGTCGCGCGCCTTGCGCGCCTGCTGCTCGGCATCGGCCAGCGCGGCGCTGGCCTGCAGGCGCTCGACCCGCGCGATCACGCCGGCCTTGAGCATGCCCTGCGCGGCGGCATCGTGCCGGCGCACGGCATCCAGCGCGCGCGAGCGCAGCCGCGCGGCACGCTCGGCCAGTTGCGCGCCAAAGTAGCGCTGCACCAGCAGCGACTGCAGCGACTCGCGGCTGCTGGCAGCATCGGCCAGGGCCTCGTCGGTGGCGGCATCGAGCCCGCCGCGCACCGCGTTCGCCAGGCCGCCCATGTACAGCGGCCAGACCAGCGACAGGCTGGCCGAGGCATTGTTCTTTTCGCGCTGCAGCCCGATGTTGGACGGCAGTTGCGGCAGGCCGGGCAGCGACTGGCCCAGCTCGGGCGGCAGCATGCCGAGCGTGCCGTTCAACATGCGGCGCGCCGGGTCGAGATCGAGGTCCGCGTTGACCGAGTAGCGGTAGGCCATGCCGGTCACCGCCAGCGATGGCCCGCCCAGCCCTTCGGTGCCCTGGCGGCGCAGGCGGGCGCTGTCCACCGCCTTGTTGGCGGCGGCCCATTGATCCGAGCGCTCGAGCAGGGCCTGCTGGGCCTCGGCAAAGCTCAGCGCGGGCTGCGCCATCGCCGGGCACAGGCCGGCCACGGCCAGGCAGCCGCCCAGCAACCAGCGCCGGCGCAGCGAAGAAGATGACGTCGGGGAAAGCATCATGGGGGTAGATCGTAGCGCCTTCACCATAGGCCTCAGACAAGCGATAGCGGCATGGTATCGCCATCGCCTGCCAGGCCCGACCCTGGCAACTACGCATTGCGGCCCTGCGGGGCCGCCCCCTGTCTGCCTGGCGCTGCCAGGCTATCGGCCAGCCGCCATCACGGCGGCGCCGATGTCGCCCCACAGGCCCCCGCCACGTTCGGGAGCCCTGGGGAAGTGCCTGCTTAAGGCTTCGAAGGCTCCGAGCCGGTGGCGCCCGTGGCCGGGGGCGGCGGGGTCGGCGTCATCGCGCCGGGCGCGGCGTCCGGTGCCGGCGCCTTGGGTGCGGGAGCCTGGCCCTTGTCGCAGGCGCTCAGCAGAACGGCGGAGACGAGAACGGCGGAGAGAGTGAGAATCTTCATGGAATGCCTCGGAATGAAAGTGCTTTTCATCTTAAACAGCCCGTCCGGCGCCAAAACGGCCTCGGTTGCAGTTTCAATATCCGGTAGCATCCGCCGCCCCCGAGGGCACGGCCCCCCGGAAGGCGCCCATATTCCGGCTGCGGGCCGCCCGCCGGGGCAAAGCCGTAAGAATTCACCCAAGATGTATCTGCATAGCGCGCCGCCCGCGCCTGCCGAGCGGCGGCGAGGTGCCGGCCCGTGGCAGAATCGCTGGCATTCGCTAGGGGTGTCCGGTGTTTGCCGGGCTGAGATCACACCCTTTGAACCTGTAGAGATCATCCTCGCGCAGGGAAGCTGCAGACCGCATGGCCGTCGACCCGACCGCCGCCAGTCCCGGCCCCCCGCGCACCGCCACGGAGCCGTCCATGTCCACCACCCCGCGCGCCAACGAGGCGCTGACCCCGGTCGATGCCCGCAGCCGCGCCTTCAGCGGCATGAACCTCGCCTCGCTGTGGTTCAGCCTGGGCGTGGGCCTGCTGGTGATGCAGGTGGGGGCCTACCTGATGCCGGCGCTGTCGCCCGCCGAGGCGCTGTGGGCCATCGCCGCCGGCTCGGTCCTGGGCGCGGGCCTGCTGGCCTGGGTGGGCAAGCTGGGCTGCGACAGCGGCCTGGCCAGCGCGGGGCTGATGCATGCGGTCTACGGCCGGCGCTTCGCCAACCTGCCGGTGCTGCTCAACATCGTGCAGCTGCTGGGCTGGGGTGCGTTCGAGCTGGTGGTGATGCGCGACTCCACCGTGGCCATCGCGCGCCAGGCCGGCGCCATGCAGGCCGGCTGGTGGCCGTATGTGGCCACGCTGCTGTGGGGCGGCCTGCTGGTGGCGCTGATCTCCGGCTCGATGGTCAGGCTGGTGCGCCAGCTGATCTCGCGCATCGCGCTGCCGCTGGTGGTGCTGTCGCTGCTGTGGCTGAGCTGGCAGTTCATGGCCATGGCGCAGGCCCAGGGCTGGCAGGCGCTGTGGAGCCGCCCCGGCCAGGGTGGCATGGGCGTGCTGCCGGCGCTGGATCTGGTGATCGCCATGCCCATCTCGTGGCTGCCGTTGGTGGCCGACTACGCGCGCCACGGCAAGAGCGGCCGCAGCGCGCTGGCCGGCACCTGGCTGGGCTTCGGCATCGCCAACATCTGGTGCTATGCGCTGGGCGTGCTGGTGGCCCTGGTGCTGCCCAGCAGCGACCTGGTGGCGGCGCTGCTGCTGGCCCAGGGCGGGCTGATCGCGCTGTCGCTGATCCTGCTCGACGAGGTGGACAATGCCTACGGCGACGTGTATTCGGGCGCGGTCTCGGCGCACAGCATGGCGCCGCGCCTGGGCATTCGCGCCTGGGGCCTCGTGGTGGCCGTGCTGTGCACGCTGCTGGCCCTGGTGCTGCCCATGCACAGCCTGGAGCCTTTCCTGCTGATGCTCAGCTCGGTCTTCGTGCCGCTGTTCGGCGTGATCCTGGGCCGCCTGGCCTTGGGCGCGCCGATCCTGCAGCTGCTGCAATCGGCCCGCGCCGTGCATGCGGTGCCGGTGGCCCTCTGGCTGGCGGGCATTGCGCTGTACCACCTGCTGGCCCAGCTCGCGCCGCAAGCGGGCGCGGCCCTGCCCACGCTGGCGGCGACCTTCGCGGCCGGCTGGCTGACGCGGCCGCGCTGACTCAGTTCTGGAAGCGGTTCAGGCTCTCGTCGGTGCCGAAGCAGGAATTGACGAAGCCCTCGGTCTTTTCCAGCTCGGCCGCCACCAGCTGCGCCGTGGCCCGCGCCGCGCCGCGGTGCGAGGCGGCGAACACGGTGGCCGCCCGGGCCATGGCCTGCTGGCGCAGCGGATCGCCGGCCAGTTGCACGGCCTGCGCCACGCCATCGGCCATGTCGGCGGCGCGCAGTGCGGCGCCGGCCTCGATGCTGGCCTCGGCCGCCTGGGCGAAGTTGAAGGTGTGCGGCCCCATGACCACCGGGCAGCCGCAGGCCGCCGCCTCGATCAGGTTCTGCCCGCCCAGCGGTGCAAAGCTGCCGCCCAGTAGCGCCGCATGGGCCATGCCGTAGTACAGGTGCATCTCGCCCATGCTGTCGCCCAGCCACACGTCGGCGGCCTCGGGGGTATCGCCCCACTGGCTGCGGCGCGACACGCTCAGGCCGGCCCCGGCCAGCAGCGCCTGCACCTCGTCGAAGCGCTGCGGATGGCGCGGAACGACCAGCCATTGCACATTCGACACTTCTTTTTTTATAGCTTCTTGCGCTTGCTGCGCTTGGGCTGGAGCCACTTTTTGCTTCAAAGCCTCCAGCCACAGCCCTTCCTCGCCTTCGCGGCTGCTGGCCAGCAGCACCACGGGCCGCGATTGAAGTTCGCGCCAGGCGCGCCCGCGCGCCTGCAGCGGCTCGTCCACATGCACGTCGAACTTCAGGTTGCCCAGCACCGCCTGCACCGGCGCGCCCAGGTCGCGCAGCCGCACGGCGTCGGGCTCGGTCTGCGCCAGCACCGAGGCCAGCGCGCCATAGGCGGGGCGCGACAGCCAGCCCAGCTGGCGCGCGCCGCGGTGCGACTTGGCGTTGAGCCGGGCGTTCACCAGCATCAGCGGAATACCGCGAGCCTGGCAGCCGGCCACCAGGCCGGGCCACATCTCGGTTTCCATCAGGATGCCGATCGCCGGCCGGAAGCGCCGCAGGAAGCTGCGCACGGCGCCGGCATCGTCCCAGGGCTGCCAGACCTGGATGTCGCCCGGCAGCAGCAGCTTGCGCCCCTCCTCGCGGCCGGTGGCCGTGCCATGGGTCAGCAACAGGCGCAGCGCCGGAATCTGCTCGCGCAGCTCGCGCACCAGGATGGCGGCGGCCCGCGTCTCGCCCAGCGACACCGCATGCACCCATACCAGCGGCATCTCGGGGTGCGGCTGGTACGGCGGCAGCTCGCGGTAGTCGCCAAAGCGCTGTGCCACGTCCTGGCCATAGGCCGGCTCCTGCACGGCGCGGCGCGCGAGCTTGCGGCGCAGCAGCGGCCGGGCCAGCCGCAGCAGCGCGGAATAGAGCGACAGCGCGAGCGGCATGGCCGGGTCAGTGGGCGGCGTCGCCGACCACGGCGTCGGGCTTCACTTTCAGCAGCAGCGCCTTCATCTCGCCCTCGATGCGGTGCAGCGCCGACTGGGTGTGGCCCTCGAAGCGCAGCACCAGCACCGGCGTGGTGTTGCTGGCGCGGATCAGGCCGAAGCCGTCCGGCCAGTCCACGCGCAGGCCGTCGATGGTGTTGATGGTGGCGGGCGCGGCAAAGGCCTGCGGCGCCAGCGCTTGCAGCTCGGCCGTGAGGCGGTGCGGCTCGCCCTCGATGCAGGCCACGTTCAGCTCGGGCGTGCTGTAGCTGGTGGGCAGCGCATTGAGCACGGCGCTGGGGTTGTTCGCGCGGCTCAGGATCTCGAGCAGGCGGCAGCCGGCGTAGGTGCCATCGTCGAAGCCGTACCAGCGCTCTTTGAAGAAGATGTGGCCGCTCATCTCGCCGCCCAGCGGCGCGTTGGTCTCGCGCATGCGGGCCTTGATCAGCGAATGGCCGGTCTTGAACATCACCGGCTTGCCGCCGGCCGCTTCGATGGCGGGCGCCAGGCGCTGCGAGCACTTGACGTCGAACACGATCTCGCCGCCCGGCACGCGCGAGAGCACGTCCTGCGCGAACAGCATCATCTGGCGGTCGGGGAAGATGTTGGTGCCCTCCTTGGTGACGATGCCCAGGCGGTCGCCGTCGCCGTCGAAAGCCAGGCCCAGCTCGGCGTCGGAGGACTTCAGCGCCTCGATCAGGTCGCGCAGGTTCTCGGGCTTGCTCGGATCGGGGTGGTGGTTGGGGAAGTTGCCGTCCACCTCGGAATACAGCTCGGTCACCTCGCAGCCCAGCGCGCGGAAGATGCCGGGCGCGGTGGCGCCGGCGATGCCGTTGCCGCTGTCGACCACGATCTTCATCGGGCGCGCCAGCTTCACGTCGGAGACGATGCGCGCGAGGTAGTCCTCGGTCACGTCGGCCTGGCGCACCTTGCCACCGCCCTGCATGCGCCAGTTCTCGCGCTCCATGATCTGGCGCAGCTGCTGGATCTCGTCGCCATAGATGGCGCGGCCCGCCATCACCATCTTGAAGCCGTTGTAGTCCTTGGGGTTGTGGCTGCCGGTGATCTGGATGCCCGAATGGCACAGCGTGCTGGCCGCGAAATACAGCATGGGCGTGGTCACCTGGCCGATGTCGATCACCTCGACGCCCGACTCCACCAGCCCCTGCATCAGCGCCTGGCCCAGCTCGGCGCCCGACAGGCGGCCGTCGCGCCCCACGGCCACGGTCTTCTCGCCGGCCGCCAGGGCCTGCTGGCCGAAGGCGCGCCCCAGCTTGAGGGCGACTCCGGCATTCAGCGTGCTCGGCACAATGCCGCGGATATCGTAGGCCTTGAAGATGGCGGGAGCAATGGACACAGCGATGCTTTCCTTCGATGGGTGAAAACCGGCGCCCGCCCGGCAGGCCGCCGGCGGGCGCAAACCCGCTATTGTAGGCACCGCCCGGATGGGCCTTCGCCGCGGCGGTGCATGGGCATCAAATCGGCATCCAGCGCCCGCCAGTAAAGCGCGAACAGCTATGTTTGGCATAGCAATTCCATCCGCGCATCAATCCGGCGCAAGAATGTCACGAATGCCCGCGAGCACTTGGCGCATGATGGCGAACTCGCTTATCCGCCGCCGCGTCCATGCCCTCCACCGACACCTCCCCGACCGCAGTGCCACCGATAGCCGCGAACGCCGCGGGTGCGCGCTGGGTACCCGAATTCGTCCTGCTGGCGGCGCTGTGGGGGGCGTCCTTCCTGTTCATGCGCCTGAGCGCGCCGGCCTTCGGTCCGGTGCCCACCGCCGGCCTGCGGGTGAGCCTGGCCGCCCTCTTCCTGCTGCCGCTGCTGCTGCATCGGGGCGAGCTGCCGGTGTTCCGCCAGCACTGGCCGGCGCTGCTGTTCAATGGCATCGTCAACTCGGCGATCCCGTTCGCGCTGTTCTCGTGGGCGGTGCTGCACATCGCCACCGGCATGGCCTCCATCCTGAACGCGAGCACGCCGCTGCTGGGCGCGCTGGTGGCCTGGGTGTGGCTGGGCGACCGCATCACCGGGCTGCGCTGGCTGGGGCTGGCCATAGGCTTTGCCGGCGTGGCCCTGCTGGCGCTGCACGGCAAGCCGGGCGCCGAGCAGGCGCTCTCGGTGTCGGCCGGCAGCTACGGCGCCATCGCCGCCTGCATCGGCGCCTCGCTGAGCTACGCGGTGGCGGCCAGCTTCGCCAAGAAATTCCTTACCGGGCTGCCGGTGCTGTCCATCACCACCGGCAACCTGATCGGCGCCTCGCTGGGCCTGGCGCTGCCGGTGGCCTGGCTCTGGCCCGAGCAGACGCCGGGCGTCGAGGCCTGGCTGGCGGTGTCGGCGCTGGCGCTGCTGTGCACCAGCATCGCCTACCTGCTGTACTTCCGCATCATCCAGCGCGCCGGCCCCAGCCGGGCGCTGGCCGTCACCTTCGTGGCGCCGGTGTTCGCCCTGCTCTACGGCAACTGGTTCCTGGGCGAGCCGGTTACGCTGTGGATGCTTGGCTGCGGCGCGCTCATCATCTGCGGCACCATGCTGTCGACCGGGCTGATCGGATCGAAGCGCTAGCTATTTCAGCAGCGCCGCGAACTGGTGCTCGAACTTCTGCACCTTGGGCCCGACGACGAAGCTGCAGTACGGCTGGCGCGGATTGAGCGCAAAGAACTCCTGGTGGTAGTCCTCCGCCGGCCAGAAGCGCGTGAGCGGCTCCACCTCGGTCACGATGGGCGCGCCGAACTTGCCGGACGCCGCCAGCGCCCGCACGAAGCGCTGCACCTCGGCCAGCTGCGCGGCGCCGGTGGTGTAGATGCCGCTGCGGTACTGCGTGCCCACGTCGTTGCCCTGGCGGTTGGGCGTGGTCGGGTCGTGCGTGGCAAAGAACACCTGCAGCACCTGCTCCAGCGTGATCGCCTGCGGATCGAACACCAGCTCCACGCATTCGGCCAGGCCGGTGTCGCCCCCGCAGACCTGCTCGTAGCTAGGGTGGTCGATGTCGCCGTTGCAATAGCCGCTGGTGACCTGCTGCACACCGCGCAGCCGCGCGTACACGGCCTCGGTGCACCAGAAACAGCCTCCGGCTAGGTAGATGCGCTCAAAGGGGTCTGACATGGCGGTTCCTCGTCTGGATCAGGCTCCATTTTGCGCCCCAAAGCCGCAGCTTCGCACAACGGCTTCGGAAGGGCCTAAAATCTCAGGTTTGTCTCAAGCCTTTAGCCTTTGGAGCCCCCGATGACCTTGCCCCTCAACATGCCCGTGAATGCGAACGACCCGCACCAGGCGGCGCGCTTCAACATGGTGGAGCAGCAGGTGCGGCCCTGGGACGTGAGCGACGCCCAGGTGCTGGAGCTCATCGGCACGCTGCGCCGCGAGGAATTCGTGCCTGCCGGCCTGCAGGACATGGCCTTCATGGACGTGCAGTTGCCGCTGCTCGGCGACGACGGCGAGGCCGCCATCGCCCAGGGCCACTGCATGATGCAGCCCCGCGTGGAAGCCCGCATCCTGCAGGACCTAGCGCTCAAGAGCGGCGACACCGTGCTCGAGATCGGGACCGGCTCCGGCTACATGGCGGCGCTGATGGCCAGCCTGTCCAAGCAGGTCACCACGCTCGAGATCGAGCCCTCCCTGGTCGAGCTGGCCCGCGCCAACCTGCACCGCGCCGGCATCCGCAATGTGGATGTGAAGCTGGAGGACGGCTCCAACATCGCCGCCATCGGCGGCAGCTTCGACGTCATCGTGCTCAGCGGCTCGGTCTACGAGGTGCCCCAGGCCCTGCTGAACAAGCTGAACGACGGCGGCCGCCTGGTGGCCTTCGTCGGCACCGAGCCGGTGATGCGCACCACCATCTTCACGCGCCGCAGCAACCAGTTCGAGAAGAAGACACCGTGGGACACGCTGGTGGCCCGCCTCAAGGGCTTCCCCGAGGCCTCGCGCTTCAAGTTCTGATCCCATGGACCAGATCCGCCCCTCCGAGCTGAGCGACTGGCTGGCCCGCCAGCCCGCCGGCACCCTGCCCGCCGTGCTCGACGTGCGCGAACCCTGGGAGCTGCAGACCGCCTCGATCGGCGCCGGCGAGGGCTTCGAGCTGCTGCACGTGCCCATGTCGCAGATTCCGCAGGCCGCCCAGCACTGGGACGATGAGCGCCCCGTCGCCTGCCTGTGCCACCACGGCATGCGCAGCATGCAGGTGGCGCGCTTCCTGGAGCAGCTGGGCTTCGCCAATGTGGCCAACATCAGCGGCGGCATCGACCTGTGGAGCCTGGAGCGCGACCCGCAGGTGCCGCGCTACTGAGCGACTCCGGGGGCCGGCCAGCCCGGCCCCGCCCTCCCTGTTTATCGGCCCGCCGCGCGCTTTTCCAGCAGCGGCTCGGTCACGCCCTCCACACCGACCATACCCAGCACCGCGGTCAGCGATATCTGCGCGCCCTGCCAGGCATCCTTGGGATCGAACCACTCGTCGCGGGCATGGAAGCCCCCGGTCTTGCCGCCGCTGCCCAGGATGACTGCCGGAATGCCCAGCGACAGCGGCACGTTCGCATCGGTGCTGCTGCCGCTCAGCCGCGGCTCGCGCCCCGCGCCGCGGATGGCGCGCACGGCCGCCTGCACGATGCGGCCGTCCAGCGGCGTGGCGCCGGCCGGGCGGTCGCCGATCAGCCGGGTCTGGTAGCTCAGCTTGTCGCTATTCCAGCGGCGGTTCTCGTCGGCCACGCCGTCGCGCACCGCGTCGAGGATCTGCTGTTCGGCCGCCAGCAGCTCGGCGCTGCCGTTCGAGCGGATGTCGATGGTCATGCGCGCATCACCCGCAATCGAGTTGACCGAGGTGCCGCCATCCACCTTGCCCACGGTGAAGGTGGTCTTGGGGTTGGCCGGCGTGCGCACGTCGCCGATCCTGGCGATGGCGCGGCCCATGGCATGGATGGCGCTGGGCGTGCCGAAGGCGCCAAAGCTGTGGCCGCCCGGGCCGCGGAACGTGACCTCGTAGCGGTGGCTGCCCGTGCCCTGCACGGTGACGCGCACGCCTTCGTCGGGCTCCAGGCCCACCATGCCGTCGATGTCCGGGTGGTCGCGGAACAAGGCCTTCATGCCGCGCAGGTTGCCCAGCTCCTCCTCGCCCACGTTGCCGACGAACACCAGGTCGCCGACAGTCTGGACCTGGTTATCGTTCAGCACCTTGAGCCAGGACAGCAGCACCGCCAGGCCGCGCGTGTCGTCCGAGATGCCGGGCGCGTACAGCCGGCCGTCCTTCTCTTTGACCGTGACATCGGTGCCTTCGGGAAACACCGTGTCCAGGTGCGCGGACACCACGAGCTTGGGCCCGTGGCCCGTCCCCTTGCGGATGCCGATGGCATTGCCTTCCTTGTCAAGGTAGGCGTCCTTCAGCCCCAGCGCCTGCAGGCGCGACAGGAAGAACTCGGCGCGGGCCTTTTCCTTGAACGGCGGCGCGGGGATCTCGGTCAGCGCCTTCAGGTCGCCCAGCGCGCGCTCATGGTCGGCCTTCACGCCGTCCAGCAGCTTCTGCACCTGCGGCGAGGCTGCGAGCTTGGCATACGCCTGGTCCACGGCGGGCGTGATCGGGCCGGGGGTATAGGTCTGGGCAAAAGCCGAACCCGCCAACGACATCCCCGCCAGGGCGAGGGACAGCAGGCGCAGCCGGGGTTGCGCAAAGGTGTGAAGCGTAGATGGCATGGGATTGCGAAGGAAGTGGCCAGGAAGACCTAGCCTACCGCAATCCACCCGCGCTCAATGCGCCCAACGCAACAGCGCCAGCACCAGCAGCGCCAGGAAGGCCGTCTCGCCCACCATCAGCACCACGGGCTTGATGCCCACGGTGACCAGTTCGCGCAGCTGCGTCTTCATGCCGATGCCGGCCATCGCCGCCACCAGGAACCAGCCGGACAGGCTGCTGCCGGCCTGGCTGACCACCTTGGGCAGCCAGCCGGTGCTGTTGATCGCCACCAGCAGCGCAAAGGCCACGGCAAACCACGGCAGCAGCGGCGGCCGGGCATCGCCCGAGGCCTTGCCGGTGGCGCGGGTGTACACCACGGCGAACAGGATCACCGGCAGCAGCAGGGCCACGCGCATCAGTTTGACCAGCGTGGCGGTGTCGCCCACCTCCTGCGACATGCCGTAGCCCGCGCCCACCACCTGGGCCACGTCGTGGATGGTGGCGCCCAGGAACACGCCCGCCATGTGCTCGTCCAGCCCGATCGCGCGCGCCAGCATGGGGTAGAGGATCATGGCGAAGGTGGACAGTGTCGACACCCCCACCACGGTGAACAGCAGGGCGCGCTCCTTGAGCGGGTTGGGCGGCAGCGCAGCCGACAGCGCCATCGCCGCCGAGGCGCCGCAGATGGCCGTGGCCCCGCCGCTCAGCAGGCCAAAGAGAATGTTGAAGCCCATCCAGCGCGCCACGAGCATGGACACGCCGATGGTCAGCACCAGCGACACGGCGACGACCAGCACCGGCTGCCAGCCCAGGTCTGCCACCTGCGCCGCGGTGATGCGCAGCCCCAGCAGCGCCACGCCCCAGCGCATCACCTGGCGGGCCGCGAAATCGATACCGGGCTTGCACGGGCCGTCGCTCGACAGAAAGTTCATCGCCATGCCCAGCATCAGTGCGAACAGCATGACCGGCGCACCGTAGTGCTGCGACAGAAAGGTGGCGGCGGCCGCGGTCACGGCGCAGGCGACCACGCCGGGGAAAAGCTGGCGCAGGCGGCCAGGCCATGCGCTGAGAACCAAGGTATTCATGGGTGGGTCATCCTCAATATTTTTTCTTTGAACACGTTCTTAGGTGGCAATGCTGTCCTGCACACGGCGCAGGTCCGCCTCGTAGCTGCGCGATGCCCGCAGAAAGGCCAGCGCGGCCAGCACCGAGAAGCACGGCATGATGGCCATGGCCCACTGCAGGCCCAGCGCGTCCGACAGCGCGCCGGCGATGAAGGGGCCGGAAGCCAGCCCGAACAGGTTCTGGAACAGGGTCAGCACCGCGCCGCCCGTGGCGCGCACGCCGGGGTGGACCACGTCGAGCACGATGGCCGTCACCGGCCCCACGGTGCAGGCGGCCATGAAGCCGCCCGCCATGATGAGCACGATCTGCGCGCCCTGCGAGGGCATGGGCCACCACACGCCGGCGCCGAAGGCCACGCCCAGCAGGACCAGCGACACCAGGCACAGCACGGCCATGGTGTAGAGCTTGTTGCGCGGGCGGCGGCGGCCTGCGCGGTCGACCACCGCGCCCCAGACCACCGAGCCCACGGCGCCGCTCAGCACCACCAGCGCCGCCTTGAGCGCGGCCTGGTCCACCGGCAGGTGGTGGAAGCGGTTCAGGAAGCTCGGCAGCCAGGCCCAGACGGTGGCGAGCACCGAGACCTGCAGCGCCGCGCCTATGCAGGTCCACAGCACGGTGGGCGTGCGCGCCAGCGCCCCGGCCACCGAGCGCGCCACGCCGCCGGCCGACTGCACGGCCTGCTGGTGGCTGGCCGTGAGCCTGACGGTTTCGTAGTCGCGCACCTTGTAGTACAGCAGCGCCAGCACCAGGCCCGGCACGCCCACCACGCCAAAGGCCGCCTTCCAGCCCCAGTGCGTGGCGATGATGCCGCCCAGCACCACGCCGAGCACCGAGCCTATCGAGCCGGTGGCGAAGAAGCAGGCCATCAGCGCGCCGCGCATGCGGCTGGGGAAGTGGCTGGCCAGCAGCGCCGCCCCCACCGAGCCGTAGGCCGCCTCGCCCACGCCGACCACGGCGCGCGCCGCCAGCAGCTGGGTGTAGTTGCGCGTGAACATGCACGAGACACAGGCCAGGCTCCAGCCCAGCGCCATGACGACGATGCTCTTGACGCGGCTGGTGCGGTCGGCCAGCAGCGCGATCGGGATCGCGCCCGCCGCCACGGTGACCGAGACGATGGACACCAGCAGGCCGAGCTGCTTGTCCGACAGCTGCCACTCCGCCTTGATGTGCGGGAACAGCGAGACGATGACCTGCCGGTCCACGTAGTCGAACAGCATCAGCGCCAGCGTCATCGCAAAGGCGAACCACGCCGGCCTCGGGCCGTACAGGTAGTCGTCCTTGGCGCCGCCGGCACTTTCGGGAATCGCTTGCATGCTTGTCTCCTGATTTTTTGATAGCGCTTCGCGCTTGCTACATGCTGGCTAGGTGCCAATTTGGCTTGAAATTTCTAGAGAACGCTCTCACGCATCGCCGCCCACAGGCTGTCGGCCGGCTGCGCGCCCGACAGCGCAAAGCGCTGGTTGAACGCGAACAGCGGCACGCCTCCGCCGGGCGACGAGCCGAACAGGCCCTGCGCCACCAGCGACTGGTTCACGCCGTGCTCGGCCGCAATGGCGGCCAGCACCGGTGCGCTGCCCAGGTCTTCGCCGCGCACGAAATAGCCTTCGAGCAGGCGGTGCAGCACGGCCTCGAAGCCCTCGGCCGGCAGCTGGCTGCGGGCCTGGGCCAGCAGCTGGTGCGCACGGGCGGAGTTGGGGAAGATGCTCATGCGGCTGAAGTCGATGGGCGCACCGGCCTGCTGCGCGGCCTCCAGCACCTGCGCCTGGCGTGCGCGCACGGCCTCGGGGCTGCCCAGCCGGCGCTCGTAGAACGCGGCGCGCGGCCAGCCCTCGAGCGGCACGTCGGGGATCAGCTGCACCGAGTGCCAGCGCACCTGCACGGCGAGGTCGGGGTCGCTCTCGGCCAGGCGCGCCCGCGCCTGGTCCAGGTAGTGCTTGCCTATCCAGCACCAGGGGCAGATGAGGTCGAACCACACGTCGACCTGGACGATGCGCGGCGCGGCTGCGGCGCTCATGCGGCCTTGCGCAGGAAGCCCTGCTGGCGGCCGGGGGCGTTGGGCGCGAAGCCGTTGGCGGCCAGCGACTCCTCGGTGGTGTCGTAGAACACGCCGATCTTGCAGATCTCGCGCGCCTGCTGGGCCGTGGCGATGGGGCGGCCGAACTCGCGCGCGATGCGCACCAGCTGCTCGATCTGGCCCACGGTGCCGATCTTGGCGCTGCGGTCCTGGTTCCACAGGTTGTCTTCGGTGCCGCAGCGCACGTGCAGGCCCATGGCGATGCCCATCATGTTGACCGGCAGCACGTTGAGCACCGAGCTTTCGACGGTGAGCATCGCGCCGTCCGGCACGGCGCGCACGAAGTTCGCCAGGCTGTAGACGTTGGGCGCATCCATGCCGCCGCCGATGGCCACCCAGTTCATCACCAGCGGGCCCTTGTAGATGCCGCGGCGCATCAGCCGCTCGACCGACTCGAAGCTGTTGAGGTTGTAGCACTGGAAGGCGCTCTGGATGCCGGCGGCGGACAGGCGCCTGATGTGCTCCTCGGCCCAGCCGGGCTGGGCGGGCACGGTCATTTCCTTGTAGGCGTTGAAGACGGCCGGGTCTTCCATCGACGTGCCCTGGATGTCGCGCGCATCGAACTGCTCGAGGATGTTCATCTGCGAGGTGTTGATGGTCACCGTCACCTGGTCGGGCTTGGGGTCGAGCTCGGCCAGCATGTGGCGTGTGTCGTCGGACAGCCACTTGGCGGCGGCGCCATCGGTCTCGGGGGCGAAGCTGATCGAGCCGCCGACCTGGATGATCATCTCGGGCACGCGGGCCCGCACGCCGGCGATCAGCTCGTTGAACTTGGACAGGCGCTTGCTGCCCTTGCCATCGAGCTCGCGCACATGCAGGTGCAGCACGGTAGCGCCGGCGTTGTAGCAATCGACCGCCTTCTGGATCTGCTCTTCCATGGTCACGGCGATCTCGCCGGGGAAATCGCCCGGCATCCACGAGGGCGCATATGGCGCGGCGGTGATGACCAGGGGCTGCTGGTTTTCGGGAAACAGGTGTCCGTCGAGGAAGTTCATGGTGGCTCCAGTGGGGTTTTCAGGTGAAATTGGCAGCTAGCCCTTTTGCATCAAGCGCCAGCAGCTATCAAAACATGAGTATCAGAAGGTGGGCGTGCCGATGATGCCGGCGCGCTCCATCTTGCGGTGGCACGGCGGGTAGTCCATCACCGCGTAGTGCTGGGTGGCCCGGTTGTCCCAGATGGCGACGCTGTTCGGCTGCCAGCGCCAGCGCACCTGGTACTCGGGGATCAGCGCCTGGTTGATCAGGTACTGCAGCAGCGCCGATCCGCCCTGGGTGTAGTCCTGGCCGTAGCGCACGTGCTCGGGCGTGTGGAAGTTGGTGAAGTGCGTGGTGAAGGCGTTGACGAACAGCACCTGCTCGCCGGTCTCGGGGTGCGTGCGCACCACCGGGTGCTCGGCATCGGGAAACTGGGCCTTGAGCGCCAGGCGCCGCTCGACGGGCATGGCCGCGCCGAAGGTCGCCTCGATGCTGTGGCGGGCGCGCAGGTGGGCGATCTGCTGCTTCACGGACTCGGGCAGGTTCTCGTAGGCCAGCGCCATGTTGGCCCACATGGTGTCGCCGCCCACCGGCGGGCATTCCACGCAGCGCAGCACGCAGCCCATGGGCGGCACCTCGCGCCAGGTGGCATCGCAGTGCCAGGCGTTCTCGTAGCGGTCGTTGGGCTGCTCGGGCGACTTGTAGATGCGCACCAGGCCGGGGTGGTCGGGGTCGCTGCCGGCCACCGGATGGTCCTCCAGCTCGCCGAAGCGGCGCGCAAAGGCCACATGCTCGGCGCGGCTGAAATCCTGGTCGCGCAGGAACAGCACCTTGTGCTGCAGCAGCGCGGCCTTGATCTCGGCGAACAGGCCGTCGTCGCGGGCCGCGTCGGCCAGGTTCACGCCGTGCAGCTCGGCGCCTATCGAACAGGTCAGAGGTTGGATCTTCATGGTGTCTCCTTCGTTCTTTTGTTTTTTCTGCTTCAGATGACGAAGATCGATGAGCCTATGGTCTTGCGGGCCTCGAGATCGCGGTGCGCCTGCACCGCGTCCTGCAGCGCATAGCGCTGGTTGATCTCGATGCGGATGCGCCCGGCGGCGATGTGGCCGAAGACCTCAGCCGCCAGCGCCGCCTTCTCGGCCGGATCGGCGATGTAGTCGGCCAGCGCCGGCCGCGTGAGATAGAGCGAGCCCTTGCGCGCCAGGATCTGCGGATCGAAGGCATCGATGGTGCCGCTGGCCGTGCCCACGCAGACCATCAAGCCGCGGCGCTTGAGCGAATCCAGCGAGCCCATGAAGGTGGACTTGCCCACGCTGTCGAACACCACGTCCACGCCCTGCCCGCCGGTCAGCTCGCGCACCCGCTTCGCCACGTCCTCGCGGCCGTAGTAGACGATGTGGTCGCAGCCATGGGCCCGCGCCACCTCGGCCTTGGCCTCGGTCGATACCGTGCCGATCACCGTCAGCCCCAGCAGCTTGGCCCACTGCGCCACGATCAGGCCCACGCCGCCGGCGGCCGCGTGCAGCAGGATCGCCTGGCCGGGCCGGAAGTCGTAAATGCGGCGCATCAGGTAGGCCGAGGTCAGGCCGCGCATGGTCATCGCCGCGGCGGTCTCGAAGGCGATGTCCTCGGGCAGTTGGATCAGCGGCGCCGCATCGACCAGCCGGCTGGTGGCGTAGGCGCCCAGCGTGTTGATGAAGCCGGTGTAGCTCACCCGGTCGCCCACCTTGACGTTGTTCACGCCCTGGCCCACAGCCTGCACCACGCCGGCGGCCTCCACGCCCATGCCCGCCGGCAGCGGGATCGGGTAGGTGCCGTTGCGGAAATAGGTGTCGGCGTAGTTCAGGCCCACGGCCACCTGGCGCAGCAGCACCTGGCCCGGCCCGGGCTCGCCCACTTCCGCGTCTTCGTAGCGCAGTACCTCGGGGCCGCCGGCCTCATAGAAACGAACTGCCTTTTCCATCGTGCTTGTCTCCTGGTTCTTGCCATAGCCATGGCTTGCGATGACCAGACTGTAGGGACGGCGCCCCGAAATCCACTTGGCAGTTGACGCCACGCACTTCGCTTTTCATGCCAGAATGCCCGCAAACACCCTATCGAAAACCCGATGAGCATCCTGGTACGTGCGGCCGCCCTGACCAATTTTTTCGAGGTGGCACAAGCACTTGGCTACAACCCGCAGGCCGCCTTGCGCCAGGCGGGGCTGACGCCTGCGATGCTGGCCGATCCGGAGCAGCGCATCCCCGCGAAGGCCGCGGTGGGCCTGCTGGAGGAGGCCGCCCGCGAAGCCGCTTGCCCCACCTTCGGCCTGCGCATGGCCGAGTCGCGCCAGCTCTCGCACTTCGGCGCGGTGAGCCTGCTGATCTCCTTCCAGGCCACGCTGCGCGATGCGCTCGCCACCACCATCAAGTACGGCCACCTGCTGAACGAATCGCTGGCCATGCAGATGGAGGACGTGGGCTCGATGGTGATCGTGCGCGAGGAGCTGCTCACCGACGTGCCTTCGCGCCAGGCCAACGAGCTGGCCATCGGCGTGCTGTACCGCATGTGCGCGGCGCTGATGGGCTCACGCTGGAAGCCGCTGGCCGTGCAGTTCAGCCACGCCGCGCCGCCCGATCCGGCCACGCACCGCCGGCTGTTCCAGTGCCCAGTCGATTTCGACCAGGAGTTCAACGGCATCGTGCTGGCCGCGGCCGACCTGGACAAGCCCAACCCGTCGGCCGAGCCCGCCATGGCACGGCATGCGCAGCGGTTCATCGAATCGCTGCCCACGGCCCAGGCGCCGTCGGTCGTCGCCGACGTGCGCCACGCCATCTACCTGATGCTGCCCTCGGGCCGGGCCAGCAGCACCTACATCGCCCAGGGCCTGGGCCTGAGCGTGCGCACCATGCAGCGCCAGCTCGACGAGGCGGGCACGAACTTCAGCGACCTGCTGAACGACGTGCGCAGCGAGCTGGCCCAGCGCTACATGGACAACCCCGAGTACAGCCTGGCCCGCGTCGCCGAGCTGCTGGGCTACAGCACGCCCAGCTCGTTCACGCGCTGGTTCTCGGCCCAGTTTGGCGCCGCGCCGGCGCGCTGGCGCGCCCGGGGCTAAGGCGCTTCACGCTGGCGCCACTGCGTCACGCTGCAGCCGAAGCTGCCGCGGAACCAGTAGCCGAAAGCGCTGAGCGAGCCAAAGCCCAGCAGCCCTGCCACCTCACTCAAGGGCAGGTCGCTGTCGCGCAGTTGGCGCTGCACCAGCTCGCGGCGCACCTCGCCCAGCAGGTCGGAAAAGCTCGTGCCCTCGGCCGCCAGATGGCGGTGGATGGTGCGCCGGTCGACCTGCAGGTGCTGCGCGAGCTGCTGCGCAGTGCAGCGTCCGCCCGGCAGCAGCGCCGCGATCAGCTGGCGCACGGTCTCCTGCGTGGCCGGCCCGTGGCTGCGCAGCGCGCGGTCGAGGTAGTCGCGTGCAAAGCGGGCCATGCCCGGGTCTGACGCAGCGCGCGGCCGCTGCAGGTCCGCCACGTGGCAGACCAGGCCGTTGAATTCCTGGTTGAAGCGCACCAGCCCGGCGCCGAAGAAGGCCAGGTGTCCGCCAGCGTCGCGCGGCGGCCGGTGGGCGAAGCACACCTGCATGGGGCGCCACTGCGGGCCGATCAGCTCGCGCAGGATGCGGAACATCACGCCGATGGCCAGCTCGATGGGCTGGCGCAGCGAGGTGCTGGGCTCCAGCAGCATCTCCTCGCGGATGACGACCGTCGCGCCCTCTTCCTGGATGTGGGTGATCAGCGAGGCATTGAGCAGCCGCAGGTAGCGACACAGCGTATCGAGCGCCTGCCGCGGCGTAGCCTCGCCCAGCAGCACCAGGCTGATCGGCCCCAGGTTGGACAGCGTGCGCTGCGCCGCCAGCCGCAGCGCGAAATCCTCGGCCCCCGAGCGCTCGGCGCTGAGCGCCAGCAGGCGCCCCACCGCCGCCACCGGCAGCAGGGTCTCCACGTCTTCGAGGCTGCGCGGCGACAGGCCCGCACTGCGCAGGATCGCATGGGCGTCCAGCCCCAGCGACGAGGCCAGGTCGACATAGCCGCTCAGGCTGGCGCTGCGCACCATCCGCGTCAGGGTTGTCATGGATGTGTCCCAACTTCGACATCGAACGTCCCAAATTCTACAGCGGCAAAGGCCGGTCGTCCCTAGCATTCGGCCCAACAACACCAGGAGACAAACCCATGAACCCCTTGCACAGCAGCGCCCTGGCACCGGCCGTGGCCTTCGCGGCCGCACTGGCTGCCCTGCCCCCCATGCCAGCAGCGGCCCAGTCCAACCTCAGCATCTACGGCGCCATCGACTCCGGCGTGCTCAGCATCTCCAACACCAGCAGCGGCACCGGCTACCTGCCCAAGGCGGCCAACCCCAATGGCCATACGCTCAAGCAGAAGGACGGCGGCATCGGCGGCAGCAACTTCGGCTTCCGCGGCACCGAAGACCTGGGCGGCGGCCTCAAGGCCCAGATCCACCTGCAGGGCAACGTGTCCACCGAGAGCGGCGCGGTGGGCGGGCCCAACAGCAGCAGCACCACCTCGTTCTTCAACCAGTTCGCCACCGTGGGCCTGGCCAGCGCCTGGGGCGCGGTCAAGCTGGGGCGGCAGGTCTCGCCGCTGTACTACACCATGGCCGCCACCGACGCCCGCGGCGGCCGCTACTTCGGCAGCTCGCTGACCGGGCTGGTGGGGCTGAACAGCGCCAGCGGCGCCTTCATCGGCAACAACTCCAATCCCGCGTTCGGCACCATCTACAACGACAACGCGGTGGCCTATACCTCGCCGGTGTGGAACCACCTCACCTTCAACGCGCTGTATGCCTTCGGCGAAACCGGCCACGGTGCCAAGGCCAACTCACAGCAGGTGGCCACCGTGGTGTACGACGCGAACGGCCTCAAGCTCTCGGGCCTGGTCTACAACGGCTACGGCAACAACCTGCCTGCCGCCACAGCGGCCTATACGGTGGCGACCGGCAGCGCCGCAGCAGGCGTAGCGGCCGCGGGCAAGGCCGGCTTCAGCCCCACAGCCAACACCAACCGGCTGTACTCGGCGGGCGCGTTGTACCAATGGGACGGCTACACCGTCAGCGCCAGCTATTTCGCGGCGCGCAACCCGGCCAAGGCCATCCTGCCGGGCGGCTCGTACAGCCTGGACATGTGGACGCTGGGCGCAGGCTGGAAGATCTCGCCCACGGTGGCGATGTCCGCTGGCTACTACCACATCAAGGACAACACCAACGCCGGCCACCGCTCGTCGCAGTTGGTGCTGGGGCTGGACTACCTGCTGTCGCGCCGCAGCACCCTGTATGTCGAGGGCGCCTACACCAGCAACCGCGGCAGCAACATGAACCTGAGCCCGGTCTACGCCACCGCGGTGGCTGCCGATCGCAACGTGACGGCCGTGATGCTCGGCCTGCGCCATACCTTCTAGGAGATTCCCATGCTTGGACAAATGATGCAGCAGCCGCTGCTGATCTCGGCGCTGCTGCGCCACGCAGAACGCCACCACGGCGACCAGCTCGTCGTCTCGCGCCGGGTCGAGGGCGACATCCACCGCTATAACTACCGCGACCTGGCCTCGCGCGCACGCCAGCTCGCCAATGCGCTGGCCGGCCTGGGCGTGACCCGCGGCCAGCGCGTGGGCACGCTGGCCTGGAACGGCTACCGCCACCTGGAGCTGTACTATGCCGTCAGCGGCTCGGGCGCCGTGCTGCACACGCTGAATCCGCGCCTGCACGACGACCAGCTGGCCTGGATCGCCGAGCACGCGCAGGACCAGGTGCTGTGCTTCGACCTGAGCTTCCTGCCGCTGGTCGAGCGCGTCGCGCCGCGCCTGGCCGGCATCCGCCACTTCGTGCTGATGGCCGGGCCGGAGCACATGCCCGCGCAGAGCGGCATCCCCAACCTGCTGTGCTACGAGACCCTGTTGGCCGCGCACGGCGACCACTACGACTGGCCGGAGTTCGACGAGAACACCGCCTCCAGCCTGTGCTACACCAGCGGCACCACGGGCAACCCCAAGGGCGTGCTGTACAGCCACCGCTCCACCGTGCTGCACAGCTACGCGTCGGCACTGCCGGACTCGTTCAACCTGTCCGCGCGCGACGCCGTGCTGCCGGTGGTGCCCATGTTCCACGTCAACGCCTGGGGCCTGCCCTACTCGGCCTGCATGGTGGGCGCCAAGCTGGTGCTGCCCGGCCCGGCGCTGGACGGGCGCTCGCTGCACGAGCTGATGGAGTCCGAAGGCGTCACGCTGTCGGCCGGCGTGCCCACCGTGTGGCAGGGCCTGCTCGGCCATGTGCAGTCGAACCGGCTGCGCTTTTCCACCATGCGGCGCTCCATCATCGGCGGCTCGGCCTGCCCACCGGCGATGATGCAGGCCTTCGAGGACGACTACGGCGTGCAGGTGCTGCACGCCTGGGGCATGACCGAGCTGAGCCCGGCCGGCGCGATCTGCACGCTCAAGAACGAGCAGCTCGCCTGGCCCACGGAGCAGCGCCGCGCCGTGCAGGCCAAGCAGGGCCGCGCGCTGTTCGGCATAGACTTGAAGATCATCGACGCCGACGGCACCGAGAAGCCCTGGGACGGCCACAGCAGCGGCGAGCTGCTGGTGCGCGGCCACTGGGTGGCTGCCGCGTACCTGGGCGGCGACAGCGCCAGCCCGCTGGTGGCGGACGCCGGCGGCCAGGGCTGGTTCCCCACCGGCGACGTGGCCACCATCGATGCGCAGGGCTTCATGAACATCACCGACCGCGCCAAGGACGTGATCAAATCCGGCGGCGAATGGATAGGCTCCATCGACCTGGAGAACATCGCCATGGCGCACCCGGCGATCGCTTCGGCGGCCTGCATCGCCGCCCGGCACCCCAAGTGGGATGAGCGCCCGCTGCTGATCGTCACCCGCAGACCCGGCGCCGAGGTCTCGCGCGACGAGCTGCTGGCCTTCTACGACGGCAAGATCGCCAAATGGTGGACGCCGGACGACGTGCTCTTCGTCGAGCAGCTGCCGCTGGGCGCCACCGGCAAGGTGCTCAAGCACCAGTTGCGCAGCCAGTACCAGGACCATCTGCTGGCCCCGTAGGCAACGCCACCAACTTGCAACCTTTCAGTTGTACATGAGGTGTGGATGGACTATAGTGCAACCAATCCATTGCATGAAAGACCGCCATGAACACCCATGACCAGATTGAGAAAAGCCTGGTGCTGCGCGCCCCCATCGAGCGCGTCTGGCACGCGATCACGGACGCCGCGGAGTTCTCGCAGTGGTTTGGCGTCCAGCTGCACCAGCCCTTTGCGCCGGGGCAGACGGTGACCGGCACCTATGAGGGGACGTTCGACGAGCAGTACATCAGGCAATGCCAGATCTCGGCGGGGCTGGAGCCATCGGGCATCCGGCTGCCGCAGCCCAACGCGGTGTTCTGCACGGTGGAGCGCATGGATGCGCCGCACCGCTTCAGCTTCCGCTGGATTCCCTACGGCATCGACGCCGACTGCGATCCGGGCGACGAGTCGACCACGCTGGTCGAGTTCCGGCTCGAATCCGTGGCCGAAGGCACCCGGCTGACCATCACCGAGTCGGGCTTCGAGAGCATACCGGCGCACCGGCGCGAGCGTGCCTTCATGATGAACGACGGCGGCTGGAGCGCCCAGATCCAGAATGTGCAGCGCCATGTCGAACGCGCGTGAACAGACGCTGGCGAGCGTCTTCGCCGCCTTGGGCGACGCCACACGCCTGGCGCTCGTCTCGCGCCTGCTGGTCGCCGGCGCCTTGTCTGCCTCGACCCTGGCACAGGGGCAGGCCATCAGCCGGCAGGCGATCACCAAGCATCTGCAGGTGCTCGAATCGGCAGAACTGGTGGTGCGCGAGCGCCATGGCAAGGAGGTTCTGTATGCACTCGATCCGCGGCACATCGCAGAAGCGCAAGCGTTCCTGAACGCGATCTCCGCAGGCTGGGATCGGGCGCTGGGACGCCTGCAATCGCTGGTTGAAGCCCATTGACGCTGAGCCGATGCGGCGTGACCACTATTCCTTCTGGAGATAGATCTTGAAAGACATCCTCACTTTCTTCATGTTCTCAGGCGACAAACACGCTCAGGCCAAGACGGCGATCGACTTCTATGTCGCGCTGTTTCCGCAGTCCCGCATCGAGCGCGTCGACCTCTACGGCCCGGGCGAAGACCAGCCCGAGGGCACGGTCAAGACGGCGGTGTTCCAGCTCCAGGGGCGGCGGTTCATGGCCATCGACAGCGCGTATCCGCACGCGTTCAACTTCACGCCGTCGATGTCGTTGTTCGTCGAATGCGACACGGAAGCGGAAATCGCCCGCATCCATGAGGCGCTGTCGGAAGGCGGCCAGGCGTTGATGCCGCTGGGCAACTATGGATTCAGCCGCCAGTTCGCCTGGATCCAGGATCGGTTCGGCATCTCCTGGCAGATCAATCTGGCCTAAAGAAAGGCCAGGACCTCGCCCTCCTTACTCAGGGGCCCCCAGCGCCCCCTCGCGCGACAGGCCATAGGCGGCAATGAAGAACTCGTAGGTCGTCACCGTGGCCGGGTCCCTGGCACTTTCGATGCCTATGTTGTCCAGGACACCTTCGAGCACCTGCGCTGGTTTCAAAGGCTTGGCGTCGATCTGCTACGCGACGACATAGCTTCCATCGGAAACGCGAAAAACCATATCGCCCTTCGGCGTCACCGCCTCGATCACATTCTGCATAGCCTCCTCCTCGATTCATCCAGCCCGGGCGCCCATGGCCCGTGGCAACGCCTTCCACTGTAGGCAGCCCATTACAAACTCGCTTCAATCACTCCCGAAAGCAAACCAAAGCTGTGGCGAATCTCCTCCTCCGTCACCGCACCATAGCCCAGCACCAGACCGGGCGCCGAATCGGGCCTGAGCGAGTACAGCGATAGTGGCCGTGTCAACACACCCTGTTTGATTGCCTGCCGGGCGATGGTCTCGTCATCCGTTCCCGGCGGCAGGCCCAGCACCAGGTGCAGGCCGGCGTCCCCGCCCAGCACGGACACGGCACCGCCCAGCCGTTGCGTTATTTCGTCGATAAGCACGCGGCGGCGCTCGCCATAGACCAGACGCATGCGGCGGATGTGATTGACATAGTGGCCCTGCCGCATGAATTGCGCCAACACCATCTGCTGCATGGTCTGGCCCTCACGGAACAGTTCGTTCAGCGCACGGGCAAAGCTCTCGGTGAGATCGCGCGGCAGCACAAGGTAGGCCAGGCGCAGCGAGGGAAACATGGTCTTGGAAAAGGTGCCCAGGTAGATCACGCGGCCGCGCTCGTCCAGGCCCTGGAGGGCCGGCAGCGGGCGCGACGCGAAGCGGAATTCACTGTCGTAGTCGTCCTCCACGATCCAGACGCGGTGGGAGGCCGCATAGTCCAGCAACTGGCGACGGCGGCCGTGTCCCATCAGCACGCCAGTGGGGTATTGGTGCGAGGGCGACACGAACATCAGCCGCGGTGGCACCTGCAGTTGCTGCGGCGTAGGTGCCAGCCCCTCGCCATCCAGCGCAATCGGCTGCAACTGCAGCCCGGCCATGCGGAATACGCTGCGCGCGCCCCAGTAGCCCGGATCTTCGAGCCAGACGGTGTCACCCGGGTCAGCGAGCAATTGCGCAATCAGGTGCAGCGCCTGTTGGGCACCGCTGGTAATGAGGATCTGCTCGGCGCTGCACGCCACTCCCCGGGTGCCCTGCAGGTGCTCGGCGATCGCCTCGCGCAGGGCGGGATGCCCGGCGCCGGTGGCATAGCTCAGCCGCGGCGCGGCAAGCTCGCGCCAGGCCTGGGCATGCAACCGGCTCCAGACGGCACCGGGGAACATCCGCAGTTCGGGCACACCCGGCGCAAACGCCCCCCATTGCAGCGGGCTGGCCCGCGCACCGCCCACGATGGCGCGCCCCCGCCTGGACAGCGGCGTGCCGCGGCGCTGCACCGGCGTGGGCGGCGGCTGGTCCTCAAATGCCGGCGCCACCTCGGCCACATAGGTGCCCCGCCCCACGCCTGCCTGCACCAGCCCCTCCAGCGCCAACTGCTCATAGACCTGCACGACGGTATTGCGGGCAATGCCCAGCGTCTGGGCCATCTCGCGGCTGGGCGGCAGCTTCGATCCGGCGGGCAGCGCCGCACGCAGGATGCCGTCCTTGAGGATGCGGTAAAGCTGGCGATGGTTGTATTCGGCATCGCTGCGCTGGAAATGCCGGATGACGAAGTCGGGCAGCGTGGCATGAGCCGCTCGGGATATTGGTTCTATTCCATTTGCCATATTTGGTTCTTTTGTTGGGATCAATGTACTCCTAGACTGCTTTCCATGTCCAGTGATCCAGGGCGTGCAGCGCCCGACCGATAACGCCATGAATGCACCTCTTGCCGCAGACCTCTGCTCCAGCAACCAGTCCATCGATGCCCGCCGGCTCGCAGCCACACCACGCGGCGTAGCCATAGGTTTCCCCTTCTACGCCGAGCGCGCCGAAAACGCCCTGCTTTGGGACGTCGAAGGCCGGCGCTTCATCGATTTCGGCTCGGGCATCGCCGTGCTCAATACCGGCCACCGGCATCCACGCGTGATGCAGGCCGTGCGTGAGCAGCTCGAACGCTTCACCCACACCGCCTACCAGGTGGTCCCCTATGAAAGCGTGGTATCGCTGGCCGAGCGGCTGAACGCGCTCACACCCGGCAAGCACGCCAAGAAGACCGCCTTCTTCACGACGGGCGCGGAGGCCGTGGAGAACGCCATCAAGATCGCCCGCGCCGCCACGCGCCGCCCCGGCGTGATCGCGCTGACCGGCGCCTTCCATGGCCGCACCTACCTGGGCATGGCGCTGACCGGCAAGGTCGTGCCCTATAAGACCGGTTTCGGCCCCTTCCCGGGCAGCATCTACCACGTGCCCGCGCCGGTGGCGCTGCACGGCGTGAGCGTCGAGCAGTCGCTGGCCGCACTGGACAAGCTGTTCAAGGCCGACATCGATCCCGAACAGGTCGCGGCCATCATCCTGGAGCCGATCCAGGGCGAAGGCGGCTTCTACGTGCAGCCGCCCGAGTTCATGCGCGCGGTGCGCGAGATCTGCGACCGCCATGGCATCGTCATGATCGCCGACGAGATTCAGACCGGCTTCGGGCGCACCGGCAAGCTCTTTGCCATGGAGCACTACGACGTGGTGCCCGACCTGATGACCGTCGCCAAGAGCCTGGCCGGCGGCCTGCCGCTATCGGGCGTGGTGGGCCGCGCCGAGCTGATGGACGCACCGCTGCCGGGCGGCCTGGGCGGCACCTATGCGGCCAATGCGCTGGCCGTGGCCGCGGCCCATGCGGTGCTCGATGTCATGGAGGAAGAACGGCTGTCCGAGCGCGCAGAGCAGCTGGGCCTGCGCCTGAAGGCCCGGCTCGACGCCCTGCGCGCCACGGTTCCGCAGATTGCCGATGTGCGCGGCCTGGGCGCCATGGTGGCCGTGGAGTTCAACGACGCCAATGGCAAGCCCGATGCCGAATTCACCCGCCAGGTGCAGGCCCGTGCCCGCGACGCCGGCCTGCTGCTGCTGACCTGCGGCATCCATGCCAATGTGGTCCGTTTCCTGTTCCCGCTGACCATCGAGGACGCCCTGCTCGATGAAGGCCTGGATATTCTGGCCGCCGCCCTGCACGGATAAGTTTCTCGCTACAAAAAAGAGAGCTTTTAGCGCTTTCCATAGCTGTTGTTTTCAATGAAAAACAGCTAAAAAACATCAACAACCAGCGCTGACTGCTCACTTTTTCATACCAACCCCGCTACCTTATGTCCTTGAAACTGAACGATTCCTCGCTGCTGTGCCAGCAAGCCTTCATCGCCGGCGCCTGGGTGGACGCCGACGATGGCGCCACCGTGGCCGTGCGCAACCCCGCCACCGGCGAGCAGGTCGGCACCGTGCCGGTCTGCGGCGCCGCCGAGACCCGCCGCGCCATCGAGGCCGCCGAAGCTGCCCGCCATGCCTGGGCCAAGCGCCCGGCCAAGGAGCGCAGCGCCGTCCTGCGGCGCCTGAACGACCTGCTGCTGGCCAACCAGGACGACCTGGCCCTCATCATGACCAGCGAGCAGGGCAAGCCGCTGGCCGAGGCCAAGGGCGAAATCGCCTATGCCGCGTCCTTCATCGAATGGTTTGCCGACGAGGCGCGCCGCGTCTACGGCGACACCATTCCCGCGCCGCTGGCCGACCGCCGCATCCTGGCGCTGAAGCAGCCCATCGGAGTCACCGCAGCGATCACGCCGTGGAACTTTCCCACCGCCATGCTCACGCGCAAGGCCGGCCCGGCACTGGCGGCAGGCTGCTCGATGGTGGTCAAGCCCGCCACGCAGACGCCGTTTTCCGCGCTGGCCTTCGCGCTGCTGGCCGAGCGCGCCGGCCTGCCGGCGGGGCTGCTGTCGGTGCTCACCGGATCGGCCTCGCAGATCGGCGGCGAGATGACGGCCAACCCGCTGGTGCGCAAGCTCACCTTCACCGGCTCCACCGAAGTGGGCCGCACACTGATGCGCCAATCGGCCGACACGATCAAGAAGCTCTCGCTGGAGCTGGGCGGCAATGCGCCCTTCATCGTCTTCGACGATGCCGACCTCGACGCCGCCGTCGAGGGGGCGATGGTCTCCAAATACCGCAACACCGGCCAGACCTGCGTCTGCGCCAACCGCATCTACGTGCAAAAGGGCGTGCTGCAGGCCTTCACCGACAAGCTGGTTGCCAAGGTCAACGCGCTCAAGGTGGGCAACGGCGTCGAGCCCGGCGTCACCCAAGGTCCGCTGATCGACGCCAAGGCCGTGGCCAAGATCGAGGAGCACGTGGCCGATGCCGTGGCCAAGGGCGGCAAGGTACTCACCGGCGGCAAGCGCCATGCACTGGGGGGCCAGTTCTACGAGCCCACGGTCGTGGCCGGCGCCACCGCCGACATGCTGGTCGCGCACGAGGAAACCTTCGGCCCGCTGGCACCGATCTTCGCCTTCGACACCGAGGCCGAAGCCATCGCCCGGGCCAACGACACCGAGTTCGGCCTGGCCGCCTACTTCTACAGCCGCGACATCGGCCGCATCATGCGCGTGGCCGAGCAGCTTGAATCGGGCATGGTCGGCGTCAACACCGGCCTGATCTCCACCGCCGAGGCGCCGTTCGGCGGCGTCAAGCAGTCCGGCCTGGGCCGCGAGGGCTCCAGGTACGGGCTCGAAGAGTTCCTGGAGATCAAGTACGTGTGCCTCGCGGGGCTGGACGCATGAGCGGCGCCGAAAACACCTTCGGCATCGCCGGCGTGCAGATGCAGGTCTCGGCCTTCGAGAGCAATGTGGATCGCATGGGCGACTACATGCGCCATATCCGCATGCGCTTTCCGTGGATACGCATGGTGCTGTTCTCGGAGCTGGCCGCACTCGGCCCCAAGCACGACAAGGCCGAGCCGCTGCCCGGCCCTACCGAGGACCGGCTGTGCAAGCTGGCACGGGAGACCGGCCTGTGGCTCGTCCCCGGCTCGCTGTTCGAAAGCGTGGCCGGACCCGAGGGCCCCGTGGTCTACAACACCGCACCGGTCATCAATCCCGAGGGCGAGGTCGTCACGCGCGCTCGCAAGCTGTTCCCGTTCCGCCCGTATGAGCGCGACGTGGCCGGCGGCACCGAGTTCTGCGTGTTCGACGTGCCTGGCGCGGGCCGCTTCGGCGTGTCGATCTGCTACGACATGTGGTTTCCCGAGACCACGCGCACGCTGGCAGCCATGGGTGCCGAAGTGATCCTGCACCCGACCATGACCGACACCATCGACCGCGACGTGGAACTGGCCATCGCCCGTGCCTCGGCCGCCACCAACCAGGTCTACTTCTTCGACGTCAATGGCGTGGAGCATGGCGGAGTCGGGCGCTCGATCATCGTGGACCCTTCCGGCTACGTGCTGCACCAGGCCGAGGGCAGCCCCGAGATCATTGCCATTGATGTCGATTTCGCCAAGGTGCGGCGCGAGCGCGAGCGCGGGTTGCGCAGCAACCTGGGGCAGCCGCTGAAAAGCTTCCGCGACCGCGACTGCGACTTCACTGTCTACCGCAAGGACGGCGGTGATTTTCCGTACCTGCACAGCCTGGGAGCACTGACCAAGCCGAACTGACCTGACCTTTCCGCAGCGATCGCCACCTCGAACCACCAATAAGCCGGACGGAGATACCCGATCCGGCGCCCCAGGAGACCAACATGACATCCCGATCCTTGACCGAACCGCGCGCCCGTGCCTCGCTCAGCCGACACCGCAGCGTCTGGGAGATGCGGGCCGATGGCTGGATCAGCCTGGTGGACGATCTCAGCCGGCTGGCCATCCTGCCCGCGGAGCATCCCGAGCGCGAAAGCCGGCTCGCGCATGTGCGCCGCATCCTCGACGCGCTGGCGCCGGTCGAGAGCTACTGGGCCTTTCCCGGCGGCCGGGTGTTCGGCGAGCTGTGCCTGTGGATCGAGCGCGAGGAACTGGCGCGCGCGCACCAGGCAGCCCGGCGCATCCACCGTGTGCTGGCCGCGCGCACCTACCGCCACGACCCCAACACGCTGGACAGCGACAACGAGCTGCCCTCGCAGATCGAGACCGACAGCGAACGCCAGGCCCAGCTGGCCCGCCCCTACTTCGAGGTGCTGATCGTCGACGAGATGTCCGCCAGCGAGGAAGACGCGCTGCGCCGCCGCGTGCAACGCAAACGCAGCCCGGACGACGACTTCGTCTTCGACATCGTCGTCGTTCCCAGCTTCGAAGACGCGCTGATCGCCACCCTGGTCAACTTCAACCTGCAGGCGGTGGTCATCCGCCACGGTTTCCCGTTCCGTTCGGTCAACCGGAACGGCATGCTGCGCCGCTTCCTTGAGGGGGTGGACGACAACAGCGAGTCCATGCCCGAGTTCGAGCGCGGACCGCTGCTGGGCCGCCAGATCGCGCAGCTGCGCCCCGAGCTGGACCTGTACCTCGTCACCGACGTCAGCGTCGAGGACGTCGCCGCGCGCGTGGGTGAGGTGTTCAAGCGGATCTTCTTTGGCGAAGAAGACCACATCGAGCTGTACAGCGCCATCATGAAAGGCGTGGGCGAGCGCCACAAAACGCCGTTCTTCCATGCGCTGCGCGACTATGCCAAGCAGCCCACCGGCGTATTCCACGCACTGCCGCTGGCCCGCGGCAAGGCGATCATGAACAGCAACTGGATCGGTGACCTGGCGCAGTTCTACGGCATGAACCTGTTCATGGCCGAGACCTCGGCCACCTCGGGCGGGCTCGATTCGCTGCTCGACCCGGTCGGCCCGCTCAAGCTCGCCCAGGAATATGCCGCCCGCGCCTTCGGCTCACGCCGTACCTACTTCGCGACCAATGGCACCTCCACCTGCAACAAGATCGTGGTGCAGGCGCTGGTGCGGCCCGACGACATCGTGCTGGTGGACCGCAACTGCCACAAGTCGCACCACTACGGCCTGGTGCTGGCGGGCGCGCAGGTGGCCTACCTCGACTCGTATCCGCTGGACCAGTACTCGATGTACGGCGCGGTGCCCCTGCGCCACATCAAGGAGACCCTGCTGGGCTTCCGGCGCGCCGGCACGCTCGACCGCGTGCGCATGGTCCTGCTCACCAACTGCACCTTCGACGGCATCGTCTATGACGTCGAGCGGGTGATGCTGGAATGCCTGGCCATCAAGCCCGACCTGGTCTTCCTGTGGGACGAGGCCTGGTTCGCCTTCGCGCGCTGCCACCCCATCTATCGCCAGCGCACCGCCATGGCCAGCGCCGCCAAGCTGTGCGAGACCTTCAAGGATCCGGCCTACGCCAAGCGCTACGCCGATTTCGCCGCCAGCATCGACTGGAATGACGACGAACAGCTGCTCGACACCCGCCTGATCCCCGACCCGGCCCGGGCGCGCGTGCGCGTCTACGCCACGCACTCCACGCACAAGACGCTGACCGCGCTGCGCCAGGGCTCGATGATCCACATCTGGGACCAGGACTTCAAGGACAAGGCGGAGGAATCGTTCCACGAGGCCTACATGACGCATACGTCGACCTCGCCGAACTACCAGATCCTTGCATCGCTCGATGTGGGCCGCCGCCAGGTGGAGCTGGAAGGCTACGAGCTGATCCAGCGCCAGCTGGAGCTGGCGATGAGCCTGCGCGAGCAGGTGCTGCACCACCCGCTGCTCAAGCGCTATTTCCGCTTCCTGCGCATCGGCGACCTGGTGCCGCTGGCCTACCGCGAATCCGGCGTGGACAACTACTACAACGACGAGACGGGCTGGGACAACCTCGAGGCTGCGTGGCGCAGCGATGAATTCGTGCTCGACCCGACGCGTGCGACCCTGGTGATCGGCACGACCGGCATGGACGGCGACACCTTCAAGAACAAGGAGTTGATGGACAAGTACGGCATCCAGATCAACAAGACCTCGCGCAACACCGTGCTGTTCATGACGAACATCGGCAGCACGCGCTCCGCGATCGCCTACCTGATCGAGGTGCTGATCAAGATCGCCCGCGACGTCGACGCGCGCGTGGCCGACATGAGCGCCATCGAGCGGCGCATCCATGAAAAGCGCGTGCGTTCGCTGACGCTGGAGCAGCCGCCGCTGCCCAATTTCTCGAGCTTCCACTTCGCGTTCCGCGGCCGCAGCGTCGAGGGGCGTGCCGGCACCCGCGACGGCGACATCCGCAGCGCCTTCTTCCTCTCGTACGACGACACGAACTGCGAATACATCGACATGCCCGAGGCTGCCCACGCCATCGCCCAGGGGCGCGAATTGGTGTCTGCGCTCTTCGTGATTCCCTATCCACCGGGCTTTCCCATCCTGGTTCCAGGGCAGGTGATCAGCGCCGAGATCCTGGAATTCATGGCGGCGCTGGACGTGCGTGAAATCCACGGTTTCCGCCCCGAGCTGGGCTTCCGCATCTTCAGCCAGCCCGCGCTGGATCGGGCCGCGCAGGCCACCGCCGCCCGAGCGGCGCTCGCGCTGTCCGGCCGCGCCGCGCAAGCCCAGGCCAGCGACGCGATCGCGCCCGCCGAACTGGTTCTGGCTACCGAGTCCCCTACCCCAAAGAAGTCCAACCCGAGGAGCAAGAAGTGAGCAACAAAGTCAAGAGCATCTCCGATCTGCTGCTGATGTTCCACCGCAACGAGCGGCCGATCTACTTCATCAGCGCGACCAACTTCAACCTGCTGGGCATGGACCGATGGGTCAACCGCTTCCGCTACATCAACTACATAGACTGCTTCGACGGACGCCACCCCAACGTCTTCGTGCCGCAGGAGCTTCCGCATGAGGAATTCCAGTCCATCGAGGACATCAACAACTACCTGCTGCAGCACAAGGACGTGGTTGACCTGATCGAGCGCCGCGGCGGCAAGCCGGTCGCCACCTTCCTGATGTTCGACGAGAAGACCGAGGAGCTGGCCAAGGAACTGGGCATGGAAGTCTGGTTCCCGCCAGCCAAGCTGCGCCAGCGCTGCGACAACAAGATGGAGACCGTGCGCATCGGCAACAAGGCCGGCGTGCATTCGGTGCCCAACGCACTGGAGAAGGTCGACAGCTACCAGCACCTGATGCAGATCGCCGAGCGCAACGGCCTGGGCAAGGACCTGGTGGTGCAGTCGGCCTTCGGCGACT
Organism: Comamonas humi; assembly: GCF_054782535.1. Lineage (NCBI taxonomy): Bacteria > Pseudomonadati > Pseudomonadota > Betaproteobacteria > Burkholderiales > Comamonadaceae > Comamonas > Comamonas humi. The sequence continues at coordinate 33,690 of NZ_BAAGSH010000018.1, read as the reverse complement.
CGGGCCACACCACCTTCTTCATCGCCTCGGAAGACGACTTCAACAAGCACAAGGATGAGATCGTCAACGACCCCGAGGTCAAGATCATGAAGCGCATCAACTGCCGCGGCGCCACGCTGGAGGCCTGCGCCACGCAGTCGGGCACGCTGGTGGGCCCGCTGCTGACCGAGGTGGTGGGCGCGCGTGAGCTCACGCCCTACAAGGGCGGCTGGTGCGGCAACGAGGTCTTTCCCGGCGCCTTCTCCGAAGAGGTGCGCGCCAAGGCGCGCGACATGGCCGAGCGCTTCGGCAACCAGCTGCTGGCCGAGGGCTACCGCGGCTATTTCGACCTCGACTTCTTGATCGACACCGACAACGGCGAGGTGTACCTGGGCGAGCTGAACCCGCGCATCTGCGGCGCCAGCCCCATGACCAACCACGCCGCCTTCGCCTACGCCGATGCGCCGCTGTTCCTGTTCCACCTGCTCGAATTCTCCGGCGTGCCGTTCGACCTGAACGTCAAGGAGATCAACGAGCGCTGGGCCCAGCCGCACTTCATAGACTCCTGGTCCCAGGTGGTCATCAAGTACACCTCCGACAAGATCGACCAGGTCACGCACGCGCCGGCCACCGGCATTTACCGCATGGCCGAGGACGGCAGCGTAGCCTACCAGCGCTTCGACTACAACCGCAAGGCCATCGACTCGGAGCGCGAGGCGTTCTTCCTGCGCATCACCGGGCCTGGCGACTACCGCTACGAGGGCGCCGACCTGGGCATCCTGATCACGCGCGGCCGCTCGATGGACGACAACTTCAAGCTCAACGTCCGGGCGCGCGACTGGATCCGCGGCATCCAGAACTACTACGCCGGCAAGCCCATCCTGGCCACCCAGCAAGAGGCCGCCCCCACGCCGGGTTCGTTCAAGATCCTGTGACGCCATCCGCCATGCCGATCCACATCCACTTCCGAGCCATCGCCGAAGACCAGCCCGGCGAGAAATGGAAGGCGCTGTGCGATCAGGCCTGGCCTTACTACCGGGCCTGGTTCCTGCGCCAGGGTGCGGTGGCGCGCGCCAGCTTCCTGGAGTGCCGCCGGGCCCTGCGCCAGCACATGCCCGAATTGGTGCCTACCTGGGAGCGGCTGGTGGAGCTGGCCGGCGGCGGCGATATCGAGGCGCGCTTTCTGTCGCTGTGGAACCCGCCGCCCTATATCACCGGCTGCTCACAGGCGGTCTGGCTTGACCCCGGCGGCCAACACGAGCCCATGCTGCTGCGCAACTACGACTTTGCGCCAGCACTGCTGGAGGGCAGCTGGCTGTCTACCCGCTGGAGCGGTCAGCGCGTGGTCGCCATGGGCGACTGCCTGTGGGGCGCGCTGGATGGCATGAACGAGTCGGGCCTGGCCGCATCGCTGTCATTCGGCGGCCGCACCGTCTGCGGTGACGGCTTCGGTATTCCGCTGGTGCTGCGCTATGTGCTCGAGGTGGCGCAAGACACGGCCTCGGCCGTTTCCATCCTGCAACGCGTGCCGGTGCACATGTGCTACAGCGTCACGTTGCTCGATGCCCAAGGCGACTGGGCCACCGTGTTCCTGAACCCGGACCGGCCCGTCGAAGTCACCCGCCATCGGGCCATCACCAACTTCCAGCACTCCGTGGAATGGCCCGCGCACGCGCAGGCCACCTCGGCTTGCGAGCGGCTTGCCGCGTTGCAGGCCCAGCTCGGCACCGGCGCCCCCGCCTCTGCGGCCGTGGGAGCCATGCTGCGCGAGCCCTTGTTCCAGCCCGCCTGGCTGCGCGGCTACGGCACGTTGTACACGGCGGCCTACGCCCCACAGTCCGGCCGGATGGAACTGCACTGGCCCGGCCAGAGCTGGCCGCAGGCCGTCAAAGCCTTCGAGGAAGGCTGTCGGGAGATCGTTTACGCCAACACGCCTCCCAGCCATCCCCATGGCTAGCAATGGATAACAACAGATTTTTGAAGGAGACACTGCCATGAGTGCAACCACAGCTCCCAGCGCACCAAGCGCCTCTACCAAGAAAAAACTGCCCGCCGCCGTCTGGATCCTGATCGCCATGGTGATCGGCATCGTGATCGGCCACATGATCTTCATCAACTTCCCGGACAAGAAGAGTGCCGCCGAAATGGCAGGCTACATCTCCATCCTGTCCGACATCTTCCTGCGTCTCATCAAGATGCTGATCGGCCCGCTGGTCTTTTCCACGCTGGTGGTGGGCATCGCGCACATGGGCGACGCATCTTCCATCGGCCGGGTGTTTTTCAAGGCCATGGCATGGTTCCTGAGTGCCTCGCTGGTATCCCTGCTGCTGGGCATGGTGCTGGTCAACCTCATGCAGCCGGGCGCCAACTTTGGGTTACCGCTGCCCGAGATCGGTACCTCGGCCAACCTGGCCACCGGCAAGTTCACGCTCAAGGATTTCATCAGCCACATGGTGCCCAAGTCCTTCGCCGAGGCCATGGCCAACAACGAGATCCTGCAGATCGTGGTGTTCTCGATGTTCTTCGGCGTGGCGCTGGCCGCGCTGGGCGAGAAGGGCAAGACCCTGCTCGATGCGGTCGACCAGCTCTCGCATGTGATGCTCAAGATCACCGGCTACGTGATGAAGCTCGCCCCGGTCGCCGTGATGGCGGCCATGGCCGCCACCATAGCGGTGAACGGGCTGGGTGTGCTGCTCAAGTTCGCCGTCTTCATGGGGGACTTCTACATCGCGCTGATCGTGCTGTGGCTGGTGCTGATCTTGGCCGGCTTCCTGTTCCTGGGAGGACGCGTTTTCAAGCTGCTCAAGCTCATCAAGGAGCCCTTCATGATCTCCTTCGCCACCGCCAGCTCCGAGGCCGCCTACCCCAAGATCCTCGACGCGCTGGACCGCTTCGGCGTCAAGCGCAAGATCTCGAGCTTCGTCATGCCGCTGGGCTACTCGTTCAACCTCGACGGCTCGATGATCTACTGCACCTTTGCATCGCTGTTCATTGCACAGGCCTATGGCATTGAGCTGTCGCTGGGCACGCAGATCACCATGCTGCTGGTGCTGATGGTTACGTCCAAGGGCATCGCTGGCGTGCCGCGCGCCTCGCTGGTGGTGATCGCCGCGACGCTGAACCAGTTCAACATTCCCGAGGCCGGACTGCTGCTGATCCTGGGCGTGGACAGCTTCCTCGACATGGGCCGCTCGGCGACGAACGCGGTGGGCAACTCGATTGCCAGCGCCGTGGTCGCCAAGTGGGAGGGCGAGCTGCTGCCCGAAGCCGAGGCCGAGACCAATGCCGCGCGCCTGGACCAGGAGCTGCAAGCCACACTGGCCCATCCTGTATCTGCCGCCCACTCCTAAGCCGAGTGACAAGGAACCTGCCATGAACCTCAAATGGACATGGAAACTGCGGCCCATGCAGGCATGCGTGATGGGCCTCATGCTGCTGGCCGGGACAGCCCAGGCGCAAGATCGCGACGCAGCCACCCGCGCCTCCGGCAACCTGTCACCGTCCGCACTCAGCGGCACGCTGGCCAAGCTGCGCGGCAGCGGCACCATCGCGCTGGGCTACCGCGAGGCCTCGGTGCCGTTCTCGTACCTCAACGCCCGCCAGCAGCCCATCGGCTACTCCATCGAGCTGTGCAAGGCGCTGGTCACGTCGATCGAGGACGCGATCAACAAGACGCTCACCATCCAGTGGGTGCCGGTCACCTCGGACAACCGCATCGCCGCGGTGACCAGCGGCAAGGTGGACCTGGAGTGCGGCTCCACCACCAGCAACCTGGAGCGCCAAAAGCAAGTGGCCTTCTCGCCCATCATGTTTGTGGCCGGCACCAAGGTGATGGTGAAACAGGGCACGGCCATCCGCAGCTTCCGCGACCTGGCCGGCAAGAAGGTGGCGGTGACGGCCGGCACCACGAACGAGAAGACGCTGCGCGACCTGGACGCCAAGTTCAAGCTCGGCATCCAGCTGCAGGTGGTGCCCGACCACGCCCAGGGCTTTGCCCAGGTGGCCGCGGGCGGCGCCGATGCCTTTGCCACCGACGATGTGCTGCTGTACGGGCTGATCGCGGAGAACGCGGGCAAGGGTGGCAAGTTCGAGGTGGTGGGCGACTACCTCTCGTACGACCCCTACGCCATCATGTTCCGCAAGGACGATCCGCAGCTCGCGCAGGTGGTCGCCAGGAGCTTCCAGGAGCTGGCCGAGGACGGCGAGATCGAGCGCCAGTACAAGCGCTGGTTCCTGCGCAAGCTGCCCTCGGGCACCAGCCTGGACCTGCCCATGAGCGCGCAGCTGCAGACCATCATCGAAACCATGGTCATCAAGCCGGAGTAAGTGGAATATAAAAATCATAGCAGCTGGCGCTTGATAACAGACATATTCAAATACATTTGCATTTGAAATGCTTGTACGGCAAGCGCCAGCAGCTCCTATTTTTGCAAGGAGGTCTTACCATGAGCACCGATCCATCTTTTCGCAGCGAGCACGACCTGCTGGGAGACCGCGAGGTTCCCGCGGACGCCTACTATGGCGTGCACACCTTGCGCGCGCAGGAGAACTTCCCGATCACCGGCACGCCGATCTCGATCTACCCCGAGCTGATCCGGGCGCTGGCCAGCATCAAGCAGGCGGCGGCACTGGCCAACCGCGACCTGGGCTTGCTGGACGAGCCACGCTGCGATGCGATCGTCAACGCATGCCTGGAGCTGCAGGCCGGGCGGCTGCACGAGCAGTTCGTGGTCGACGTGATCCAGGGCGGCGCCGGCACCTCGACCAACATGAACGCCAACGAGGTGATCGCGAACCGCGCGCTGGAACTGCTGGGCCACCGCAAGGGTGAGTACCAGTACCTGCACCCCAACGAGCAGGTGAACATCGGGCAGAGCACCAACGACGTCTACCCGTCCGCGCTCAAGATCGCGACCTGGTTCGGCATCCACCAGCTGATCGACGCCATGGAGGTGCTGCGCGTGGCCTTCGAGCACAAGGCCGATGAGTTCAAGCATGTGCTGAAGATGGGCCGCACCCAGCTCCAGGACGCCGTACCCATGACCCTGGGCCAGGAGTTCAGCACCTACGCGGTCATGATCGGCGAGGACCAGGCGCGGCTGCGCGAAGCCGTGCTGCTGATCTGCGAGATCAACATGGGCGCCACCGCCATCGGCACCGGCATCACCGCGCACCCGGACTATGCGCCACGGGTGCTCAAGCACCTGCAGGAGATCACCGGCATTGCGCTGCAGACCGCGCCCAACCTGATCGAGGCCACGCAGGACTGCGGCGCCTTCGTGCAGCTGTCCGGCGTGCTCAAGCGGGTGGCGGTCAAGCTCTCGAAGACCTGCAACGACCTGCGGCTGCTGTCCAGCGGCCCGCGCGCGGGCCTGGGCGAGATCAACCTGCCGCCCATGCAGGCGGGCTCGAGCATCATGCCAGGCAAGGTGAACCCGGTCATCCCCGAGGTGGTGAACCAGATCGCCTACGAGGTCATCGGCAACGACGTGACCGTCAGCTTCGCGGCCGAGGCCGGGCAACTGCAGCTCAATGCGTTCGAGCCCATCATCGCCCACAGCATCTTCAAGAGCGTGAGCCACCTGCGCAACGGCTGCCTGACGCTGGCCGAGCGCTGCGTGAAGGGCATCACGGCCAACGAGGCGCACCTGCGCGCCTCGGTGGAGAACTCCATCGGCATCGTGACGGCGCTCAATCCCTACATCGGCTATGCCAACGCCACCGCCGTCGCGCAGGAAGCCCATGCCAGCGGCGGCAGCGTCTACGACATCGTGCTGGCCAAGGGCCTGCTGTCCAAGGCGCAACTCGACGAAATCCTGCGGCCCGAGGTCCTCACGCAGCCCACGGCGCTGAAGCTGGGCGCCTGACGCCCCCAATCCCATCTCCCACCATCGAAAGGTTTTCTCCCATGTCCCATTCCAGCGCACTCGACACCGCGGCCAGCGAAGCCGTCGAAGACTTGGCGGCCGACGTCAACGCCGTGCTGTCGTCCCCCGAACTCGAAGCCGATCCGCAGATCCAGGCGCTGCGCCAGCGCCTCAAGGCCCGCCTCGCCACGGCGCGGCAGGCCATCGGGGACAAGCGCCAGCATGCCGCGCGCAAGGCCCGGGAGGCCGCCACCCAGGTCAACACCTATGTCCGCGAGGAGCCCTGGAATGCCACTGCCGGCGCGCTGGCGGCCGGACTCGCGATCGGGCTGAGCATCGGCCTGCTGCTGGGCCGGCGGGCGGATGACTGAAATGCCACCGCGTTGATTTCCGCTGCTTCAGGACTCGGCAGTAAACCCGATCTTCTTGACCAGCGGCCCCCAGCGCTCGGTCTGCTTGCGCTGCGACTCGGCCATCTCCTCGGGCGACGAGGCCGCAGCCACCAGCCCCAGACCTGCCAGCGAATCAATCACCGAGCGGTCCTGCAATGCGGTTCGCAGCGCCGCATTGGCGGACTGCACGATCGCCGCCGGCGTCCTGGCTGGCGCATAGAAGCCGAACCACTCCTCGCTGCTGAGCATCGGAAAACCCTGCTCCGCAAAAGTGGGCACATCGGGCGTGAAGATCGTGCGCTTGGGCCCCGAGGTGGCAAGCAGGCGCAGCTTGCCGGCCTTGTATTGCGGCAGCAGGTCGCCGGTCGTGGTGAACATGACGGGGATCTGGCCGGCGATCACGTCCGCGATGCCGGGCACGGCGCCACGGTAGGGAATCTGCACCAGTGGCAGCCCGGCCTCCATGCCCAGCAGCGCGCCCAGGAAATGCGAGGTCGAGCCGGCCGCCGGCGAGCCGTAGCCGTTGTACTGCGGATTGGCCTTCACCCAGGCCACGTAGTCCTGAACGGTCTTGACCGAGGATGGCACCATCGGCCCCACGGCCATGGCCTGCGTGGTGGTGGCGGCGATGCCCACGGGCACGAAATCGGCCACGGGGTCATAGCCCAGCTTCTTGTAGACGAACGGAAAGATCACCATGCACGAATATGGCGTGCACAAGAGGGTCTGTCCATCCGGCAACGCGTTCTTCACCGCCATGCAGGCGATCTGGCCGCTCGCGCCGGAGCGGTTGTCCACGATCGCGGTTTCCGCGAAATTGCCCCCGAGCTTCTCGGCCACCCGGCGCCCGACCAGGTCGGTGGTGCCGCCCGGCGCAAAGCCGACGATGATCTTCGTGGACTTGAGCTTCTCCGCCCAGGCTGGGCGGGGTGCGAGCGAAGGTACGGCAGCGGCAGCAGCGCCGGCAGCCAGCAAATGGCGACGAGTCAGCATGGGAACTCCGGTTTCTGAGGTGGGGAAAGGATGGAGGGACGCTAGGTGGCGCAATAGCCGCCGTCGACCGGCAGCGTCACGCCGGTGATGCAGGCGGCCTCGCTGCTGGCCAGGAAACGGACCGCGTTGGCCACGTCATCGGGGTGTACCGTGCGATTCAACGGCACCCGGGACAGGAAGGCCGCCAGGGCAGCAGGATCATTGCGCGTGCCTTGCGTCATCTCGGTATCGGTGATGCCAGGCGCGACCGCGTTCACGCGCACACCATCGGCACCCAGCTCCAGGGCCAGCGCCTGCGTCAGCTGCTTGACGCCGCCCTTGGACGCCGTATAGGCCGCTGAATTTCTCACCGCCACAAAAGCGTGAATCGACGCGACGTTGACAATGCAGCCCCGCGTGCGGCGCAGTTGCGCCTGATAGGCATGCGCCACATGGAAGCAGCCGTCAAGATTGACGCTCAAGGTGCGGCGCCACTGGCTGAGCACCTGCGCATCATCCAGCACAGTGCGCAGCAGCACACCGGCATTGCTGACCAGCACGTCACAGGGGCCCAGTTGCCGCTCGGTGGCGGCGGCGACGTCCTGCATGGCCTGTGCGTCAGCCACATCGGCGGCGCAATCAAAGACTGCAGCGCCCTGCCCGCGCAGCTCTTCGGCCGCCTGCCGCACACGCCCGCCATCGAGATCGACCATGGCTACACGGGCACCGTCCAGCGCGAAGCGGCGCGAGATCGCCAAGCCGATGCCCTGGGCAGCGCCAGTGACCACGACCGTCTTGCCTTGGAATGTCATTGCACGCTCTGATCGATCATCAAGCTTGCAGAAAGGCCAGCGTGCGCTCGCGGGCCTGCGCCGCTGCCGGTGCGTCGAAGTGCTCGCCGTCTGGCCGCGCGAAAGCATGGTCGCATCCGGCATACACATGAACCGGCATCCGATCCTGGCGCGCAGCGCGGTCCAGGATCGTTTGACGAGCCTGCGCCGGCACGAATGCGTCGCGCTCAGCGACATGGAGCATGCAGGGGGCCATTGCCACCCGCTCAGCAGGCAGCAATGCCTCCAGGCCCACGCCGTAGTAGCTCACCGCGGCGCTGATCGGCGTGGACATGGCCATCATGACCGCCAAGCGGCCGCCCAGGCAGTAGCCCAGGGCGGCGACCTTCTCGCCACGCCCCTGCGCCACGAACCATTGGCGTGCTGCGTCGAGATCACGCACCGCGCGGTCCTGGTCCATGCCTTGCATCAATGCAACGCCGCGCTGGAATTGCTCGGGCTGGCGCGGATCCAGTTCGAGTCCGGCCTCTTGCCGCGCAAACAGGTCCGGGCACAGCACCTCGAAGCCCTCGCGCGCCCAGGCCTGGGCAGCCTCCTTCATGGAGGCATTGATGCCGAAGATCTCCTGAATCAGAACCAGGGGACGGCCGCTGCCGGTGGCGCTGGGGACATGGAGCGCGGGGATTTCAAAGCCGTCGTCGGCATGGAGCTTGATGAAGTTCATGGAAGGTTTCCTGAGGATGAAAGTAAATCGAACGCCTACGCAGCGCCTCTTTGGCTCTTGAGTTCGATGGAAATCAAGAGCGGGTTGTGGACAGATCGCACGTACTCGATGAGCGAGCCATCTGCGGCATACAGCCAGGCCTGGACCTGCAGGCCTGCAGAGCCGACGGGTAGGTCCAGAGCCCGGGCAATTTCCTCATTCAGAGCGCAGGCGCCGATGCGGTGGCTGATGCTGTGAACGGCCAAGCCATAGACCTGCTCCACCAGCGCGTAGATGGAGTCCACCTCGCGCTCCAGGAAGGGGGCAATGCCCGCGTACTTGTTGTCCACGTAAACGGTCGTCCAGGTCGAGAGCGCGCTGGCCCCCTGGAGGTGGCGCACCCCGGCCACGGCCAGCCAATAGCCAGTCGCGCTGGCAATGCCTGCCAACCCTTCGTCGGGCTCGCCCTTGACCGTGCTCACCTCATCGATGCGCATCGCGGTCTGGCCGGCGAGCCGCAAGATGTTGTCGAGGCCATCCATCTGCTGGACATAGGCGGTGGCCATGCCAGAAGCGATGATTTTGGTTCCTACCTTTCTGACACGCTGGACCACCCCGCCCTTTTCCAGGATGTCCAGCGCCTGGCGCAGCGTCACCCGGCTCACGCCGAGTTCCTTGGCAAAATCCAGCTCCTTCGGAAGAATGGTGCCAATGGCCAACTCGCCAGACTTGATGCGCTCGAGCAAGGCACTGCTCACCTGCCGGTAGAGCGGCTCAGAAGGAGTGACGGAGGAAGAGTTTTTCATAAGTTCCAACCTAATAATAAAGTTATGACTTTAATTTTGCAAGGCAAAAAATCTAGGGTGAATACCAGGAAAACCCTCAGCAACTTCACCCCCGCCAAAGGGCTTGGATACAGTCGAGAATGCAGCCCCCTCCGGCAGCAGATAGCGCGATGAAGTCAGGGAAGGCGGCTGCATAAGGTAGCGGTCAGCCGCGTGGGGGCACGATGGAAAGAGCGGACGTGGCGACAATGGACCCTGCGCGGTTTTGCGCACGAGCTGAAACGTGAGCCACCCTGGCGTTTCCCTGGGACTGGTTCAGCACGAGGCCATCGGCCAATGGCAAACGATCAACGCCCTACCAAGGAGGGCGATGCGGGCTAGGCGCTTGTCTTGCATGATGCAGATGCACCCCCGCACGGCGTCAAATACGAGGTCAATTCGCCGATGCGGCCTCTATGCCGTATCCTGACATTCAGGCTAGGTTGGTTGCCATGCCCGCCGGTGAAAGATTGCGGCACCAAAGAACCCACGCTGCCCAAGCTACTCAAACTGTTCGCCATGCGCGAGATTGGCGAGGCAGGCCTTTATCACCAGACCTACGCCGCCCAACACCCGGGAACAATCTAGCACTTGCACCTCTAGGTCGTAGCATGCAGTCACTAGCCAAGGCATCTATTGCCAATAGGACGCACCCTGGCTACACGCTCTGAAACGACAAACCCGGCACGTAGGCCGGGTTTGGTATTTGGTGGGTCGTAGTGGGATCGAACCACTGGCTTCCACCGTGTGAAGGTGGCACTCTACCGCTGAGTTAACGACCCGGTAGACAACATATCGACGGATAAGCTGAAATCAAAATTTTCGTACTTTCCGTACCGTGCCATCTGCGGAGCCTTCTCAATAAGCTCAACTTGTTGACTTTATTAAGAAAAACTGGTGGGTGATACATGGATCGAACATGTGACCCCTGCCGTGTGAAGGCAGTGCTCTACCGCTGAGCTAATCACCCGTGCCGCTGTGTGGCAAGACCGCTATTATGTCACCAAATTCACGCTACAAAAGAAATCAGGCAAATTTTTTCCAGACGGTCTTGTCGCCGCTGGATTTGTCGATCTGCGCCAGCACCGCGTCGTGCGCGGCCAGTTCCTGTTCGTTCGGCGCCAGCACCGGCAGCTCGAACTGGCTCAGGTCCACGCGGGCCAGCGTGATGCCTTGCGACTGCGCGCTGTCGGCGCTGCTGTCGGCCACGTCCAGCAATTGCTCCTGGCCGCGCGTCATGTTGATGTAGACGTCGGCCAGCAGCTCGGCATCGAGCAAGGCGCCGTGCAGCGTGCGGCCGGAGTTGTCCACGTCCAGGCGGTCGCACAGCGCGTCGAGCGAGTTGCGCTTGCCGGGGAACAGCTCCTTGGCCATGGCCCAGGTGTCGATCACGCCGCTGACCAGGCTCTTGAGCGGCGGCAGGCCGGCCAGCTCGAACTCCTTGTTCAGGAAGCCCATGTCGAACGCGGCGTTGTGGATGATCAGCTCCGCGCCTTCGAGGTACTCGCGGACCTGGGCCGCCATCTCATGGAAGCGCGGCTTGTCCTTCAGGAACTCGTTGGTGATGCCGTGCACCCGCAGCGCATCCTCGTGGCTGTTGCGGTCCGGGTTGAAGTACAGGTGCAGGTTGTTGCCGCTGAGCCGGCGGTCCAGCAGCTCCACGCAACCCAGTTCGATCACGCGGTCGCCCTGCTCTGCCGACAGGCCGGTGGTTTCCGTGTCGAGGATGATCTGGCGGGACATGGTCAGTGATTTTCCTTGGCGTGGTTGATCGAGTACTTGGGGATTTCCACGGTCAGGTCCTCGCGCGCCACGATGGCCTGGCACGACAGACGCGACTGCGGCTCCAGGCCCCAGGCCTTGTCGAGCAGGTCGTCTTCCTCTTCCTCGGCCGGCTCCATCGAATCGAAGCCCTGGCGCACGATGACGTGGCAGGTGGTGCAGGCGCGGCTCATGTCGCAGGCATGCTCGATGTTGATGCCGTTCTCCAGCAGCGCTTCGCAGATGGAGGTACCGGCGGGCGCGTTGATCTCGGCGCCGTTCGGGCAATATTCGTGGTGGGGCAGTATTTTGATGACGGGCATGGGTGGTTTTTCTATCGGATTCAGATGGACTGCACGTTCTTGCCGGTCAGCGCCTGGTGGATGCCGCGGTTCATGCGCTCGGCGGCGAACTCCTCGGTGCCCTTGGCCAGCGCTTCGCTGGCAGCCTCGATCTTCGCGGCGTCGCTGCCAGCGATCTCTGCGCGCAGCGCATCCATCAGGCCGTCCACCTTCGCGCGTTCGGCTTCGGACAGCAGGTCGCCGTCGGCATCCAGCGCGCTTTGCGTGGCCAGCAGCAGGCGGTCGCCATCGACGCGCGCCTCGACCAGCGCGCGCGCCTGGATGTCCTCAGCGGCGGTGGTGAAGCTCTCCTGCAGCATGCGGGCGATCTGCTCGTCCGACAGACCGTAGGACGGCTTGACGTCGATCTGCGCCTGCACGCCGCTGGCCTGCTCCTCGGCGCTGACCGACAGCAGGCCGTCGGCGTCGACGGTGAAGCTCACGCGGATGCGCGCCGCGCCGGCGGCCATCGGCGGAATGCCGCGCAGCTCGAAGCGCGCCAGGCTGCGGCAGTCGGCCACCAGGTCGCGTTCGCCCTGCACCACGTGGATGGCAAGCGCAGTCTGGCCATCCTTGTAGGTGGTGAAGTCCTGCGCGCGCGCGGTGGGGATGGTTTCGTTGCGGCTAACGATGCGCTCGACCAGCCCGCCCATGGTCTCGATGCCCAGCGACAGCGGGATCACGTCCAGCAGCAGCAGGTTGCCATGGGTGTCGTTGCCGGCGAGCTGGTTGGCCTGGATGGAAGCGCCCAGCGCCACCACCTCGTCGGGGTTCAGGTTGACCAGCGGCTCGGTTCCAAAGTACTGGCCGACGGCAGCGCGCACCTGCGGCATGCGGGTGGAGCCGCCCACCATGACCACGCCCTGCACTTCGTCGACCGCCAGCTGCGCGTCGCGCAGCGCGCGGCGCACGGCCGCCAGCGTGCGGTCGGTAAGCGGCTGGGTGATGGCGTTGAAATCGGCACGGTTCAAGGGAGTATCGATGCTGGTGCCCGCCAGTTGAGCGCAGACAGCTACGGTTTCAGTAGCAGTCAGGCCTTCCTTGGCCTGCTTGGCGGCGTGGCGCAGCAGGGCCTTGTCCTGCGCGGACGTGGCCTCGATGCCAGCCTGCTGCTGCACCCACTGCACGATGGCGGCGTCATAGTCGTCACCGCCCAGCGCCGAGTCGCCGCCGGTGGCGATGACCTCGAATACGCCGCGCGTCAGCCGCAGGATGGAGATGTCGAAGGTGCCGCCGCCCAGGTCGTAGACCGCGTAGATGCCCTCGGCCGCGTTGTCGAGGCCGTAGGCGATGGCGGCGGCGGTGGGCTCGTTGATCAGGCGCAGCAGCTTGATGCCGGCGAGCTGCGCCGCATCCTTGGTGGCCTGGCGCTGCGCGTCGTCGAAATACGCAGGCACGGTGATGACGGCGCCGTACAGGTCGTCGTTGAAGGTGTCCTCGGCGCGGTAGCGCAGCGTGGCCAGGATCTCGGCGCTGATCTCCACCGGCGACTTGCGGCCGGCGACGGTCTCGATGGCGACCATGCCCGAGTCCTCGGGCTGCACCAGTTGGTATGGCAAGGCGGCTGCGCCCTGCACGTCGGCCAGCGTGCGGCCCATCAGCCGCTTGGCGGAAGCGATGGTGTTGGCCGCATCCAGCCCGGGGTTGGCCAGCGCGGCGTAGCCGATGTCGCGCTTGCCACCGGCGTGGTAGTGCACCACCGACGGCAGCAGCACGCGGCCTTGCTCATCGGGCAAGCATTCGGCCACGCCATTGCGCACGGCCGCTACCAGCGAGTGCGTGGTACCCAGGTCTATGCCCACGGCGATGCGCCGCTGGTGCGGATCGGGGGACTGGCCGGGTTCGGAGATTTGCAGCAATGCCATGGTGTCGATATCGGTGAAAGGTTTTTATGGCCGGCGCAAACAAGGGTGCACAGGAAGATCTTCTTCGGGCGAACGCTTTTGCCTCAGCCTGATTTGCGCCAGCCGTGTTTTATTGTTCCAGCTGTTCGCGCCGGCGGTCGATGTCGGCCAGAAAGCGCGCAACGAACATAAGGGCTCTGACCTGCTGCGCGGCCTGGGCCCAGTCGTACTCATCGTCCAGCAGCAGCTGGCAGCGGCCCAGCATGGCCCGGCGCGCGATCTGCACCTGCTGGTCGAGCGCGTCGATGTCGGCCGCGGTGGCCGCGTCCTCCAACGCCTCGCGCCATTCCATCTGCTCCATCAGGAAGGCCGCGGGCATGGCGGTGTTGTCCTCGGCGCGGATCGGCGCGCCATGCAGCTCGCACAGGTAGGCCGCGCGCTTGAGCGGGTCCTTCAGGCGCTGCCAGGCCTCGTTGATGCGCACCGACCACTGCATGGCCACGCGCTGCGCGGCGGCGCCCTGGGCGGCAAACTTGTCGGGGTGCGCCTGGCGCTGCAGCTCCTTCCAGCGCTCGGCCAGCACCGCGGCGTCCTGCGCGAAGCGCGGCTCCACGCCGAACAGCTCGAAATCGTTGGATTGCAGATTCATCGTAAAAAAACCGCCGGCGAAGGCGGTTTGCTGTGAGCAGTCATCCAAAAAGTGAGCTGCTTGCGCTTGTCAGTCAATGGTTTTCAATACATTTGATATTGAAATCCTTATCCAGCAAGCGCCAGCAGCTATTCTTTTTAAAGACTACCCGCCTAGATCCGGAAGCTCTCGCCGCAGCCGCAGCGATCGCGCTCGTTCGGGTTGTGGAACTTGAAGCCCTCGTTCAGCCCCTCGCGCACGAAGTCCAACTCCGTGCCGTCGATGTAGGCCAGGCTCTTGGGATCGATCATCACCTTCACGCCGTGGTCTTCGAACACCACGTCCTCAGGCGCCTGCTCGTCCACATATTCCAGCTTGTAGGCCAGACCGGAGCAGCCCGTGGTCTTGACGCCCAGGCGCACGCCCATGCCCTTGCCGCGGCGCGACAGGTAGCGGGTGATGTGGCGTGCCGCCGATTCGGAAAGCGTGACGGCCATGGACGATCAGGCCTCCACCTTGGCGGCGTGCTTGGCCTTGTAGTCCGACACTGCAGCCTTGATGGCGTCTTCCGCCAGGATGGAGCAGTGGATCTTCACCGGCGGCAGCGCCAGTTCCTGGGCGATCTCGCTGTTCTTGAGCGCAGCGGCCTCGTCCAGCGTCTTGCCCTTGACCCATTCGGTCACCAGCGACGACGATGCGATCGCCGAGCCGCAGCCGTAGGTCTTGAAGCGTGCGTCCTCGATGACGCCGGTCTCGGGGTTCACCTTGATCTGCAGCTTCATCACGTCGCCGCAGGCGGGCGCACCCACCATGCCGGTACCCACCGATTCGTCGCCCTTGTCGAACGAACCCACATTGCGGGGATTTTCGTAGTGGTCAACGACCTTGTCCGAATATGCCATTTTGCTTACCTCGTCAACTTTGTCTGGCGGCCGCTCAGTGCGCCGCCCATTGGATGGTGGAGAGGTCCACCCCGTCCTGGAACATTTCCCACAGCGGGCTCAGCTCGCGCAGCTTGGCCACGTTGGTGCGGATGGTATCCACCGCGTAGTCGATGTCCTCCAGCTTCGTGAAGCGGCCGAAGGTCATGCGCAGGCTGCTGTGCGCCAGTTCGTCGCTGCGGCCGAGGGCGCGCAGCACATAGCTGGGCTCCAGGCTGGCCGAGGTGCAGGCCGAGCCGGACGACACCGCCAGGCCCTTGATGCCCATGATCAGCGACTCGCCCTCGACGTAGTTGAAGCTCATGTTCAGGTTGTGCGGCACGCGCTGCACCAGGTCGCCGTTGATGAAGACCTGCTCCACGTCCGACAGGCCCTTCAGCATGTGCTGCTGCAGCGTGCGGGCATGCTCGTAGTCCTTGGCCATCTCCTCGCGGGCCAGGCGGAAGGCCTCGCCCATGCCCACGATCTGGTGCGTGGGCAGCGTGCCCGAGCGCATGCCACGCTCGTGGCCACCGCCGTGCATCTGCGCCTCGATGCGGATGCGCGGCTTGCGGCGCACGTACAGCGCACCGATGCCCTTGGGGCCGTAGGTCTTGTGCGAGGCCAGGCTCATCAGGTCGACCTTGAGCTTCTGCAGGTCGATCTCCACCTTGCCGGTGGCCTGGGCCGCATCCACATGGAAGATGATGCCCTTCTCGCGGCACATCTCGCCGATGGTGGCGATGTCCTGGATCACGCCGATCTCGTTGTTCACGAACATCACGCTGATCAGGATGGTGTCGGGGCGGATCGCCGCCTTGAGCACATCTAGGTCGAGCAGGCCGTTCTCCTGCACGTCGAGGTAGGTCACCTCGAAACCTTCGCGCTCCAGGGCGCGCATGGTGTCCAGCACCGCCTTGTGCTCGGTCTTCACCGTGATCAGGTGCTTGCCCTTGCCCTTATAGAACTGGGCCGCGCCCTTGATCGCCAGGTTGTCGGACTCGGTCGCGCCGCTGGTCCAGACGATTTCCCGCGGATCGGCATTGATCAGCGCCGCCACGTCGCCGCGCGCCTTCTCGACGGCCGCCTCGGCCTCCCAGCCCCAGGCATGGCTGCGCGATGCCGGGTTGCCGTAATGCTCGCCGAGCCACGGGATCATGGCTTGCACCACGCGCGGGTCGACCGGCGTGGTAGCGCCGTAATCCAGGTAAATCGGGAAATGTGGGGTCATGTCCATGGCAGGCTCTCTCGGCTAGCTCTGTATCAAATTCAACAGCGAATCACTGCAACATTGCGGCCGCGGACCGTTAACCACGCCTCGGAAATCCGCCGAGCATGGGGCCCGCGGGCGTGCAGCGGGGCCGGCCCGCCGCACCCGCAAACTTACGATTTGGCGAAGGCGTTGTACGGCATCACGACTTGGCAAACGCGTTGCCAAGGGCAAACACCGAATTCGGCGCCGTGACGCGAATCGGCTTGACCACCGGGGTGGTCGAGATGGCGCGGCGCACCACGGGCTTGTCCTCGATCTGGATGCCCTTGGCGAGTTGGTCGTCCACCAGCTTCTGCAGGGTCACGGAGTCGAGGAACTCCACCATGCGCTGGTTCAGCGATGCCCACAGCTCGTGCGTCATGCAGCGGCCGGCCTCGCCCAGGCAGTTTTCCTTGCCACCGCACTGGGTGGCATCGATAGGCTCATCCACCGAGACAATAATGTCGGCCACGGTGATTTCGGCCGCCTTGCGCGCCAGCGTATAGCCGCCGCCCGGGCCACGGGTGGATTCCACCAGTTCGTGGCGGCGCAGCTTGCCAAACAGTTGTTCCAGATACGACAGCGAAATCTGCTGGCGCTGGCTGATGGCGGCAAGAGTCACGGGGCCATTGTTCTGGCGCAATGCCAGATCAATCATTGCGGTTACGGCAAAACGGCCTTTGGTCGTGAGTCGCATAATCATTCCTTAGAGGTCAGGCTTGATCATCAAAGACATTCCGATGCAGGCAAGCCACCCGCATCGGCATCGTCCCAGCCCGTCGCTCGGCCCCGCTTTCGCAGGGCGACTCCCATTCATCGATAGGGCTTTCTTGTTGTTGTTGAGTGTTTTACGCAAGTATACCACAAGCCCCCTCAGTCTGCTCAGGTAAGCCGCGAACGGTCATTTTTATTGGGATTAACCCTTTGGTGGATTCCCTAGGAAATGGCCGCTGGCACCGAAGGCGCGCTCCTTCAGCAGGTTCAACTGGTCGCGGGTTCGGGCCGCGGCCTCGAACTCCAGGTTGCGCGCATACTCGAGCATCTGTTTCTCCAAACGCTTGATTTCCTTGGAAATATCCTTTTCCGACAAATCCTCGATCTGGGCCTTCTGCAGCGCCACCTGCTCCACGCGCTCGATTTCCTCCATCGCTTTCGCGCTATAGACACCGTCAATCAGGTCGCGCACCCTCTTGACAATACTCTTGGGCACTATTCCGTTTTTCTCGTTGAATTCGATCTGCCTGGCGCGACGCCTGCCGGTCTCGTCCATCGCCTTCTGCATCGATGCGGTGACACGGTCTGCATACAGGATGGCCTTGCCGTGCAGGTTGCGCGCGGCCCGGCCAATGGTCTGGATCAGGCTGCGCTCGGCGCGCAGGAAACCTTCCTTGTCAGCGTCCAGAATGGCCACCAGCGACACCTCGGGAATGTCCAGCCCTTCGCGCAACAGGTTGATGCCCACCAGCACGTCGAAGGCGCCCAGGCGCAGGTCGCGGATGATCTCCACGCGCTCGACCGTGTCCACGTCGCTGTGCAGGTAGCGCACCTTGACGCCGTTGTCGGTGAGGTATTCGGTGAGCTGCTCGGCCATGCGCTTGGTCAGCGTGGTGATGAGCACGCGCTCGTGGCGCTCCACCCGCAGGCGGATCTCCTGCAGCACATCGTCCACCTGGTGCGTGGCGGGGCGCACCTCGACCTCGGGATCGACCAGGCCGGTGGGCCGCACCACCTGCTCCACCACCTGGCCGGCGTGGGTCTTCTCGTAGTCGGCCGGCGTGGCCGAAACGAAGACCACCTGGCGCATGCGCTGCTCGAACTCCTCGAACTTGAGCGGCCGGTTGTCCAGCGCCGACGGCAGGCGGAAGCCGTATTCCACCAGCGTGGTCTTGCGCGCCCGGTCGCCGTTGTACATGGCGTTGAGCTGGCCGATCATCTGGTGGCTTTCGTCCAGGAACATGATCGCGTCGCGCGGCAGGTAGTCGGTCAGCGTGCTCGGCGGATCACCCGGCGCCGCGCCCGACAGGTGGCGCGTGTAGTTCTCGATGCCCTTGCAGTGCCCCACCTCGCTGAGCATCTCCAGGTCGAAGCGCGTGCGCTGCTCCAGCCGCTGGGCCTCCACCAGCTTGCCGTCGGCCACCAGCTGCCTGAGGCGCTCGGCCAGCTCCTCCTTGATGGTCTCGACAGCGGCCAGCACCTTGTCGCGCGGCGTCACGTAGTGGCTGCTGGGGTAGACGGTGAAGCGCGGGATCTTCTGCTGGATGCGCCCGGTGAGCGGGTCGAACAGCGACAGCGTCTCGATCTCGTCGTCGAACAGCTCGATGCGGATCGCCAGCTCAGAATGCTCGGCCGGGAAGACGTCGATGGTGTCGCCGCGCACACGGAACTTGCCGCGCGAGAAGTCCTGGTCGTTGCGCTGATACTGCATGCGGATGAGCTGCGCGATCACGTCGCGCTGCTTGAGCTGGTCGCCCACGCGCATGGTCATGATCATGCGGTGGTAGCTCTCGGGCTCGCCGATGCCGTAGATGGCCGACACCGTGCCCACGATGACCACGTCGCGCCGCTCCATGATGCTCTTGGTGCACGACAGGCGCATCTGCTCGATGTGCTCGTTGATCGCGCTGTCCTTCTCGATGAACAAATCGCGCTGCGGCACATAGGCCTCGGGCTGGTAGTAGTCGTAGTAGCTGACGAAATACTCCACCGCGTTCTTGGGGAAGAACTCGCGGAACTCGCTATATAGCTGCGCCGCCAGCGTCTTGTTGGGCGCGAAGACGATGGCCGGCCGGCCCAGCTGCGCGATCACGTTCGCCATGGTGAAGGTCTTGCCCGAGCCGGTCACGCCCAGCAGGGTCTGGAAGGCCTCGCCGTCCTGCACGCCCTCCACCAGCTGCGCGATCGCCGTCGGCTGGTCGCCCGCGGGCGGGTACGGCTGGAACAGCTGGAACGGCGAATCGGGGTACTGGACGAACTGCCCTGACCCGGGTGCATCTGTGGTGACTTCTTGCATGGTGTGCTGCAGGCGGTAGCGCCGCTAAAATACGTGGGTTAACCCCGGAGCCTACCCCATAGAAGTGGCATAGGAATGGATGACATCTGGGGACGACATCGCAAATTACCACCCTTCAAGGACTAGACATGTCTCTGTTTTCCGCCGTCGAAATGGCACCCCGCGACCCGATTCTGGGTCTGAACGAGCAATTCGCCGCCGACACCAACCCCTACAAGGTGAACCTGGGCGTGGGTGTGTATTTCGACGACAACGGCAAGCTGCCCCTGCTGCAGTGCGTGCAGGCCGCGGAAAAGGCCATGATGGACAAGCCCACGCCGCGCGGCTACCTGCCCATCGACGGCATCGCCGCCTATGACAGCGCCGTGAAGACCCTGGTCTTCGGCGCCGACTCCGAGCCCGTCACCTCCAACCGCGTGGCCACCGTGCAGGCCGTGGGCGGCACCGGCGGCCTGAAGATCGGCGCCGACTTCCTGAAGAAGCTCAGCCCGGGCGCCAAGGTGCTGATCTCCGACCCGAGCTGGGAAAACCACCGAGCCATCTTCACCAACGCCGGCTTCGAGGTGGGCAACTACCGCTACTACAACGCCACCACCCGCGCCATCGACTTCGACGGCATGCTGGCCGACCTGAACGCCGCCGCGCCCGGCACCATCGTGGTGCTGCACGCCTGCTGCCACAACCCCACCGGCTACGATATCACCGCCGCCCAGTGGGACCAGGTGATCGCCGCCGTCAAGGCCAAGAACCTCACCCCCTTCCTGGACATGGCCTACCAGGGCTTCGGCCACGGCATCAAGGAAGACGGCGCCGCCATCGACAAGTTCATCGCCGCCGGCCTGACCATCTTCGTGTCCACCTCGTTCTCCAAGAGCTTCAGCCTGTACGGCGAGCGCGTGGGCGCGCTGTCGGTGGTCTGCGCTGACAAGGACGAGGCTGCCCGCGTGCTGAGCCAGCTCAAGATCGTGATCCGCACCAACTACTCCAACCCGCCCACGCATGGCGGCGCGGTGGTGGCTGCCGTGCTGAACAACCCCGAGCTGCGCGCGCTGTGGGAGAAGGAACTGGGCGAGATGCGCGTGCGCATCAAGGAAATGCGCCAGAAGCTGGTCGACGGCCTGAAGGCCGCCGGCATCCAGCAGGACATGAGCTTCATCACCACGCAGATCGGCATGTTCAGCTACTCCGGCCTGTCCAAGGACCAGATGGTGCGCCTGCGCACCGAGTTCGGCGTGTACGGCACCGACACCGGCCGCATGTGCGTCGCTGCGCTCAACAGCAAGAACATCGACTACGTCTGCGCCTGCGTGGCCAAGGTGCTTGCATAAGCAGCCCCTCACGGGTATGAAAAACGCCGCCATTGCGCGGCGTTTTTTCTTGTGCAACCATCAGGCCCCCTCCTGACTGCCGCCCCGCAGAGCCACCATGCCCCCCAACGATCCCACCCATGGCCTGATCCTGCTGTCGCACGGCTCGCGTGACCCCGCCTGGCGCCGCAGCGCCGAGCTGCTGCTTGAGTCGGTGATCGCCGCCCACCCCGGCGCCGCCGTCGGCAATGCCTACCTCGACTGGTGCGAGCCGCCGCTGCCCGAGGAGCTGGCGCGCCTGCTGGAGCGCCACCCCGGCCTCACCACCATCACCATCTGGCCACTGCTGTTCGGCGTGGGGCGCCACGCCAGCGAGGACATTCCCGCGCTGGTGGCCGAACTGGCCAGGCAGCACCCGCAGCTGCGCCTGCAGATCGCGCCCGCGATGGGCGAGGATGCCCGGGTGATGCAGCTGCTGACGGCCATTGCCGGAGATCACCTGCGAGCCTGAATCTCATATGCTTTTAAAGCATAATGATGCAAAATTTTATACACGCCCTGCCGTATGAACCTGCATCAGTTCCGTTTCGTGCAAGAGGCCGCGCGACGCGGCCTCAACCTGACCGAGGCCGCCAAGGCCCTGCACACCTCGCAGCCCGGCGTCTCCAAGGCCATCATCGAGCTGGAGGAAGAGCTGGGCATCGACATCTTCGCCCGCCACGGCAAGCGCCTCAAGCGCATCACCGAGCCGGGGCTGCAGGTGCTCAAGAGCATAGAGATCATCATGCGCGAGGTGGGCAACCTCAAGCGCATCGGCGACCAGTACAGCGCCCAGGACAGCGGCACGCTGGCGATCGCCACCACCCACACCCAGGCCCGCTACGTGCTGCCCATGCCGGTGGCCAAGCTGCGCGAGCACTACCCCAAGGTCACCGTCAGCCTGCACCAGGCCACGCCGCACGAGGTGGCGCGCATGGTGATCGACGAGCAGGCCGAGATCGGCATGGCCACCGAGTCGCTGTCCGAGTACCCTGACCTCGTCACCCTGCCCTGCTACGAATGGCAGCACGTGCTGGTGATGCCGCACCAGCACCCGCTGGCGCAGAAGGAGCGCATCACGCTCGAGGACATCGCGCAGGAGCCGCTGATCACCTACCACCCCTCGTTCACCGGCCGCGGCAAGATCGACCACGCGATGGCGCAGCGCCACCTCGCCCCGAAGATCGTGCTCGAGGCCATCGACTCCGACGTGATCAAGACCTATGTGCGCCTGGGCCTGGGCCTGGGCATCGTCGCCGAGATGGCGATGCGCGACGACCCGCTCAAGGACCTGGCCGTGCGGCCCATGGGCCACCTCTTCGGCCAGAACGTGGCGCGCGTGGCCTTCAAGCGCGGCGCCTACATGCGCAACTTCGTCTACAAGTTCGCCGAACTGCTGAGCGACCGCCTGAGCCGCGACCTGATCGACCGCGCCATGGTCGGCCATGTGGCCGACTACGAACTGTGATACTACGTTATTGATAGCTACTGGCGCTTGATACACAAGCGCCGCATGCCATTTTGACTAATACTTCCCTCACCATGCCAGCGACCACCCCCGCCTTCGAAAGCCGCCTGCCCGCCGTGGGCACCACCATCTTCACCGTGATGTCGGCGCTGGCCGCCGAGCACCAGGCCGTCAACCTGGGCCAGGGCTTTCCCGATTTCGGCTGCGACCCGGCCCTGGTCGATGCCGTCACCCGCGCCATGCAGGCCGGCCACAACCAGTACCCGCCCATGCCCGGCATGCCGGTACTGCGCGAGGCCGTGTCGCAGAAGATCGAGGCGCTGTATGGCCGCCGCTACGATCCGGCCAGCGAGATCACCGTCACCGCCGGCGCCACGCAGGCCATCCTGACGGCCATCCTCTGCTGCGTGAGCCCGGGCGACGAGGTCATCGTGCTCGACCCCTGCTATGACAGCTACGCGCCCAACATCGAGCTGGCCGGCGGCACCGTGGTGCGCGTGCCGCTCACGCCCATCACCTTCCGGCCCGACTTCGGCAAGATCGCCGCCGCCATCACCGCCAGGACGCGCCTGCTCATCATCAACACGCCGCACAACCCCAGCGGCAGCACCTGGACGGCGCAGGAGATGCAGCAGCTGCAGGACCTGCTCGCACCCACCAACGTGCTGCTGCTCAGCGACGAGGTCTACGAGCACATGGTGTTCGACGGCGCCCAGCACCAGAGCGCCTCGCGCTTCGAGGGCCTGGCGGCGCGGGCCTTCGTGGTGTCGAGCTTCGGCAAGACCTTCCACGTCACCGGCTGGAAGGTCGGCACCGTGGCCGCGCCCGCGGCACTGACGGCCGAGTTCCGCAAGGTGCACCAGTTCAACGTCTTCACCGTCAACACGCCCATGCAGGTGGGCCTGGCCGACTACCTGAAGAACCCTGCGCCCTACCGCGACCTGCCCGCCTTCTACAGCGCCAAGCGCGACCTGTTCCGCGCGGGGCTGGCGGGCTCGCGCTTCAAGCTGCTGCCCTGCACCGGCACCTACTTCCAGTGCGTGGACATCTCGGGCATCACGGATCTATCGGAGGCCGACTACTGCCAGCAGCTGGTCAGGGAACACGGCGTGGCCGCGATCCCGCTGTCGGCCTTCTATGGCGACGGCTTCGACCAGAAGGTGATCCGCTTCTGCTTCGCCAAGAAGGACGAGACGCTGCGCGCGGCGCTGGAACAGCTGCGCAAGCTGTAAGGACTCAAGGGGCGCTCAAGGGACGATACAGGAGTCGTCCATCCCCGCCATGCCGGCCAGCTTCTGCAGGCGCGAGCGCTGCTCCAGGCAGGCTTGGCGTTGGGCCAGGCGCGCCGCTTCGGCACGCTCGATCTGCAGTTTGGCGATCTTCTCGCGGATCTGCGGCATGGCGGCCGTGGCGGCTCGCTCGCCTTCCAGGATGGCATTCGCGCGCTGGCTGAAATCGGCCGGGCCAATGTCGAGCACCCTGGGGCGCAGCACGATGTCGGCGCGGGCCAGCTCGGCCTGCCCCAGCTTCTGGCCCATGATGGCGATGGACTGGCTCAGCGCGCCCAACGCGTTGCCCGGCATCTGGCCCTGGGCCTTGTTGGAGATGTCGACGGCGATCACCACGTCGGCGCCCAGCTGGCGCGCGGCATCCACCGGCACCGGGCTGACGATGCCGCCATCGACGAAGTGGTACTTGCCGATGACCACCGGCTGGAACACGCCCGGCACGCTGCTGGATGCGCGCACCGCCTGTCCCGTGTTGCCGCGCGAGAACACGGTGCGCTCGCCGTCCTCGAGCCGCGTCGCCACCGCCACGAAGGGCTTGGCCATCTGCTCCAGCGGCTTGCGGCGCACCTGCTCGTTCACGTAGTCTTCCAGCTTCTGGCCCAGCACCAGGCCGCCCGAGGACAGCTGCAGGTCGCGGATCCTGGCCTCGTCCAGCGCCACGGCCTTTTCCTGCAGCTCGAAGGCGTTCATGCCGCTGGCATAGAGGGCGCCCACCACGCTGCCGGCGCTGGTGCCGGCCACCACGGCCGGCGCGAAGCCATTGGCCTCGAGCATCTTGATGACCCCGATATGGGCAAAGCCCTTGGCAGCGCCGCCGCCCAGCGCCACGCCGACCTTCACGGGCGCCGGCGCCTGTGTGGGCGTGGCAGCGGCCACCGGCGACGGTGCCGGCGGGTTGCTGCTGCAGGCGGCCAGGCCCGCCCAGGCCACGCAGGCCAGGGGCCGCAAAAAGACGTTCAGGCGCATGCCGGGAGATCGTGCTTGCATAGGGGCAGGCAGTATAGCGGCCCGGCCCGGCCCGGCCCGGCCCGCCACGCACCGTCCATCCCGCCTGAACCGCCGTTCGCGCCGCCGGGCTGCCACCCGTCGCAAGGCGCTCGCGGGCAGCGGGGCGCGCGGGCACAGTACACCCATGCCTGCCACGGAGCCCGCCATGTCCATCCAGAACCTGACCCCGCTGATCGCCATCCACGCCAGCGCTGCGATCGCCGCCACGGCCCTGGGCCCGGTGGCGCTGTGGGCGCGCATGGGCCGCGCCCAGCATCCGCGCCTGCACCGCGCCGCCGGCTATGCCTGGGTGACGCTGATGGTGGCGACCGCCATCTCGGCGCTGTTCATCCACGGCACGCAGGGCCCGCGCTGGGGCGGCTTCGGCCCCATCCACCTGCTGATCCCACTGACGCTGGGCATGCTGTTCCTCTCGTTCCGCCAGCTGCTGCGCGGCAACATCACCGGCCACCGCCAGGCCATGCAACGCCTGTACCTGGGTGCCTGCGTGGTGGCGGGCTTCTTCACGCTGCTGCCGAGCCGGCTGCTCGGCCACTGGCTGGGCACGCAGCTCGGCTGGCTCTGACCCCTTCCCTTCATCCACCCCAGGAGATCCACCATGTACCCGACCAGCTACTGCGACAGCAACATAGACCTTCTCGCCCGCCGGCGCGCCGGCGCCAAGCTCGGCTGGTATATCCACGCCAGCGTCTACCTCTGCGTCAACCTGCTGCTGGCGGCGCTGTCGTTCGCCAACGGGCGCCACTGGGCCATCTACCCGGCGCTGGGCTGGGGCCTGGGGCTGGCGGTGCACGGCATCGTCGTCTTCGTGGTGACCGGCAGCGGCGGCTGGTTCGAGCGCCTGGTGCGCAACGAACGCGCCCGCATCGCGCAGCAGCAGCGCCCCTGAGCCGCGGCGCCCTCCCTACAATGGCCGCCATGATCTCCGACGACGACATCGACCGCCTGGCGCGCAAGCGCGCCGGCGCCAAGCTGGGCTGGTATGTGCATGCACTGGTCTATGTGCTCGTCAACCTGGCGCTGTTCGCGCTGTCGCGCCATGGCTGGGGCGAACGGCCCTGGTCGGTGTGGCCGCTGCTGGGCTGGGGCCTGGGGCTGGCGCTGCATGGCGTATCGGTCTTCGTGCTGGGCACAGGCAGCGGCCTGCGCGAGCGCATGGTGCAGCGCGAGCGCGAGAAGCTGCGGCGCGAACACAGCCGCGGGAACGAGAGGCCCTGAGGCCATGCGCATCGACTGGCTCGAGCAGCTGCGGCACCTGCTGCAGACCGTGGCCTTCTGCCTGGTGATCCCGGCGATCCAGTATGCCTTCCAGCCCGAGCGGCCCTACGGGATCGCGCTCACCTACTCGCTGTGCATAGGCGTGCTGTGCTGGGCCTTCATCGACCTGGGCCGCCACCTGCTCACGTCCAGCGCCGAGACCGGCTGGCCCACGGGTTGGCGCGCCGTGGCCCTGCCCGCCGGGGGCATCGTGGCGGGCTTTGCGCTGGGCACGCTGCTGGGCGATTGGTGGACGGGCCTGTCGACCTGGGGCAGCGGTGACGGGCAATTGCGCATCTCCATCGCCATCACGCTGCTCGCCGGCACGGCGGGCACCTACTGGTTCCACACCCGCGGCAAGAGCGCCTGGCTGGCGGCACGCATGGCCGAGGCCCACGGCCAGGCCACCGAGGCGCGCCTCAAGCTGCTGGAGACCCAGCTCGAGCCGCACATGCTGTTCAACACCCTGGCCAACCTGCGCGCGCTGATCGCCACCGACCCGGCCCGCGCCCAGCACATGCTCGACCGGCTGATCGCCTACCTGCGCGCCACGCTCGCCGCCTCGCGCAGCATCGAGCATCCGCTGGCCGACGAGTTCGCGCGCCTGGCCGACTACCTGGAGCTGATGGCCGTGCGCATGGGCCCGCGCCTGGCCTATGCGCTCGACCTGCCCGAGGCGCTGCAGGCCGTGCCCGTGCCGCCGCTGCTGCTGCAGCCGCTGGTCGAGAATGCCATCCGCCACGGCCTGGAGCCGCAGGTGGCCGGCGGGCGCATCGAGGTGCGGGCGCGGCTGCTGGACGGCGGCGCGCGCGTGCAGCTCGGCGTGCACGACAACGGCGCCGGGCCCGGCGCGGCCACGGCCGGCACCGGCTTTGGCCTGCGCCAGGTGCGCGAGCGGCTGGCCACGCTGCATGGTGCCGATGGCACTCTTGAATTGATAGCTGCTCCCGCAGGTGGCACCAGCGTTACCGTCACTTTTCCTTTAAAAAATGCCCACCACCGCCCTGATCGCCGAGGATGAACCGCTGCTCGCCGCCGCGCTGCAGCACGAGCTGGCGCGCGCCTGGCCCGAGCTGGCCATCGCCGCCACCGTGGGCGACGGCCTCGGCGCCGTGCAGCAGGCGCTGGCGCTGCGGCCCGACGTGCTGTTCTTCGACATCCGCATGCCGGGCCAGAGCGGCCTCGAGGCCGCGGCCGAGCTGGCCGACGCCTGGCCGGCGGGCGAGCCCTTTCCGGCCCTGGTCTTCGTCACCGCCTACGACCAGTACGCGGTGCAGGCCTTCGAGGCCCAGGCGGTGGACTACCTGCTCAAGCCCGTGCAGCCCGAGCGGCTGGAAAAGACCGTGCACAAGCTGCGCGCGGCGCTGGCGGCCCGCGCGCCCACGGCCGCGCCGGGCGCGGGCCTGCGCGCCACGCTGGAGCAGCTGCGCGCGCTGCTCGGCGCGCCGGGCCTGGGCGCGCCGGCGGCGGCCCCGCCGCGGCTCGAGGTGATCCAGGCCAGCCAGGGCGCGCAGATCCACCTCGTGCCGGTGGCCGACGTGGTCTATGTGGAGGCGGCCGACAAATACCTGCGCGTGCTCACCGCCACGCAGGAATTCCTGATCCGCATGCCGCTGAAGGAGCTTCTCGCCCAGCTCGACCCCCACGTGTTCTGGCAGGTGCACCGCGGCACGGTGGTGCGCGCCAGTGCCATCGCCACCGCCACGCGCGACGAGGCCGGGCGGCTGAGCCTGCAGCTGCGCGGCCGGCCCGAGCGCCTGGCGGTGAGCCGCGTCTACGCCCAGCGCTTCAAGGCGATGTGATCAACGCTGCGCGGTGAGCAGCAGCCCGCCCGCGCCCATGAAGATGCCGCCGGTGGCGCGGTTCAGCCGCAATGCGCCGCGCGGCGTGCGGATCCAGCGGCGGATCTGGCGCCCGCCGGTGGCGTAGACGGCGGTGGAGACGAACTCGCTGCACAGGTAGATCGAGCCCAGCACCAGGAACTGGTGCGCCGGTGGCTGCGCGGGGTCGATGAACTGCGGGAAGATGGCCGCGAACAGCACGATGGCCTTGGGGTTGGTGATGGCCAGGCCGAACTCCTGCGCGATCAGCCGGCGCACCGGCCAGGCCGGGCGCGCCGTGGCCGCCGCATCCTCGATCTGGTCGAAGCCGCTGAAGTCGCGGCTGCGCCAGGCCTTGCAGCCCAGCCAGAACAGGTAGACCGCGCCCACCCACTTGACGGCGGTGAACGCTGCCTCCGAGGCCAGCAGCATGGCGCCCAGGCCCACGGCCGAGACGGTCAGGAAGATGGCGAACGCCGCCACGCGCCCGAAGGTGGCCCACAGCGCCTTGACCACGCCCGCGCGCATGCCGTTGTTCAGCGCACAGAAGTTGTTGGGGCCGGGCGTGAGCGAGATCAGCACCGCGAGAGGGGCAAAGGCCAGGGCGTCCATGGAAGCGACCGGAAGGGCAGGAAAGGGATGGGCAGTTTACCCGGGGTTGCCGCTTTCGCGGAAGGGCCGGCATGCGCCCTGCCCGGCCCCATAATCGCCGGCAACCGGAGCCTTCCCATGCAGCAGCACGAACCCACGGCCACGCAGCCTTCCCTGGCGGAGCTGCTGGCCCTGCAGCGCCGGGCCCACCGCGCACAGCCCAACCCCAGCCAGGCGCTGCGGCTGGACCGGCTGCGCCGCCTGGCCGAGATGACCGAGCGCCACCGCCAGCCGCTGATCGAGGCCATCGCCGCCGACTTCGGCCACCGCAGCGCGCACGAGACCGAGCTCTGCGACCTGCTGCCGGTGGCCTCGGCCATCCGCCACGCCCGCCGCCACCTGGGCGCGTGGATGCTGCCGCGGCGCATGCCCACGGCGCTGCACTTCCTGCCCGGCCGCAACCGCCTGCTGCGCCAGCCGCTCGGCGTGGTGGGCGTGATGGCGCCCTGGAACTACCCGTACCAGCTGGCGATCGGCCCGGTGATCGCCGCCCTTGCCGCGGGCAACCGTGCGATGGTCAAGCCGTCGGAGCACACGCCGGCCTGCTCGGCCTTGCTGGCGCGCATGGTGGGCGAGCATTTCGATGCCGAGGAGCTGCTGGTGGTCAACGGCGGCGCCGACGTGGGCGCGGCCTTTGCAGGCCTGCCGTTCGACCACTTGCTGTTCACCGGCTCCACGGCCGTCGGCCGCGAGGTGGCGGTGGCGGCGGCCCGCCACCTGACGCCGGTGACGCTGGAGCTGGGCGGCAAGTCGCCCGCGATCATCGACGCCAGCGCCGATCTCGCCGCCGCCGGGCGCAGCCTGGCCTTCGGCAAGCTGCTGAACGCGGGGCAGACCTGCATCGCGCCCGACTACGTGCTGGTGCCGCACGGCCTGCGCGATGCGCTGGTGGCGGCCATCGCGGGCGCGGCGCGGCAGATGTATGGCGAGCGCGCCGACAACCCGGACTACACGGCCCTCATCCACCAGCGCCATGCCGAGCGCCTGGCCGCGCTGGTGGACGAGGCGGTCCGCGCCGGCGCGCGGGCCGTGCAGCCCTGCTTCGGCCCGCCGGGCAGCGGCCGCAGGTTTGCGCCCACGCTGCTGCTCGACGCGCAGCCCGGCATGCGCGCCATGCAGGAGGAAATCTTCGGCCCGGTGCTGCCCATCGTCGGCTACGGCGACATCGGCGAGGCCATCGATTTCGTGAACGGGCGCGAGCGACCGCTGGCGCTGTACTGGTGGGGCCGCGACGGCCGCAGCCGCGACCGCGTGCTTGCCGAGACCGTCTCGGGCGGGGTCACGGTCAACGACTGCCTCTGGCATTTCGCGCAGGAGTCGCAGCCCTTTGGCGGCGTGGGCACGAGCGGCATGGGCGCCTACCACGGCGAATGGGGGTTCCGCACCTTCAGCCACGCCAAGCCGGTGTTCGAGCAGTCGCGCCTGAACGGTGCCGGCCTGCTGCATCCACCCTACGGCAAGACCTTCGAGCGTTTGCTGCGGCTGCTCAAGCGCATGGGTTGAGGACGAGATTTCGCTTCTTTTTCAATAGCTGCTTGCGCTTTTTTTTAGCGGATTTCAAATGCAAAACCATTTGAAATTCATGCACACCAAGCGCTAGCAGCTATTATTTTTACAAAGCGCTCAGCCGGCCTGCCGGGCGTAGCCCTGCACTTCTTCCGAGAACAGGATCCAGCGGTCGCCGGATTTGCGCCAGTACTGGCGCAGCGGCAGGGTCTCGGCAAAGGCCTTGCTCTTCACGCGCAGGTTGGCGATGCGGATCTCGCCCTTGGCGTCGCGCCAGCTGTAGACCGAGACTTCCTGCACGCTCACGTCCGGGTTCTTGAACATGGCGGCCAGCCGCTGCTGCGAGGCGCGCGCCGGCTCGGAGGCGCGGAAGTCGGCGGCGTAGACCGTGTCGAGCTTGCCCGGATCGGCGCTGGCCCAGACCTGCTGCCACGCGGCCAGCACCGGCATGAAGCCGTCCACCGCCTTCTTGTGCGGCAGGTCCGCCGGCATGCCCCACTGCAGCCGGTCGCGGATCAGCACCGGGGTCTGCGGGGCCACGGTCTTCATCAGCAGCGTCAGGTCGGGGTTGGCCAGCACCACGCAGCCATCGCTGGCCTGCGGCAGCCGGGCGAACTGCTGCGGCGGCGAGCCGTGCAGCCAGATGCCCGCGCCCGAGCGGCCCATGGCCCGGTCCCAGTCGTTGGGGTAGTTGACGGTGAGCGCGCCCTTGCCGTACAGATCGGGCAGCCGGCGGCCGGGGATCTCGCGGCCGATGAAATACATGCCCTGCGGCGTGCGCTGGTCGCCCTCTTCCGCCTTGTCCATGCCCAGCTTGCCGACCGAGACGTAGAAGTCCCCGGTCAGGCGCAGCTTGCCATCCTCGTTCGCAAACAGGTACAGGCGCGACTTGCTGGCATCGATGGCGATGGCATGGCGCACGGAAGGGCCCAGCACCAGGAACTCGCTGGGGATGCTGCCGGTGGGCGGCAGCGAGGCCGCGCCCTGCACGCGCTGGCGCAGCTCCTGCTGCAGGCCCTGCAGTTGGGCCTGCCATTCCTGGGCCTCGGCCGGCACGGGTGCGGCCGCGGGCACGGTGTTCTTGACCAGGATGCCGGCGCGGGCCGGCGCCGGGGCCGGCGTGTAGCCCAGCGCCGGGGCGCGGCCGGTGCGAAAGCGCAGCAGGTCGGCATACACCAGCTGCGCGGCCTGGAAGTGGGGTACGTCGGCGGTCAGGCTGGCTGCGGCCTTCAGCGCCGCGTCCAGCTCCTGGCGCTTGACCAGGTCGATCACGCCCAGCAGGCGCGCCTCGCTGTTGTTGTGTACGGCCGCGGCGGTGACCGTCACGGCGGGCAGGGTTCCGGCAGCGACGGCGGCAGCCGCGCCGCGGGCCTTCGCCGAGCGGGCGCGCCTGGCGGCCTTTTCCTCGGCACGGCTCTCCTGCCTGGCGGCCTTGGACCGGGGCTTGTCGGCCTGGGCCTGGACCGGAACGAGCGCACCCGCCCCCAGGGCCACCGCCACCATCACGACCCAGGGTCGCCAAAACTGCTTGCAAATGGGCATTGCCCGTACTTTCCTTCCAGGGGGCGCTATCCGTCGGATCATGCCCGAGTGGCCAGGCACCGCAGGCCCGGCATCAGGTGGTTTCGCTGATGATGCGCCACTGCCCCTTCTCGCGGTGCAGCGTCAGGGTCTTGCGCGCCGTGCTCTTCAGCGCCCCGGCCGTATAGTGCTGGCGGAAATTCGCCGTCGCCTTGTCGCCGTCGATGGCCACCTTCAGGTTGCGCAGCGACACCGAAATCTCGCTCTTGCCCACGATGCGCTGGCGGCGCGTATCGCGCCACTTGGCCAGGCTGCTGCCGTCGGCGGGCGTGAACTTGTCGCTGTAGGCGTCCAGGTAGCGGGTCATGTCCTGCTTTTCCCAGGCAGACGCCCAGGCGTTGACGGCGGCTTCCACCTCGGTGGTGGCCGGCGATGCAGCCTTGGCGTCGGCAGCGGGCGCGGCGGCAGCCACGGCCTTTGCCGGCGCGTCCTCGCTCTTGGCGGCGGGCTTGGGTTTGGGGTCAGCCTTGGGTTCCGGCTTCGGCTCGGCCTTGGCTTCCGGCTTGGGTTCTGCCTTAGGCTTGGGTTCGGGCTTGGCCTCTGCCTTGGCAACGACCACGGGGGTGGGCGCCGCAGGCGCGGCGGCAACCGCCACCTCGACAGGCTTGGCGGCCGGCTTGGGCTCGGCCTTGGGTTCGGGCTTGGCCTCCACCTTGGGCTCGGCCTTGGGCTCCGGCTTGACCTCGGGCTTGCTTTCCGGCTTGGGTTCGGGGGCCTTGGCACGCGGGGCCGCGGGCGCAGCCGCCGGTGCGGGCAGCGGCGCCACTGCGGCCGCCTGCCCTGCGCTGGCCACCATGGCCTTGGCCTGGCCCGTCT
The DNA here is from genome assembly GCF_054782535.1 of Comamonas humi. NCBI lineage: Bacteria > Pseudomonadati > Pseudomonadota > Betaproteobacteria > Burkholderiales > Comamonadaceae > Comamonas > Comamonas humi. The sequence goes on along the minus strand of NZ_BAAGSH010000018.1, from coordinate 1,664 downwards.
GGCCGGGAACGATCTGGGTGATCAGCGCCAGCTTGGGCTTGAGGGCCTGGCGCGAGCCGTCCAGCTGCAGCGCCTTGGAATAGGCTTCGCTGGCCATGCGGGCATACAGGTCGCCCAGGTTCTCGTGGGCCGTCGTATAGCTGGGGTTGGTGCGGATGGCCTGCTCCAGCGCTTCCGCGGCCTTGCGCTCCTGCCCGTCGGCGGCATACAGCACCGCCAGGTTGTTATAGGGCTCGGGCATATTGGGATATTCGCGGGTCAGTGCCGAGAATATCTTGATGGCCTGTGCATTCTGTTTCTGCTCGGTGGCCACCACGCCACGGATAAACCGCATCTCCACGTCGCCCGGGTTCTGCTTGAGATAGCCGTCCGCCTGCTTGGCCGCCTGGTCTGCCTTGCCTTGCTCCAGCAGCTGGGCCACTTCCTCCGATTCGCGCGAGGCATGGGCCGGCAGCATGTACATGGACATGCACCACCCCACCAACACAGCAGCCACCGATCGGGACAATGGCGAGCCTGCACGCTCAGGAATACGCGACGGAACCTGGGACGCAATCAGCATATGGCGTTCTTTTCTATGCAGAAAAAGGGGGAAACAAAGGCGGCGAGGAATTCGCGCTGGGGCTGGGTCTGGGCACCTCGCGGCGCCATGACCCAAAGCCTTTGATTATACAGATCGCACCATCGCTAATAGCCTCATTCGATGAGCATTGGGCCTTATCTCCAAGCTTCCCAATATGCAGGAATCCAGGGCCCTTTAACCACCCGGGAAACGCGAAAAGATACGGGTACACACCCCAAACGTTACGTTACGTCGACCGTAACGCCACACAAAAAAACGGTGCAAACATTGCGGAATCAATCATTTAGGAAAATTTTTTCCTCATAAAAACAATCAATTACCAAGCAGAAACCAAATGCCAGTGGCTACATGGCCGATGTGGCACGCATGTTGCGGATGGGTTCCATCACACAAGCCCGACGGCGTATGCCGGTGCTTTCCGATTGAACCTTCAACCAAGCAGGGAAGAGCAAATGACAACCTCCGCAACACCACTCACCAGCGTCACTGTCGCTCAGGCGAATGTCGCCAGCACCAGCGTTGGCGCCGGCGCAGCGACCGCCTCGGCCAAGGCCTCTTCCGCCACCGCCACCCTTTCCAAGGTGTCGCCGGGCGTGCAGATCGTGCGCGACGGCCAGACCGTCGCCGCGGAAGCCGGCGCCAAGCTGCAGGTCGGCGACAAGATTGTCGTGCCGGCGGACGGCAGCGCCCAGGCCCTGTTCAGCGGCGCCGGCGGCCAGAAGCTGGTGGGCACCTTTGCCGGTGGCACGGAGGCGACCCTGAACGCCGGCGGCCCGAACGGCGGAGCCCTGGTGCTGGACCTGGCGTCCGGCAATGTGGACGTGGTGCCGGCCAGCGATGACGACGCCGTGGGCCTGATCGTTACCAAGGAAGCCACCGATGCCGGCGGCTCGGTGCTGGGCGACTTCCTGCTGGCCGGCCTGGCAGGCCTCGGCGCTGGCGCGTTGATCGCAGGTTTGAACAACAACGACGACGACGACAACAATCCGCCCCACCCGACGGGTCCGACTGACCCTACGAATCCGACCAATCCCACGGATCCGACGAGCCCGACCAACCCTACGAATCCGACCAATCCCAC
>NZ_BAAGSH010000017.1:0-119185 GCF_054782535.1 Comamonas humi | reverse complement strand
TTCACGAACAAGGGTGGGTCAAGATTCGATGGAAATAGTGGGTCAGGTTTGCGTGGAAATCAACAGCCTGTCCTCATAACCCAGGCGGCGCAGCGCCATCAAGAAGAACATGTTGCTCTTGGGCTGCTTGACGTTGCTGCGGCCGGGAAAAAGGTAGGTGTAGCGCCCATTGATGTACTGCAGTTCCTGCAGCAATTTCACCGCCTGGCGGGGCAAGGGGATGAGGTGCGGATCGCCCGTCAGCTTTTCCTCTTTCCGGCGCTTCATGCGTATGGATGGCACCGTCCACACACATGCCTCGAAGTCGAATTCGCTCCACTGCGCCTCGCGCAGCTCGGTCGGACGGCACGCCAGCATCATGAGCAGTTGGAGCCCTATCGATCCCTCCCGCGACTGGTACAGCCTGATGGCCCGGATGAGCGCGGGCAGCTCTGCCGGCGGCACGTGCTTCATGGCCTCGGCCTTGCGTGTGACCAGGCGCTTGTGCATGGTGGACAGCGGGTTGGCCTCCATGCGATCCGTATCAACCGCAAAATCCAGTATGTCCCGGCACATGGTGAGCACCCGGCTGGCCATCTCGACAATGCCCGCCTCCTGCATGCTGGTGAAGTGGTCGAGCCACTCTTTGGCCTTGATCCTGGCAAACGGGCGCTTCCCGAAAACCGGGAAGATGTGCTTTTGAAGCGCGCCCTCGCTGCGCACCGCGGTGCCTTCCACCCAGGTGCGCTTTTTCATCTCAAGCCATTCGTTGGCCAGGGCCTCGAAGGTATCTTGCGCCGCGGCCTCCACCTCACCCTTGAGCCGGCCGTGTGTCTCGCGCAGGTTCTCGCCGGGCTGCATGGCATCCACCAGTTCCAGCTCTCTGGCCCGTGCCTTGGCTGCAGACAGGCACCCTTCGCGCTTGCCATACGCTCCGATGCCCATGAAGGACCAATAGCCAGGCCGGACCTTGTAGCGGATCTCCCAGGACTTGCGCCCGTCCGGCCTGACATACAGGTGCAGGTTTCTGTCGAACGAATCCCGAACGCGATAGGGCTTCGTCTCTGCCTCCAACGCCTCGATGGTCGTGTCCTTGAGGGGATGGTGCTTTTTTGGCCAGGTCAGCGTGCTTCATGTATGCCACCAGTTCGATTTTCGATTCAGCATACACGATGGCATACATATTCACCATCGTTGTATAGGCGGATGTATGAGCATGTTGAGGCATGCTTTTTCGCCTAAGCCTTTGAAGGCAAATAAAAAACCCGCATGTTTGACCATGCGGGTTTATATGTCTGGTGGGTCCTGCGAGATTCGAACTCGCGACCAACGGATTAAAAGTCCGCTGCTCTACCGGCTGAGCTAAAGACCCATGCCCTCATTGCCGCCATCAGCAGCAAATCATGACAGCCTCAGATTATATCTCGATTTTTGACTGTTTTTCGGAAACCGCCAATTTTTCAAAAATCAGGCTGGCCGCGCACATGCCGAAGGTCGCAGTGACGGCCACCGACGAGCCGTAGCCATGGCAGTTGAGCGAGCCATCGCCGTCGATCGCACACGAGGCATCGGGGCCACGCACCGCCTCCTTGCTGTAGACGCAGGCGATCTTCATCTTCTTGCCGTCCTTGGGGGCGCCATACTCCTTGCGCATGCGGTAGCGCATCTGCGCCAGCAAGGGATCGTGCGTCACCGCGGCCAGGTCGTCGGTCTGCACCAGGTGGGCCAGGCGCTTGCCGCCCGCGGCACCCACATGCACGGCATACACCGAGGCGCGGCGCGCCCAGGCAGCCATTGCCGCCTTGGCCCGCACCTGGTCGCAGGCATCGACGAAGGCATCGACGCCCGCCAGCAGCTCGGCGCAGTTGTCGGGGGTGACGAAGTCTTCCACCACCTCGACCTGGCATTGCGGATTGATCTGCGCGATGCGCTCTCGCATGGCATCCACCTTGGCCATGCCGACGGTGCCGGTCACGGCCTGGATCTGGCGGTTGATGTTGGACTCCGCCACGTTGTCCAGATCGATCAGTCGCAACTTCGAGACACCGCTGCGGGCCAAAGCTTCGGCCACCCAAGAGCCAACGCCGCCGATGCCGATGACGGCCACGCGGGAGCGCACAATGCGCTCGGCTGGCTCCACGCCATACAGGCGCTGCAAGCCGCCAAAGCGCCGCTGGAAATCCATGGCGCCGTCATCGGCCACGCCCGCGTCCGCGGGCTCCACCAGCTGCTGCATTTATTTCAGCTTGGACAGGCGCTCTTTAGCGGCCTTGGCTGCTTCGGTGTCCGGGTAGCTCTTGACCAGATCTTCCAGGGTCTTGCGGGCACCCTTGGTGTCCTTGAGCTCGATCTGGCAGTTGGCAATGGACAAGGCTGCATCGGGCGCCCGCATGTGCTTGGGCGCCGTCGTCAGGATCAGCTTGAAGTTGTCGATGGCCGATTTGTAGTCGCGGTTCGCGTACTGGGCGTTGCCCAACCAGAAGCGTGCCGATGGCACATAGCCGCTGTTGGGATAACGCTGCACGAAGCCGCTGAAGGCCTGGGCCGCATCGGCAAACTTGCCGGAGCGAAAGACGTTCAGCGCAGCGTCGAAATCGGTCTTCTCCGCAGGATCGGCCTTGAACTCCTGGCCGTCCACATTGACGGCCGAGGGCTCGAACTGGCGCAGGCGGTCGTCCATGCCCTTGGCAAGGTCTTTCTGCCCGCGCTGCAGCTCGGCCACCTGCCGCCGCAAAGCCTCGTTCTCGCCACGCAGCGTGGCCACTTCATTGCGAACACCGTCGAGCTGGGCCTGGAAGTCCAGCAGGCTGCGGCGCACCTGCGAGGTGTCCTCGCCATTGCGCGAGTTGCTCTGCGTCAACTGGTCCACGCGCTGGCGCAGCTCGATGATGGCGTGGCGCGCATCCGAGTCTTCGAACAGCGCGGCGTGGGACACCCCGCTGCACAGCGCCAGGGCGGCGAGCGCAACGGAACGTGGGAAGCGGCGAACGAGGCTCATTGGCAGTATCAGCGGTAGTTCAGCTCAACACGGCGGTTCTGCGCGAAGGCATCTTCGCCTGCGCCCTGCGCTGCGGGCTTTTCCTTGCCGAAGCTCACGGCTTCCATCTGGCTGTCCTGCACGCCCAGCACGTTCAGGGCACGGCGCACGGCTTCGGCGCGCTTCTGGCCCAGTGCCAGGTTGTACTCGCGGCCGCCGCGCTCATCGGTGTGGCCCTCGAGCATGACCTTGCGCGACGAATTGGCCTTCAGGAAGCGCGCGTGCGCGTCCAGCGTGGCCTGGTCTTCAGCCTTGACCGCGTAGCTGTCGAAGTCGAAGTAAATGATGCGGGCCACGCCGACCGGGCCCTGGCCGTTGGCAGCGCTGTTGTTCAGGTCCACGCCCGAAACACCGCTCTGGCCTGCGGAGCCAGAGCCCGCTCCATTGTTGGCGGATGCGGCGCCCTTGTCTTCCACCGGGGCATTGTCCAGCGACGGAGCGGAACTGCAACCGGCCAGAACGGCAGCGACCAGCACTGCCAAAGAAGCTTTTTTCAACGACAACATACGACTCTCCCAAAAACTCTCAAACAAAAACAAGATCGCTGGACGCGACGAACATGAACAAAACAATGCAGGCGCTAGGGCTGGTAGGGGCCCCAGTCGGGCTCGCGGATATCGCCACCCTGGCCAGCCAGCCGCGCCTTGATCTTGCCGTCGAGCGTGGTGGTCATCAGTGCGTCCCGGCCACCCTGGCGCGAGGCGTACACGATGAGCTTGCTGTTCGGCGCAAAGCTCGGGCTTTCGTCGGCCGAGGTGTCCGTCACCGCCGTCACCGTGCCCGAGGCCAGGTCCATGACCTGCAGCTTGTAGCCGCCGCCGGTGCGCGAGATGTAGGCCAGCGTCTTGCCGTCCGGGCTGATGGCCGGCGAGATGTTGTACGAGCCGCTGAAGGTCACCCGCTCGGCGCTGCCGCCGCTGGCGCCGATGCGGTAGATCTGCGGCGCGCCGCCGCGGTCGCTGACGAAGTAGATGTAGCGGCCGTCGCGTGAATAGGTTGGCTCAGTGTCGATGCCGCTGCTCTGCGTCAGGCGCCGCGGCTCGCCGCCGTTGGGGCTGATGGTGTAGAGCTGCGAGCCACCGTCGCGGCTCAGCGTCACGGCCAGTGCGCTGCCGTCGGGCGACCAAGCCGGCGCGCTGTTGGAGCCGCGGAAGTTGGCCACCAGGCGACGCTTGCCCGACGAGACCTCATGCACGTAGACCACGGGCTTGCGCGATTCGAACGACACGTAGGCGAGCTGGGTGCCCGAGGGCGACCAGGCCGGGGAGATGATGGGCTCGGGGCTGGACAGCGCCGACTGCGAGTTCTCGCCATCCGAATCGGCCACCCACAGCGTGTAGCGGGCGCCGTTCTTGGTCACGTAGGCGATGCGCGTGGAGAACACGCCCTTCTCGCCGGTGAGCTTTTCGTAGATGTAGTCGGCGATCTTGTGTGCCACCAGGCGCAGGTCGGCCTGCGGCACCTGGTAGCTCTGGCCGCCCAGGTCCTGGCCGTTGACCACGTCCCACAGACGGAAGCGCACGTCATAGCGGCCGTCCGCCGTGCGGGTGACGCTGCCGGCGGCCAGTGCCTCGGCGGCCTTCTGCTTCCACACCGACAGGTCGGGGCGCGAAGATTCATCCAGTTGCTCGCCGGCGGCGTCCACGCGGCGGAACTGGCCGCTGCGCTCCAGGTCGGCCATCACGATGGCCGAGATGCGCTGGGGTGCCTGGGCCTCGCCCTTGAAGGGGGCGATCGCGATGGGGGTCTGCTTGACACCGATGCCGGTGATTTCCACCTTGAACTGCGCCAGAGCAGGCAGCGCCGGTGCCGCGAGGGCGGCGCCGAGGAGGTGGCGGCGGTGCAATGGGGGCAAAACCGAGGAGAGCGAAACCAAGGGAAAGCGATTAGTAGTCATTGCCGGCCATCATATATGCGTGGCGCAGCCTGTGTACGTAGGAGAATGTTACGTGGTGCGCCATTTTTCCGCCTGCCGGGGAACCGGTTCCAGACGGTAGGCGCGCATTCTAGAATCTCCGATCCATGTCCACAATAGAAAAACCATCTTCCGCTCAGGCATCGGACCGTCCCGCTGCCACTGCCGCCACCAAGGTCGCCGAGCTTTCGCTGCGCCAGCGCCTGTCGCGGCTGGCACCCTACTTCGGCTACCAGCGCTGGACCTGGGTGCTGGCGGTGCTGGCCACCGTGGTGGTTGCCGGGACGGAGCCGGCCATCCCCGCGCTGCTCAAACCCTTGCTGGACAACGGTTTCACCAGCGGCACGCTGCAGCTATGGGTGGTGCCGGTGACGATTGTTGGCGTTTTCTTCGTGCGCGGCATCGGGCAGTTCGTCAACCAGTACGCGCTGGCGCGCATCGCCAACGACGGGATGATGCGGCTGCGTGAGAATCTGTTTTCGCGCGTGTTGAATGCCGACCTGGCGCTGTTCTCGCGCCAGTCGGCCAGCACGCTGTCGAACACCGTGGTCTACGAGGTGCAGACCGGCTCCACGCTGCTGGTGCAGGCGCTGCTGAGCCTGTCGCGCGACGGCTTCACCGTCGTGGCGCTGCTGATGTACCTGATCTACCTGAACTGGCAGCTCACGCTGATCGTGGCCGTGCTGCTGCCGGGCGTGTCGTGGATCATGAAGACGCTGTCGCGGCGCCTGTACCACCTCACCAAGAGCAGCCAGCAGGCCACCGACGAGCTGGCCTACGTGGTGGAAGAGAACGTGCTCGCCCACCGCATGGTGCGCCTGCATGCGGCCGAGGAAGGCCAGGTGGGCCGCTTCGCGCTGTTGAGCAAGCGGCTGCGCCAGCTGGCGATCAAGTCCACCATCGCGTCGGCCGCGATGACGCCGCTGACGCAGCTGCTGGCGGCGGTGGCGCTGTCGGTGGTGATCTGCATCGCGCTGTGGCAAAGCCGCAGCACGGGCATCAACGCCAAGGACGTGACGGTGGGCGGCTTCGTGGCCTTCATCTCGGCGATGCTGATGCTGATCGCGCCCATCCGCCGCCTGGCCGACGTGGCCAACCCCATCACCCGCGGCGTGGCGGCGCTGGAGCGCGGCCTGGGCCTGCTGGGCGAGGTGCCGGCCGAGAGCAGCGGCGACTGGAAGCCGGCCCAGGTGCAAGGCGCCATCGAGCTGCGCGACGTGAGCGTGGCCTATGGCCGCGAGGGCAGCGAGCAGGCGCCGGCGCTGCGGCACCTGTCGCTGTCCATCCGGCCCGGCGAGGTGGTGGCGCTGGTGGGCCCGTCCGGCGCGGGCAAGACCACGCTGGTGAATGTGCTGCCGCGCTTTGTGGCGCCCACCGGCGGCACGGTGTCCATCGACGGCGTGGCCATCGAGCAGTGGGACCTGCGCACGCTGCGCAGCCAGTTCGCGCTGGTGAGCCAGGACGTGGTGATGTTCAACGACACGGTGGCGGCCAACGTGGCGCTGGGCGCCGAGGTCAACGCCGACAAGCTGCGCGCCTGCCTGGCCGCGGCCAACCTGCAGGGCTTCGTCGACGGCCTGCCGCAGGGCGTCGATACCGTCGTGGGGCACAACGCCTCGCAGCTCTCGGGCGGCCAGCGCCAGCGCCTGGCGATCGCGCGTGCGCTGTACAAGGATGCGCCCATCCTGATCCTCGACGAGGCCACGTCGGCGCTCGATACCGAATCGGAGCGCCTGGTGCAGGAGGCGCTGTCGCGCCTGATGAAGGACCGCACCACGCTGGTGATCGCGCACCGGCTGTCCACCATCGAGCACGCCGACCGCGTGGTGGTGATGGAGCGCGGCAGCATCGCCGAGCAAGGCACGCACGCCGAGCTGATGGCGCTGGGCGGGCTGTATGCGCGGCTGCAGAGCCGGCCGGCGTAATCCTCAAAAACAATAGCTGCTGGCGCTTGATACCAGGGCATTTCAGATATAAAAATATCTGAAACCCTTGTCTATCAAGCGCCAGCAGCTATTCTTTTATCACCACTGGCTGCGGACACGCCCCGTCTTCTTGCGTGCCTGCTCCAGCCAGCGGACCACTTCCTGGCGGTCGGCGCGCAGCGCGAAATCCTTGGCCGCGAGGCCCTGGTGGTTCTTCAGCGCCGGATCGGCCCCCTCTTCCAGCAGCAGCTGCACGGCGCTGCGCGTGCCGTACTGGGCCGCCATCATCAGCGGCGTGGTGCCGTTGGGCGATTCGGCGTCGATGTAGGCGCTGTGCTCCAGCAGCAGCGCCACCATCTTCAGGTCCGAGCCGTCCTCGCTGGGCACCGAGACGGCGTAGTGCAGCGGCGTCCAGCCGGTCTTGTTCACGTCGGCGTCGCGGGCTATGAGCTGCTGCGCGAGGTCGAGCCGGGCCTTGATGGCCGCCATCATCAGCGGCGTCTCGCCCTTGCTGTTGGCGCGGTTCACATCGGTCTGCTTCAGCGCGATCAGGCCCTGGGCGGCGCGGTACGACTCCTGCTTGAAGGCCTGCGTCAGCCCGGTTTCGCCGCGCTCGTTGGTGGTGTTCGGGTCGAACCCCATCAGCACCAGCGAGCGGATGCCGGGCGCGTCGTCGCGGATGATGTAGGTGAAGAAGGCCTCGTGCGAGCCGCCCTGCGCGCGGGCGTTGCGGGCCACCGGCTGGCTCGCGCAGCCCGCGGCCAGCATGCCTGCGGCTGCGGCCACGACCAGCAGGGAGGCAGCGCGGCGCTTCATGCCAGCACCCCCGGAAACAGCCGGTCGAAGTTGGCGCTGGTGGCCTCGGCCACCTGCTCCACCGGCAGGCCGCGCACCTGGGCGATCTGCTTCGCCACGTAGGGCACGTAGGACGGGTTGTTGGTCTTGCCGCGGTAGGGCACGGGCGCCAGGTAGGGGCTGTCGGTCTCGATCAGCAGGCGGTCCAGCGGCACGAAGGCGGCCACGTCGCGCAGCTCCTGCGCGCTCTTGAAGGTGACGATGCCCGACAGCGAGATGTAGAAGCCCAGGTCCAGCGCCGCGCGCGCCACCGCCATGGTCTCGGTGAAGCAGTGGAACACGCCGCCGGCGCTGCCGGCCGCGCCGGTCTCGCCCTCCTCGCGCAGCAGGCGCAGGGTGTCGTCCGAGCTGGCGCGGGTGTGGATGATGAGCGGCTTGGCCACCTGGCGCGCGGCGCGGATGTGCACCCGGAAGCGCTCGCGCTGCCACTCCAGGTCGGCGATGCTGCGGCCGCCCTTGCGGTCTTCCATGCCGTAGTAGTCGAGCCCGGTCTCGCCGATGGCCACCACGCGCGGCAGCGCCGCGCAGGCCACCAGGTCGGCGATCGAGGGTTCGGTCAGCCCCTCGGTGTCAGGGTGCACGCCCACGCTGCACCAGAAGTTGTCGTAGCGCAGGGCCAGCGCATGCACGTCGGGGAACTCCTCCATCGTGGTGCTGATGCACAGCGCGCGCGTGACCTGGGCGGCCTGCATGGCCTCGCGGATGGCGGGGAGCTGGTCCACCAGCTCGGGAAAATTCAGATGGCAGTGGGAATCGGTGTACATCAATGCAATTCAGATCGTCTGCGTCGGGCGGTCCGAGCCCAGCGCCGTGCCCAGCAACTGCTCGATACGGGCCCGCAGCTCCTGCGACTTGGCGTCCTTGGGAAAGCGCACGCCTATGCCCTGCGTGCGGGTGCCGCCCGCGCGCGCCGGCGTCACCCAGGCCACCTTGCCCGCGATGGGGTAGCGCTGCGCGTCCTGCGGCAGCGTCAGCAGCACGTAGACATCTTCGCCCAGCTGGTATTCCTTGGTGGTGGGCACGAAGATGCCCCCTTCCTTGAACAGCGGGATATAGGCCGCATACAAGGCGCCCTTTTCCTTGATCGCCAGTTGCAGGACGCTGGGCCGGGCGGCTCCATTGGCCGCATTCGCAGCCGCGGCGGGGAGGATGGGACTATTCATGGGGTGCAAGCATATCAGCGGCGCGAACGGAGCACGCTGTGCGCCTGCGCCACCAGCGCCTCCAGCATCAGGCCCTGGTTGAAGGGATGGTCGGCCGTCTTCATGCTCTGGCGCAGCGCCTGCGCCCAGCGCGTGAGCGCCGCCAAGCCCGGCGCGGCCGGCAGGTCGGCGGCATCGAAGAAGCGCGGCGCCGCGCCTATGCGCAGCATCAGCAGGTCGTGGCAGAGCTTTTGCAGCGCATCGACCACCTGCGGCGGCGCCAGCCCGGCCAGCGCGCCGGCCTGGCCCTGGGCCAGCTCGCGCGGCAGGCGCTTCCACACCGCGGGCGACTGGCCGGCGGCATGCCGGGCCAGCGCATCGTCGGGCCGCCCGCCCGAGGCCTGCACCAGCCCCGCGATCTGTTCCTGCGGCACGCCCTGCTCCGCCAGCCAGGCGCCGGCCTCGGCATCCGCCGGCCATTGCAGCGTGTGCGCCAGGCAGCGGCTGCGGATGGTGGGCAGCAGCTGGTGCGCGGCCTCGGTGGCGAGCACGAAGCGCACGTCGCCCGGCGGCTCCTCCAGCGTCTTGAGCAGCGCGTTGGCGGTGATGGCGTTCATCTGCTCCGCAGGGAACACCAGCACCGCCTTGCCGCGCCCGCGGCCCGAGGTGCGCTGCGTGAACTCCACCGCGTCGCGCATCGCGTCCACGCGGATTTCCTGGCTGGGCTTGCGCTTCTTGTCGTCGATGTCGGCCTGGGCCTTCTCGGACAGCGGCCAGCCCAGCGCCAGCATGTGGGTTTCGGGCATCAGCACGCACAGGTCGGTATGCGCATGCACGTCGATGGCATGGCAGCTGGTGCACTGGCCGCAGGCGCCGTGCGCCGTGGGCGCATCGCACAGCCAGGCGCGCACCAGCTCCATCGCCAGCGCGAACTGTCCCAGGCCCGACGGCCCCTGCAGCAGCCAGGCATGGCCGCGCTGGGCCAGCAGCGCGTCGCGCTGGCGGGCGATCCAGGGGGCCACCGCGCTCACGCGAGCCACCCCCGGGCAGCCACCGCGTCGTGCACGGCCTGCCCCACCGCATCCTTGGCCTGGTTGGAATCGATGCGTGCAAAGCGCTGCGGATACTCGGCGGCGCGGCGCGCATAGCCGCCGGCCACCTGGGCGAAAAAGGCCTGCGGCTGCGACTCGAAGCGGTCGGGCACACGCGCGCCGGCCAGGCGCTCGGCCGCCACCTCGGTGGGCAGGTCGAACCAGATGGTCAGATCGGGGTTGCGAATGAAATCCGGCCCCAGCGCAGGCTGGGCCTGCACCATGCGCTCCAGTTGCGATAGCACACCCAAATCGAAGCCCCGCCCCGCGCCCTGGTAGGCGAAGGTGGCGTCGGTGAAGCGGTCGCACAGCACCACGTCGCCACGGGCCAGCGCCGGCTCGATCACCTGCACCAGGTGGTCGCGGCGCGCGGCAAACACCAGCAGCGCCTCGGTCAGCGGGTCCATCGCGTCGTGCAGGAACAGCGCGCGCAGCTTTTCGGCCAGCGGCGTGCCGCCGGGCTCGCGCGTCAGCACCACCTGGCGCCCGGCGGCCAGGAAGGCCTGGTGCAGGCGGTGGATGTGCGAGGTCTTGCCGGCGCCGTCGATGCCTTCGAAGGTGATAAACAAGCCGGGGCTGGGGCTCACGCGTAGGTCCTTGTGGGGTTGATCGCGAAATTGTAGGCGGCGATCGTCATTTGCCGCCCCGCTGATACTGGTTCACCGCGCGGTTGTGCTCGTCCAGGCTTTCGCTGAAATGGCTGCTGCCGTCGCCCTTGGCCACGAAGTACAGCGCCCGGGTCTTGGCCGGCTGCACCGCCGCCATCAGCGAGGCCTTGCCCGGCATCGAGATCGGCGTGGGCGGCAGGCCCGCGCGGGTGTAGGTGTTCCAGGGCGTGTCGGCCAGCAGGTCCTTCTTGCGCAGGTTGCCGTCGAACTTCTCGCCCAGGCCGTAAATCACCGTCGGGTCGGTCTGCAGCAGCATGCCCACGCGCAGGCGGTTGATGAACACGCCGGCCACCTGGCCCCGGTCGTCGGCCTTGCCGGTTTCCTTCTCGACGATGCTGGCCAGCGTCAGCAACTCGGCCGGCGTCTTCAACGGCGAGTCGGCCTCGCGCAGCGCCCAGATGGCTTCCAGGCGCTTGTCCATGGCCGCCTGGGCGCGGCGCAGCAGCGCCAGCTCGCTGCTGCCCTTGGCATAGGCGTAGGTATCGGGGTAGAAGCGCCCTTCGGCGGGCAGCTCGGGCTGGCCCAGCGCGGCCATGATGGCCTCGGGCGCCAGATCGGCGGTGTCGTGCTTGAGGAATTCCTCGCGCGCCAGCGCGGCGCGCACCTGGCGGAAGTTCCAGCCTTCGACGATGGTGATCACGCGCTGCGTTTCCTCGCCGCGCACCAGGCGCGCCAGCAGCGAATGCGGCGTGGTGCCGGGCGGGATCTCGTAGTTGCCGGCGCGGATCTTGCGGTCCTGCCCGGACAGGCGGAACCACCAGTACAGCCAGTCGGGGTTGACCTGCATGCCGGCCTGCTTCACGGCGCGGGCCACGTTGCGCGGCGTGGCGCCGGGCTCGATCTCCAGCTCGATGGGCTTATCGCCGGCCACCACCGGCTGGTGCAGCCACCAGTAGGCACCGCCGGCCGCGGCCAGTGCCAACAAGACCAATGCCATCAGAAAACGCTTCACAACCCCACCAACTCCAAGCCAAGCAGCGCGCATCATAATTCACGCCATGATTGAAGCGCTCCAAGGACATGTAACGCTGACGCATCTGGGCGTCATCCGCGTCGAAGGCGAAGACGCCGCCACTTTTCTGCAAGGCCAGCTCACCAACGATGTGCAGCTGCTGCCCGCCGGCCAGGCCCGGCTGGCGGGCTTTCTGTCGGCCAAGGGGCGCATGCAGGCCAGCTTCATCGTGGTCAAGCGCTCGGCCAGCGAGTTCTGGCTCGTCACCAGCCGCGACCTGCTGGCGCCCACGCTCAAGCGCCTGTCCATGTTCGTGCTGCGCGCCAAGGCCAAGCTGAGCGACGCCGGCGACGCCATCCGCCTCGTGGGCCTGGCGGGCGCCATCGCCGAGCGCTGCGCGCCCGATGCCGCGCCCTGGCAGACCAGCGCCGAGGGCGAGGCCTCGGTGGTGCGCCTGTACCCGGCCGACGGCCAGGCCCGCGCGCTGTGGGCAGCGCCCGCCGCCGCAGCGCTGCCTGCGGCCATCGCCGACAGCCCCGTGCTCGCCCCGGCCGCCTGGCTGCTGGGCGAGGTGCGCAGCGCCGTGCCCACCATCACCACGCCCGTCGTCGATGCCTTCGTGCCGCAGATGGTCAACTTCGAATCGATTGGCGGCGTGAGCTTCAAGAAGGGCTGCTACCCCGGCCAGGAGGTGGTGGCGCGCAGCCAGTTCCGCGGCACGCTCAAGCGGCGCCTGTACCTGGTGCAGTCCGCCGCCGGTGATTTGCAGCCAGGCCAGGAGGTCTATGCGGCCGCCGATGCCGAGCAGCCCGTGGGCACGGTCGTGCAAGCCGCGCCGCGTGCCCAGGGTGGCAGCGACGCCCTGGTCTCGATGCAGATGGCCGCCGCCGCGCAAGAGCTGCGCGCAGGCTCGGCCGCCGGGCCGGCGTTGCAGGTGCAGCCGCTGCCCTATGCGCTGCTCGAAGACATTTAGTGCAGCGTAATTACCACAGTTTTTGGCGCACGCCGGCCGCCGCCGACACAAAGATTGCACAAAAAATGCGCACAAGCCCTCTGCCCATTGGTACACTTAAGGGGTTTGTGAACAAGTGCAAGACTCTGTCATCATTTGCACGGTTCGCACCGCGACAACAAACAAGCGCATCTTGACCATCACTTCTCACCGGGTCCTGGCGGTTTTGCAAAAAGCCTCCAGACCCGGTTTTTTATTGCCCGCGCAATCCCTCTAACCTAGCTGCGCACGGCGCTGCGGAAGGCCGCCGACAGCGCGGCCAGCGCATCGCGCGAGCGGCCGTCGCCCACCCGGGTGTGCAGCAGCACCGGCACGCGCGGCAGCCCGGGCAGGCCCAGCCGGGCGCCCACGTCCACCGCGCCCCAGGGCAGCATGCGCGGCGCTAGGGCCGCCATGCCCAGGCCCGCCATCACCGCGGCGGCCACGGCAGCCACGCCGCCGCCGACGAAAGCCTCCGTCCAGCGCACCCCGGCCGCGTCCAGCAGTTGCCCGGCCAGCGCCCGCACACCGCAGGGCTCGGCCAGCGTGGCCAGCGGCAGCGGCTCGCCCGCACGGTGCTGCCAGCCGGGCGCGGCGAACCAGCCCAGCGGCTCCTCGGCGATCAGCTCCCCGTCGTCGCGCCCCGCGTGCAGGCGCACGATCACCGTGTCCAGCTCGCGCCGGTCGAAGCGCTGCAGCAGCTCGCCCGACGAGCCGATGCGGATCTCGATCAGCAATTGCGGGTCCTGCGCGTTCATGCGCGCGATCAGCGCGGGCAGCTCCGGCCCCGCCACGTGGTCGCTGATGCCGATGGTCAGGCGCTGGCGGGCCTCGGCCAGCGCGGCCAGCGCGCGGTCGTGCGCCGCCAGCAGCTCGCGCGCATGGCCGAGAAAGGCGCTGCCGCGCGCCGATAGCTCCACATAGCGCGGCGTGCGCTCGATGAGCCGGCAGCCGAGCCGCTCCTCGAGCCGCTTGAGCTTGAGGCTCGCGCCGGCCTGCGTGGTGCGCATGGCATCGGCCGCCAGCGTGAAGCTGCCCAGCTCGGCGATGCGAACGAAGGCCTCGACGGCATCCAGGTCCAGGGGGCGTTCAGCCATTTCAGATCGTTATCTATGAAATAAATATGCATAGCATACCGAAATAGCTATCCTACAGCCAGGCCCATCACGAAAGGAAAACCATGCCCCTGGTCCACATCTCCATGCGCGCCGGCAAGCCCGAACCCTACCGCCAGGCGATCTTCGACAGCGTGTACCGCGCGCTGCGCGAGACCTTCAACGTGCCCGAGGACGACCAGTTCATGGTCATCACCGAGCACGACGCGGCGAGCTTCCGCTATGGCGCGACCTACATGGGCGTGCAGCGCAGCGACGAGCTGGTGTTCATCCAGATCACCGCCAACAACACCCGCACGCTGGAGCAGAAGAAGGCCCTGTTCGCGCGAGCGGCGCAGCTGCTCGTCGAGAGCCCGGGGCTGCGCCCGGAGGACGTGTTCGTGAGCCTGGTCGAGGTGCAGAAGGAGAACTGGTCCTTCGGCCACGGGCTGGCGCAGTACGCCTAGCCCAGGCCCCAGCGCCGGCTCACAGGTCCTTGTACATGCTGACGTGCGGGATGCCGGCCTCCTCGTAGCGCTCGCCCTCCACCAGGAAGCCGGCGCGGCGGTAGAAGTTCTCGGCCGTGCACTGGGCGTGCAGCTCGACGCGGCGCATGCCCTTGCGGCGCGCGTCGTCGACCAGCGCCTCCAGCACCAGCCGGCCCCACTGCTGGCCGCGCACCGCGCGGTGCACCGCCATGCGGCCGATGCGCATCACGCCGCTGTCGCCCGCCGGCAGCATGCGGCCGGTGGCCACGCACATGCCCAGGCCGTTGGTGGCCACCGCATGCAGCGCGGTGGCGTCGTACTCGTCGGCCTCGATCTCGGCCGGGATGCCCTGCTCGCGCACGAACACCTCCATGCGCAGCCGCATGGCCTCGCGGCCCAGCTCGTTCCAGTGGCCGGTGCGCACCTGCACCACCGGCTCACCGGCCTCGAAGCGCTGCACCATGGTGCGGTAGGCCTCGGGCAGCGGCGTGGGCTTCTGCGCGGCATCGGCAAACACATACACTAGGCGCGCCGTCACCAGCAGCCGGTCGCCGCAGAAGATGGCAGCCTCGAAGGTGGCCGAGGTATTGCCCAGCTTGGCGCAGCGCACGCCCACGTCGAGCACGTCGTCGAGCCGCGCCGAGGCGTGGTATTCCAGCGAGGTGGCCTTCAGGTAGGGCTCGCAGCCCAGGCGCTGCACGCCTTCCTCGTAGGGCACGGCCAGCACGCGCCAGTATTCGGACGAGGCCACGTCCACGTAGCTCAGGTAGTGGGCGTTGAAGACCACCTTCTGCATGTCCACCTCGGCCCAGCGCACGCGCAGGCGGGTCTTGCAGCGGAAGTCGGCGGGGCGGGGAAGCGTGGTGTCGGTCATGGCTGGTTCACAGGTCGAAGGCGGCGCGCAGCGCGGCGGCGGCAAAGGCATGGGCCTGGCGCGCTTCCTTCAGCGCGCGGCCCATCTTGATGAATTCGTGGCTCACGCCGCGGTAGATCTCCAGATCCACCGCCACGCCGGCCATGCGCAGGCGGTCGGCGTACATCACGCCCTCGTCCACCAGCGCGTCGCATTCGGCCAGCAGCACGCAGGCCGGCGCCACGCCCTGCAGCTCGTCGGCCAGCAGCGGCGCGAAGCGCCAGTCGTCGCGGTCGGCCGGCGTGCGCACATAGTTGGCGAACATCCACGAGATCATGGCCTCGGTCAGCACCGGGCCCTGGGCGTAGGTGGCGTGCGAGGGCGTGTCCTGGTGCGCGGCGCAGCCGGGGTAGATCAGCAATTGCAGCGCCAGCGGCAGGCCGGCATCGCGCGCCAGCACCGCGTTCACCGCCGCCAGCGTGCCGCCGGCGCTGTCGCCGCCCACGGCGATGCGGGCCGGGTCGGCGCCGATGGCGGCGGCGTTGCCGGCCAGCCATTGCAGCGCGTCCCAGGCGTCGTTGCTGGCGGTGGGAAACTTGTGCGCGGGCGCGAGCCGGTAGTCCAGCGACACCACCATGCAGCCGGCCTGGCGTGCCAGCTCGCGGCACAGGATGTCGTGCGTGCCCACGCTGCCGATGGTAAAGCCGCCGCCGTGCGTGAACAGCAGCACCGGCTGGTGCGGATCGTGGCTGGTGGCATAGAGCCTGGCGGGCAGCAGGTGACCGTCGCGCGCGGGAATGGCCAGCGCCTCGACCCGCTCCAGTTCAGGCTTGGGGATTTCGAGCACGCCGGCGCCCAGTTCGTAGGCGGCGCGGGCCTGCTCCACCGTCTGCTCCTGCAGCGGCACATGCTGGGCACGCGCCATGCGCTCGACCACGCTGCGCATGGTGGGGGTGAGTTGCGCCAGCACGGCGGGCGGAAGGTTCGAGGGCGACGAATCAGGCATTGAAGCAAAAACAGGCTTCAGCGCTTATGCAGCAAGCGCTGATAGCTATCATATAAGTAGCAAAACCACCAGCAGCGAAGCTGCCGGCGGCCGTGGCGATTATCCCCGAGCGCGGGGCATCACCCCATCACTCGAACGACACCTGCACCGGCTGCGCGCCCGGCAGGCCGTGGAACTGCAGCGTCACCGCCAGGCCGGCCTTGGGCGGCAGCAGCGCCGAGAACGAGCCCAGGCTCACCCAGTCGCCCACCTGCAGCGCCCGGCCCTCGCGGGCCAGCGCGCCGCTGAGCCACAGCACGGCGTTCAACGGCTGCTCCATCAGGTCGCTGCCTTTGCCGCCGCCCAGGCGCGCGCCGCCGGCGTCGGTCAGCGTCACCTCCATGCGCTGCAGCGCGTCGAGCAGCGCATGGCGCTCGGCGCGGTAGCGTGGCACGGGGATGGGCTCGCCCATCACGCCCAGGCGCGCGCCCACGTTGATGGCCTCGACGCCCGCGCCATTGAGCTTGCCCGGCTCGGCCACGACCAGATCGGGCAGCTCGATGAAGGGCACGATGCGGTCGATGGCGTCCAGCACCTCGGCGGGCGTGGCGGCCTGGTTGATCGCGGTGCTGGAGACACGCACCAGCATGTCGGCCTCGAACAGCGGCCGCGCGCCGAAGGCCGCGGGCAGCTTGGCGCCGCTTTGCAGCAGCATGCCGTCGTACAGCACGCCCCACACGGGGTGGTCGGTGCCGAAGCGCTTTTGCACCGCCGGGTTGGTCAGCCCGGCCTTGTAGCCCACGGGCTTGCGGCCGGCCTGCTGCAGCGCGGCGTTGAACTTGGCGCGGGTGCAGCGCCCGTCCTCGTCGCTGAGCGCGGGCGGGTTGGCGGCCGGCTGTTTGGCGCCGTAGGCCGCCACCATGGCGGCCACCTGGGCGTCGTCCAGGCAGGCGGCCTGGGCCGCTGCGGTGCCCAGGGCGGCCAGCGCCAAGGCGGCAAGTTTTTTCTTCATCGATGTCTCCTCGTTTGGTGATGCCCAGGCAGCATGCACCAAGCCGCAGGCGGCATCAAGCCATGAAATCCTTGCCCTCGGTCAGCGGCACATGGCGGTAGGTGGCGGGCGTGCGGCTGAGCTTGACCGGCGCGCCTATGCCGGTGTATTCGCCCATCTTCACCACCATCTCGCGGTGCACGGTGTGCGGCGCGGTCAGCGCCTGCTCCACGTTCAGCACCGCGGCGGCAGGCACGCCGATGGCCATCAGCTCGTCGGCGAGCTGCACGCCGTCCATCGAAGCAAACGCCTGCTCCAGCAGCGGCTTGAGCGTGGCGCGGTGCACCGAGCGCTGGCCGGCGGTGGCAAAGCGCTCGTCATCGGCCAGCGCGTCCTGGCCGATGTGGCCGCACAGCAGGCGGAACTGGCGGTCATTGCCCACGGCCAGGAAGATCGGCGAGCCGCCGGTGTTCACCACGTCGTAGGGGTAGATGTTGGGATGGGCGTTGCCCGAGCGGCCGGGGATCTTGCCGTTCATGAACCAGTTGGCGCCGTGCGGGTGCAGCAGCGAGATGCCCGAGTCGTACAGCGAGGCGTCGACCAGTTGGCCCTGGCCGCTCTTGGCGCGCTCGTGCAGCGCCAGCAGCACGCCGATCACCGCGTTCAGGCCGGTCACCATGTCCACCACCGGCAGGCCCACGCGCAGCGGGTCGCGTTCGGCCTCGCCGTTGATGCTCATCAGCCCGGCCAGCGCCTGGATGGCGGCGTCGTAGCCCGGCAGGCTGCCCAGCGGGCCGTCGGCGCCGAAGCCCGTCACGCGGCACCAGACCAGGTGCGGGAACTGCTCGCGCATCTGCTCGTAGCCTATGCCCCATTTCTCCATGGTGCCGATCTTGAAGTTCTCGACCACCACGTCGGCCTCGGCCATCAGTTCGCGCACGCGCTGCTGGCCCTCGGCCGCGCCGAGGTCCAGGAACTGGATGCGCTTGTTGCGGTTCAGCCCGAAGTAGTACGAGGCCACGCCATCGCGGAACGGAGGGCCCCAGGTGCGCGTGTCGTCGCCCTGCGGCGGCTCGACCTTGAGCACGTCGGCGCCGTGGTCGCCCAGGATCTGGCCGCACAGCGGCCCGCCCAGGATGCGCGACAGATCCAGCACCTTGACGCCCTGCAGGGCGCCGGCCATGGCGGGAATGGGCATACCGTCTCTCCTCGTGAATTCTTCAAAATAGATAGCTGGTGGCGCTCGCCACGTATGGCTTGGAGCCGATTTCAAGCCAAGGGTTTACGGCCCACGCTCTCGACCAGGCCGCGGATGCGCTGGTAGGTCTCGGCGAAGCGCTGGTCGGACTGCTGCTGGTTGATCACCGGCTGCGGAATGTACTTGCCTTCCTGCTCCAGCCGGGCGCGGATGGCGGGGTCGCGCAGCGCCTGGGTGATGGCGCCGCGCAGCACGGCGACGCGCTCGGGCGGCGTGCCCTTCTTGACGAAGTGGCCCGAGCCTATGGTGTGCTCGAAGTCGGGGCTGATCTTGCTCTGCGAGATCAGCGGGATGTGCTTGAGCGGCTCGGGCAGCACCTTGGAGAAGCTGGTCAGGATCTTGAGGCGCCCCTGCTTGGCCATGGCGTCGAAGCTGGTCTGGTACGGCAGGATGGCGCAGTCCACCTGGCCGCCGGCCAGGTCCTGCAGCGCCGGCGCGCCGCCCTTGTAGGGCACGTGCAGGAAGGGGAACTTGAGCTGCGCCGCCAGCGCGTCGCCGATCAGGTGGTACATGGAGTCGATGCCCACCGTGCCGTAGCCCAGCGGCTTGTCCTTGCGGGTGCGCGCGTACTCGACGAACTCGTCGTAGCTGTTCACCGGCAGATTGCTCTTGACCATGAGCACGATGGGCGCCTCGGTCAGCGGCGCCGCCAGCGTGAAGTCCGCCGGCTTGTAGCGCGCCGAGGGGTTGAGCATGGGCGCGAGGAAGCTCTCGTTGGCCGAGCCGTGGAAGAACATGTAGCCGTCGGCCGGCGCGGCCAGCACCTTGTTCGCGGCGATCAGGCCGGTGCCGCCGCCCAGGTTCTCGACCACCACCTGCTGCTGCAGGCTGCGGGCGATGAATTCGGAGTAGATGCGCGCGGCCACGTCGCTGGCGCCGCCGGCCGGGTACGGCACCATCAGCACCAGCGGCTTGGTCGGGAAGGCGTCGGCGGCCCAGGCGCTGCGCCCGGCGGCGGCGGTGGCGGCCAGCGCCGCGGTATGCTGCAGGAAGTGGCGGCGGTTGAATGCGTTCATTTTTGGTAGGTCCTTGGATGGGGATCGCGCGATGGTGCCAGAGTGTCAGTCCAGCTGCACGCCCGACTGCTTGACCACCTTGGCCCAGCGGTCGACTTCGCTCTTGATGAACTGGCCCAGGTAGGCCGGTGAGCGGTCGGGCGAGGCCTCCAGCCCCTGCGCGCTGAACGCCTTCTTCACCGCATCGGCGTCGAGCGCGCGCGAGAAGGCCTGGTTCAGCAGCTTGATGCGGTCGGCCGGCGTGCCCTTGGGGGCGACCACGCCAAAGAACACGCTCACGTCGTAGCCTCCCAGCACCTTCTTGTCCTGCTCGGCGATGGTGGGCACGTCGGGCAGCGCGCTCGAACGCTTGGCCGTGGCCACGCCCAGCGGCTTGACCTTGCCCGACTTGATATAGGGCATGGCGGTGAGGATGTCGGTGAAGGTCATGTCCACCTGGCCGGCCAGCAGGTCGGTGAGCGCCGGGCCCGTGCCCTTGTAGGGCACGTGGACCAGCTTGGTGCCGGCAATGCCGTTGAACATCACGCCCGCGAGGTGCGACGAGGCGCCGTTGCCCGACGAGGCGAAGTTGAGCTTGCCCGGATCGGCCTTGTCCTTGGCGATCAGCGCCTGGACGTTGTCCACGCCCAGGTTGGGCCGCACCACCAGGATGTTGGGCAGGTAGCCCACGTAGATCACCGGCTCGAAGCTGGTGCGCGGGTCGTACTTGCTCGCCTTGTACAGGCTGTGGTTGATGGCCAGCGGCCCCGAGGTGCCGAACATGATGGTGTAGCCGTCGGGCTTGGCGCGCGTGAGGTACTCGGCGCCGATGTTGCCGCCGGCGCCGGCGCGGTTTTCCACCACCACGCTCTGGCCCAGCTCCTTGGTCAGCTCGGTGGCCAGGATGCGCGCCATGGCATCGGTGGGGCCGCCGGGCGGGAACGGCACCTGGAACATGATCGGGCGGTCGGGGAACTTGTCCTGCGCCACGGCGGGCAGCGCGGCGGCCAGTGCCGCACCCGCGGCCAGGCCCAGCACCAGGCGTTTGCTGATCAACATAGGGAGGTCTCCTGAACTATGGTTTTGATAGCTGCTTGCGCTTGCTATATAAGCGCCAGCAGCCTTTTTTGCTTGAAATCGGGGCTCAGGCCAGCCAGGCGGCGGGCACGGCGGACGCATCTTCCAGCGGGTCGCGCGGCAGCACGCGGTGCAGCAGCACCAGTTGCGACAGGCGCAGGCGCTCGTTGGATCCGGTCTGCGCGGCCTCCCAGGCCATGGCGATGGCCGTGGTGCAGTTGTACAGGCCCGTGGCGGCCTGGCGGGCGAGCACATCGCCGCCGTCCTGCGCGGCCTTCTCGGCCAGCGCGCTGGCGCGGGCCAGGGTGGCTTCCAGCGCCTGGCGGTAGCCGGGCACCAGCCTGGCCTGGTCCAGCAGGCCATGCAGGTACTGCTGCAGCACCGGCAGCGAGCCTTCGCGCTTGATGGCGCGGATCACGTCCAGCGCCACGATGTTGCTCGTGCCTTCCCAGATCGAGCCCAGGTGGGCGTCGCGCACCAGGCGCGGGTCGCTCCATTCCTCGATGTAGCCGCAGCCGCCGCGCACTTCCATCGCGTCGCCGGTCACCTTGCGCGCATCGCGGCAGGCGCGGAACTTGATCATGGGCGTGAGGATGCGCAGCAGCGGGTAGGCGCCCTCCTCGCCGGCGTCCGAGCGCATCAGCGTCTGCGCGGTCTGGAACACCATGGTGCGCGCCTGCTCGGCGGGCACGCGCAGCTTGTCGAGCTGGCGCTGCATCAGCGGCATCTGCTCCAGGCGCTTGCCGAAGGCGATGCGCTCGTGGGCGATGAACTCGGCCTCGGCCACGGCGCGGCGCATCATGCCGGACGAGCGCACGCCGTTGGACAGGCGCGAGTTGTTGACCATGTCGGCCATCTGCACGAAGCCGCGGCCCTGCTCGCCCACCAGGTAGGCCACGGCGCCGTCCATGCGGATCTCGCCGCTGGCCATGGACTTGGTGCCCAGCTTGTCCTTGAGGCGGATGATGCGGTAATGGTTGGCGCTGCCGTCGTCCAGCGTGCGCGGCAGCAGGAACAGCGAGATGCCCTTCATGCCCGGCTGGCCGCCGTCCACGCGGGCCAGCACCATGGCGAACTCGGCGTCGGGGTTGGAGCAGAACCACTTGTCGCCCGTCAGGCGCCACGAGCCGTCGGCCTGAGCGTAGGCCATGGTCAGCGTGTTGGCGATGTCGGAGCCGGCAGCCTGCTCGGTCATGAACATGGCGCCCTGCGCCTGCTCGTCCCAGTCCAGCGACAGCAGCTGCGGCAGGTACTTGTTCACCAGCTCGGGCGCGCCGAACTTCTTGAGCGTGCGCGTCAGCGAATCGGTCATCGACAGCGGGCAGCACAGGCCGAACTCGGACTGCACGAACATATAGGTGAGCGCGTACTTGACGGCCGGCGGCATCTTGCCCTGCCAGCCCAGCATGTCGTCGCGGTGCGAAATGGCCTGCAGGCCGAACTCGCCGTAGGCGATGCGCTCCAGCTCCTCGTAGGCCGGGTGCTTGATGATGCGCTGCTGGTCCACGCCGGCGCGGGTGCGGTATTCCAGCGTGGGCGGGTTCTTGTCGGCAATGCCGGCCAGCTCGTCGATGCGCCCGCCGGCCAGCTCGCCCATGCGCTGCAGGTAGGGCTGCAGGTGGGCCAGCAGGTCGGCCGGCAGGTAGAGCTTGAGCAGCGACTGCAGCTCGGTGTCGGTGGTGTAGAAGTTGGCGCCCTGGCGGTCGGGCACGGGGTGGGCGGCAACGGTGGCGGCCTGGGCCACGGCGTGCATCTGGGTCTGGTCGTTGGCGGACATGCGGGCGTCTCCTGCGGGTATGGGCTTGCCGCAATTTTCAGCACCAGGCAGTATTCGCGTCAAATATTATTAAAATCTGAATCGATATTTTTTCGATATAGATATCACCATGGAACTGCGCCTGCTGCACTACTTCGTCACCCTGGCCGAGGAACTCCACTTCAGCCGGGCGGCCCAGCGCCTGTCGATCTCGCAGCCGCCGCTGTCGGTGGCGATCAAGCAGCTGGAGCAGGAGCTGCAGGCCCAGCTCTTCGAGCGCAGCAGCAAGGGCGTGCGCCTGACGGCCGCCGGCGAGCACCTGCTGGGCAAGGCACGCCAGCTGCTGGCGCTGAGCCGCCAGGCCGCGCAAGAGACGCGCGACGTGGCCGAGGGCACGCGCGGCCACCTGCGCCTGGGCTTCGTCGGATCGAGCCTGTACCGCGGCCTGCCGCAGGCGCTGGAGCGGCTGCAGCAGTCGCACCCCCAGGTGCGCGTGGACATGCTCGAGGCCAACAGCGGCGAGCAGATCCTGGGCCTGCAGCAGATGCGGCTGGACGTGGCCCTGGTCCACTCCATCCAGCCGCCCGAGGGCATGGAGAGCCGGCTGATCGTGGAGGAGCCCTTCGTCGTCTGCCTGCCCGAGCAGCATGCGCTGCGCGGCCGCGCCAGCATCGACCTGGCCGACCTGCGGCACGACCGGCTGATCCTGTTCTCCAGCCTGGTCTCGCCCGCCTACCACCAGCGCATCTACGACATGTGCCTGGCCCATGGCTTCGCGCCCGAGGTGCGGCACGAGGTGCGGCACTGGCTGTCGGTGATCTCGCTGGTCTCGCTGGGCCAGGGCGTGGCCCTGGTGCCCGCGGCGCTGGAGCGCGTGGGCATGCCGCACCTGGTGTTCCGCCCGCTGCAGGGCGCGCACCCCTCGTCCGAGATGCTGGCCATGTGGCGCCGCTCGCCCGCCAACCCGCTGGTGCAGGTGCTGCTTGAGTGCCTGCGGCAGGCGGCGGCCGAGCTGCAGTAGCCGGGCCGCCACACCGGGCCGGTCAGCCCTCGCCTTCTTCCTCTTCCGGCGCGCCCTGCGCCGCGTCGATGCGCTGCATGTTGTCCAGCAGCTTGAGCAGGTAGTGCAGCGCGTGCACCTGGTCGCTGACCGAGAAGCCCTCCAGCGCCTGCCCGTAGTACGCCTGGATGCGGGCCTTGGCGCCCACCTCCCAGGTCTGTCGGCCGGCCTCGGTCATCGCCACCAGGCGCGAGCGCCGGTCGCGGCCGTCGGGCGCGCTCTGCACGTGGCCCTCGCGCTCCATGCGGCCGATCAGCCCGGCCAGGTTCTGCCGGCTCACCATCAGGTAGCGCGCCAGCGCGCCGATGCTCATGCCCGCCGGCTCGCGCGACAGCGCGCCCATCACCGCCCACTGCTGCGTGGTCAGCCCCTGGTCCTCCACCGCCCGCGAACCGGTTTTATGCAACATATTTGCACATTGATAAAGCTTGAAGAACAAGCGATTCGCCAGCTCCGCCTGCAAAATCTTGGCATTCTTCTCTTTTTCTTCCATAACTCATCCCCAAAAAAAGCACTTGACGATTCTCGCCGTACCGCTCAATATATGCAACATATTTACCAAATAGCGATGCAGCATCTGCGCCATCGCCCAGCATAGCAATCCCAGCAGCCCAGGAGACCCGATCCATGCGAAACCTCAAGGACCAGACCATCATCGTCACCGGCGGCGGCGGCGGCATCGGCGGCGCCACCTGCCGGCGGCTGGCGCACGAAGGCGCGCGCGTCGCCGTGCTCGACCGCAACCTCGATGCCGCCGCCCAGGTGGCGGCGGGCATCGCGGCCGAGGGCGGCCAGGCCGCGGCCTTCGCCTGCGACATCACCGACCGCGCCTCGGTCGACGCCGCGCTGGCCGCCACCGAGGCCCGCTTCGGCCCCGTCGATGTGCTGGTCAACAACGCGGGCTGGGACATCTTCAAGCCCTTCGCCAAGACCGTGCCGAGCGAATGGCAGCAGCTGATCGCCATCAACCTCGTCGGCGCGCTGCACATGCACCACGCGGTGCTGCCCGGCATGGCGGCGCGCGGCAAGGGCCGCATCGTCAACATCGCCTCGGACGCGGCCCGCGTCGGCTCGTCGGGCGAGGCGGTGTACGCGGCCTGCAAGGGCGGGCTGGTGGCGCTGTCGAAGACGCTGGCGCGCGAGCATGCGCGCCACGGCATCACGGTGAACGTGGTCTGCCCCGGCCCGACCGACACCGCACTGCTGGCCGGCTTTGCCGAGGGCGCGGCCCACCCCGAGAAGCTGCTCGAAGCCTTCACCCGCGCGATCCCACTCGGCCGCCTGGGCCAGCCCGACGACCTGGCCGGCGCCATCGCCTTCTTCGCCAGCGACGACGCGGGCTTCATCACCGGCCAGGTGCTGAGCGTCTCGGGCGGCCTGACGATGAACGGCTGATTCCCATCCTCCCCTCTTTTTAACCGGAGCAAGCACCATGCAATTCGAAGACATCCTGTACGAGGTGAAAAACGGCGTGGCCTGGATCACCATCAACCGGCCCGAGAAGATGAACGCCTTCCGCGGCACCACCTGCGACGAGCTGATCCGCGCGCTGAACAAGGCCGGCTACGACCGCGAGGTCGGCTGCATCGTGCTGGCCGGCGCCGGCGACCGGGCCTTCTGCACCGGCGGCGACCAGTCGGCCCACGACGGCAACTACGACGGGCGCGGCACCATCGGCCTGCCGATGGAGGAGCTGCACACCGCCATCCGCGACGTGCCCAAGCCGGTGATCGCCCGCGTGCAGGGCTATGCGATCGGCGGCGGCAACGTGCTGGCCACCATCTGTGACCTGACGATCTGCTCCGAGAACGCCGTCTTCGGCCAGGTCGGCCCCAAGATGGGCTCGGTGGACCCGGGCTACGGCACCGCCTTCCTGGCCCGCGTGGTGGGCGAGAAAAAGGCCCGCGAGATCTGGTATTTGAACAAGCGCTACTCGGGCGCCGAGGCCGTGGCCATGGGCCTGGCCAATATCTGCGTGCCGCCCGACCAGCTCGACGCCACGGTGCAGGAATGGGCCGAGACCATCTGCGAGCGCAGCCCCACGGCCATCGCCATCGCCAAGCGCAGCTTCAACATGGACACGGCGCACCAGGCGGGCATTGCCGGCATGGGCATGTACGCGCTCAAGCTCTACTACGACACCGACGAGTCGCGCGAGGGCGTGGCCGCGCTGCGCGACAAGCGCAAGCCCGACTTCCGCAAGTACACCAAGTAAAGAGCCCAGGAGCGCGCCGTGCAAGCCAACCCCTACATCACCGAAGACCTGCAGGCGCTGGCCGATGCCGCCCGCCGCTTTGCCCAAGAGCGCGTGGCACCGGGCTTTCTGGAGCGCGACCGCAGCCGCACGCTCGACCGCGCGCTGCTGCGCGAGATGGGCGCGCTGGGCCTGATCCTGCCCGAGCTGCCCGAGGCCTTCGGCGGCCTGGGCCTGGGGTGCCTGGCCGCCGGCGTGATCCACGAGGAGATCGCCCGCGCCGACCTGAGCTTCTCGTACCTGAACCTGCTGGCTTCGCTGAACGGCCAAATCCTCGCGCGCTACGGCGAGCCCGCCGTGGTGCGGCCCTGGCTGGACAAGCTGCTCGCCGGCGAGGCCATCTGCGCCATCGCGCTCACCGAGCCGCGCGGCGGCTCGGATGCGGCACGGCTGGGCCTGCGCGTGGAGCGCGACGGCGACAGCTACATCATCAACGGCGAAAAGACCTCGATTTCGGCCGCCGACCAGGCCGACATCTGCGTGGTGTTCGGGCGCACCGGCACACCCGAGTCCGGCGCGCACGGCGTGACCGCGCTGCTCGTGCCCATGCATGCTTCCGGCATCACCACCAGCCGCTTCGACTGCCACGGCCAGCGCGCCATCGGCCGCGGCTCCATCTTCTTCGAGAACGTGCGCGTGCCCGTCAGCCACCGCCTGGGCGACGAGAACCAGGGCTTCGTGCAGGTGATGCAGGGCTTCGACTTCTCGCGCTCGCTGATCGGCCTGCAATGCCTGGCCGTGGCGCGCGCGGCGCTGGACGAGACCTGGAGCTACATCACCGAGCGCCAGGCATTCGGCCAGCCGCTGGCGGCCTTCCAGGGCGTGACCCACCCGCTGGCGGCGTACGACACCGAGGTCGAGGGCGCGCGCCTGCTGTGCCTGCAGGGCCTGTGGCTCAAGGACCGCGGCCTGCCCCACAGCGCCGAGGCCGGCATGGCCAAGTGGTGGGGCCCCAAGCTTGCCTACGACGTGATCCACCAGTGCCTGCTGAGCCACGGCCACGGTGGCTACGACCGCGGCCCCATGGAGCAGCGCCTGCGCGACGTGCTGGGCTTCCAGATCGGCGACGGCACGGCGCAGATCATGAAAACCATCATCGCCCGCACGCGCGCCGGCCGCCGCTTCGTGCCGGCCTGATCGTCAAAAAACAGAGCTGCTAGCGCTTGTCCGTCAATCCATTCAATGCAAAAACACTTTGAATCCATTACTGGAGAGCGCCAGCAGCTCACTTATTCATAGCCCCAGAAGAACCACCAGGAGACCTCCCATGCCCTTCGACGCCATCCTGCTGCCTCCGCGCCGCGCACGCCTGGTCGCCCAGGGCCTGTGGCACGACCGCACCATCAACGACTACCTCGACGCCGCCGCCGTCGCCTGCCCCGAACGGCAGGCGCTCACCGCGCTGCGCGTCGAGACCGGCGAGGAGCGCCGCTTCAGCTACCGCGAACTGGCGCGGATGGCCGACCGCATCGCCGTGGGCCTGGCGCGGCTGGGCGTGGGCCCGGGCGACGTGGTGGCCTGCCAGTTGCCGAACTGGTGGCAGTTCAGCCTCAGCTACCTGGCCTGCTCGCGCATCGGCGCGGTGATGAGCCCGCTGATGCACATCTTCCGCGAGCGCGAGCTGTCCTTCATGCTGCAGCACGCCGAGGCCAAGGTGCTGATCGCACCCCGAACTTTTCGCGGCTTCGACTTCGAGGCCATGGCCACCGGGCTGCAGGCCAGCCTGCCCGCGCTGCGCCAGGTCGTCATCGTGGACGGCCAGGGCGCGAACAGCTTCGAGGCCCTGCTGAGCGGCCCCGCGTGGGAGGACGAGCCCGACGCGCAGGCCATCCTCAGCCATCACCGCCCCGGACCCGACGACGTGACCCAGCTCATCTACACCTCGGGCACCACCGGCGAACCCAAGGGCGTGATGCACTCGGCCAACACGCTGTTCGCCAACATCCTGCCCTACGCGCAGCGCCTGGGGCTGGGCGCCGATGACGTGGTGCTCATGGCCTCGCCCATGGCGCACCAGACCGGCTTCATGTACGGGCTGATGATGCCCATCGCGCTGCAGGCCGGCGCGGTGCTGCAGGACATCTGGGAGCCCAGGCAGGCCATCGCACTCATGCAGCGCGAGCGCGCGAGCTTCACCATGGCCTCGACGCCCTTCCTCACCGACCTGGCCCGCACCGTGGCCGAGACCGGCCAGGCCGTGCCCACGCTGCGCACTTTTCTGTGCGCAGGCGCGCCCATTCCCGGGCCGCTGGTGGAGCAGGCGCGCGCCGCGCTGGGCGCCAAGATCATCTCTGCCTGGGGCATGACGGAGAACGGCGCCGTCGCCACCACGCTGCCGGGCGACGACGACGAGCGCGCCGTCCACACCGACGGCCGCCCGCTGCCCGGCGTGGAGCTGAAGGTGGTGGACGCGGACGGCCAGCCGCTGCCCGCGGGCGCATCGGGCCGGCTGCTGCTGCGCTCGTGCTCCAACTTCGGCGGCTACCTCAAGCGCCCGCAGCTCAACGCCACCGATGCGAACGACTGGTTCGACACCGGCGACCTCGCCCGCCTGGACGAGCGCGGCTACGTGCGCATCACCGGCCGCAGCAAGGATGTGATCATCCGCGGCGGCGAGAACATCCCGGTGGTCGAGATCGAAACCCTGCTCTACCAGCACCCCGCCATCGCCATGGCCGCCATCGTCGCCTACCCCGACGAACGCCTGGGCGAGCGCGCCTGCGCCGTGGTCGTGCCCAGGCCGGGGCAGCAGGTCGACCTGGCGTCCATCACCGACTTCCTCAAGGCCCGCAAGGTGGCGCTGCAGTACATCCCCGAGCGTTTGCTGGTGCGCGACGCCCTGCCCACCACGCCGGCCGGCAAGCTGCAGAAATTCCGCCTGCGCGAGCTGCTGCTGCAGGAGGCTGGCTAGCGCAGGCCGCGCCGCAATGCGAATGCATCTGCTTACCGGCCGCATCCACACCGCGGCTGCTCGGGAATCGATAGCGGTTTGGGCTCGCCGGCGGCGCACGGGCGATACTCCAGGCTTCGCAATCTTCCCGAGAACAACAACATGCAAGGCCATCCGGACGTCATCGACTACCTCAAGGACCTGCTGCGCGGCGAGCTGGCCGCCCGCGACCAGTACTTCGCGCACTCGCGCATCTACGAAGACCAGGGCTTCACCAAGCTCTACACCCGCCTGGACCACGAGATGCAGGAAGAGACCCAGCACGCCGACGCGCTGCTGCGCCGCATCCTGATGCTGGGCGGCCGCCCCGACATGCGGCCCAAGGAATTCACGCCCGGCGAGACCGTGCCCGAGATGCTGCGCAAGGACCTGGACACCGAGTACGAGGTGCGCGCCGGCCTGCGCCAGGGCATGACGCTGTGCGAGCAGCACCACGACTACGTGAGCCGCGACATCCTGCTCGCCCAGCTGCGCGACACCGAGGAAGACCACGCCTACTGGCTCGAAAAGCAGCTCGGCCTGATCGACCGGGTGGGCCTGGAGAACTACCTGCAGAGCCAGACCTGAGGCTGCCCGGGCTCCAAAGACCAAGGCCGCCTTCCAGGGCGGCCTTTTCCGTTCAAGCGACAGTCGCCGGCGCGGCCGGCACGCGCATGCCGCGCACGATGGCGGCCAGCACCACGCCGTAGGCGGGCACGAAGAGCAGCAGGCTCACCGCCAGCTTGATCACGTAGTCGACCATGGCGATCTCCACCCAGTTCGCCGCCATGAAGGCGTCGCTGCTGCGCCAGAAGGCGATGGAGAAGAAGGCCGCCGTGTCGAGCACCTGGCCGAACACCGAGGCCGCCGCCGGCGCCAGCCACCAGGCGCGGCCCTGCTGGCGGATGCGGTCGAAGACCTGGATGTCCAGCAGCTGCCCCAGCACATAGGCCGCGAAACTCGCCAGCGCGATGCGGAACACGAAGCTGTTGAAGCTCTGCAGTGCCTCCCAACCGTTGAAACGCCCTTCGTGGAAGAGCACACCCACCACATAGGACACCAGCAGCGCCGGCAGCATCGCCCGCGTGATCACGCGCCGCGCCTCGGCCTTGCCGATGAGGCGCACCGTCAGGTCGGTGGCCAGGAAGATGAACGGAAAGCTGAACGCGCCCCAGGTGCTGTGGAAGCCCAGCAGGTTGATGGGTAGCTGCACCAGGTAGTTGCTGGCGATGACGATGGCGATGTGGAACGCCACCAGAAGCGAGAGATAAAGCGGCACGCGCGACGAGGCCTGCGCGGCGGAAACGGCTGACATGGCAGTCCTTTTTGGTCGATGGGGGCGAGGGAACCCATGGTTGCGGAAAACGCCGGTGCCCGGCGCTGCCGCATTGTCCCCGCCCCACCGGGCCGCCTCATCCGCCAAAGCGCATGGCGGGTATAACGAAAAGCATAGCTGCCCGCGCTTGCCCATCAATGGTTCTGGTATCGAAACCATCTAAATCCATTGAACAGCAATCGCAAGCAGCTCTTTTTTCAATAGCATCAAGCCACCGCCTGGCGCGCACCCTGCCCCGCGCGGCGCGTGGCGCGCAGCCCGGCGACCTGCAGGTCGGCCAGCACTAGGACGACCACCGCCTGCGCCGCCAGCCAGGCCATGCCCCAGCCGGTCAGCGACAGGCGGCCGGCCAGCATCAGCGCCACGCAGCCCAGCGCCCAGCCCAGGTTGCCCAGCGCCACCAGGCCGATCAGCGTGCGCGGCGCGGGCTGGCGGCGCGCCATCCACGCGGCGGCCAGCGCATAGGCCAGCAGGAAGATGCCCGTGCCGACCAGCAAGGGCGCCGGCAGGCCCGTGAGCGCCGCCAGCGGCTGCGTGGCGGCCAGCTGCAGCGCGCCGGTGGCGGCGCATGAGGCGGCGTCGGCAGCCATCACACGGGGAAGAAAGCGGGGAGAAGCGAAGAGGGACATGGTGGACTCCTGTGGGAAGGGGGGCGGCCGGCCCGGTGCCGGCTGCTGGGCTCCATGATTGCGGCGCGGCTGCAGCGCGTCGATAACCTCGCAGGTCATGGCCGCGCATCCCGGCCTGCCGCTACGATGCCGCCATGAGCCTGAGCACCGCCGCCTCCCCCCACCATGCGCCGCCCGGCGCGCGCGCCCCGTTCGGCGAGCACCTGCGCCACTGGCGCCAGCACCGGCGCCTGAGCCAGCAGAACCTGGCGTTCGAGGCCGAGGTCTCGGCCCGCCACCTGAGCTATGTGGAAACCGGCCGCGCCCAACCCAGCCGCGAGATGGTGCTGCGCCTGGCCGAGCGCCTGTCGGTGCCGCTGCGCGAGCGCAACGCGCTGCTGGTGGCCGCGGGCTTCGCGCCCATGTACCAGGCGCGGCCGCTGGACCACCCCGAGCTCGCGGCCGCGCGCCAGGCCGTGGACCTGGTGCTCCAGGGCCACGAGCCCAATCCCGCGCTGGCCGTGGACCGGCACTGGAACCTGGTGGCCGCCAACGCCATCGTGCCGTTGCTGCTCGATGGCGTGGCGCCGCACCTGCTGGCGCCGCCCGTGAACGTGCTGCGCCTGAGCCTGCACCCCGAGGGCCTGGGCCCGCGCCTGGCCAACGCCGCGCAGTGGCGTGCCCACCTGCTGCACCGATTGCAGCAGCAGATCGCCGCCACGGCCGATGGCCAGTTGCAGGCGCTGCACGACGAGATCGCGGCCTACCCATTCGCCGAAGACAGGCATGCCCCGCCGCCCAGCCCCATCGCCGTGCCCTTCGAGCTGCATACCAAGCTGGGCAAGCTGAGCTTCATCAGCACCATCACCATCTTCGGCACGCCGGTGGACGTGACGCTGCAGGAGCTGGCCGTCGAATCCTTTTTCCCGGCGAATGCCGAGACCCAGGCGGCGCTGCAGCAACTGCGGCAAGCGGCCGCAGCATGAAAAAAAGCCCACGGGACTCGCATCCCGCGGGCTTTCGGCAGCCGGCCCCGAAGGGCCCTGGCAGCTTAGGCGGTCACGCCCTTGGCCACGTCCGCATATTCCTCGATCTGGTCGAAGTTCATGTAGCGGTACACGCTGGCCTTGTCGGCGTCGATGATGCCCATTTCCTTGAGGTATTCCTCCTTGGTGGGCAGCTTGCCGATGCGCGAGGCAATGGCGGCCAGCTCGGCCGAGCCCAGGAACACGTTGGTGTTCTTGCCCAGGCGGTTGGGGAAGTTGCGGGTCGAGGTGGAGATCACCGTCGCGCCTTCATGCACCTGCGCCTGGTTGCCCATGCACAACGAGCAGCCCGGCATTTCGGTGCGCGCACCGGCCGTACCGAAGGCAGCGTAGTGGCCTTCCTTGATCAGCTCGTTCTGGTCCATCTTGGTGGGCGGAGCCACCCACAGCTTGACCGGAATGTCGCGCTGGCCGCCCAGCAGCTTGGCGGCTGCGCGGAAGTGGCCGATGTTGGTCATGCACGAGCCGATGAAGGCTTCGTCGATCTTGGTGCCGGCCACTTCGGACAGGAACTTGGCGTCGTCCGGGTCGTTCGGGCAGCAGACGATGGGCTCCTTGATGTCGGCCAGGTCGATCTCGAACACGGCGGCGTACTCGGCGTCCTTGTCGGCTTCGAGCAGGTCGGGCTTGGCCAGCCAGGCCTCGACCTTCTCGATGCGGCGCTGCAGCGTCTTGGCATCGGCGTAGCCGTCGGCGATCATGTTCTTCATCAGAACGATGTTCGAGGTCAGGTACTCCTTGATCGGCTCGGGGTTGAGCTTGATCGTGCAGCCGGCGGCCGAGCGCTCGGCCGAGGCGTCCGAGAGTTCAAACGCCTGCTCCACCTTCAGGTCCGGCAGGCCTTCGATTTCGAGGATGCGGCCGGAGAAGATGTTCTTCTTGCCAGCCTTGGCCACGGTCAGGGCGCCGGCCTTGATGGCGTACAGCGGAATCGCGTGCACCAGGTCGCGCAGCGTCACGCCGGGCTGCATCTCGCCCTTGAAGCGCACCAGCACCGATTCGGGCATGTCCAGCGGCATCACGCCGGTGGCGGCGCCGAAGGCCACGAGGCCGGAACCCGCGGGGAAGGAGATGCCGATCGGGAAGCGTGTGTGCGAGTCGCCGCCGGTGCCCACGGTGTCGGGCAGCAGCAGGCGGTTCAGCCAGCTGTGGATCACGCCGTCGCCAGGACGCAGGGCCACGCCGCCGCGGTTGGAGATGAAGGCGGGCAGCTCGCGGTGGGTCTTCACGTCCACCGTCTTGGGATAGGCGGCGGTGTGGCAGAAGGACTGCATCACCATGTCGGCCGAGAAGCCCAGGCAGGCCAGGTCCTTCAGCTCATCGCGGGTCATGGGGCCGGTGGTGTCCTGCGAACCCACGGTGGTCATGCGCGGCTCGCAGTAGGTACCGGGGCGCACGCCCTGGCCTTCCGGCAGGCCGACGGCGCGGCCGACCATCTTCTGTGCCAGCGTGAAGCCGGCCTTGGATTCGGCAGGCGCCTGGGGCAGGCGGAAGGCGGTCGATGCGGGCAGGCCCAGGGCTTCGCGGGCCTTGGCGGTCAGCGAGCGGCCGATGATCAGGTTGATGCGGCCGCCGGCGCGCACTTCGTCCAGCAGCACGTCGCTCTTGAGCGCGAAGTCGGCGATCTTAGCGCCGTTCTTCTCGATCTTGCCGTCGTAGGGGAAGATGTCGAGCACGTCGCCCATTTCCATCTTCGACACATCGACTTCGATAGGCAGCGAGCCCGAGTCTTCCTGCGTGTTGAAGAAGATCGGGGCGATCTTGCCGCCCAGCGTCACGCCGCCGAAGCGCTTGTTCGGCACGAAGGGAATGTCCGCGCCCGTGGCCCAGATCACGCTGTTGGTGGCCGACTTGCGGCTGGAACCGGTGCCCACCACGTCGCCCACGTAGGCCACCAGGTGGCCCTTCTTCTTCAGGTCGTCGATGAACTGCATCGGGCCGCGCTTGCCGTCTTCCTCGGGCTTGAAGGCCGCGTCGGGACGGGTGTTCTTCAGCATTGCCAGGTAGTGCAGCGGGATGTCGGGACGGCTCCAGGCATCGGGTGCGGGCGAGAGGTCGTCGGTGTTGGTCTCGCCGGGCACCTTGAACACGGTGACGGTGATCTTCTTCTCGACTTCGGGACGCGAGGTGAACCACTCGGCATCGGCCCACGACTGCATCACATCCTTGGCCTTGGCATTGCCGGCCTTGGCCTTGGCAGCCACGTCGTTGAAGAAGTCGAACATCAGCAGCGTCTTCTTCAGCGCCTCGGCGGCCACGCCGGCGACTTCGGCGTCGTCCAGCAGTTCGATCAGCGGATGCACGTTGTAGCCACCCACCATGGTGCCCAGCAGCTCGGTGGCCTTGGCCTTGGAGACCAGGCCGACCTGGATATCGCCGTGCGCCACGGCGGCCAGGAACGAGGCCTTGACCTTGGCCGCGTCGTCCACGCCCGGGGGCACGCGGTGGGTCAGCAGGTCGAGCAGGAAGGCATCCTCGCCGGCGGGCGGGTTCTTGATCAGCTCGATCAGCTCGGCCACCTGCTTGGCGTCGAGCGGCAGCGGGGGAATGCCCAGTGCGGCGCGTTCGGCCACATGGTCACGGTAGGCTTTCAACATGGTTTTCTCCGGTTTTTGATTTCGATACGGGATACGGTTTACCCACGGCCCGCCTGCGCCGGCGAGCCGTCATTCCAACAAGGCGGCGGGCCAGGCTTACTTCGAGCCGCCCAGCAGGTCGGTGGCGGGCTGGTTCTTCATGGCCTCGGCAAACTGAGACTGCTCGGGGCTCTTGCATTCGTCAGCCATGCGCTGGCCCTGCTTGCGGTTGATCAGCATGGACTTGTTCGCCACCTGCAGCCACATTGCGCCCTGCTTGGCGTCTTCCAGGCGCACGGCGCCCGTGGACGTGGCCACCGGCGACATGTGGTAGCGGAAGCCCTTGCCTTCGACGAAGAAGTAGCCGGGGTTCACGCTGTCCTTGCTGATGTTGACCGTGGCGCCCAGCTCGCACTGGATGTGGCCCTGGTACACGCCTTCGGCAATGGCCAGCTCGGCCGGGGTCAGCGCCGCCTCGGCGGCCGCCATGCCGCTGGCCACCTGGCTGGTAGCGCTGCGCAGCTGCGTGCGGCTGCTGGCGGGGTTGCTCTTGGCCTTGGTCGACACCTTCTTGGCGGGCTTGGCCGGCGCCTTCTTCGCGGTGGCCTGCTTGGCTGCCGGCTTGGCCGCAGCCTTGGAGGCGGTCTTGCCATCCGTCTGGGCCATCACCATCGCAGGCACCAGAATCAGCAAAGAGATCAAGCTTTTTTTCATCACAACTCCTGCGACAACACGGTCAGAAAATCAATACTTACAACCACTCCCGCACCGCCTGCGGCAGTGCGCGGCCGGTCTGGGCGGCGCGCTCCAGCACCTGCCAGAAATAGCGGTAGCTGGCGCGGTCGTGCAGCACGCCATCGTCGCTGATGGGTGCCCACTGCGCATCGGCGGCGGCGCGCACGATGCGCGCGGCCTGCTCGATCAGTGCATCGGTCGGGGCAAAGGCACGCAGGATCGGGCGGATCTGCGCGGGGTGGATGCTCCACATCCGCGTGTAGCCGAACTCGTCGGCTGCCTGGCCGGCGGCGCGCTGCAGCGCCTCGGCGTCCTTGAACTCGGTAACCACGCAATGCGATGGCACCTTGCCATGGGCATGGCAGGCGCTGGCGATCTCGAGCTTGGCCCGAACCACCAGCGGGTGGCTGAACTGGCCGGCCACGCCCATGGCGCTGGCCGGAATCGCGCCGCCATGGGCCGAGACAAAGTCCATCAGCCCGAAGCTGATGCTCTGCACCCGCGGGTGCGCCGCGATCTCGTGCGCATGGTGCACCGCCAGCGGCGACTCTATCAAAACATGTAGCGGCACACGCACGCTGCAAGCGCGGTCCAGCAGTTTTTCGGCCTGAATCACGTCGTCGACGGATTCGACCTTGGGCACCATGATGTGGCTCAGGTGCTCGCCCGCCTCGCCGGCGATGGCGGCGATGTCGTCGGCAAAGGCCGGGTGGTCGACCGCGTGCACGCGCGCGGCGACGCGGTTCGCCGGGTCGCTGGCCTGGAGCAGCGCCACCACGAGGCGCGCATGCTCGCGTTCCTCGCCGACGGCAGCACCGTCCTCGCAGTCCAGCGTCACGTCGAAGACGCAGCGGCCGAACTCCTGCGTCATCTGCTGCTGCAGTTGCAGGCTTTTGCGCATGCGCTCTTCGACACCGCTGTAGTGGTCGCAGACCGGCAGCACGGCATGGCCGGCCTGGGCACCCAGCAGGACCTGGGCGGGATGGAGGGACGAAGCGGTCATGGCGGTCATCAGGCGCCCTCGCCGACGCGCTGGGCAACAATGAACATCCGGGGGAAGGCCAGCAGCCTGCGCCCGTCGGCACGCACCGGATAGGCGGCATCGACGCGCCGCGTGTATTCAGCGACGAAGCTGTCCGCCAGCGCGGGGCTGAGCGGCTGCAGGAAGGGCCGCAGGCCCGTGCCGCGCACCCAGTCGACGATGGCCTTGGCGTCCGCCATCGGGTGCTGGTAGATGGTGTGCCACACGTCCATGCGGGCATGCGGCGACAGCAGATCGTAATAAGGCCCGATCTTCAGCAGATCGGTGCGCATCTTGTGGGGGTCGCCAATCGCATTGACCCAGGGCGCCTCGCCGCCCACTTCGCGCATCAGGCGGTGGGTGGGTTCGTCGCGGTTGTCGGGCATCTGCACTGCCAGCACGCCACCGGGCGCCAGCATGGCCAGCAGGCGCGGCAGCAGCACCTCATGGTCGGGCACCCACTGCAGCGCGGCGTTGGCATAGATCAGGTCGGGCTGGCGGCCCTGCCACAGCGGGGCCTGCCACTGGGCGATGTCGCCCCATTCGAAGCGGGCCGCCGGCAGGCGCTCGCGCGCATCGGCCAGCATGGACTCGGAGTTGTCCACGCCCAGCACATGCGCCTTGGGAAAGCGTGCCGCCAGCAGCTCGGTGGAATTGCCCGGGCCGCAGCCCAGATCGACGACATAGGCCGCGTCGGCCAGCGGCACCCGCGCCAGCAACTCGGCGGCTGGACGGGTGCGCTCGTCCTCAAACTGGCGATAGAGTCCGGGATTCCACTGCAGCATAGGCAGATATCAGAGCAGGTGCTTGACGCCGTCCTGCTCGCCTTGCAGCTCGGCCAGGGTCTTGTCGATGCATTCCTGCGAGAAGGCATCGATGGACAGACCTTCGACAATCTTGTACTCGCCGTTCTCGGTGGTTACCGGGAAGCCGAACACGATGTCCTTGGGAATGCCGTATTCGCCATTCGAAGGCACGCCCATCGTGACCCACTCGCCGCCGGAGCCCAGGGCCCAGTCGCGCATGTGGTCGATGGCGGCGTTGGCAGCCGAGGCAGCCGACGACAGGCCACGGGCCGCGATGATGGCGGCACCGCGCTTGCCCACGGTGGGCAGGAACACGTCCTTGTTCCAGGCCTGGTCGTTGATGGCGTCCTTCACGGACTTGCCGTCCACGGTGGCGAAGCGGTAGTCGGCGTACATCGTGGGCGAGTGGTTGCCCCAGACGGTCAGGTGCTTCAGATCACCGACCTTGAAGCCGGCCTTGGCAGCCAGTTGCGAAGCGGCGCGGTTGTGGTCCAGGCGCAGCATGGCGGTGAAGTTCTTGCGCGGCAGGTCGGGAGCCGACTTCATCGCGATGTAGGCGTTGGTGTTGGCGGGGTTGCCCACGACCAGCACCTTCACGTTGCGCGAGGCCACGGCGTTCAGCGCCTTGCCCTGGGCCGTGAAGATCTGTGCGTTGGCGGCCAGCAGGTCGGCGCGCTCCATGCCGGGGCCGCGGGGACGGGCACCCACCAGCAGGGCATAGTCGGTATCCTTGAAGGCGGTCATCGGATCGCTGTGGGCTTCGATGCCGGCCAGCAGCGGGAAGGCGCAATCTTCCAGCTCCATGATCACGCCCTTGAGCGCGTTCTGGGCCTTTTCGTCGGGAATCTCGAGCAATTGCAGAATGACGGGCTGGTCCTTGCCCAGCATTTCGCCGGAGGCGATGCGGAACAACAGGGCGTAACCGATTTGGCCAGCGGCGCCGGTGACGGCAACACGGACGGGCTTTTTGCTCATGGGGAAAACTCCAGAAAAGGAAAGAAAAGAGGGATCCACCCAAGCCGCTGCCCGCTGCCGCACTACCGGGAAAACTCCACTTGCAGGGCCTGAGCACCAGCTTGTCAAACCGGGCGCAAGTGTACTCCTGATTTCTTCGCTCGGTCAATTTGTCTTATGTCTTATATAAGATATGATTGCGGTCTGAGATGGCAGTCACACTTTCCAACACTCAAGAGCCCGGCCTGCCGCTTGCAGGCGACGGAACGAGTGCGCCCACGCCCGCTTTCAGCCCGCTGTACCAGCAGATCAAGGGACTGATCCTGCAGAGCCTGCAGGGCGGCATCTGGAAGCCCGGCGAGATGATCCCCAGCGAGATGGAACTGGCCTCGCGCTACCGCGTCAGCCAGGGCACGGTGCGCAAGGCCATCGACGAACTGGCCGCCGAAAACCTGCTGATGCGCCGCCAGGGCAAGGGCACCTTCGTGGCCACGCATGCCGAGCGCCACGTGCAGTACCGCTTCCTGCGCCTGCTGCCCGACAAGGGCGACGTCAACGAGGAAGGCCCCGCGCAGCGCCATATCATCCAGTGCCGCTCCGTGAAGGGCAGCAGCGAGATCTGCAAGCTGCTGGCCGTGCCCACCGGCGAATCGCTGCTCCATGTGCGCCGTGTACTGGCCTTTTCGGGCACGCCCACCATTCTCGAAGACATCTGGCTGCCGGGCGCGAACTTCAAGTCGCTCACTGCCGACCAGATGCGTGACTATGCCGGCCCGACCTACGCCATGTTCGAGCTCGAATACGGCGTGCGCATGGTGCGGGCCGAAGAGAAGCTGCGCGCCGTGATGCCCGACGCCACGCAGAGCGAACTGCTCCAAGTCACCGACCGGACACCGCTGCTCAGCGTCGAGCGCATTGCTTACACCTATAACGATCTTCCCATGGAGTTACGAAGAGGCCTCTACCGCACCGATACCCATTACTACAGCAATACGCTCAGCTAGCGCGTCCACGATCATGCAATTCTCATGCGATATAGTGTGAAACCCTTAGACGTTCTCGCTGCATTGCAATAAAATTTTCCCGGTTTTTGCCACCGAGTTACCAAGCAGTTACATCCACGAAAGAAGCACCCCATGACCGAAATCACCAAGAAGCGGCCGGAGTTCCGGAACATCAATGCGCTCTCGGA
Source organism: Comamonas humi (assembly GCF_054782535.1). Taxonomy (NCBI): domain Bacteria; kingdom Pseudomonadati; phylum Pseudomonadota; class Betaproteobacteria; order Burkholderiales; family Comamonadaceae; genus Comamonas; species Comamonas humi. Next base: position 80,616 of record NZ_BAAGSH010000017.1, on the reverse strand, counting down.
CCTTCCGGGCTACCGCATGCCCCTGGCAGCCATCCTGTCGATCCTGCACCGTGCCAGCGGCGCCCTGATGTTCCTCCTGCTGCCCTTCGTGATCTGGCTGTTCGACACCTCGCTGAGCTCGGAGTTCTCGTACGCGCGCTTCACGGCTGCCTTCAACACCGGCGCCGGCATCTTCCCCGGCTGGTTCATCAAGCTGGTGACCCTGGCCCTGATCTGGTCCTACCTGCACCACTTCTGCGCCGGCCTGCGCCACATCTGGATGGACGTGTCGCACCACGCCGTGACCAAGGAGTTCGGCAAGTCCTCCGCCATCGCCTGCTTCGCGATCAGCCTGGTGCTGACCGCGGCCCTGGCCGCCAAGCTGTTTGGCGTGTACTGATCCCACAGAACCACGAAAAAAAGGAAACCCCATGTCCGTCAATTACGGCTCCAAGCGCACCGTGGTCGGTGCCCACTACGGCCTGCGCGACTGGCTGGCGCAGCGCGTCACCGGTCTGCTGATGGCCCTGTTCACCGTCGTGCTGCTGGTGCAGGTGCTGCTGATCAAGGGCCCCATCGGCTACGAGCAATGGGCCGGCATCTTCGCCCAGCAGTGGATGAAGTTCATCACCTTCGGCGTGCTGGTGGCGCTCGCCTACCACGCCTGGGTCGGCATGCGCGAAATCTTCATGGACTACATCAAGCCCGTGGGCCTGCGCCTGGTGCTGCAGGTCGGCGTGCTGGTGTGGTTGGTGGGCTGCCTGGGCTGGGGCCTGCAGGTTCTGTGGCGTCTGTGATACCCGCGATTGAAAGAAAACAATGAGCTATACAAAAGAGAACATCAGCAAGCGCAAGTTCGACGTGGTCATCGTCGGCGCCGGTGGCTCCGGCATGCGCGCGGCCCTGGAGCTGTCTCGCGCGGGCCTGAACGTGGCCTGCCTGTCCAAGGTCTTCCCCACCCGCTCGCACACCGTGGCGGCGCAGGGCGGCGTGTCGGCGTCGCTGGGCAACATGTCCGAGGACAACTGGGAATGGCACTTCTACGACACCATCAAGGGCTCGGACTGGCTGGGTGACCAGGACGCCATCGAGTTCATGTGCCGCGAGGCACCGAAGGTGGTGTACGAGCTGGAGCACTTCGGCATGCCGTTCGATCGCAACCCCGACGGCACCATCTACCAGCGCCCCTTCGGCGGCCACACCGCCAACCACGGCGAGAAGCCCGTGCAGCGCGCCTGCGCCGCGGCCGACCGCACCGGCCACGCCATGCTGCACACGCTGTACCAGCAGAACGTCAAGGCCAAGACCAACTTCTTCGTCGAGTGGATGGCGCTGGACCTGATCCGCAATGATGCCGGCGACGTGGTCGGTGTCACTGCCCTCGAGCTGGAAACCGGCGACCTGTATGAGCTGCAGGCCAAGGCCGTGCTGCTGGCCACCGGCGGCGCAGGCCGCATCTTCGCCGCCTCGACCAATGCCTTCATCAACACCGGCGACGGCCTGGGCATGGCTGCGCGCGCCGGCATTCCGCTGCAGGACATGGAGTTCTGGCAGTTCCACCCCACCGGCGTGGCCGGCGCGGGCGTGCTGCTGACCGAAGGCTGCCGCGGCGAAGGCGCCATCCTGCTGAACAGCGAAGGCGAGCGCTTCATGGAACGCTACGCACCCACGCTGAAGGACCTGGCGCCGCGCGACTTCGTCTCGCGTTCGATGGACCAGGAGATCAAGGAAGGCCGTGGCTGCGGTCCGAACAAGGACTACATCCTGATGAAGCTCAGCCACCTGGGCGCGGACACCATCCGCAAGCGCCTGCCGTCGGTGGAAGAGATCGGCCACAACTTCGCCAACGTGGACATCACCAAGGAAGACATTCCCGTGGTGCCCACCATCCACTACCAGATGGGTGGCATCCCCACCAACATCAATGGCCAGGTCGTGGTGCACGACGGCCAGCAGAACCAGGTCGTGGGCGGTCTGTATGCGGTGGGTGAATGCTCCTGCGTGTCGGTGCACGGCGCCAACCGCCTGGGTACGAACTCGCTGCTCGACCTGCTGGTGTTCGGCAAGTCGGCCGGCAAGCACATCGTCGAGTTTGTCAACGGCTACGGTGAATTCCAGCCGGTGCCCGCCAACGGCAGCGAGCGCACGCTGGCCCGCCTGAACGAGCTGGACAACTCCTCGGAAGGCATCTACGCCCAGGACATCGCGGGCGAGATCCGCTCCTCGATGCAGTTGCATGCCGGCGTGTTCCGCACGCAGCAAAGCATGAACGAAGGCGTGGTCAAGATCAATGCCATCCGCGACAAGGTCGGCAAGGTCACGCTCAAGGACAAGTCCAAGGTGTGGAACACCGCCCGCATGGAAGCGCTGGAAGTCGACAACCTGATCGAAGTGGCCCAGGCCACGATGACCTCGGCCGCCGCCCGCCACGAATGCCGCGGCGCCCACACGGTGTACGACTACGAGCACCCGGCCGACCATGCGGAATTCCCGCTGGGCCGCAACGACAAGGAATGGCTCAAGCACACGCTGTGGCACAGCGCGAACAACAGCCTGACCTACAAGCCTGTCAACCTGAAGCCGCTGACGGTGGACTCGATTCCGCCCAAGGTCCGCACGTTCTAACCATCAGCCGCCTCACGAGAGAAGAACATGAAACGCACTTTCCAAATCTACCGCTACGACCCGGACAAGGATGCCAAGCCCTACATGCAGACCGTGGAGGTCGAACTGGACGGCCACGAACGCATGCTGCTGGACGCGCTGGTCAAGCTGAAGGAGCAGGACCCGTCGATCTCGTTCCGCCGCTCGTGCCGCGAAGGCGTGTGCGGCTCGGACGCGATGAACATCAACGGCAAGAACGGCCTGGCCTGCCTGACGAACATGAACACCCTCAAGGGCACCATCGTTCTCAAGCCCCTGCCCGGCCTGCCGGTGATCCGCGACCTGATCGTGGACATGACGCAGTTCTTCAAGCAGTACCACTCGATCAAGCCCTACCTGATGGTGGATACGCCCGCGCCCGAGCGCGAGCGCCTGCAGTCGCCCGAAGAGCGCGAAGAGCTCAACGGCCTGTATGAGTGCATCCTGTGCGCGAGCTGCTCGACGAGCTGCCCGAGCTTCTGGTGGAACCCCGACAAGTTCGTGGGCCCGGCCGGTTTGCTGCAGGCCTACCGCTTCATCGCCGACAGCCGCGACGAGCACACCAGCGAACGCCTGGACAACCTCGAAGACCCCTATCGCCTGTTCCGCTGCCACACCATCATGAACTGCGTGGACGTGTGCCCCAAGCACCTGAACCCCACGCGCGCGATCGGCAAGATCAAGGAACTGATGGTGCGTCGCGCCATCTGACGGATGGTGCAGGACACAGCGATGGACAACGAACTGCTCGACGAACGTGAACGCAACCTGCTCCAGTGGCGCTGCCGCCGGGGCCTGGTGGAGAACGACATCTTCATCGAGCAGTTCTTCCACACCTATGGAGCAAGCCTGACTGTCCGCCAGGCGCAAGGGCTGACCGCTTTGATGGACCTCTCCGACAACGACCTGCTCGACTTGCTGCTCAGGCGCAAGGAGGCCACGGCCGAACTCGACACCCCCGAGGTCCAGGAAGTACTCGGGATGCTGCGCAGCCGCAAAACCAACGCATCCCCGCGGACCAACTCGTGAAGGAATCAGTGATGAAACTAGCAGACAACAAAGCCACGCTATCGTTTAGCAACGGCGCCGCCAGCGTTGACCTCCCGGTCTACCAGGGCACGATCGGCCCGGACGTCATCGACATCCGCAAGCTGTATGCGCAAACGGGCATGTTCACGTACGACCCGGGCTTCCTCTCCACCGCAGCCTGCCAGTCGGCCATCACCTACATCGATGGCGACAAGGGCGAGCTGCTGTACCGCGGCTACCCCATCGAACAACTGGCCAAGAACTGCAACTTCCTGGAAACCTGCTACCTGCTGCTGTACGGTGAACTGCCCAACGAAAAGCAGAAGGCCGACTTCGAGCACGTCGTGACCCAGCACACGATGGTCAACGAGCAGATGCAGTTCTTCCTGCGTGGCTTCCGCCGCGATGCGCACCCCATGGCCGTGCTGACCGGCCTGGTGGGCGGCATGTCGGCCTTCTACCACGACAGCACCGACATCAATAACCCCGAGCACCGCAACATCGCCGCGATCCGCCTGATCGCCAAGATGCCCACGCTGGTCGCCATGGCCTACAAGTACGGCGTCGGCCAGCCCTACATGTACCCGAAGAACGACCTGTCGTACGCCGGCAACTTCATGCGCATGATGTTCGGCAATCCCTGCGAGGAGTACAAGGTCAACCCCGTGGTCGAGCGCGCGCTGGACCGCATCTTCATCCTGCACGCAGACCACGAGCAGAACGCCTCGACCTCCACCGTGCGCCTGTGCGGCTCGTCGGGCACCAACCCCTTCGCCGCCATCTCCGCCGGCGTGGCCTGCCTGTGGGGCCCTGCCCACGGCGGCGCCAACGAAGCCTGCCTGAACATGCTGGAAGACATCCAGCGCAACGGCGGCATCGCCAAGGTCGGCGAGTTCATGGAACAGGTCAAGGACAAGAACAGCGGCGTCAAGCTGATGGGCTTTGGCCACCGCGTCTACAAGAACTACGACCCGCGCGCCAAGCTGATGCAGGAAACCTGCAACGAGATCCTGGCCGAGCTGGGCCTGGAGAACGACCCCCTGTTCGCCCTGGCCAAGAAGCTGGAAAAGATCGCTCTGGAAGACGACTACTTCGTGCAGCGCAAGCTCTACCCGAACGTGGACTTCTACTCCGGCATCGTGCAGCGCGCTATCGGCATTCCGGTGAACCTGTTCACCGGCATCTTCGCGCTGGCCCGCACCGTGGGTTGGATCGCCCAGCTCAACGAGCAGATGGGTGACCCCGAGTACAAGATCGGCCGTCCCCGCCAGCTGTTCACCGGCTCCGTCGCCCGCGACGTCAAGCCCATCGCCCAGCGCTGATCGAGGCGACCCAGGTTTTGCGTGGGCCTGCACACAAAGCCCGCAGGCCCTGCCTGCGGGCTTTTTTCATGCGCCCGCCCCCGATCCGCCGAGCGTCGGGTTTATGATGCTTGGCCCACAGGGACGCGCGGATACAGTCGCCCGATCCCGGGACTGGCGGCTGCAGTACCCTGCACCCCGCTGGCAAACATAACCAAGCAAGGAGAAGAACCCCATGAAGTTTCATTGGTTGGCAACCGTGGTCGCTGGTGCAGCGATGTTCGGCAGCGCCGTGCACGCGGATCAGCTGGATGACATCAAGAAGAAGGGCGAGCTGGTCGTGGGCGTGCTGGGCACGGACGAGCCCAACAGCTACATCGATCCCAAGACGCGCGAACTGGTGGGCTACGAGGTAGACCTGGGCCGCGCCGTGGCGCAGAAGCTGGGCGTGAAGCCGGTGTTCAAGCAGATCACGCTGGCCGCGCGCATCCCCGAGCTGCAGCAGGGCCATATCGACCTGCTGGCCGCCTCGCTCACGCACAACAAGGAGCGTGAGGCGCAGATCGACTTCTCGGTCACCACCTACGTGACCAGCCAGCAGGTGATGGTGAAGGCCAGCAGCCCGGTGAAGGACGTGCCCGAGCTCGCCGGCAAGCGTGTGGCTACGGCCAAGGGCAGCTCCATGGAAGTGAATATCCGCAAGGCCGTGCCCACGGTCAACGTGATCTCGTTCGACACCTCGCCGCAGGCGCTGATCGCCATGCAGCAGGGCAAGGCCGTGGCCTTCGTTAACGAAGACATGAGCCTGGCACGCGCCCTGGTGGAAATGGGCAGCCAGCGCAAGGACTACCGCCTGCTGCCCTCCACCATCAGCACCGAATCGATCGCGCTGGGCATCAAGAAGGGCGAGGCCGGCTTCAAGAAGGCCGTGGACGACACGCTGCGCGAGCTGGAGTCCAACGGCAAGGCACAGGGCCTGTACGAGCAGTACTTCGGCAGCAAGAGCGCGCTGAAGATGGGCGCCCGCCGTTTCAAGATGGACAGCGACCAGATCACCGAGTGATCCTTCCCGGCATCGGGCCGCAGGCACCCCTCCATCGGGTCCGCGGCCCTTTTTCGTTCATGCACCCATGACCAGCTTTGACCCGCAGATGCTTCTCTCTGGCCAGTACCACGACATGCTTGTGGCCGGCCTCAAGATGTCGCTGCAGTACCTGTTCTTCGGCCTGTGCCTGTCGCTGCCGCTGGGGCTGCTGATCGCGCTGTGCCGGCTGTCGCCGTTCAAGGCGCTGCGTGCCCTGGGCGCCAGCTATGTGGAGGTGGTGCGCAGCATTCCGCTGCTGGCGCACATGCTGTTCTGGTACTTCGGCGTGCCCGAGCTGCTGCCCACGGCGCTCAAAGAGGCGCTGTACGAAGGCCCCGTCGAATCGATCTGCGCCGTGCTGGCCATCGGCTTCTACACCGCGGCCTACATGGCGGAAGACATCCGCAGCGGCATCCGCGCCGTGCCGCAGGTGCAGCTCGAGGCGGCCCGCGCCATCGGCCTGCCCTACCTGAGTGCCATGCGCCTGGTGATCCTGCCGCAGGCCTTCCGGCTCACGGTGCCGCCGCTGATCTCGCAGACGCTGAACCTGTGGAAGGGCACCTCGATCGCCACGGTGATCGGCGCCGCCGAGATGATGTACCAGGCCGGCCAGGTCGAGAGCCAGTCGTTCCGCAGCTTCGAGGCCTTCGCCTTCGCCAGCGTCGCCTACCTCGCCGTGTCGCTCGCCATCACCGGCCTGGCGAGCTGGTTCCAGCACCGCTTCCCGGTGCGCACCATGTAAGGCACAAGCATGCTGGAGCTGATTCAACAATACTGGCTGTACTTCCTGATCGGGCAGTACCCCAACGGGCCGCTCGGCGGGCTGGCGCTCACGTTGGTCCTGGCAGCGCTGGGCCTGCTGCTGTCGCTGCCACTGGGCCTGGTCTTCGGGCTGATGCGCGTGTCGCCCTATGGCTGGCTGCGCCGGCCGGTCACCGCCTTCATCTACGTGGTGCGCGGCATGCCGCTGCTGATGGTGGTGTTCTGGGCCTATTTCTTCCTGCCCAGCGTCACCGGCGTGAAGACCGACCAGTTCTGGACCATGCTGATCGCGCTGGTGGTGTTCGATGCCGCCTACCTGGCCGAGATCGTGCGCGCGGGCATCCTGGGCCTGCCCAAGGGGCAGATGGAATGCGCGCGCTCGCTGGGCCTGCCCTACCTCAAGGCCATGCGCAGCGTGGTGCTGCCGCAGGCGCTGCGCAATTCGCTGCCCTCGCTGGTCAACCAGTTCATCTCCACCATCAAGGAGACCTCGCTGGGCTACATCATCGGACTGACCGAGGTGAGCTTCATCGCCAACCAGATCAACACCCTGGTGTTCACCAAGCCGGCCGAGGTCTTCGGCATCCTTGGGCTCACCTACTTCGTGCTGTGCTTCGGCCTGTCGCGCTTCGCGCACTGGATGGAAAAGCGGCTCGCACGCCAAGGCCTGGGCAGCCACATCGCCCCTAAGGTTGCAGCATGATCGAACTCCAAAACGTGAACAAGTGGTATGGCGACTACCACGCGCTGGTCGATGTGAATGAACACATCGCCAGCGGCGAAGTCGTCGTGGTCTGCGGGCCCTCGGGCTCCGGCAAGTCCACGCTGATCCGCACCATCAACCGCCTCGAGGACATCCAGGGCGGCCAGATCCTGCTCAATGGGCAGAACGTGCACGACCCCAAGCTGGATGTGAACACGCTGCGTGCCGGCATCGGCTTCGTCTTCCAGCAGTTCAACCTGTTCCCGCACCTGACCGTGCTCGAGAACTGCACGCTGGCCGCGGTGCAGCTCAAGAAGCTTACGGTGTCGGAAGCCCGTGAGCGCGCCATGGCGCTGCTCGAGCGCGTGGGCCTGGCGCACAAGGCGCAGGCGATTCCCAGCCAGCTCTCGGGCGGTCAGCAGCAACGCGTGGCGATCGCGCGCGCGCTCACGCTCAAGCCGCCGGTCATCCTGTTCGACGAGCCCACCAGCGCGCTCGACCCCGAGATGGTCGGCGAAGTGCTGCTGGTGATGCGCGACCTCGCCAAGGACGGCATGACCATGGTCTGCGTGACACACGAAATGGGCTTTGCCCGCGAGGTTGCCGACCGCGTGGTCTTCATGGACCAGGGCGCCGTGCTCGAGCGCGCCACGCCGCACGACTTCTTCAACCACCCGCAGCACCCGCGCACGCAGAAATTCCTGGCCGATATCCGCTCGCCCTTCGAAAAGAGCGCGGCCTGATCCCATTCATCCTCTCCATCCCTTGCCCACCATGTCCTTTTCCTCCCTCGGCCTGCGCCCCGCGCTGGTGAATGCAGCCCTCGACCTGGGGCTGGCCGAGCCCACGCCCATCCAGCAGCAGTCCGTACCGGCCGTGCTCGCAGGGCGCGACCTCTGGGCCTGCGCGCCCACGGGCTCGGGCAAGACCGCTGCCTACCTGCTGCCGCTGCTGCAGCAATGGCAAGCCTCCGGGGCCGCACGCGCCAACACCGGCTTCGTCCGCACCCTGGGCACCCTGATCGTGGTGCCCACGCGCGAGCTGGCCCTGCAGGTGCACGAGATGCTGAGCGACCTGGTGCAGCCCCTGCAGCAGCCCCCGCGCTGCCGCGTGGTGTATGGCGGCGTGTCCATCAACCCGCAGATGATGCAGCTGCGCGGCAGCGCCGATTTCCTGGTGGCCACGCCCGGCCGCCTGCTCGACCTGGTAGAGCACAACGCCGTGCGCCTGGGCAGCGTGCAGCACCTGGTGCTGGACGAGGCCGACCGCCTGCTGGAGCCCGGCTTTGCCGACGAGTTGAACCGCCTGCTGGCCCTTCTGCCCGCGCAGCGCCAGACCCTGCTGTTCTCGGCCACCTTTCCGCAGAACGTGGAGGCCCTGGCCGACCAGCTGCTGCACGAGCCGGTGCGCGTGCAGGTGGATTCCGATGCGGGCGCCGAGCACGCCAGCAGCCCCGAGAACATCGTCCAGCGCGCCATCGCCGTGGACAGCACCCGTCGCACGCAGCTGCTGCGCCAACTATTGCAGGACGGCCAGGGCAGCCCCGACTGGGAGCGCGCGCTGGTCTTCGTCGCCAAGCGGCACACGGCCGAGATGCTGGCCGACAAGCTGTACCGCGCCGGCATCTACGCCACCACCTTCCACGGCGACATGAGCCAGGGCGCGCGCCGCGAGGTGCTGGAACAGTTCAAGGACAAGCGCTGGCAGCTGCTCATCACCACCGACCTGGCCGCGCGCGGCATCGACATTGCGCAACTACCCGTGGTCGTCAACTACGACCTGCCGCGTTCGCCCGCCGACTATATTCACCGAATTGGCCGTACAGGCCGCGCCGGACATACGGGAGCAGCTATTACTTTTGTAACACCCGGCGACACCGGGCACTGGCAGCTGATCTGCAAACGCAACCAGATCGACCCGGCGCTGGAGCAGGTGCCCGGCTTCGAGCCCACCGAAACCCCGCCGCCCCCACCCGTGGCCCAGGACGGCAATGGCGGCATCAAGGGCCGGCGCATGAGCAAGAAAGACAAGCTGCGCGCCGCGGCAGCGGCAGAGGCCGCCAAGAAGTCGGACTGAGCCGGCGCTCAGTCCCCGAACCGCTCGCGGTAGGCCACGGGCGTGATGCCCAGCTTTCTGACGAACAGATGCCGCAGCGCCTGCTCCGAGCCCAGGCCTACGTGCGCGGCCACGGTCTTGAGCGGCCACTGGCTGCGGTTTTCCAGCAGCTGCTTGGCGGCTTCGAGCCGCGCGTGCTCCACAAAGGCCGAGGGACTCTGGCCCGTCTCCTGCTGGAAGACGCGGCGCAAGTGCCGCTCGCTCATCGCCGCCTGCTCAGCCATCTGGGCCAGCGTCACCGGTTCGGCCAGATGCGCCAGCACCCATTGCTGCACGGCCTGCACGCCGCTGTGCCGCGTGGACTGGGCCGCCAACGGCACGCTGAACTGGGACTGGCCGCCGGGCCGCTTGAGGTACATGACCAGGTCGCGCGCCACCTCCAGCGCCAGCGCGTGGCCGAAGTCCTGCTCCACCACGGCCAGCGCCAGATCGATACCGGCCGTCACGCCGGCCGAGGTCCAGAGCTGGCGAACTCCGGTATCGCCGTCCTGGATGTCGTCGCGCACGTAAATGGCGTCGGCATCCACCTGCACGCGCGGATAGCGCTGGGCCAGCACGCCGGCCACGCTCCAGTGCGTGGCCGCACGGCGGCCGTCGAGCAGGCCGGCCTCGGCCAGGAAGAAGCTGCCCGAGCACAGCGCGATCAGCCGCGCCACTGAGGGCGCCACGGCCTGCAGCCACTGCACCAGCTCCTGCGAGGTGCCCAGCACCTGCTCGATATGGCGCGAGCCAACGACGATCACCGTGCAGCCTATGCCCTGCTCGCGCAGCCCGGCCAGCGACTGCGTGGCCTCCAGCGCCATCAGCGTGTCCGACTGCACCAGGCCCTTGCGCGCGGCCGCGATGCGCACCGCGTAGCCATCGCTTTGCCCTCGTGCGCGCAGGTGCACATTGGCGTAGTCGAACACGGACATGGGGCCCACGGCTTCGAGCGACTTGAAGCCTGGATAGACGATGAGATCGATCAGGTGGGGCAGGGAATGGCGGTGTTCCATCGGGCAGGCCAGCAGGCGGGCGAAAGTGCCGACTATACGTGCCGCAGCACGCACAATAGGCGCCATGCATATCCACGCCCGCGGCCTGCTCTACTTCGACGCCATCCGCCGCAACGGCTCGATACGCGGCGCCGCGCGCCAGCTGTTCATCGATGCCTCGGCCGTCAACCGCCAGCTGATACAGCTGGAGCAGGAGCTGGGCTTTGCGCTGTTCGAGCGCCTGAGCAGCGGCCTGCAGCTCACGCCGGCCGGCGAGCTGTTCGCCCGCCACGCCACCCATGTACTGCAGGATGCCGAATGGCTGGAGAACGAGCTGGACATGCTGCGCGGCCTGCAGCGCGGCAAGGTGCATGTGGTGGGCGTGGAGAGCCTGCACAGCGCGCTGCTGCCCGAGGTGATCGGCACCATGCTGGAGCGCCACCCGGGCATCTCGCTGCATGTCAGTTCCGCCAGCTCGGGCCACATCGCCGAATACGTGGCCAACGGCCGCGCGGACGTGGGCATGGCATTCGACATGCCGCAGCACGAAGACGTGGCGCATGCGGCCAGCGGGCGCTTTCGCCTGGGCGCGCTGGTCACCGCCGGGCATCCGCTCGCCCGCAAACGCAGCGTGACGCTGGCGCAATGCACGCCCTGGCCCTTCATCCTCGGCACCGAGGACCTGGCCTCGTATGCCCTCATCCAGGGCGAGCTGGGCGCCCTGCCCGAGCCGCCCAAGGCCGTGGTGCGCGCCACCTCGGTCGAGCTGATGAAGCGGCTGGCCGCCGCCGGGCACGGCATCGCCTTCCAGACCCGGCTGGGGCTGGAGGCCATGGATGCGACCCGGTTCATTCCGCTGGAATCCGCGCAGGGCGCGCCCATCCTGGGCACGCTGGGCATCCATGTGCGCAACGGGCGCAGCCTGCCGCCGGCCACGGCGGCCTTCGTCGAGTGCGCGAGCCAGGTCATCCAGCGCCTGGCGGCGCAGGAAGCGCGGCCGAAGCGGCGGTAGTGCCTTTGCGCGAGGCCGCTGCATTTTCGACCACGGCTTGGTGCAAATTTGGCCATTTTCAACAACGGCAACGGGACCTAGCATGGACCCATGCCATCCTCTACATCCCCCTCCCCCACGACCGGCACCCTGGTGCTGGAGCTGGTTTCGGCCGAAGCGCTGACGCCCGAAGTACGCCGCCTGCGCCTGCGCAGCCCGGACGGCCAGCAACTCCCGGCTTTCTCTGCCGGCGCCCATATCCGCGTCCACACGCCGGGCACCGGCGGCGAGCCCACGCGCTGCTATTCGCTGGTCAATAGCGATGGCGATGGCCGGGCCTACGAGATTGCCGTCAAGCTCGAAGCCACCGGCCGCGGCGGCTCGCGCTTCATGCACCAGCTGGCGGTGGGCGAGCGCATTGAGGCCGAGCCGCCGAAGAACGACTTTGCGCTGCACGCCGAGCCGCACGAGGCCTTGCTGGTCGCCGGCGGCATCGGCATCACGCCCATCCTGTCCATGGCGCGGCAATTGCAGGCGGCGGGCAGGCCCTACGCTCTGCACTATGGCGCGCGCGGCCCGGAACTCATGCCCTACCGAACGGAGATCGAAGCCGTGGCCGGCGCCAGCGCCCGGCTGTACTTCGACGGCGGCGATCCCGCCCACGGCATGCAACTGGCCAGCGTGCTCGGCGCGCCGCAGGCTTCGCGCCATGTCTATGTCTGCGGCCCGCGCGCCCTGATCGATGCCACGCTGGCCGAGGCCCAGCGGCTGGGCTGGCCGCGCAGCCACATCCACTTCGAGCTTTTCGCGGCGCCAGCCGCCACGGCGGCGGACCGCGGCGTCACCGTCCACCTGGCGCGCAGCGGCCGCCAGCTCGACGTGCCTGCCGGCACCTCCATCCTGGACGCGCTGATCGCCGCCGGCTGCGATCCCCTGTTCGACTGCCGGCGCGGCGAATGCGGCATGTGCGCGGTACGCATGCTGGACGGCGAGGCCGAGCACCGCGACTACGCGCTCTCCGACGAGGAACACCGCGAAGGCATGGTCTGCCTCTGCGTCTCGCGCGCCCGCAGCCCCGGCATCACGCTCGACCTGTGAGCCATCCCACCCAGAACCAGAAGGAGAACCCCATGAGCAGCTTTGTCAAGAATGCCTGGTACGTGGCCGCATGGAGCCGCGAGATCGGCCGCCAGCTGACCGCCCGCACCATCCTCGGCGAGAACCTCGTGTTCTGGCGCCGCCAGGACGGCACGCCGGCCGTGCTCGTCGACCGCTGCCCGCACAAGCTGGCGCCGCTGTCCCTCGGCACGCTGGTGGGCGACGACCTGCAGTGCGGCTACCACGGCATGACCTTCAGCGGCAGCGGCCAGTGCGTGCGCATCCCCGGCCAGGCGGCCATTCCGCCGTCGGCCTGCGCGCGCTCCTTTCCGCTGGTCGAGCGCTATGGTGCGGTCTGGATCTGGATGGGCGAGCCGGCCCTGGCCGATGCCACGCACATCGTCGAAGTGCGCCGCCATGGCGAACCCGGCTGGGCGCTGGTGGACGGGCAGTACCTGCACTTTGATTGCAACTACCTCAACATCACCGACAACCTGGTCGATCCCGCGCATACCACCTACGTGCACAAGAGCACCATCGGCAACGCGGCGGCCGAGGACGTGGGCGTGAAGGTGGAACAAGGCGACAACCATGTGCTGGCCTACCGCTGGGTGAACGACTCCGAGCCCGTGCCGCTGGTCAAGGCCATGGGCAATTTCGCAGGGCCGGTGGACCGCTGGCAGTACTACTACCTCCATCTGCCCTCCGTGTCCTGCGTGGATTTCGGCAGCATCGCCGCGGGCCGCGAGCACAGCGAGCAGGAAATGGACGCGGGCCTGCGCTCGTTCTCGTACAACTTCCTCACGCCCGAGACCGAGACCACGACCCACTATTTCTGGCTGCACCTGCGCAACTACCACGCGGACAGCGCCGAGGCCAGCACCCAGGTCGCACGGCTGATGACGGACACCTTTCTCGAGGACGCCGCCATCCTGGCCCTGGTTCAGCGCGAGCAGGAGCGTACCGGCGTGCGCGAGTTCGTGCGCCTGGGCATAGACAACGCGCCCGCCCGCATCCGCCGTCTGATTGCACGCCGGCAGGAAGCCGAGCAAGCCGCCGCAACGGCTGCATCGCCCGCCGCCAGTCAGACCGCCGTCGCCTGATTTTTCACCCTCACTACAGCAAGCTTACCCATGCAAGATTTTTCCCTGGGCTGCAACGGCCGCGGCATACGCCACTGCGAGGCGCTGCCGCTCGAAGACCAATTCAGGATGCTGCGCGACAGCCAGGTCTTCGACCATTTCGACCGCATGCCCCAGCCGGGCGAGGAGCGCGAGTACATCCGGCTGGCCAACAAATACGGCATGCCGCTGCGCACCGGCCTGTGGTCGTACACGGCGGGGCGCGACGAAGCCGCGCTCGAGCAGAACCTGCGTGCGTGCAAGGAGGCCGGCGCCGAGTTCCACAACATCATGCTGTACACACGCCACGCCGCCGGCCACGTGGTGACCGACGACGACATCGTGGCCTTCTCCCTGCAGGCCTGGGAGCTGGGCCAGCGCATCGGCATGGAGATCGGCATGGAGAACCACATCTACATGTGGAGCGAAGACCCGCGCCGCATCACGCCGATCGCGCAGCGCGTGCGCGCGCAGGGCCTGCCGTTCCAGTTCGTGCTCGACCACAGCCATGTGCTGCTCAAGCTGGACAACCCCGAGGAGCAGGACGTGGTCGGCATGCGCGCGCAGGTCGAATCGGGCGAGGTCGTCATCGATCCCTACGAGAGCGGCAACCTTATCGACGCCTGGATCGCCCAGAACATGGTGCACTGGCTGCAGATCCGCCCGGTCTCGCCCAACGGCCCGCGCAACATCTGGCAGCTCACCGACAACGGCCACTACGGCCGCGCCTGCCAGTACCCGTTCACGCGCCCGGCCCCGGGCCAATGGCATGCCACCTGGACGGCCTGGCGCGTCGAGCCCTGCAAGGAAATCGTGCGGCGCGCGCTGCGCCACCACTACCGCACGCCGGGCAGCCCGCTGCGCTACATCACCACCGACATGATCGACATGCCCGACTACGGCGGCGGCACCCGGTACTCGCTGTTCGAGCAGAACGTGGCCATTGCCCGGTGGTTCCGCGACACCGCGGCGCAGATCCGCGCCGAATCCCTGGCCACGGCCCCTGGCTGAAGTACATTCATGGCCGAAGCACTCGATTGCATCGATATTCGGCCAAAGCCCTTCCGGCAGCGGCCATACCCGGCCGCCGTGCCGCCCGCGTGGCCTACATTCAAGGCTTCGCACCGCGCAGGCTGCGGCCTCGCTCCCCCATCCGCTCAGAAAGACCCTCATGAAATCACGCGCCGCCGTGGCCTTCAAGGCCGGAGAACCCCTGCAGATCGTCGAGATCGACGTGGCACCGCCCAAGAAGGGCGAAGTGCTGATCAAGATCACCCACACCGGCGTGTGCCACACCGACGCCTTCACCCTCTCGGGCGACGACCCGGAAGGCATCTTCCCCGCCGTGCTCGGCCATGAAGGCGCGGGCATCGTCGTGGAATGCGGCGAAGGCGTGACCAGCGTCCAACCCGGCGACCATGTGATCCCGCTGTACACCGCCGAATGCGGCGAATGCCTGTTCTGCAAGAGCGGCAAGACCAACCTGTGCGTGGCCGTGCGCGCCACCCAGGGCAAGGGCGTGATGCCCGACGGCACGACCCGCTTCAGCTACAACGGCCAGCCCATCTACCACTACATGGGCTGCTCCACCTTCAGCGAATACACCGTGGTGGCCGAGGTCTCGCTGGCCAAGATCAGCCCCGACGCCAACCCCGAGCAGGTCTGCCTGCTGGGCTGCGGCGTGACCACGGGCCTGGGCGCCGTCAAGAACACCGCCAAGGTGCAGGAAGGCGACACCGTCGCCGTGTTCGGCCTGGGCGGCATCGGCCTCGCCGTGCTGCAAGGCGCCAAACTGGCCAAGGCCGGCCGCATCATCGCCATCGACACCAACCCGAGCAAGTTCGACCTGGCCCGCACCTTCGGCGCCACCGACTGCGTGAACCCCAAGGACTTCGACAAGCCCATCCAGCAGGTCATCGTCGAGATGACGGGCTGGGGCGTGGACCACAGCTTCGAGTGCATCGGCAATGTCAACGTCATGCGCGCGGCGCTGGAATGCGCGCACCGCGGCTGGGGCCAGAGCGTGATCATCGGCGTGGCCGGCGCGGGCCAGGAGATCTCCACCCGCCCCTTCCAGCTGGTGACCGGCCGCAAGTGGCTGGGCACGGCCTTCGGCGGCGTCAAGGGCCGCAGCGAATTGCCCGGCATGGTGGAAGACGCCATGGCCGGCCGCATCCAGCTCGAACCCTTCGTGACCCACACCATGGGCCTGAAGGACATCAACGAAGCCTTCGACCTGATGCACGAAGGCAAGTCCATTCGCAGCGTGGTGAACTACGCCGAGGCCTGAAACGGCGCCGTTGAATGCTCTCAATAAGAGAGCTTATGGCGCTCGCTGAGCGCCATTCTTGATATGAAACATGCTGCAAGTGCCTGAAAAACAAGCGCTGGCAGCTCTTCTTTTGGGAGCAACCATATGTCCCCCCAACCCACCCTCGAACTCAAGAACGCCCACGCCTGCTTTGGCGGCGCGCAGCGCTACTACGAGCACTTCTCCAGCGAGATCGGCCTGGCCATGAAGTTCTCGGTCTACCTGCCGCCGAAGGCCGTCGCCGGCGAAAAAGTGCCGGCCCTGCTCTACCTGGCGGGCCTGACCTGCACCGAGGAAACCTTCATGGTCAAGGCCGGCGCCCAGCGCCTGGCGGCCGAGCTGGGCATCGCCCTCATCTGCCCCGACACCAGCCCGCGCGGCGCCAACCTGCCCGGCGAGGCCGATGCCTGGGATTTCGGCGTGGGCGCGGGCTTTTACCTGGACGCAATGGCCAAGCCCTGGGCCCTGCACTGGCGCATGGAAAGCTACCTGCTGAACGACCTGCTGCCGCAGATCGGCGCCCGGCTGCCCGTGGACCTGGAGCGCCTCGGCATCTTCGGCCACAGCATGGGCGGCCACGGCGCGCTCACGCTGGCGCTGCGCCATCCGGGCCGCTTCAAGAGCCTCTCGGCCTTTGCGCCCATTGCCAACCCCGTCAACTGCCCCTGGGGCCAGAAGGCCTTCGCCGGCTACCTGGGCGACGACCGGGCCGCCTGGTCACAACACGATGCCAGCGAATTGATGGCCGCGCAGAAGCAGGCACCCTACCCCGCCGGCATCCTCGTCGACCAGGGCCTGGCCGACAAGTTCCTGCTCGAAAAGCAGTTGCTGCCCGAGGCCTTCGAGGCCGCCTGCGACAAGGCCGGCCAGCCGCTCACACTGCGCCGCCACGCGGGCTACGACCACGGCTACTACTTCATCCAGAGCTTTGTCGACGACCACCTGCGCTGGCATGCGCAGCAGCTGCGGGGTTAAGACGGATCGTGGCCCCCTGGTTCATTGCGAACCCTGGGCTGGCGGCGCCGTCTTGGATTCGATCAACTTCCATCCATTGCCGTCCGGGTCACGAAAGCCCGCGTCCACGGCGCCGTAACGGTCCACCGGCTCCTGCGTGAACTCGACACCGTTGCTGCTGAAGCGCTCGTAGGCCGCGCGGCAGTCGTCCACCACCAGCACCAGGGGCGGCATGGCGCCCTTGGCCACCATTTCGGACAGGGTCCGCGCCGTCGCCTCGTCATGCACCGGCGGCCCCGGCTTGAACAGCCCCAGCTGGAACGAGGGCTGCTCGGGGTGTTGCACGGTGAGCCAGCGGTAGTTGCCATTGCGGACATCCGTGTGGACGCGGAACCCCAAGCGCTCGACGTAGAACTCCAGCGCCTTGTCCTGGTCCCGAACGTACAAACCCACTACGCCAATACCTTGCGTCATCTTCAAACCTCCTTTAGTGGAGGCGCCATTCTCTCAACGAGCTTCTCGCGGCGCTTCTCCGAAACTGCCATCTTCAGGTCAGGGCGGTTGGTGGCGCGCACGATGCACTCGGGCACGTGCTCCCATGCGGGGGCCAGCGGCCGCTCACGTATCCGCAGATTTCCCGGGTTCTCGCCGGTGATGTCATGGAAGACGCGGCCAAAGGTGCCCAGGCTTTTCCAGCCCGTCTGGAACGCGATCTCGGTAATGGGCAGATCCGTGTCGCGCAGCAGTGCGACGGCCCGCTCGATGCGGCGCGACAGCAGGTAGCGGTGCGGCGGCATGCCGAAGGCCGCCTTGAACGAGCGCGCGAAATGCGAGGCCGAGACAGCGCTCACCTGCGCCAATTGGTGGATCGGCCATTCCTCATGGAATGCGTGGTCCATGCGATCCTTGGAGCGCAGCAGTCGCCGCAGCAGCTCGGGACTCTGGTTCATGGCTTTGCGGGCGCGCGCCGGTAATGCATGGCGACCGCGCCGCTGCGCAGCGGCTTCGCCGAGATCAACTCGAGCCGCCGCGTGCGGGGCAGCCCGCTCTCGTACAGGGTAGGTCCGTGGCCGGCGATCCGGGGGTGGACGAGCAACCGGTACTCGTCGATCAGGTCCAGGCGGTCCAGCTCGGCCGCGAGCTTGCCGCTGCCAAGCAGCACGCCGTCCGGGGTGGCATCCTTGAGCTGCTGTATGCCCGTGCGCAGGTCGCCGGCGATGTGGTGGCTGTGGGTCCAGGGAAAATCCCTTCGCGTCGCGGACACCACGTACTTCGGCTTGGCCTCCAGCTTGAGCGCCCACTCGCGCATGGCCGGCGGTGCCTCCACGTCGCCGCGCGCCACCGCCGGCCAGTAGCCCTCCATCATCTCGTAGGTGACGCGGCCCCACAGCATCGCCCCGCCCTCGTCCATGAGGCGGGTGAAGAAGGCGTGCGTCTCGTCGTCGGCGATCCCTTCCCGGTGGTCGACGCAGCCGTCCAGGGTGAGGTTGATGCTGAAGGTCAAGAGTCCCATGCTGTCCTCCGTTCGAGATAGGCGGCAAGCCGCCCGCCCTGCGGCCAGGATCTGCCTGCTGGCCTCGTGGTTTGCCCAGGCCCAATATTGACATGCGCGAGCGCCGGTACTACCCTTTAATCCTTGCAGCTACTTGGGAGCGCGCCATGATTCCGTGGGACATTCAGGGCACCGAGTTGATCAACTGCAACTGCTCATACGGCTGTCCGTGCCAGTTCAATGCATTGCCCACCAAGGGCTACTGCGAGGCCATGGGGGCCATCTCCATCGACCAGGGCCACTTCGCGGATGTGCCGCTCGACGGCCTGAAGATCGGCGTGGTGTTCAGCTGGCCCGGCCCCATCCACGAAGGCAAGGGCAAATGCCAGCCCATCGTCGACGCCCAGGCCTCGCCGCAGCAGCGCGAGGCGCTCCTGAAGATCATGTCGGGCCAGGAAACCGAGCCCTTCGCGACCATGTTCGCGGTGTTCGCCTCCACCTTGGAAACAGTCTACGAACCCATCTTCACCAGGATCGACTACGAGGTGGATGTCGACGGCCGTCGGGGTGAGGTGCATGCCCAGGGCGTGTTCGACCTCGTCGGCGAGCCGATCCGCAACCCCGTCACCGGCCAGGAGCACCGCGCCCGCATCGACCTGCCGAACGGCTTTGAATACGAGATTGCGGAAATCGGCTCGGCGACCAGCCGCTCGCAAGGCAAGCTGGAGGTCGACCTGAAGGACAGCTACGCCCAGTTCGCGCGGCTGCACATGAACAACCAGGGGATCGTTCGCCATCGCGCAGCCGTGTGATGGACCTGCAAGCCCTGCTGCGGCACGAGCGCGCGGTCATCCTCTGCGGGATCGTGGCGGTTGTCGCGCTATCGTGGGCGTACCTCTGGCAAGGCGCGGGCATGGGCATGACCGCGCTCGACATGACCACTCTCAGCCTGTTCCCCCACCGCCAGCCGGGCATGGAAGGCAGCATGGAGGCAAGCTGGTGGATCGTCGCCGCCATGTGGTGGGTCATGATGGTCGCCATGATGGTGCCCAGCGCGACGCCGCTGGTGCTGCTTTACGCGAAGGTGCTGGAGCGGCAGCCGGTATCCCTGGCCGGCCGCTACGCGGCCACTTCGCTGCTGCTGGTCGGCTATCTGGCGGTATGGCTGGCCTTTGCAGTTGCGGCTGCAACGCTGCAGAAAATGCTGGAGCCCACCGGGCTCATCTCGACCATGATGCTCTGGTCGCGCAGCGCTGTCCTGTCGGCAGCGGTGCTGGCGGCTGCGGGGCTGTACCAGTTTTCCGGCCCCAAGCGTGCCTGCCTGACCCAGTGCCGCTCGCCGGTGCATTTCCTGACCCGGTACGCACGCCCCGGCATCGGGGCGGGCTTCATGCTCGGCATGCGCCATGGCGCCTTCTGCGTGGGATGCTGCTGGCTGCTGATGGCCTTGCTGTTCGTCGGCGGGATCATGAACCTGGTCTGGATTGCCGCACTGATGCTCCTCGTGCTGGTCGAGAAACTGATGCCGGCCGGAGCGGCTTTCGGCAAGGTATCGGGGGCGCTCCTGCTGGTCTGGGCGGTAGCGACCCTGTTGGTCTGAAGCTTGGTCATATTTGCGTAGCCGCAGGACGATTCAGATGAATGAACTCGAACAACTGGAAGCCATGCTTCGTGCGCGGCCGGCGACCCTCTCCCATGACCAGCGCCGGGCGGCGTACGACGCTCTCGGCGACCGCTTTCCGCTGGCCGCGGATGTCCATGTGGAACCGGTACAAGCGCATGGCGTACCGGCTGAATGGACATCCACGCCCGTCGCGGGCACCAGCGAAGTCATCCTCTATCTGCATGGCGGAGGGTATGCGTGGGGCTCATTGAAGAGCCACCGGCACCTCGTGAGCGAGCTGGGCCGTGCAGCGCGGATGCGAACACTCGCTCTTGACTACCGGCTGGCTCCCGAGTGCCCGTTTCCACAGGCTCTGGAAGATGCGGTGAGCGGATTCCAATTCCTTCTGGATGTCGGCTTCCATCCTCGCCAGATCATGGTCGCAGGCGATAGTGCAGGAGCCGGCCTGGCCGTGGCCTTGCTCGTGCGGCTGAAAGAACTGGGAATGCGGCAGCCAGCGTGCGCATTGCTTTTCTCGCCCTGGGCCGACATGACGGCGACCGCGGATAGCTACCATCGCAATGCGAAGCGCGATCCGGTCCTCAACCGCTCGATCATGCAGTTCCTGGCGGAGCAGTATCTGGGAAAACGGCCGCGAGAAA
Organism: Comamonas humi; assembly: GCF_054782535.1. Lineage (NCBI taxonomy): Bacteria > Pseudomonadati > Pseudomonadota > Betaproteobacteria > Burkholderiales > Comamonadaceae > Comamonas > Comamonas humi. Next base: position 59,794 of record NZ_BAAGSH010000017.1, on the reverse strand, counting down.
CGCCTCTCGCGTCACCGGTTTTCGCGGATCTGAGCGGCATAGCGCCCCTGACGATTTTCGTGGGTTCCACGGAGGCGCTGCTGGATGACGCGATCGCACTCACCCGCGCGGCGGGTCTGGCCGATGTGAGCGTGCGGCTGGAAATCTGGCCGAAGATGTTCCACATCTGGCCCAACTACCACCCGGTGCTGGCGCAAGGCAGGCAAGGCATCGCCAGGGCGGGAAGACTGCTGCGTGAAGCTGCGCAAACGGCTTCGGGCAGCGAGGCCTGACGCATTGGCGCAGTGCGTGGGACGCCCCTCCGGCTACGGGCCGCGGTTCCTTGTCCCGCTGCCGGTCAGGCCTTGGCCCGGGGCTTGAAGATATGGATGGTTTCGCCGCGCGCGAGCATCTCCACCAGTTGGGCGATGCGCCTGGCACGCGTCTCGGCTTTCACCGCCGTCTGGATGCGCCACAGCACCGCGTAGCGATTGGTCGCGTTGAGCGTTGCAAAGAAGGCCTTGGCCTTCGGCTCGGCTTCCAGCGCGGCCTGCAGATCCTCGGGCACCGTGGACGTGCGCGCGCCGTCATAGGCCCGGGCCCAGCGCCCGTCGGCCTTAGCGGCCTCGATCTGCACGTGGCCGGGCGCCTGCATGCGGCCTGTCTCGATAAGTGCCGCAACCTTGTCGACGTTGATCTTCGACCAGACGCTGCGCGCGCGCCGCGGCGTGAAGCGCTGGAGAAAATGCTGGTCGTCGAGCCCCTTCTTCTGGCCGTCGATCCAACCCCAGCAAAGCGCGATCTCCACTGCCTCGGGGTAGGTGACGCTGGGCTCACTGGCGCCCCGCTTGGCGATCTTGAGCCAAAGGCCGTCGGACGTGGCGTGGTGCTTCTTCAGCCAGGCCTCGAAAGCCTTGGCGCTCTTGAACAAGGCCGGTGCGGGGTCGGCTTGAACGTTGGGTTGGATGGCGGGCATCGCCGGAGTGTGCCGCAAAAGCGCCCATGCGGGCGTTCTGCGCGGCTCAACAACGGCCGCATTCCCCTTTCAAGCGGGAAGCATCTCGGGATTGAAAACCACTTCCCACAGATGTCCATCGGGGTCCATGAAGTAGCCGGCAAAACCGCCATAGAAGGTATCTGCAGCGGGTTTGACGATGCGGGCACCCGCCTGCATCGCCTGCGCCATGACGGCGTGAACTTCATCCCTGGAGGAGACGTTGTGCCCGATGGTCAGCTCACACACTCCGCCAACCTGCAGCGGCAGGCCGGTATCTGCAGCCACACTCCGGCGAGGCCACAGGGCGAGCTTGACGCCATCCTGCAGGTCGAAAAACGCCACGGCGCCGTTTTCAAACTCGGTGCCGATGATGCCTTTTGTGGGCAAGCCCAGGCCATCTCGGTAGAACTCGACAGAGCTCTCAAGGTTGTCTACGCCAAGGGTAAGGACAGTGATTCTGGGATGCATGACGTTCTCCATGGAAAGGGTAGAACATCACCCGACAGGAAAGGCGAAGCGGCAGCCACACGACCACCACCCTGAACCCGTGGAGTCAGGTGAAGGTCGTGGGGTTGGTGCCATGCCAACGCAGAATTCCCGGAGGGGAATGACCGGACTAACCATACCGGCCCGTCTTTTTCGACTGGCAGATGGTACTGCAGACCGTGGCACTTCAGCAAACCATCCCTGCGCATGGGGCGGGGCGAAAGCGCCACGCCGGCCTTCGCTATTTCATGCGGTCGTCCGAGACTGCGGAAGGCAGTCGCTGCAGGCCGTGGCCAAACCAGCCTATGCGCTCGGTGGCACGCGCGTCCAGTTGCGGCACATAGGGCTTGATGTCCAGCACCGGGGTGCCGTCGAGCATGTCGTTGCCGCGAAAGCGCAGCACGCGGCCCTGCACCTGCACCAGTTGCACGATGGACAGGCCGATGCGGTTGGGCCGCGCCGGCGCACGGGTGGCAAACACGCCGTGGCTCACGGTGTCCATGAAGGGCACGACCTCCAGCTTTTCCGTCGCCTGGTGCAGGTGGGTGAGCAGCATCAGGTATTCGAAGCCCTCGATGTCGCGCAGCCCCGCCGCAAATTCCTCAAACACCTCCAACTCGCCTTCCACGTCGGCCGCGGCGACGGTCTGAATGGGCATGCCCTGCGTGGTACGGAAGGGACTGTGGATAGCGCCGATGGGGCGCAGAGTGATATGGTCGGTCATGGCTGGTCCGGTGCAATTGCTCGCTCAGTCAGTCGCACGGGACCGCACCAGGGGCCGCAGCATGGGCTTGAGCGCATCGGGCATGTTGTCCAGCTCGGACAGCGCATCGGCCTGCTCGTACAAGGCCGCAATGACGCCGGGGGAATATGCCTGGTGCAGCCTGGCCACTTCGAGCCGGGTATACAGCGCAGACGCAATGGCCTTGCGGTGCTCCGGCCGGTCCAGGTAAGGCCCCCACAGGGATTCCTCCATCAGCACCTCCAGCACCTGCAAGCGCTCTTCCACATTGAGCTTTTCACTTCCCATATCGATCATCCGTTCACCAGGGTTCGAGGATTCATGAGGCTGAAAACCGGCAGTTGCCATGGCGGCGGGAGGCTTGCAGGCGGTAGATAGCCTAGGCCTTGACCGCCAGGATCGCGCTGCCGGCCTTGAACATGGCCAGCGCCTTCTGGCCCGCGGCCATTTCCAGGCCTTCGGCGCTTTCATTGGTGACGATCGCCACCAGCTGCTCGCCACCCGGCAGGGTCAGCAGCACTTCGCTGTTGACCGCGCCCTTGTTCACCCGCGCCACCACGCCTTCAAACTGGTTTCTGGCAGAGAACCGCATGCCGTCGGCATCCGTCACCAGCGTCACGGCCGATGCCTTGATGAGCGCCATGGCCGCCGTCCCGACCTTCAGGCCCATCGCTTCGCGGCTGGCGCGGGTGACCGTGGCCACGACACGCAGGCCGGATGCCGTTTGCAGTTCGATCTCGTCGTTGACGCTGCCGTCGCGGATGCTGGCCACCAGGCCAACCAACTGGTTTCGTGCACTTGCTTTCATCTTGCTGCTCCTGGGGATGGTTACGTCTTTCGGGCGCTTGTCCGATCGAGCGCCTTGCGGGCGATGGCAGTGTATTTCACAGGTGGGACAGCAATAGTGGCGGTGCATTCCACCGGTTAGATGGAATTCGTTATGTTGGTCTTCGTTATGTTTGATCGTATATTACGATGCCATGTGGTTTCCATCAAGCGAGGTGTGAAGATGCTGGTTCCCCCGTTCAAGCGCAGCCTGGAAGGTCTGGGTGTTTCTGCTGCTTTCGGCAACCTGGGCATGGGGCATCCCGCCGCCGATGGTTGCGGCAGGCGCGAAGAACCTGGAGCAGGAGACGTCAACGCGCAGGCCCCATGCGCCCGCCTGAGGCTCCACGAGCTGGATATGCCCCTGCACTGCTCCATCGTGGGCAACTGCCTAAGTCCCGGGGAGTTGCGCCGGCTCATGGCCAGGCACATCGCCGTCAAGGGACTCAGCGATCTCGAGATCCACCACACCGCCGTGCGCCTGGCCGGGCAGAAGGGCGAGGCCTCCAAGGCCCTGCACAAGGCCCTGGACCTGCGGCATGCCGGAGCCATCCGCAGCTTCGCGGCGGCCAGGGACGAAGCCGCGCTGCAGGAGCGCTGGAAACAGGCCTGGTCCCAGGGCGAGATACCCGGCGCCTACTGGGCCATGCTCACGCACAAGGCGGTCACCGCCGAACTGCGCCAGGCGGTCTTTGGCGAGGTGCATATGCTCTCCCACCTCATGGGGACGGCCAACCGCCATGAGCTGCAGCGCTTTGTGGCGCTGGAAAAGGAGCATGCCGAACTCCACGAGCGCCTGGATCGCGAGCAATTCCGGCGGCAGGAGGCCATCCACGAACGCGACCGGATGGCCGGGCAGTTGCGGCAGCAGGCGCTCGACTTCGAGCAGCGCCTGGCGCAGGTCCGGGCGGAGTGGAACGAGCGCAGCGCTCCAGTGGAAACCAGCGGGCTAGTGGCCCTGCAGGCCCAGCGGCGCGAGCGCGCGGAGCGGCTGGCGCAGGAGGCCCAGGAACAGCTCTTGCTGGTGCGGGAGCAACTGCAGCACCTCCAGGAGCATGGCCGACAGCTTTCCGAGGAACTGGCGGCCGCCGAAGCGGAATTGCAGCACCTGAGCGCGCTGGAGCGCAGCATCGGCAACCGTGCCGACGGGCCATCGGACAGCGAGGTGCTGCTGAATGCCCGCCGGGTGCTCTATGTGGGCGGGCGGCCCAGTTCGACGCCAGCGATCCGGGATTATGTCCGCCGCCACGGCGGAGAGTTCCTGCACCACGACGGCGGATTCGAGGACCGCAAGGGACGGCTGGACAGCCTGCTGCCGCGCGCAAGCCTGGTGGTGTTTCCGGTCGACTGCGTGGACCACGATTCGGTGGCCAGGCTCAAGCACCTGAGCGAACGCCACCAGGTGCCTTTCCTGCCGCTGCGCAGTGCCAGCCTGGCCTGCTTTGCCGCAACGCTCCGGCGCGAGTTCGTGAAGAACGCCAGGGATGCGATGGCATCCCCGCACTTATGCCCGAGGCACGGCTAGGCGCAGCGGACCAGTTCCACCAGTTGGTCGATATCGGCTTGGCAGGCCTTGAGGGCACGCTGTTCGATGCGCCGGTACAGTGCAACCACCATGCGCCCCGTTTCGGTGAGTTCCGTGCCGCCGCCGCCGGCCCCGCCGGTTGCCGTGGCCACTGCCGGAGCGTGCAGCGCATGGTTGATGGCATCCACCAGCATCCAGGCCCGGCGGTAGGACATACCCAGGGATTTGGCTGCCGCGGCGATGGACCTGGTAGCGTCAATGGCCTCCAGGAGATCGATCTTGCCGGGGCCGATGGCAATGACGTCGCCGGCCATGACACGCATGCGCAGCTTCATGGCCGGTGCGGCTGGATGGGGGCATGGAGGGGTGTCGGGCATGCGGACTGCAATCGCGGAAAGTGGCGTTGTCGGATACAGGGCGCTGCTGTGGCATCGTCCTGGCGCGGGTCATTCTGGCACATTGCCGGGCGGCGACGAGTGCCCGGGACTTGCCGGCGATCTAGCAGCCGGCTCTAGTCTTGGCCCCTGCAGACTTCGGCGATTTCGGCGGCGCTGTGCATCAGCGCGAGGGCCATCTCCCGCATGCGATCCAGCTCCATCCGTTCCGAAGGGCCGCTGATACCAATGCTGGCGATGGACACGCCGCCACTGTTCGTGATCGGCACCGCGACGGAATTCACGCCCGTGCGCCAGCCGCTCTGGCTGATGGCGTAACCCTGCTTGCGTATGGCTTCCAGCTCTTGCATGAAGCTGGCGGCCGGGAGCTCGGCCGCCTCATGCCGCGTAGCCAGGATCTCGTCCACCAGTTGGCTCGCATCCGGACGGAATGCCAATTGCGACTTGCCTGATGCCGTGAACACGGCCGGGACACGGGCGCCCGGCGAGGCCGTGGGCCTCAACGGGTAGCTCGACAGCAAGGTTTCGAGGTACAGCACGTCGGTGCCAGCCAGGATGGAGAGGTTCACGGTCTCCTGGAACTGGCGGTGGAGGTTGCGCATGAAAGGCAGCGCCACCCGTTTCACGACGCTGCGCCCAATCACCTTCATGCCCAGCTCCCAGGTCTTGAGGCTGAGCTCGTAGCGGCTGGTCTCCAGGTCCTGGCGCACATAGCCCAATGCCTTGAAGGTGGTGAGCAGGCGATGGACATTGCTCTTCTGCCAGCCGAAATGCTGCGCGATAGCCGATACGCCCTGGGGCTGCTCCTGCAGCGCCAGGAATTCGATCAATGCCAGCCCCTTCACCACGGTTCCATCCAACCGCGGCAAGGAGGCGCTCTCCGATTCTGTGTTCTTGATGTCAACTGTCATGTAGTGGTGGCTTGTTGGCCCGGGTCCATTGTGGCCGAGTTGCGGGTTGCCTATGGATTGCGGGCAAACCCGGATGGGCTCGCACGCATTTCCAATCATAATGAAACCATGTTCTGAATATTAGAACAATGTTCCATGAAAAAAGAATCCACACCACCACTTGCACCGCCTCCCCTGTCGGGGGTGACCATTCTTGATCTCACCCAGATCTACAACGGGCCGTATGCCACCTTCCTGCTGGCACAGGCTGGCGCGGATGTGATCAAGGTGGAGTCGCCGTCCGGCGAGCACCTGCGCAAGCGCGACCGGGCTGCCGGCGTGGCACAGCCCTTCGGCGTGCTGAACGCCAACAAGCGGAACCTGACGCTGGACCTCCATACGGAGGCCGGGCGTGGCGTCCTGCTTGCGCTTGCCAGGACGGCCGATGTCATCGTCAACAACTATGCCCCTGGCGTGATGGAGCGGCTCGGGCTGGGAGATGAAACGCTCAGACAGGCCAACCCCCGCCTGATCATCGCGTCGAGCACGGGCTACGGCTCCGCAGGCCCCTACCGTGACTACCCGGCGATGGATCTCACGGTGCAGGCCATGTCGGGGATCATGAGCATCACGGGATCGCCGGACACCCCGCCCTTCAAAGCCGGCCCCGCCCTGTGCGATTTCTTCGCGGGCATCCACCTCTATGGCGCCATCACGACGGCTCTGTATGAACGCGCCGCCACGGGCCGCACGTCGAGCGTGGAGGTCTCGATGCTCAGCGCGGTGTTTCCCAGCCTGCTGTCCAGCCTGGGCCTGCACCAGCGGGGCGACAAGGGCTGCAAGCGCACGGGCAACCGGCATGGCGGGCTCACCATGTCGCCTTACAACGTGTACGAGACCGCCGACGGCGCGATCGCCATCCTGGCAGTCAGCGATGCGCACTGGGTCTCGCTGGCGCGTGCGCTCGGCCGCGAGGCCTGGCTGAGCGATCCACGCTTCCTGACCCGGACCGACCGCGTTGCCCACATGGATGCGATGGACGCCGCGCTGAACGAGGTCACCGCCACCTGGACCAAGGCCGCGCTGTTCGACCACCTGGTGGCCCTGCGCATCCCCTGCGCCCCTGTGCGCGAACTCGACGAGGTGGTTCACGACCCCCACCTGCACCAGACCGGCATGTTGCGCTGGGTCGAGCACCCCAGCTACGGGGAGATGCTGGCCCACGGCAGCCCGCTGCTGTTCACGGAACACGAGACTCCGCCTTACGAGCCCAGCGGCGAGTTGGGCGCGGACAACGCGCAGGTGCTCCAGCAGTACCTGTCCCTGGGACCGGAAGAGTTCCAGGCCCTGTCCAGCCGCGGCGCCTTCGGTACCTGACCGCCCTCCCTTCTCCATTCCATCTTTGAAAGCCCCACATGCTTGAACACGACGCAGGACTCCCCGATGAGTTGGTCCAGATCCGCGAAACCACCCGGCGCTTCATGCAGCGCGACGTCAAGGCCGCAGAAGACCAGGTCCCGCATGACGCCTTTGAACTGCCCGCGCATCTGCTGGAGCCGCTGCGCGACAAGGCCAAGGCCATGGGGCTCTGGGCCGCGCGCTCGCCCACGGAGCTGGGCGGCGGCGGGCTGAGCCTGCTGGCCGCGGCGGTGGTGGCCGAGGAGACGGCCAAGTGCCGCATGGGTGCCTACATCCCCGCCTGCGGCGCCACGGGCTCCAATCCGCCGGCCCCCGTGCTGCTGGGCACCCGCGAGCAGATCGAGCGCTTCGCGATCCCGGCGATCCGCGAGGGGCGCAAGGCCTTCGTGGCCATCAGCGAGGCCTCGGGCGGCTCGGACCCGGCCCGCTCGATCCGGACGCGCGCCGTGCTGAAGGGCGACCGCTACGTGCTCAACGGCGCGAAGATGTGGATCACCGGCGCGGCCACCGCCAGCTGGGGCCTGGTGTTTGCCCGCACCGGGGAGCAAGGGCAGCGCGGCGGCATCACCTGCTTCATCATCGACGGCCGGCCCAAGGGCATGGAGTGCCGCGAGATTCCCGTCATCCGCTCGTACTCGCCGTACGAGGTCGTCTTCAACGACGTCGAGGTGCCTGTCGAGCACCGGCTGGGGGAGGAAGGGCAAGGCTTTGCGCTGTGCGAGAAATGGCTAGTCGAGGGCCGGATACCCTATGCGGCCGGAACGATAGGGATCGGGCAGGCCGCGCTGCAGATCGCCATCGATTGGGCGCGCGAGCGGGAGGTCTTCCGCTCGAAGCTCGCGGACAAACAAGCCATCCAGTGGATGATCGCCGACAGTGATATGGAACTGCGAGCGGCGCGCCTGCTGGTGCACGAAGCAGCCCGGCGCGGCGACGCGGGCCTGAACTTCAAGACCGAATCGTCGATTGCCAAGGTCGTAGCCACCGAGACCGCGGGACGCGTCGTGGACCGCTGTATCCAGATCCTGGGAGCCATGGGCGTGTCCAAGGAGCTGCCGCTGGAGCGCTGGTACCGCGAGATGCGCATCAAGCGCATCGGCGAAGGGCCGTCCGAGGTCCATCGCATGGTGCTCGCACGCGAGCTGATCAATGCCGGCAACGCGTGAGGTGATGCATGTCCATTGACCTGGCTGTCGATCAAGGCGTCGCCTTGATCACCATCAACCGTCCGGAACGGCTCAACGCATTCGACCTGGAGCACTACCAGTTGCTGTCCAGGGCCTGGGAACGCGTGCGTGACGACCCCGAGATCCGGGTGGCCATGATCACCGGGGCGGGCACCCGGTCGTTCAGCACGGGCGCCGACCTGAAAAGCTACATCGGGCAGGAGAGGTCCGTCGCAGAACACTGGATGACGCAGAAGGACCAGTTGCTGAACCGCGGGCTGGAGATCTGGAAGCCGGTGATCGCCGCCATCAACGGCTACTGCATCGGCGGGGGGATGACCCTCATGCTGGCCACGGACATCCGCTTCGCGGTGCCGCACGCCACGTTCTCTCTGGCCGAGGTCAAGCGCGGCATCATCGCCGGCAACGGCGGCACGCAGCGCTGCGCAGCCCAGCTGCCCTACGCCATTGCGATGGAGGTCCTGCTCACCGGCGACTCCATGGATGCGGCAACGGCCCAGCGCTGGGGCTTGGTCAACCATGTGGTGCCGCCAGAGCGGCTGCTGGACGAGGCCCTGGCCTGCGCCCGGCGGATTGCGGCCAATGCACCGCTGGCGGTCCAGGCGACCAAGGAGCTGGCGGTCAAGGCACCCGAGATGGGGCTGACCGCCGGCCTGCGGCTCGAGCAGTTCACCAACCGCATGCTGTCGGCCACAGACGACGCACGCGAAGGCGCCCTGGCATTCCGCGAGAAGCGGCCCGCCCGGTTCCAGGCCCGGTAAGGAGGCTCCATGCGTGGCAAATATGTGATCGCGGGCATCGGCCATACGGCGTTCGGCACGCTGGGGCTCGACACCATCAGCCTCAACGTGCAGGCCTGCCGGGCGGCGCTCGCAGATGCGGGCATCGACAAATCCGCCGTGGATGGCCTGTTCGTCAAGGTGCCGACCTCCGCCAAGGAGATCCTGTATGCGCAGAAGCTCTCAGAGGCCATGGGAGTCCAGCCGCGCTGGGGCGGTGCCTGGGACCAGGGCGGAGCCGCCAACATCACCCTGATAGACATGGCCATGATGGCCATCGAGACCGGGCAGTGCGAGGTGGCGCTGGTGACCTACGCCGACAACCCCAGGAGCGGCTCCCGCGCGGCCTACGCGCGGCCGCGGGGCGACGATGCCGTCTATGGCTGGTTCTCCACGGCCGCGGGCTACGCGATGATCCACCAGGCGCATGTGGCCGAGTTCGGCACGCCGCCGGAGGCGTTCGCCGCCGTGGCCATGGCCGCGCGCAGGCATGGGGCGGCCAACGAGCGCGCGCAGCTCAGAAAGCCCATCGGCCTGGACGACTACCTGCAGTCGCCTTGGGTGGTGCAGCCGCTGCGGCGGGACGACTGCTGCCTGGTCTCCGACGGCGGCGGCGCCGTGGTCATCATGAGCGCCAAGCGCGCCCGGGCGCTGCAGGTGCCGCAGGCCGTGCCCATCCTGGGCGTCGGGGGTGGGCAAACCTCGTACGACGTCCAGCTGCGCGACTCCCTCACCAGCACGGAGGCCAGGCGCTCGGGGCAGCTGGCCTTCGAGATGGCGGGGCTGAAGCCGGCCGACATCGATGTCGCGCAGATCTACGACTGCTTCACCATCACCGTGCTGATGACGCTGGAGGACTATGGCTTCTGCCGCAAGGGCGAGGTCCAGCATTTCGTGCGCGATGGACAGATCGAGGCCGGGGGCAGGCTGCCCGTCAATACCGCCGGCGGACTGCTGTCCGAGACGGGCATGCCGGGCATGCAGCTCATCCACGAAGGGGTGCGCCAGGTCCGGGGGACGGCCACGCTCCAGGTGAAGGATGCGCGCTTCAGCTTGGTGAGCAACCAGGGCGGCACGATGCACACCCATTCCACGCTGATCCTCGGAGGATGAACCATGGGAATTCGAGAAACCCACCTGGCCGGCCTGACGGCGGGGCAGCTCCAGTACCAGTCCTGCCGCTGCGGCCACCGCTGGCTGCCCGCGCGCGAGCACTGCCCGGTCTGCCTGAGCGATGGCTGGACCTGGCGCACCGCTTGCGGAGAAGGTGTCATCAAGAGCTGGGTGGTCTACCACGTCGCCTACCACCCCGACTTCAAGGATCGATTGCCGTACAACGTGGCGATCATCCAGCTGGATGAAGGTCCGCGGCTCATATCGAACATCGACGCGGAGTCCGGCGAGCTGCGCGTCGGCGCCAAGGTGAGATACCAGCCCCAAGGCCGGGAAATCCACCGCTTTGCCATCATCTGACCGGTCCATTCCCATGAAAAATTCATTGCCGCTGGCCCTGCTGGCATGCCTCCCCCTGGTGCTTGGTTCGGCCGCTAGCGGCCAGACCTTTCCCGGCAAGCCCGTCAGGCTGATCGTGCCCTACCCGCCCGGGGCATCCACCGACAGCATGGCGCGGGCCTTTGCGGCCGAATTCGGCCGCGAGGCCGGGGGCTCGGTCGTGGTGGAGAACAAGCCGGGCGGAGGCGGCGCCATCGCCGCGCTGGCGATGAAGAACATGGCCGCCGATGGCCACGCCCTGCTGTTCCAGACCGGCGAGCTGCTGGCAACCAAGCTGACCAATCCGAAGCTGCGCTATGAATTCCGGGATTTCGAAGTCATCGCCCCGCTGGCGCAGACCCCATTCGTACTCATCGTGCCCGCGCAGAACCACATCAACAGCCTGGACGACCTCAAGGCGTATGCCGCCAGGAAAGGCGACCTGACCATCGGCTCGCTGGGCACGGGAATGAACAGCTATACCGTCATGAGCAGGCGCGTGGCGCAACAGCTGGACGTCCGCGCCCGCATGGTGCCCTACAAGGGCGGGATGGAAGGCGTGACGGCCGTCATGGCCGGCGAGATCGACGCCTACTTCGCCACCGTCGGCCTGGCGCATGCGCAGAAGGACAACAAGAAAATCAAGCTGCTGGCCATCACGTCGGCAGAGGAAAGCAAATTCCTCCCGGGTATCAGGCCGTTCAGCCAGTTGGGTTTCAGGGACCTGGAGTTCTACAGTTTCTACGGAATCGCCGTCCGTAGCGACACCCCCGAGAGCATCAAGCAGCAGGTGCAGCGCCTGGCCGCGAAAGCAACCGGCTCGGCGGAGCTGAAGAAATCACGGGAAAGCATTTCGCTGGAGGAGTTTCCAGGCTCGCTGCAAGACTACCAACGGGTGACGCTGCAGACCGCGCAGGAGTTGAAGCAGCTCATTGATGCCGAACAGAAGGCGCCCCATGCAGCGCAGTAGTGACATGCCACCGTCCCTTGGTGTAGTCCAGGCAACCGCCTCTGCCGAAGCAGGCACGCCCCCGGAGGCGCCACCCTGTGCCGCGGCGAGGCCGCTGCAGCCCGCCCCAGCGCGACTGCCACCGCAGCGCCTGGTTCCGCAACGATGGCGCGAACAATACCGCGCCTGGTACGCGATATAACCCCCACTCCCCCATGATTGACAAGATCGCAAACTCGGCGGCCGAAGCGCTGGCCGGCGTGAAGGACGGCGCCACCGTGCTGATCGGCGGCTTTGGCTCCTCCGGCATCCCCAACGAGCTCATCCACGGTCTCATCGAGCAGGGCGCCAGGGACCTGACCCTGGTGACCAACAACGCCGGCGCCGGCGACGAAGGCGTGGCCACGCTGCTCAAGTCGGGTCGCGTGCGCAAGGTGATCTGCAGCTTTCCGCGCGTGGCCGAAGGCCATGTGTTCGAGACCCTGTACCGCGCCGGCAAGGTCGAGCTCGAACTCGTACCCCAAGGCAACCTGGCCGAGCGCTGCCGCGCCGCTGGCGCCGGCATCGGCGGGTTCTTCACGCCCACCGGCTATGGCACCGAGCTGGCCCGGAACGCCGATGGCAGCCCCAAGGAAACCCGCGAGATCGATGGCCGGCAGTATGTGTTCGAGCGCCCCCTGCATGGCGACGTCGCGCTGGTCAAGGCCGAAGCCGGTGACCGCTGGGGCAACCTGGTGTACCGCAAGGCCGCCCGCAACTTCGGCCCCGTGATGGCCATGGCGGCCAGGCTCACCGTCGCCTCGGTGTACGACATCGCCGAGCTGGGCACGCTGGACCCCGAGGCCGTGGTCACCCCCGGCGTCTTCGTCAGCAAGGTGGTCCGGGTCGCGCGCAGCGCCACCCAGGCCTGAGGAAGCAAGCATGAGCTACCAAAAACGCAGCAAAGACCAACTGGCCGCCCTGGTTGCCCGGGACATCCCCGACGGCGCCTATGTGAACCTGGGCATCGGCCAGCCCACCCTGGTGGCCAACCACATCCCTGCAGGCCGCGAAGTCGTGTTGCAGTCCGAAAACGGCATCCTGGGCATGGGCCCGGCGCCGGCCGGGGGCGAGGAGGACTGGGACCTGATCAACGCCGGCAAGCAGCCCGTCACGCTGCTGTCGGGCGGCTGCTTCTTCCACCATGCCGACAGCTTCGCCATGATGCGCGGCGGCCACCTGGACGTGTGCGTGCTGGGCGCCTTCCAGGTCGCCACCAACGGCGACCTGGCCAACTGGAGCACCGGCGAGCCCGGCGCCATTCCGGCGGTGGGTGGCGCCATGGATCTGGCGGTGGGTGCCAGGCAGACCTGGGTGATGATGGGCCTGCTGACCCGGCAGGGTGCCTCCAAGATCGTGGAGCGCTGCAGCTACCCGCTCACCGGCATCGGCTGCGTCAAGCGCATCTACACCGACCTGGCCACCTTTGCCGTCACCGGCCAGGGCCTGCAGCTGCTCAGCGTGGTCGAGGGCCTGACGCTGGATGAGTTGCAGGCGATGGTGGGGCAGCCGCTGCATTAATCCAGCTGTCGCTGTGATGGCAGGCCGCTTCGCCGCTCGCTCTCGCCCCCGCACACCAATGCCATAATCCCCGGCCATGCAAACGCCGCGCAAGTCCCTGATGCTGCAGGCCCGCCTGGTACTGGCGTGGTTCCTGTTGACGTTGGGCATCGCCGTGGCCGCGCCCATCGTGCATCCCCACCCCCAGATCATGGACGTGGTCTGCACAGCCAATGGCGACATGCAGGTGGTGGTGCTCGATGATGCCGACCAGGCCGCGCCGGGCCCGCACCATTCGCTGGACTGCCCCTTGTGCCTGGCGGTCACGCCGCCGCCCTGCGCCCCTGTGGTGCAGGCAACCCAGCCCCAACCGCTGGGATTGGCGCTGCATCCCGTGGTCTCCGCGCGCATTGCCGCGCTGGTGGGGGCGCCGCTTCCGCCCCGGGGCCCACCCGCTCTCTTGTAGGTCACCGCGCAGCCGTCCCTCCAGGCCGGCCTGCGCGCCATCGCACCGGGCCTTGTCGTGCCCGGCTGATGCCACTTGCACGCAGAGTTTTCATGTTCCGTCTACGTTCCACAGCGACGCCGCCAGGCGCCGCACGCCCTTCCTTGCCCGCCACCCTGCCGTGGCTGCTGCCCCTGGCCTGGTTCGGCCAATCCGGCTGGGCCGAGGCCCAACCCACCGCCACGCTGGAGGCAGTGACCGTCCGCTCCAGCGACACCCGCCCGCTGGAGCGCTCCGCCAGCACCGGCAACAATCTCGATCTGAGCCTGCGGGACACCCCGGCCAGTGTCGAGGTGCTGAGCCGCCAGCAACTCGAAGACCGCGGCGACCGTTCGCTGGTCGAGGCCATCACCCGCACCACGGGCATCACCAGCCTGGGCCATCCGGGCAACAGCGGCAGCTCGCTGTCGGCCCGCGGCTTCACCGACACCACCTCGGTGATGCGCCTGTACGACGGCACGCGCCAGTATGGCGGCGTGGGCGTGAGCTTTCCGTTCGACACCTGGTCCGTCGAGCGCATCGAGGTATTGCGTGGCCCGGCTTCGGTGATCCATGGCGATGGCGCCATCGGAGGCGTCGTCAACGTCATACCAAAGAAGCCCACGCGCGGTCCTATCCGCAGCGAGGTCCAAGCCACGGTGGGCAGCCAAGGCAAACGGGCGCTGGCCTTCGGCAGCGGCGGCGCGCTCGGCGACCAGTGGTCGTACCGGATCGATGCCAGCGGCGAGCGCGCCGATGGCTGGGTGGACCGCGGCGACTCCAGCAGCCGGGCTTTCTCGGGCGCGCTGCGCTGGGATGTGGCGCCGGACTTCAACCTCCAGCTCTCACATGCGCAGGGCCTGCAGGAGCCCATGCGCTACTTCGGCACGCCGCTGGTCAATGGCGCACAGGATCCAGCGCTGCGCAAGCGCAACTACAACGTCGCCGACAGCGCCCTCCGCTACCGCGACCGCTGGACCGAGCTGGCCGCGGTGTGGGCGCCGGGCAGCCAAGTGGTGGTACGCAGCAAGCTCTACCACATCGGCAGCGACCGCTACTGGCGCAATGCCGAGTCCTACGCCTTCAATCCGGCCACGGGCCTGATCGACCGCTCGGGCAACACCGAGATCGGCCACGACCAGACCCAGACGGGCAACACCACGGATGTCACCTTCTTCGGCAGCCTCTGGGGCCACGCCAACCAGGTGTCGCTGGGTTTCGACGTCAACCGCGCCTCGCTGCAGCACAGCAACAATACCTACACCGGCAGCTCTGGCTCGGTGGACCCGTACGACCCGCAGCCCGGCAGCTACCACAGCGACATTCCCTTCATCCCGCGCTACCGCAACCAGGCCCGGCAGTACGCGCTGTTCGCCGAGGACCGGCTGGAGCTGACGCAGCGCTGGTCCATCGTGGCCGGCGCGCGGCTGGACCGGGCGACGCTGTCGCGCCAGGACCTGGTGGCCGGTGCCCAGGCCTTCGAGCGCCGCTACTCCAACACCGGCTGGCGCCTGGGCGTGGTCTACCAGCCCCAGCCCGACCTCTCGCTGTATGCCCAGGCCTCGCGGGCCGCCGACCCGGTGGGCGGCCTGCTGATGCTGTCGGCCGCGAACGCCGCCTTCGATGCCTCCACCGGCCGGCAGTTCGAGGTCGGCGTCAAGCAGTCGTTCTGGGATGGCCAGGGCGACTGGACACTGGCGGCCTACTCCATCGCAAAGAGCAACTTGCTGACGCGCGACCCGGCCAACCCCGCGCTGCGCGTCCAGGTGGGCAAGCGCTCGTCCCGGGGCCTGGAGGGCACGCTGTCGATGCGGCCTGCAAAGACCGTGCAGATCGATGCCAACCTCGCACTGCTGCGGGCGCGGTACGACGACTTCAGCGAGCCGGTGGGCGGCATCGCCGTCTCGCGCAACGGCAACGTGCCCACCGATGTGCCCGAGCGCGTGGCCAACCTCTGGGCGGGCTGGACGTTCCAGCCCGGCTGGACGCTCTCCGCCGGCCTGCGCCATGTGGGCAGGCGCTACGCCGACAACGCGAACACGCTCAAGCTCCCCGCCTACACCACGGCCGACCTGGCGCTGCAATGGAAGGCAACGGCGGACACCACGGTGGCGCTGCGCGGCTTCAACGTCTTCGACAAGCACTACTTCAGCACCGCCTACTACACCACCACCCAGTGGCTGGTGGGCGAAGGCCGGCGCGTGGAGCTGAGCCTGCACCACCGCTTCTGAGGCCGGCCATGGCAATGGTTTCGCAAGCCAGGCGGCTGGTGTTCCTGCTGCACCGCTGGACCGGCGTGGCCGCCTGCCTGCTGATGGCACTGTGGGTGCTGAGCGGCGTGGTCATGCTGTTCGTGGGCTACCCCAAGCTGCTGCCGACCGAGCGCCTGGGCGCGCTGCCGCCGCTGTCGGCCACGGCCTGCTGCGTGCCGCCCGAGGCCGCGCTGCGCCACAGCCAAGCGCCGCGCGCCGTGCGGCAGATCACGCTCACGAGCATCTCCGGCAGCCCCCGCTACCGGCTGCAGGAGGCCGATGGCAGCCTGTTCGTGGTGGACGCCCTCTCGGGCGCCCGCATGCCGCCGGCGGATGGGTCGGCGGCGCTGCGCAGCGTCGCATCCTTCCTGCCGGGATACCGGGGCACGGTGCTGGGGCTGAGGCAGGACGACCGCTGGACGCACTCGGGCCTGCTCGACACGCACCGGCCGCTGATCCGGGTGCGGATGGACGACCCGCAGGCCTCCCTGCTCTATGTCTCGTCCGCCACGGGCGAGGTGGTCATGGACGTGCCGCGCACCCAGCGCTACTGGAATTATGTGGGCGCATGGCTGCACTGGGTGTACATGTTCCGCGACGGGTCGAAGGACGCGGTGTGGAGCTGGCTGGTCATCGGCCTGTCGGCGCTGGGTACGTTCTCTACGCTAGCCGGCGGCCTGGTGGGCATCTGGCGCTGGCGCTTCGCGGGCCGCTACAAGTCAGGCTCGCACAGCCCCTACCGCGAGTTCCAGATGCGCTGGCACCACATCACCGGCCTGGTCTTCGGCGGGGTGCTGCTGGCCTGGATCTTCAGCGGCCTGATGTCGATGAACCCGCTGGGCATCTTCAGCCCCGCCGGCGCCCGCCCCGACCCGGCCGCCTACCGGCAGGGCGTGCCGGGCTCGGTGCGGCCGGCGCTCAGCCCGGGGGCAGCGCTGGCGCTGCTGGAGGCCGAAGGCTTTGCGGCGCGCGAGCTGGAGTGGAAGGTGCTGGGCGGCGAGCCCTACCTGCTGGCGCTGGACCAGGGCGGCGCTTCGCGCCTGCTCACCGGGCACGACGGCCACTACCGGGTACAGCCCACGCTGGAGCCGGACCGGCTGGCGCAAGCCGCGCGTCGCCTGCTGCCCGATGGCATCCGTTCGGCCAGCCTGCTGAACCGCCACGACGCCTACTACTACCGACGGGGCTCAGCATCGATGTATGGCGGCGCGCCACGCGAACTCCCGGTGCTGCGCGTGCAGTTCGACGACCCGGGGCGCACCATCGCCTACCTCAGCCCCCATTCGGGCGACCTGGTGCTCAGTGCCGATACGGCGCAGCGCCGGGGCCGGTGGCTGTTCAACTTCCTGCACAGCTGGGATCTGTCGTGGATGCTGCGGCAGGCCTTCTGGCGCAACGCCGCCCTGGTGGCGCTGAGCCTGGGGGCCTTGGCGCTGGCCGTCACAAGCGTCGTGCTGGGCTACCGGCGGCTGGGGCTGTCGCTGGCGCGCAAGACGCAGCTGATCCGGCTCAACCGCCGCCCGGCGGCACCCGGAAGTTCTCGGTGACGCGCTGCTCGGCCCGATCCAGCAGGGCGGCCACGCTGCGCAGCCAGCGCCGCAGCGGGCCGGCCTGCACGGCTGGCGGTGCGGCATCGGTTGGCGGTTCGGTGGTGGGGGCAAGAGGGATTTCATGGGACATGGTTTCGCCATGCTCGCTTTCGGCCTACCATCTGTAAAGTTGAATTCCATGAACGAAAAATTCAGAAATCCTGATGCGTAACCTCAACCTCGACCAATTGCAGACGCTGATCGCCATCGCGGACCTGGGCACCTTCGCCGCGGCGGCGCAGGCGCTGCACCTGGCGCCGCCCACCGTCAGCCTGCACATCAAGGAGCTGGAATCGCGCCTGCGCGCCGAGTTGGTGGTGCGCGGCCGGCGCCAGGCCGAGCTGACGCCAGCCGGCGAGGCGCTGGTGCAGGAGGGCCGCAAGCTGCTGGCAGCCAGCGACGACCTGATCGAACTGGTGCGCCGCCGCGCCACCGGACTCGAAGGGCTGGTGCGCGTCGGTGTCTCGGCCGGCGTCAGCACCCGGCTGCTGCCCATGATGCTGGAAGCACTGGGCCGGCGCAGCCCGGGTGTGGAGGTCCGGCTGGAGGCCGTGGGCTCGGCCGACGCCATGCTGCGCCTGAAGGCCGGCACGCTCGACATCGCCATCGTCGCCAGCCCGCAGCCGGCCGCGGCGGACATCCGCCTCACGCCCTGGCGCAACGACCCGATGGTGGCGCTGCTGCCCGCCGCCTGGCAGGCGCCCGAGCAGGTGACGCCCGAATGGCTGGCGGCCCGCCGCTGGGCCTCGTTCGCACCGGCCACGCAGATGCACGGGCTGATCTCGGCCTGGTTCGGGCAGGCGGGCTTCCACCCGCGCCCCTTCCTCACGCTGAGCTACCCCGGCGCGCTCAAGAGCCTGGCCGCGGCCAGCCAGAGCGCGGCCCTGCTGCCGCTCGAAGAGGTGGAGGACCAGCAGCATTCGCCCGGCGTGCAGATACGCCCGCTGCACCCCACGCTGATGCGCCCCATGGCGGTGGCGCACCGGCATACGCCCGCGCCCAATCCGGCCATGGCCAGCGTGCTGCAGGTGCTGGCCGAGTTCGCGAGCTGAGCACGCCCGCGGGGTGTTGCCCAGGTGCCAGCGGCCCACGGGCCCCAGGCGGATAATGGCCCCTGCCCCGCCCTGGGGCAGCCTGCCTCCGAGCCCCCATTCCACGCATGCCGTCCTCTTCCGCCACGCCTGCATCCTCCACCGACTTCTCCCTCTGGCGCATCGCCATCCCGGCCTTTGGCCCTTCGCTGCTTTTCGGGCTGGGCGAAGGCGCCATCCTGCCGATCATTCCGCTGATGGCACGCGAGCTGGGCGCCTCCGTGCCGATGGCGGCGCTGGTCGTCGGCCTCATCAGCATCGGCTCGCTGCTCAACAACATTCCCGCGTCGCTGATCACCATGCGCTGGGGCGAGCGCTGGGCCATCGTGGCCGCCGGGCTATGGAGCGGCCTGGGCATGGCGCTGTGCGTGTTCACCTCGCAGTTGCTGCCGTTCGCGGCCGGCTGCCTCATGGTCGGCATGTCGCAGGCGGTCTACAACCTGGCGCGCCAGAGCTACATGACGGAGGCCGTGCCCATCGCCTACCGCGCGCGGGCGCTGTCCACGCTGGGCGGCGTGATGCGCATCGGCATGTTCATCGGCCCCTTCCTGGGCGCCTGGGCAGTGCATGCGTTCGGCCTGTCGGCGGCCTTCGCGGTCGGGATCGCAGGCGTGCTGTGCGCGGCGGCCATCGCCGTGCGCGTGCCGGACCTGCCACCGCCGGAACCCGCGCCCGGCCAGACGCCGCCGGCCGCCACGACCATCCTGTCGACGCTGCGCGACCACCGCCGGGTGTTCCTCACGCTGGGCGTGGGCGTGCTGCTGGTCAGCGCGGTGCGGGCCTCGCGTCAGGTGGTCATACCGCTGTGGGCCGACCACCTGGCCCTGGCGCCCGCCGTGGCATCACTGGTCTACGGCCTGGCCGGCGGCATCGACATGCTGGTGTTCTACCCCGCCGGCAAGCTGATGGACCACAAGGGCCGCCGGTGGGTGGCGGTGCCGTCGATGCTCATCATGGGCGCGGCGATGCTGCTGATGCCGCTGACCACGGGCTTCGCCACGCTGCTGGCCGCCGCACTCGCCATAGGCTTCGGCAACGGCATCGGCTCTGGGATGATCATGACGCTGGGCGCGGACCATTCGCCGCGGCATGGGCGGGCCCATTTCTTGGGCGTGTGGCGGCTGATGTCGGACATAGGCTCCTCGTGCGGGCCGGCGCTGCTGTCCCTGCTGGCGGGCAGCCTGTCGCTGGCGGCGGGCATCGCCACCACGGGCCTCATTGCCTTCGCGGCGGCGGCGGTGCTGGCGCGCTGGATTCCCACCCCGCGCCGCGAAAGCCCGGGCTGAAGCTCGTCAGCCCCGCCGCGCCGCCTCGATGGCCGCGACGTCGATCCTGGTCATCTGCATCATCGCGTTGAAGGCACGCTGGGCTGCCGCCGGATCGGGGCCGGTGACGGCCTCCATGAGCGCGCGCGGAGTGATCTGCCACGAGATGCCCCACCGGTCCTGGCACCAGCCGCAGGCATTTTCCCGGCCGCCGTTGCCGACGATGGCGTCCCACAGCCGGTCGGTCTCGGCCTGGTCGTCGGTCGCTACCTGGAACGAGAAGGCCTCGTTGTGCTGCACGCCCGGGCCGCCGTTCAGCCCCAGGCAGGGAATGCCGATGACGGTGAACTCCACCATCAGCACGTCGCCCTGCTTGCCGGCGGGATAGTCGCCCGGCGCGTGGTGGACGGCCTGGACCGCGCTGTCCGGAAACGTCCGGGCATAGAACTGCGCGGCGTCCAGCGCCGTGCCGTCGAACCAGAGGCAAATCGTGTTCTTGCTGATCATGCGCGTTCTCCAGAATGGTGGTGGATGCAGCGCCCAGTCTGGGCCCATTGCCACCGCGCCGCAAGGCCGCCTGCAACGGATCGTAAGGCGGCCTCAGGTGCGGCGCGGCTCGCCCACCTCGTGCACCCGCAGGTCCCGGTCGCCTATGCCCAGCGCCGGCCAGGCCGCGCGCCACGCGGCGATGTGCGTGGAGGCGAAATGCGCATCCAGCGCAGCCTGGTCGCGCCACAGCTCCTTCACATGGACCAGGCCGGGTACCAGCACGTCCTCGGCGTAGCCGTATTCCAGGCAGCCTGGCTCGGCGCGCGAGGCCTCCACCATGGCCCGCATGGCGGGCCTGGCACGGTCCAGGTTCTCGGCAGGCAACCGCACGGTTCCGACGATCAGCAGCATTCCTTCTCTCCCTGTTATTCCCAATCATTGCAAACCATTACCCATCCCGTTCAGCCATTGCCCGCGCCACCACGCGCGAACTGCCGCACCAGGAAATCCACGAACACCCGGATCTTCGGAGCCAGGTGCTGGCGCGTGGGGTAGACCGCGTAATGGGCCACCTCCGCCGTGGCCCAGTCGTCCAGCGCCACCTCCAGCCGTCCGGCCTTCAGGTCGTCCTCCACATAGGACAGCGGGATCAGGCTGACGCCGAAGCCGGCACGCAAGGCATCGCGCACCGCCAGGCTCGACGAAACCGAGTAGCGCGCCTGGACGGCAATGCGCTCCATGCGCCCATCCTTGCGGAACTCCCAGGTATCGGCGTTCGCGCCGTAGGGAAAGCGGACATGGTCCAGCGCCTTCAGCTCCGCCGGCGCCTGCGGCCTGCCATGGGCCGCGAAATACGCGGGCGCCGCGCACAGCACATGCGGCATGGCCCCCAGCCTGCGGGCAATCAGCGTGGAATCCTCGGGGCTGCGGTAGCCGCGTATCGCCAGGTCGAAGCCTTCGCGGATGATGTCCACGCGGCGGTCGTCGAGGTGCAGCTCCAGCTTCAGGCCGGGATGGCTCGCCAGGAAGCCGGGGATCGCCTCGGAAAGCCGCGTGAGCGTGACCGTCATCGGCGCACTCACCCGCAGCGTGCCTATGGGCGCCGTCTGGGCGGAAGAGAGCGCGGCCTCGGCCTCGGCCAGCGCATCGAGGCCGCGGGTCACATGCTCCAGGTAGGTCCGCCCCTCCTCGGTCAGCGCCATGCGCCGCGTCGTGCGGTGGATCAGGCGCACGCCCAGCTGCGCTTCCAGCTCGGCCACGTTCTTGCTGATGGCGGGCGGGGACAGGCCCAGCTTTCGCCCGGCCTCGGCAAAGCTGCCGCGCTCCGCCACCTGCCGAAAGACCTGCAATGCCGTGAAGCGGTCCATGCAATTATTCTCCAATGGCTAATAATGAATTAACCATTCTCTTCATTGTCTCGAATAGGTGAATTATCTACGATACCTCCATCCCATCACCCGAGAACCAACGCATGTCCCACCCCAGCATCGCCCTCATCGAGCAGCGCGTTTCCGCCAACCGCTTCGACCCGCTCCACACCCTGGCGGACGCCGAGATCGAAACCCTGGTGCGCCTGGCCACGCGGGCGCCCACGGCCTACAACCTGCAGAACTGGCGCTTCATCGCCGTGCGCACGCCCGAGGCCAAGGCACAGCTGCGCGCGCTGGCCTACGGCCAGGCCAAGGTAGCCGACGCGGCCGTGATCTTCATCGTCTGCGGCCTCCGGCCCGATGCCGCGAGCCTGGCCGACCGGCTGCGCCCCTTCGTCGCCACCGGCCTGATGCCCTCGGCGATGGCGGATGACTGGCAGCAGAGCGTGCACGCCAAATATGCCGGCGACCCCGAGGCCGCGCGCGACGAAGCCATCCGCTCGGCCACGCTGGGCGCGGCCACGCTGATGCATGCCGCCGCGGCCCTGGGCCTGGCGTCCGGCCCGATGGTCGGCTTCGACGCCGAGGCCGTATCGCGCGAATTCGGCCTGGCCGAAGGCGAGCTGCCCGTCATGCTGCTGCCCGTGGGGCGCGCCGCACCGGGCAACTGGCCGCAAAAGCCCCGCCGCCCGCTGGCCGAGGTCCTGCAAATAGCATGAAGCGCGCCCTGCCCGACCTGCTGCTGACGGCCATCGCGCCCATCGTCTGGGGCAGCACCTACATCGTGTCGACCGAGTTTCTCGCGGGCTTCGCGCCGATGACCGTCGCCCTGCTGCGCGCCCTGCCCGCCGGGCTGCTGCTGCTCGCCATCGTGCGCCAGCTGCCCACCGGCGTGTGGTGGCTGCGCGCCTTCGTCCTCGGCGCGCTCAACATCTCGATCTTCCTGAGCATGTTGTTCGTCGCGGCCTACCGGCTGCCGGGCGGCGTGGCGGGCACGGTGCTCTCGGCCCAGCCGCTGATCGTCGTCTTCCTGGCGGCGGCGCTGCTGTCAGTGCGGCTGCGGCCGCTGGCGGTGGCAGGCGCCCTGGTCGGCATGGGCGGCGTGGCGCTGCTGGTGCTCACCCCCAGCGCCGCGCTGGATCCGGTCGGCGTTGCCGCCGGCCTGGCCGGCGCCCTGTCCATGGCACTGGGCGTCACGCTGTCGCGCAAATGGCAGCCACCGGTGTCGCCGCTCGCCTTCACCGCCTGGCAGCTGACCGCGGGCGGCCTGCTGCTGGTGCCGGTCGTGGCGCTGCTCGATCCCGCGCTGCCGGTGCCCACGGCCTCCAACCTGCTGGGCCTGGCCTGGCTGGGCCTGGTCGGCGCGGCGCTGACCTATGCGCTCTGGTTCCGCGGCATTGCCAAGCTGGCGCCACCGGTGGTGTCGTCGCTGCTGTTCCTGAGCCCGCTGACGGCGGTGCTGCTCGGCTGGGTGTTCCTCGGCCAGGCGCTGAACCTGGCGCAGATCGCCGGCATCGCCCTGGTCATCGGCAGCATCTGGCTCAGCCAGCGCGCCAGCCACTGAGCGCCCGCTCCTGCGGAGCAAGGTCCGCCGCAGACCAGATAGCGATGAGGGTCATTTATTGATAATGATTCTCATTTTGATTTATGATGCACCCTGGATCGCAGCGATTGCCGCTGTGCTCCAAGGTTCTCATCGTGGGGCAGTCAATGGGCTAGCCACTCCAGCCCGTTGACCGCTTTTTGCCAGCCACTGGTCCGCCACAGCCACGCATTTTTTTCCACGATCCTGCCTGACCGCCCCTGCAGCAAGGCAGGCTCCAGCCCTGGGCACAGGCGCCCCTCCGTTCATCGGAGCAGCCGCTCCACCTCCTTTGGGCTTCACGCACGCGCTGGATCTGCCCAACCGCAGCATCGACCTGGACGCGCTCGTGCATGGCCCGCATGGCGGTGCGCTCCGCGCGGTTCGCATCCGACGAATTTTCATACGCGCATTGAGCGGATAATACGCGGCACCGCCCGCGCCCGCCGCCCATGCCCCAGCCCCTCCCCGCCAAGCCGGAAAGCCCTGCTCCCGCCGCCATCCGTGAAGCCCGTCTTGCCGCGGGCCTGACCCAGACGGAAGCGGCGCTGACCGTCAGGGCCTCGCTGCGCGCATGGCAGCAATGGGAAGCCGGCGACCGTGCCATGCCCCCGGGCCTGTTCGAGCTGTTCATGCTCAAGACCGGCCAATGGCTGCTGCACGGCCCCGCCCTGCCGCCGCTGGCAAAGCACGCATCAATGATTGACAGGAATGAGTAAAACAGACGTTTCCTCGCACACGCCCATGATGGTCCAGTATCTAGCCGCAAAAGCGGACCATCCCAATAACCTGCTGTTCTACCGCATGGGGGATTTCTACGAGCTGTTCTACGACGATGCCGAGAAGGCCGCGCGGCTGCTCGACATCACGCTCACCCAGCGCGGCCAGTCGGCCGGCAAGCCGATTCCGATGGCGGGCGTGCCCTTCCACGCGCTCGAAGGCTACCTGGGCAAGCTGATCAAGCTCGGCGAATCGGTGGCCATCTGCGAGCAGGTGGGCGAAGTGGGCGCCAGCAAGGGCCCGGTGGAGCGCAAGGTGGTGCGCGTGGTCACGCCCGGCACGGTGACCGACAGCGAGCTGATGAGCGACAAGTCCGAGTCCATGCTGCTGACGGTGCACCAGGGCAGCCGTGCGCGCTGCGGCCTGGCCTGGCTGAGCGTGACCCAGGGCCGCGTGTACCTGGCCGAGTGCGTGCAGGAAGACCTGGCCGGCTGGCTGTCGCGCATCGCGCCCAGCGAGATCGCCTACAGCGCCGGCGCCAGCCAGCGCTTCGAGCAGGAGCTGTACCAGCTGCGCACCCAGGGCGTGTTCCAGTGCCCGCTGGCGCTGCGGCCCGACTGGCAGTTCGACGAGAAGCTGGGCGAGCGCAAGCTGCGCGAGCAGCTCGGCGCGCTCACGCTCAACGCCTGGAACGCTCAGGACCTGAAGCTCGCCCACGCCGCGGCCGCCGCGCTGCTGAGCTATGCCGAGCACACCCAGGGCCGCGCGCTGTCGCACGTGCAGAGCATCCGCGTGGTGCAGGGCGATGCGCTCATCAACCTGCCGCTGGCCACGCGCCGCAACCTGGAGCTGGTCAAGACCCTGCGCGGCGACGACAGCCCCACGCTGTTCTCGCTGCTCGACACCTGCCAGACCGGCATGGGCAGCCGGCTGATGAAGAGCTGGATGCTGGAGCCCGGCCGCGAGCGCCGCGATGCGATGGAGCGGCTCGAAGCCGTGACGGCCCTGCGCGGCAACGCCAGCAACCGCACGGCCGCGCCATGGCAGCTGCTGCGCACCGAACTCAAGGGCGTGGCCGACGTGGAGCGCATCACCGCCCGCGTCGCGCTGCGCCAGGTGCGCCCGCGCGAGCTGCTGGCGCTAGGCAAGACGCTGCAAAAAGCAGAGCAGCTTGCGCACAACCGGTCTGCCCCGACGCCGCTTTTGGCTGAAATCTTCCAGCACCTGGTGCCGCCCGCCGCCGCGCAGGAGCTGCTGGCCGCCGCCATCGCCGAGGAGCCGGCCGCGCTGGTGCGCGACGGCGGCGTGATCGCCAGCGGCTTCGACGCCGAGCTGGACGAGCTGCGCGGCATCCAGAACAACTGCGACAGCTTTTTGCTGGAGCTGGAGACGCGCGAGAAGGCGCGCACCGGCATCCCCAACCTGCGCGTGCAGTTCAACAAGGTGCACGGCTTCTACATCGAGGTCACCAGCAGCTACACCGGCCGCGTGCCCGACGACTACCGCCGCCGCCAGACGCTGAAGAACGCCGAGCGCTACATCACGCCCGAGCTCAAGACCTTCGAAGACAAGGCCCTGTCGGCGCAGGAGCGCGCGCTGCAGCGCGAGAAGTGGCTGTACGAGCAGGTGCTCGACGAGCTGCAGCCGCACGTGCCCGCGCTCTCGCGCCTGGCGCACTCCATCGCCGCGCTCGACGTGCTGTGCGCGCTGGCCGAGCGCTCGCTCACGCTCAACTGGTGCGCGCCGCAGTTCGTGCCCGAGCCCTGCATCGACATCGACAACGGCCGCCACCCGGTGGTCGAGGCGCGGCTGGCCGAGACCTCGAACGCCTCGTTCATCGCCAACCACACGCGGCTGTCCACGCAGCAGCGGCTGCAGATCATCACCGGCCCCAACATGGGCGGCAAGTCGACCTACATGCGCCAGGTGGCGCTGATCGCGCTGCTCGCCAGCATGGGCAGCTACGTGCCGGCCAGCCGCTGCCGGCTCGGGCCCATCGACGCGATCCACACCCGCATCGGCGCGGCCGACGACCTGGCCAACGCGCAGTCCACCTTCATGATGGAGATGACCGAGGCCGCGCAGATCCTGCACGCGGCCACGCCCTACAGCCTGGTGCTGATGGACGAGATCGGCCGCGGCACCAGCACCTTCGACGGGCTGGCCCTGGCCAGCGGCATCGCCACGCACCTGCACGACAAGACGCGCGCGCTCACGCTGTTCGCCACGCACTACTTCGAGCTGACCGAGCTGCCCGCGCGCGCGCGCCACGCCATCAACATGCACGTGACCGCGGCCGAGGCCGGGGCCGACATCGTCTTCCTGCACGAGCTGCAGCCTGGCCCGGCCAGCCGCAGCTACGGCATCCAGGTGGCCAAGCTGGCAGGGATGCCCACGCCGGTGCTCACGCATGCGCGCCACGCGCTGTCGGCGCTGGAGGAGCGCCAGCAGGCCGGCGAGGCGCAGGTCGACCTGTTCGCCGAGCCGGCCAGCAGCGAGATTCCCCCCACGCCCAGCGCCGTCGAGGCGCAGCTGCGCGAGCTGCAACCCGATACACTCACGCCCCGGGACGCACTCGATGTGCTCTACACCCTGAAACGACTCGCCGAGAAATCATGACCTACTGTGTCGCCGTCAAGCTCAACGCCGGGCTGGTGTTCCTCTCCGACTCCCGCACCAACGCGGGGCTGGACCATATCAGCACCTTCCGCAAGATGATGGTCTACGAGAAGGCCGGCGAGCGCTTCATGGTGCTGCTGTCGGCCGGCAACCTGTCGATCTCGCAATCGGTGCGCGAGATCCTGCAGACCGAGCAGATCCCCGACGAGAACGGCGGCCCGCCGATCAGCATCTGGAACGCCAAGAGCATGTTCGACGCCGCCCGCGTGCTGGGCAGCGCGGTGCGCCACATCCAGCAGCGCGACGGCGAGGCGCTGGCGCGCTCGGGCGTGGAGTTCAACTGCAGCCTGCTCTTCGGCGGCCAGATCGCCGGCGAGGGCGTGCGCCTGTTCCAGGTCTACTCGGCCGGCAACTTCATCGAGGCCACGGCCGAGACGCCCTACTTCCAGATCGGCGAGGCCAAGTACGGCAAGCCCGTGCTCGACCGCGTGCTCACCCCCGCCACGCCGCTGGCCGAGGCCGCCAAGTGCGCGCTGGTGTCGATGGACAGCACGCTCAAGTCCAACCTCTCGGTGGGCCTGCCGCTGGACCTGGTGGTCTACGAGGCCAATGCGCTCGCCTGCGACCAGATCGCCTGCATCGACGAGAACAACGACTACTTCCGCATGGTGCGCAGCGTGTGGGGCGGCAAGCTGCGCGAGGCCTTCGACAGCATCGACGACCCGCGCTGGGGCCAGGGCGGCGGCCCCAACTCGATCCAGCCCGGCGGTGGCGTGGCCCGGCCGGTCAAGAAGATCACCGATTCGCAGGTGATGCTGTAGCCGCTGCCGTCACGCGTTGACGAGATTGGGGTTCTGCGCGATCTGCTGGCCGATGGCCGCGCAGGCGCGCAGCAGCGGCTGGATGTAGCTGGCCTGCACGTCGCCCTTCTGGCGGAAGACCAGGGTGCTGACGCTGATGGCGGCCACCGGCTGGCCGTTCGGCCCCAGCACCGCGCCGCCAAAGCAGTGGATGCCGTCCTCGTTCTCCTGCGCGTCGGTCGACCAGCCCTGCGCGCGCACCTGCGCGAGCTGCTGCGCCAGCGCCTCGGGGCCGGCCACGGTCTGCGGGGTCTGCCGCTCGTAGTTCAGCTGCGCGATCAGCGCCGAGGCCGCCCCGGGCGCCAGCGCCGCCAGGTAGGCCTTGCCCACGGCCGTGGAGTGCAGGCACACGCTGGTGCCTATGCGCGAGGCCATCTGCACCGCGCTCGGGCTCTCCAGCTTCTCGATGTAGACCATGCTGTGGCCCGAGGGCACGGCGAAGTGGATGGTCTCGCCGGTCTCGTCGCGCAGCGCGCGCAGCGCGTCGAGCGCCGCCAGGCGCAGGCCCGAGCGGCTCCAGCTGCGGCTGGCGAGCTGGATCAGGCGCGGCCCCAGCGTCCAGCTGCGGCTGCCGCCCGCCTCGACCAGCATGCGCTCGGCCTCCAGCGCGGCGACGATGCGATGCACCGTGGGCCGCGGAAAGCCGGTGGCGCGCGCCATGTCGGCGATACCGACGGGCTCGGGGCTGTCCGCCACCAGCTGCAGCACGCGCATGAACTTGGAGAAGGCCGCGGTGCCGGCAACGCCGTTGTCGCCGGCAGCGGGGGAAGGCGTAGTGCGCGAGGTCATACAGGCTGGAGGATACCGGACAAAGCCTGCGCTGAACCCCAGGCGGCACTCTCAAAAAAAGGAGCGGCTGGCGCTTGCTGCATGGCCTATTCAGATATATTTCAATCAAAGAAGCTTGTGCAGCAAGCGCAAGCAGCTCTCATTTTTGATCAGCTCACCATGTAGCCGCCGTCCACCGGCAGGATCACGCCGGTCATGAAGCTGGCGGCCGGCGTGCACAGGAAGACCGCGGCCCGGGCCACGTCGCCCGGCGTGCCCCAGCGGGCCAGCGGCGTGCGCGCCAGGATGGGGCCGGCGCGCGCCGGGTCGTCCTGCAGTGCCTGGGTCAGCGGCGTGGCGATCCAGCCCGGCGCGATGGCGTTGACGCGGATGCCGTCGGCCGCATAGGCAATGGCCAGCGACTTGGTCAGTTGCCCCACGCCGCCCTTGCTCGCGGCATAGCCCGGCACCAGGCTGCCGCCGAAGAAGGTGAGCATCGACGCGGTGTTGACGATGCAGCCGCGCGTGGCCTGGAGTTTGCCGCGCGCGGCCGAGCACACGCGCATGGTGCCGGTGAGGTTCACGTCCAGCACGCGCTGGAAGACGTCCAGCTCGTGCTCGGCGCCGCGCTGGATGATGCCGGCGCAGTTGAACACGATGTCGAGCTGCGGCAGATCGGCGAGCGCCTCGTCCACGTCGGCCTGGCGCGTCACGTCGGCCTGGCGCACCTGCACGGCGGCGTCCAGCGTGCCGTCGCCCGGCCCCAGGCCCAGCGCCACCACGCGGGCGCCCAGCGCCGCGAAGTGGTTGGCGATCACCGCGCCTATGCCCTGCGTGGCGCCGGTCACCAGCGCGGTCTTGCCGGCGAACAGGTCCTGGCGGTAGGTTTCTTCCATGGGCATGCTCAGTTGCTCTTCAGGTCGAGGGACTTGACCAGGTCGGCGAAGAACACGCTGTCCTTGGCCATGCGGTCGCGAAAGCCCTGGTCGTCGGCGTAGACGAAGCCCAGGTTCTGCTTGTCCAGCACCTCGCGGAAGGCGGGCTCGTCCACGGTCTTTTGGGCCATGGCCTTGAGGTAGCCCAGCACCTCGGCCGGCATCTTCTTCGGGCCGGCGATGCCGCGCCAGGTGCCGATGCTCAGGTCGATGCCCTTCTCCTTCAGCGTGGGCACCTGGTCGAAGTTCTTCACGCGCTGGTCGGCCATCACGGCCAGCATCTTCAGCTTGCCGCCCTTGAGCTGCTGCGCCACCTCGGCCGGGCTCACGGCCACCGCGTCCACATGGCCGCCGAGCAGCGCCAGCACGGCCGGGCCCGCGCCCT
Organism: Comamonas humi; assembly: GCF_054782535.1. NCBI lineage: Bacteria > Pseudomonadati > Pseudomonadota > Betaproteobacteria > Burkholderiales > Comamonadaceae > Comamonas > Comamonas humi. Next base: position 30,182 of record NZ_BAAGSH010000017.1, on the reverse strand, counting down.
GGTAGGGGATGTGGTTGAACTGGATGCCGGTCTTCTGGCCCAGCGCGGTCGCGGCAAAGTGCCAGATGGAGCCGTTGCCGGCGTTGCCCACGCCGACCTTGCCGGCGTCCTTCTTCGCCGCGGCGAGGAACTCCTCGATGGTGTTCCACGGCGCGTCGGCACGCACGGTGATGGCGGCCGGGTCGGCGTTGAACTGGATGATGGGCTGCACGTCGTCGTAGCCGAACTTGGCCAGGCCCATGGGCTTCAGGGTGACCAACTCCACCGTCACCACGGCGAGCTTGTAGCCGTCGGGCCTGGCATTCATCATGTCGGTCCAGCCGATGGCGCCGCTGGCGCCCGGCTTGTTCAGCACCACCACGCTCTGCGGCATGTGCTTGCGCGCCGCGTCCGCGAAGGCGCGGGCCACGCCGTCGGTGCCGCCGCCGGGCTGGAAGGGCACGATCAGCTCCACCTGGTGCGTGGGAAAGTCGGCCGCCGCGGCGGCGCCGCTCCAGGCGGCCAGCGCCGCCATGCCGGCCGCCGCCAGCTTGAGTGCGCCGCGGCGCGAGGAATGCATCTGCATGTTGTCTCCTTGGTTGGTCTTGGAATCTCAGTAGGTGGCCCGGCCGCCGGACGCATCGAACACCGCGCCGGTGCTGAAGCTGCAGGCGTCCGACGCCAGCCACAGCACCTGCGCGGCGATCTCCTGCGGCTCGCCCAGCCGGCCCATCGGGCTCTTGGCCACCATGGTGGCCACGTGCTGCGGCGACATCTGCTCCAGGATGGGCGTGCGCACCGCCGCCGGCGCGATCGCGTTGGCCAGCACGCCCGTGCCCGCCAGCTCCTTGCCCAGCGACTTGGTCAGCGCCAGCACCCCGGCCTTGGCCGCGCTGTAGGCCGAGGCGTTGGCCGTGCCCTCCTTGCCCGCCAGCGAGGCGATGTTGACCACGCGGCCCTGGCCCTGGCCACGCATCCGCGGCACTACAGCCTGGCAGACGTGGAACACGCCCAGCAGGTTGATGGCTATCACGCGCTGCCACACGGCGGGGTCGAAGTCCTCCAGCGGCAGGGTCGGCCCGGTGATGCCCGCGCTGTTGACCAGCACGTCGATGCGGCCATGGCGCTGCAGCGTCTGCGCCAGCGCGGCGCGCACGGTGGCGGGGTCGGTCACGTCCACCGCGCAGTGCAGCAGTTCGTGCGCCGCATCCGGCGCCTGCAGGTCCCACACCGCCACGGCAGCGCCGGCCTCGCGCAGCGCCTGTACCACCGCGGCGCCGATGCCGCTAGCGCCGCCGGTCACCACGGCCACGCGGCCGCGAAAGTCGTAGGTGCAATCGGCCATGGCTAGCGAATGAACTGCTTCACGTAGTCCGCGCCCAGGCCCACGGCCTCGAAGTGCCTGCGGCACATGTCGATCTTGGTGAACACGTCCTCGAAGCCCATGCCCTTGCCCCAGGGGTCGGTGTAGTACATGACGCCATTGACCTGGAAGTAGGTGATCATTTCCTCCACGTCCTCGGGCACGTAGAGCGTGTGCGTCTCGCCCGGCGGCTCGAACACGTAGCTGCCCTCCTCGGCCCACCAGTCGTGCTCCAGGTACTTCCAGCGCCCCTTGAGCACGAAGCCGTGCACCGCCTGTGGATGGCGGTGGCGGCTGAGCACGCCGGACTTGCGCACCTTCAGCAGGTTCATCCAGTAGCCCTGGCTGGCGTTCAGGCACAGCGGGCGGAACCACACGTTCTCGGCCTGCGGCACCCACAGGCGCTCGTCGGTGGGAATGGCGTGCTGCACCACGATCTCGGGCAAGGCATCCGGCGGGTTCGGATACTGGTAGGGCATCAGCGGGGTCTGGTCGGTCGTTTCTACAGGCATTTATCCACAATATGGACATATATCTACAATATGGATAATTGTAGAAACGCGGTCGCTTGGGTCCATTCCATGAAAACCCGTAGACCGCCCGCCGCGCCGGCGGCGGCCATGAATTGGGGCCGTACCTTTCGGCCAGCGATACACTGACCGCTCCTCCCAGAAAGGCCGCGCGTGCCACTCCCTCGAATCCGCATGTTCATGCTCCTGCTGAGCATCCTGGCCATGCTCGGCGGCTGCGACAGCGGCGCGGGCTACCAGCGCGGGCTGACCGGCGCCTGGAGCTACGGCGGAACCGCGTTCACGCCCGCCGACCCAGCCACCTTCCAACCGCTCTCGCCCGACTTCGCGCGCGACGCCAGGCAGGGCTACTACCGAGATGGCGCCGTGGCCGGCAGCGACGGCGCCACCTTCGAGGCCCTGTCGGAGCACGAGGCACGTGACCAGCACGCGGTCTACTACTGCGACACCTACCGCAAGGCGCAGGAATACTGGGCCTACCAGCACCTGCGCACCACCGCCATTGCCGGCGCCGATGCCGCCACCTACCGCCCGCTGGGCCACGGCTACGCCCGCGACCTGCACCGCGCCTACGACCAGGGCCAGCCCTTCGCCGTGCGCGACGTGGCCAGCTTCGAGCCCCTCAGCCCCCGCTTTGCGCGCGATGCCCAGCGCGGCTACTTCGAGCACACCGAAATCCCCGGCAGCCACGGCCCGAGCTTCGTGCTGATGAACGAAGACGACCCGAGCTACGCCCGCGACCGCGCCCACGCCTGGCACGGCCATATCGAAGTCAACCAGCCGAACCGGGGCCCGCACCCCGTGGTGCGCCCCCTGCGCGGCGCCGACCTGGCCACGCTGCGCGCCCTGGGGCACGGCTATGCAGCCGATGCGCGGCAGGTGTGGTACGAGGGCGAGCCCCTGGCGCAGGCCGATGCGGGCAGCTTCACGGTGCTGGATGCCGTGGCGCCGGACATGGATGCGCGCGATAACCGACAGGCCTGGCAGCGCGGGCGCACCGTGCCCGGCGTGGCACAAGAGCCTTCAGCCTCCCGCTGATACCCAACGTGCAATGAAAAAGCCCGGTCATGGACCGGGCTTGGCGCAAGGTGTGCCGCACGGGGCAGCGGGTGGGGTATCAGGCCTCTGCCCAGCTCACCACGCCGGTGAGCGCCGTCACCAGCACCACGATGCCGAAGGCGATGCGGTACCAGGCGAACGGCACGAAGCTGTTGCTCGCGATGAAGCGCAGCAGCCAGCGCACGCACAGCCAGGCGCTGATGAAGGAGAACACCAGGCCGACGGCGAACATCGGCGCATCGGCCCAGCTCAGCAGCGCGCGCTCCTTGTACAGGCTGTAGGCGCCCGCGCCGATCAGTGTGGGGATGGCGAGGAAGAACGAGAAATCGGTGGCCGCCTGGCGCGACAGTCCCATCAGCATGCCGCCGATGATGGTGGCGCCGCTGCGGCTGGTGCCGGGCACCAGGGCCAGGCACTGCACCAGGCCCACCTTCAGCGCGTCGAGCGGCGTCATGTCGTCCACCGTCTGCACGCGCACCGTGCGCGCGCTGCGCTTTTCGGCCCACAGGATGATGAAGCCGCCGACGATGAAGGTCGTGGCCACCACCACGGGCGTGAACAGATGCGCCTTGATGTACTTGCCCAGCAGCAGCCCCAGCACCACGGCCGGGATGAAGCCCACGATCACGTTCAACGCAAAACGCTGCGCCTGGCGCTGGCTGGGCAGGGCCACCAGCGTGTCGCGGATCTTGTGCCAGTACACCAGGATGACGGCGAAGATCGCCCCAGTCTGGATGGCGATGTCGAACACCTTGGCCTTGTCGTCGTCAAAGCCCAGCAGGCTGCCGGCCAGGATCAGGTGGCCCGTCGAGGAGATGGGCAGGAACTCGGTCAACCCCTCCACCACGCCCATGATGGCGGCTTTCACTAACAGCAGGATATCCACGGTCGCCCTTCGTCAAATGCAGGAAAAAATGAGAGCATCATACCCAAGGGCATAAAGCGCTCGCCGCCGTTTTTCCTTACATGTGTATCAGGTGGGTAAATGCACCGTGTGCACGGCCGCGCCGCCGTCCAGCAGCGGCTCGTAGTGCGCCAGCACCCAGTGCTGGCCGCGCGCCTGCACCAGGGGTGCGGCTTCGGCCAGCACCTGCAGCAGTTGGCGGATCGAGGGCTTGTCCAGTCCCGACAGCGGCTCGTCCAGCAGCACCAGCGGCGCGCCGCTGGCCATGCCCACGGCCATCACCGCCTTGCGCAGCGTGCCGGTGGACAGCGCCAGCAGCGGCTTGTGCCAGTGCTCGGCCAGACCCCAGTCCTGCAGTTGTGCCTGCAGCGCCGCGCGGTCGGCCCGGGGGTGCTGCGCCAGCACGCCATCGGCCCACTGCGCCACCGGCCGCTCGCGCGGGCCCAGCGCCTGCGGATCGCGCAGGTCGAACCAGAAACGCTCGGCCGCCACGCCGAGAATCTCGCCGCGAGTGGGCGCCAGCGCCCCGGCCAGCAGCTGCAGCGCCGTGGTCTTGCCCGCGCCATCGCCCCCCAGCAGTTGCACCACGCCCGGCGGGGCCGACCAGCTCCAGCCGGCCAACACCGGCACGGCCGGGTCGTAGGCAAAGCCCAGCGCGCGCATCTCCAAAACCATAAGCCGTCTCCTTAACTCCTGAAAAGATAGCATAATGCGCCCACCATGCTTGAGTATCTGGATTTCGAACGCAGCGACGACGGCGAAGGCACCACCACCTGGGACGCCCTCGCGGATGTGGACGCGGCCCGTTGGCCGCAGCTGGAGCGCGAGCTGGTGCAGGTGCTGGGCTGGGCCGCGAAGCAGGCCGGCAAGCCCGGCCCGCTGGACGACGGTCATGCCTGGCACTACGACCTGCAATTGCAGGATGCCGACGGGCGGCCACTGGCCATCCAGTTCTCGGCGCGCACCGGCAGCATCGAGCACGCCAGCCTGGCGCACACCGCCCGGCTGCAGCTGGCGCTCAGCCTGAGTGGCTCGGACGCGTTTGCCGAGGCTTTCGACGCACAATGGGGCTCGTCCTGGGATTGACGGGGAGCAGCGCATGGTTCGGATTCTGATGGTTTGCACTGGAAACATTTGCCGCAGCCCCACCGCGCACGGCGTGATGCGCCACCTGCTGGCGCAGCAGGGCCTGGCCGATCAGGTGCAGGTGGATTCCTGCGGCACACACGACTACCATGTCGGCGAGCCGTCCGACCGGCGCTCGCAAAAGCATGCGCTGCGGCGCGGCTACGACCTGTCGGACCTGCGGGCGCGGCAGGTGGGCGCGGCGGACTTCGAGCGCTTCGACCTGATCCTGGCGATGGACGCGCACAACCTGAGCCTGCTGCGCCAGCGCTGCCCCGCCGCGCAGCAGCACAAGCTGCACCTGCTGACCGAATACTGCAGCCGCCACGCCAACACCGGTGTACCCGATCCCTACTACGGCGGCGACGCCGGCTTCGAGCAGGTGCTGGACCTGGTCGAGGACGCCTGCGAAGGCGTGCTGCGGGCGCTGCCGCGCTGACGCCAGGACCTTGGCATGCGGCTGAACCTCTATTCGCTGCAGCTGTTCGTCGCGGTCGTCGAGGAAGGCACGATCGCCGCCGCAGCCGAGCGCGAGCACATCGCCACCTCGGCACTGAGCAAGCGGGTATCGGAGCTGGAGCGCACGATCGGCACGCCGCTCTTGATCCGCAAGGCGCGCGGCGTGGAGCCCAGCGAGGCCGGCCTCGCGCTGGCGCGCGGCGCGCGGGCGCTGCTGCACGGCGCCGAAGACCTGGCGCTGGAGATCCGCGACTTTGCCAGCGGCGTATCGGGCCATGTGCGGCTGGCCGCGAACCTGTCGTCCATCACCCAGTTCCTGGCGCACGACCTGGCGCGATTCCTGGAGCTGCACCCGCGCGTGAAGGTCGACCTCGAGGAGCGCATCAGCACCACGGTCACGCGCATGGTGCTGGAGAACGCGGCCGACATCGGCATCTTCACCGAGTCGCCCGACGCCCGGCATCTCACCGTGCTGCCCTATCGGCAGGACCGCATGGCGCTGGTCGTGCCGCGCGACCATGCGCTGGCCGCGCAGGAGTCCGTAGCCTTCGAGGCCACCCTGCCCTACGAGCACATCGCCATGCACCGCGGCTCGGCCGCGAACGACATGCTGCTGCGCGCGGCCGGCCGCATGGAGCGCGGCTTCACGCCGCGCTTTCACGTCACCTCGTACGACGCGATGATCGCCATGGTGAGCGCGGGCCTGGGCGTGTGCGTGGCGCCGATCGCGGCGGTGCGGCGCTTCGTGCAGAGCGGCTTCGTGCTCGTCGACCTCAACGACGCCTGGGCCGTGCGCCAGCTCTACATGGGCGTGCGCCAGGGCGAAGGGCTGCCGGCCGCCGCGCGCCTGCTGCTGGAGCACCTGCGCCCCGTCGACAACCCGGCCTGAGCGGCACGCACAGCGCGAAGCCCGCCGCAAGCATCGCTGAAGTCGATGCCTGCCCGCCTTTTTGCGAAGGCGCCGGCCCGCCGGGCGCTCCATCATCCCTGCACGCCAGCGGCTAGACATGGAGACCGGCAGATGACAGCACCAATGATTTCCCGGCGCAGCGCCATCGCGGCCGCGCTGGCCGCGGGCCTGGCGCCGGCCCTTCACGCCCAGGGCACGGCCGGCGGCTGGCCCAGCAAGCCCATACGCCTGATCGTGCCGTTCCCGCCGGGCGGGGGCACGGACTTTCTCTCGCGCACCATCGCCACCCGGCTCGGCGAAGCCACCGGCTGGACCCTGGTGCCCGACAACCGCGCGGGCGCCGGCGGCACCATAGGCATCGCCGAGGCGGCCAAGGCCGAGGCCAGCGGGCACACCCTGGTCATGGGCCAGCTCGACAACCTGGTGATCGCGCCGCTGTTCTACCAGAGCCTGCCCTACGACCCACTGCGCGACCTGCAGGCCGTGGCGCTGGTCGCCGATTCGCCGCTGGTCTACGTGGTGCCCGCCGCATCGCCGCACCGCAACCTGGGCGAACTGATTGCCGCCGCGCGCCAGGCGCCCGACACGCTCGCCTATGCGTCGCCCGGCACCGGCACCATCACCCACCTGTCGGTGGAGCTGTTCGCGCACGAGGCCAAAATCCGGCTGCGCCACGTGCCATACAAGGGCTCGGGCCCGGCGCTGGCGGACACGCTGGGCGGCCAGGTGCAGATGCTGGCCGCGTCCATCCCGTCGGTGATGGGGCAGCTCAAGGCCGGCAAGCTGCGGGCGCTGGCGGTCACCTCCGCCCGGCGCAACCCCGCGCTGCCCGACGTGCCCAGCGTTGCCGAGCAGGGACTGGCGGGCTTCGATGTCTCCACCTGGTATGGCGTCTTCGCGCCCAAGGGGGTGCCGGCCGCCGTCGTCGAGCGCCTGCACGCGGCCATCAACCAGGTGCTCGGCAGCGACGAGATCCGCAGCGCCATCCTCAGCCAGGGCGGCGAGCCGCAGCCGATCAGCACGCAGGCGCTGGAGCAGCGGCTGCGGCAGGACAGCCGCAAGTGGCGCGAGACCGTGGCCGCGACCGGCCTCAAGCTGGAGCTGGGCTGAGGTAGCCGCACTCGCGCAGCACCTCGGCGGTGTGCTCGCCCAGGCCGGGCGCCGGCCGGCGCACCGCGCAGGGCTGCTGACCGAACTTGAGCGCAAAGCCCAGCATGCGCACCGTGCCGTGGCCGGGGTGCGGCACATCGATCACCATCTGCTGGTGCTGCACCTGCGGGTCGGCATAGACCTCGGCCAGGTTCTGCACCAGGCCGCAGGGCACGCCGGCGCGGTTCAGCACCTCGATCCAGTGCGCCTTGCCCTGGCGCACCGTCACGGCGTTGATCAAGGCGTTGATCTGCGCGCGGTGCCGCACGCGCGCAGCATTGCTGGCAAAGCGCGGGTCGTCGTTCAGCGCCAGCAGGTCGAGCGCGCCCAGCAGCTTCTGGTAGACGGCATCGTTGGAGGGCGCGACGGCGATCTCTCCATCCGCCGCGGCGAACAGGCCGTAGGGCGCGACCAGCGAATGGTCGTTGCCGGTGGCCACCGGCAACTGCCCGTTGGCGAAGAAGTTGGCGCTGGCAAACGCGCCGTAGCTGATGAGCCCGTCCGTCAGCGCCGCGCCCACGCGCTCGCCCTGGCCGGTCTGCGCCCGCCGCAGCAGCGCGGCCACGGTGCCCAGCGCCGCGTAGTTGCCGGCGATCAGGTCGCTGATCGGCGCACCGCTGCGCAGCGGGCCGCTGGCGGCATCGCCGTTCAGGCTCATGAAGCCGCTCATGGCCTGCGCGATGAAGTCGAAGGCCGGGCGGCTGGCATAGGGGCCGTCCGCGCCGAAGCCGCTGATGCTGGTATGGATGATGCCGGGCGAGAGCTGCTGCAGCGCCTCCCAGCCCAGGCCCATGGCCTCCATCACGCCGGGGCGGAAGTTGTCGACCACCACGTCGGCGCCGCGAAGCAGGTGGCGCAGCTGGTCCAGCCCCTCGGGGCTGCGCAGGTCCAGCACCACCGAGCGCTTGTTGCGGTTGAACGCGGCGAAGTACCAGCTCAGGCCGTCGACGATCTCGCCCTGCCCGCGCACCGGGTCGCCGTCGGGGGTTTCGATCTTGACCACGTCGGCGCCCAGGTCGGCCAGCAGCATGGTGCAGAACGGGCCGGAGAGGATGCGCGTCAGGTCGACGATGCGGATGCCATCGAGTTGCATGGGCTAAAACAGGCCAGGAGGCGGAATGCGGATGCCGGCCACTATCGCGCATAGCAGCACCCCGACGCGTCGTGAATGCGCGCGCATGCCTCGCATTGCGCGATGGCAGCATGGCGAAATGCCATCGCGGCCATGGCGGGCGCGGCGATATGCTGCGGCCATGCCCCACACCACCCAGCCCTATCCCGCCCGCGTCTCGATCACCGAAGTCGGCCTGCGCGATGGCCTGCAGATGGAAAGCGAGTTCATTCCCACCGCCACCAAACTGCGCCTGCTGGAATCCTTGATGGACGCGGGCATCCGGCACTTCGAGGCCACGTCCTTCGTGTCGCCCCGCGCCGTGCCCCAGCTGCGCGACGCGGCCGAGCTGCTGGCCGCCGTGCGGCGTCGCCCCGGCGTGGCGCTGGCCGTGCTCGCGCCCAACTGGCGCGGCGTCGAGCGCGCCATCGCGGCCGAGGCCGACGAGGCCGTGGTCTTCGTCTCGGCCTCGGAGAGCCACAACCGCAAGAACCTGAACCGCGGCATCGCCGACTCGCTGGCCGACATCCGCGAGATCGCGCAGGCCGCCGCGGGCGCGCCCATCCGCCTCAAGGGCGCCATCGCCTGTGCGTTCGGCTGCCCCTTCGAGGGCGACGTGCAGATCGACCGCGTGCTGGCCATCGCAGAGCACTTCGCCGCGCTGGGCTTTGCCGGCATCACGCTGGGCGACACCACCGGCATGGCGACGCCGCCGCTGGTGGCCGCCACGGTGGATGCGCTGCAGCGCCGCCTGCCCGGGCTGCCTGTCGCGCTGCACTTCCACAACACGCGCGGGCTGGGGCTGGCCAATGTGATGCAGGGCCTGTCCATGGGCGTGCTGCAGTACGAGTCGTCGCTGGGCGGCATCGGCGGCTGCCCGTTCGCGCCGGGCGCCACCGGCAATGTCTGCACCGAGGACACGGTGCACCTGCTGCAGTGCCTGGGCGTGGAGACCGGCATCGACCTGGAGCGGCTGATCGCCGTCGCGCACGAGCTGCAGGCGCTGCTGGGCCGCGACCTGCCGGGGCAGGTCATGCGCGCGGGGCCGCGCCTGCGCCTGCATCCGCTGCAGGCCCAGCAGGCCGCGCAGGGCTGAGCCCGCCCGCCGCTACCCGTCCACCAGCGCCAGCACCACCGCCGACGGGTGCATGCGCACCTGCGCCACGCTGCGCACGCGCATGCCGTTGGTGTCGGTGGCAAAGCCGACGATGTGCACGCCGCCGGCCAGCTGCAGCGCCACCTCGCTCGCCTGCGGGCTGCGCGAGATGCGCGTGATCTTGCCGCGCCAGTGGTTGGGCGCGGCCTCGGCGTCCTCGCCGGCCCACACCACTTCCACCGCGGTGGCCTTGCACAGCGCCAGCACCGGCATGCCGGCGTGCAGGCCCAGCAGCTGCGCGCTCTCCTGCGTGATGGTGGCCTGCAGCGCGAAGTCCTGCGCCGCGCCCTCGCCACGCAGGTGCGCCACCACCAGCGCGCCGCGCGGGCTCAGCCGCTCGACCACGCAGGGCCACTGGTTGCGCATGCTGGTGCGCACCGACAGCCGGGCCAGCGCTGTGGCGGCGGCGCTCTTGCCGGCGTCGCCGGCGCGGGCCTTGTCCTGCAGCGCGCGCTGCACGTCGCCGCGCGCATAGACCATCGCGTCGGCGGCCTCCAGCAGCAACAGCGCGTCGGGCGTGAGCGTGGCGCCGCCGCCGCCCGTGCCGCCCACGCTGCGCGCCACCAGCGGCACGCCGGCCAGGTTGGTCAGCGTCTCCACCGCCTGCCAGGCGGCCTTGTAGCTGATGCCCACCTCGCGGGCGGCCTGCGAGATCGAGCCGGTGAGCTGGACCTGGCGCAGCACCTCGATGCGCCGGTCGGCGCGGCGCTCTCCCAGGGCCGCGGTCAATGATGCGGATGTCTTCATGGCTGGCAATGATCGCATGCCCGTGGGTATTTGTGATTACACTCAGCGCTATTCTCAACATGAATAGCGAGGAAGACATGCCGCCATTTCGATCCATCACCATCGCCGCACTCGTGCTGGTTGCCGCCGCGGGCGCGCAGGCCGCCGAGGTGAACGTGGCCGTGGCCGCCAACTTCACGGCGCCGATGCAGAAGATCGCGCCGCTGTTCGAGGCCGACACCGGCCACAAGGCCGTGCTGTCGTTCGGCGCCACCGGCAAGTTCTACGCGCAGATGGCCAACGGCGCGCCGTTCGACGTGTTCCTGTCGGCCGACGACAGCACGCCCGCCAAGATGGACAAGGAAGAGCGCACCGTGCCCGGCAGCCGCTTCACCTATGCCATCGGCCGCCTGGTGCTGTGGAGCGCCCAGCCCAGCTATGTGGACGCCCAGGGCCAGGTGCTGAAGACCGGCGACTTCAAGCACATCGCCATCGCCAATCCCAAGCTCGCGCCCTACGGCCTGGCCGCGACGCAGACGCTGCAAAAGCTCGGCCTGCTGGACAGCGTGCAGCCGCGCTTCGTGCAGGGCGAAAACATCGGCCAGACCTTCCAGTTCGTCTCCACCGGCAACGCGCCGCTGGGCTTCGTCGCGCTGTCGCAGGTGATGGTGGACGGCAAGATCGACAAGGGCTCATACTGGCAGGTGCCGGACGAGATGCACGAGCCCATCCGCCAGGACGCCGTGGTGCTGCGCCGCGCCGAGGTCAACCCGGCCGCCACGGCGCTGATGCAGTACCTCAAGGGCGACAAGGCGCGCGCCATCATCAAGGCCTACGGCTACGGCTTCTGATAAAAACAGGAGCTGCTGGCGCTCATCCTGCAATGATCTTGAATACTTTTGATATTGAAAACCTGATGCAACAAGCGCCAGCAGCTCTCTTTTTTGATAGCCCATGCCCCTGCTGAGCAGCCAAGACCTGCAGGCCATCGCGCTCACGCTGCGGCTCGCCGCCACCACCACGGTGCTGCTGCTGGTGCTGTGCACGCCCATCGCCTGGTGGCTGGCCAACACCGCGTCGCGCTGGCGCGGGCCGGTGGGCGCGGTGGTGGCGCTGCCGCTGGTGCTGCCGCCGACGGTGATCGGCTTCTACCTGCTAGTGCTGCTGGGGCCGCATGGCTGGGGCGGCCAGCTCACGCAGTGGCTGGGCCTGGGCGCCCTGCCCTTCACCTTTTCCGGCCTGGTCGTGGGCTCGCTGATCTATTCCATGCCCTTTGCGGTGCAGCCGCTGCAGCGGGCCTTCGAGGCCATGGGCCGCAAGCCGCTGGACGCGGCGGCCACGCTGGGCGCCAGCCCCTGGGACCGCTTCTTCAGCGTGGCGCTGCCGCTGGCACGCCCGGGCTTCGTGACCGCGGCCATCCTGAGCTTTGCGCACACCGTGGGCGAGTTCGGCGTCGTGCTGATGCTGGGCGGCAACATCCCTGGCGCGACGCGCGTGGTGTCGGTGCAGATCTACGACCATGTCGAGGCCATGGAGTACGCCCAGGCGCACTGGCTGGCCGGCGGCATGGTGGCGTTCTCCTTCGTGGTGCTGATGGCGCTGAACCTGGTGCAGAAGAACGGCCGCGCGCGCGAGGGGGTGCTGTGAGCATAGACGCACGGTTTGCCGTGCAGCGCGGCGCATTCCGGCTGCAGATGGATGTGCAGCTGCCCGGCGAGGGCGTGACGGCGCTGTTCGGCCCGTCCGGCTGCGGCAAGACCACGGCGCTGCGCGCGCTGGCCGGCCTGGTGCGGCCGCAGCAGGCGCGCATCGTGGTCAACGGCCAGGCCTGGCAGGACGACGCGGCCCGCCAGTGGCTGCCCACACACCAGCGCCAGCTCGGCTATGTGTTCCAGGAGGCGAACCTGTTCGCCCACCTGTCGGTGCGGCAGAACGTGGAATACGGCCTGCGCCGCATCCGCGGCGACCGCCCCCGCATTGCCTTGGAGCGCGCCATCGAGCTGCTGGGCATCGCCCACCTGCTGGACCGCGGCATCGCCCACCTCTCGGGCGGCGAGGCCCAGCGCGTGGCGCTGGCCCGCGCGCTGGCCACCAGCCCCCGTCTGCTGCTGATGGACGAGCCGCTGGCCGCGCTGGACGCCGAGCGCAAGCGCGAGCTGCTGCCCTACATCGCGGGCATCACGCGCGAGCTGCGCATTCCGGTGCTCTACGTCACCCACGCCATCGACGAGGTCGCCAAGCTGGCCCAGCATGTGGTGCTGATGCACCAGGGCGCGGTCACCGCCCAAGGGCCCACCGGCACCATCTTCACCCGCCCCGATTCGCCGCTGGCGCAGGACGAGGCGGCCTCCACCCTGGTCGACGGCAGCGTCACCCACTACGACGCGCAGGACCACGTGTGGAGCATGCGCGTGGGCACAGGCAAGCAATTGCTGCACTGGACGCAGGCGCCCACCGGCTTGCACGGCCTGCAGCCCGGCAGCGCCGTGCGGCTGCGCATCCTGGCGCGCGACGTGAGCCTGGCCCTGGTGCCGCCGCAGGCCACCAGCCTGCTCAACATCGTGCCCTGCACGGTGCTGGGCCTGCAGCAGCAGGCCGACGGCAACACCCTGGTGCGGCTGCAGATGGAGGCGGCGGCCGACGCCGCGGTGCTGCTGGCGCGCATCTCCACCCGCTCGGCCCACCAGCTGCAGCTTGCGGCCGGCATGGCCGTGCAGGCGCAGATCAAGGGCGTGGCGGTGATGCAGTAGACCGCTGGTGCTTCTTAAAAACAAAACAGCCCGGCAATGCCGGACTGTTTTGCTGAAAACCAGAAAAGCTTATTCGCCGATCTTCACTTCGACGCGGCGCGCCTCGGCATTGCTGCCGGTGGCGTTCACCGACTCGGGCTTGCGCAGGTCAAGCTTGTCCTCGGCCACGCCCAGGGCCGCCAGCGCCTCGCGCACGGCGATGGCGCGCTGCTTGGCCAGCTCGGCGTTCTTGTCGGCATCGCCGGTGGCATCGGTGTAGCCCGAAATCACGGCGCGCTTGCCGGCCTTGGCGGCAGCCACCACGTCGGCCAGCGCCTCGTTGGCGCCGGGCGCCAGCTCGGCCTTGGCGGTGGCGAAGTAGAACTTCACCACACCGTTTTCCACCAGCACGCGGGCCTCGTCCACCTCGACGGCAGCACCTGCGGCCGCGCCGCCTGCTGCAGCACCACCGGCACCCGCTGCGGCACCAGCAGCGCCGGCTGCGCCAGCGGCAGCACCCGCAGCCTGGCCGTCGGCGGCCTGCGCCTTGACCACGCCCTGCGCGGCACCGGCCTTGGCGCCATGCACGCCCTTGTAGGCGCCAAAACCCAGCACGCTGAGCACCACCAGGGTGATCAGGGCAAAGATCAGGCCCAGGGCAAAGCGTTCATCACGATCATCATTCTGCGAAGACATATCCGTCCAACTCCAGTCGGTGCTAATAGGGGAAACAGGCCCGGAGCCCGTCATGCGTGCCATCGGCAGCAGGCGATTGCCGCACCGCACAAAAACGCCGGGCATTATCGCCCGGCGCCGCGCAACTGCGCAAGCTCCGCCGGCACAGTTTGCCTGTTCCCCAAGAGACAGCATGGCTGGATTGCTATGGAAAATACAAGGAAAACCCTAGGTGATCAGCGTCAAATTCACTTGTGTCAAAGGGTACGATTCGGCAGGGTCTACAACGCCCGCCCTCAGCCCAATACCTTGGGCTATTTTTGTTCCGTTCCCCCTCAAGGAGACACACCATGTCAGTGCTTCTCAAGCTGGCAATGGGCATGGATTGGATATCCATCAGGCTGAGCAAATTAGCAGCCTGGGCAGTGCTTGCCGCCGCCGTCATCTCTGCCGGCAACGCCTTTGTGCGCTATGGCCTCGACACCAGCTCCAACGCCTGGCTGGAAATCCAGTGGTACCTGTTCGGCGCCACGGTGATGCTCGGTGCTCCCTTGGTGCTCAAGCTCAATGAGCACGTGCGCGTGGATATCTTCTACGGCAAGCTGCGTGGCAAGGGGCCGGTGCTGATCGATCTGTTCGGCCTCATCTTCTTCCTGCTGCCCGTCATGGGGCTGCTCACCTGGCTGACCTGGCCATTCTTCATGAACATGTACGTCACCAAGGAGATGTCGGGCAACATCGGCGGGCTGATCCGCTGGCCCGTGGGCCTGTTGCTGCCCGTGGGCTTCGGCATGGTCTTTCTCCAGGGCGTGGCCGAGATCATCAAGCGCGTGGCCTACCTGGCTGGCAAGTACGAAATGAACACGCACTACGAAAAGCCAGTGCAATAAACCACCAGGACGAAACAAATGCACATGGAAAACTTCGCCCCGGTGATGTTCACGGGGCTGATCATCATCATGCTGATCGGCTTCCCCGTCGCGTTCTCGCTCGCGGCGCTGGGACTGTTCTGCGGCTTCTTCGCGATTGAAATGGGCTGGTTTCCGGCCAACTTCATGTCCACGCTGCCGATCAACATGTTCGGCATTCTCAGCAACGATCTGCTGCTCGCCATTCCGTTCTTCACGCTCATGGGGGCGGTGCTAGAGAAATGCGGATTGGCGGAGGACATGCTCGACTCGATGGGCCAGCTGTTCGGCCCCATCCGCGGCGGGCTGGGCTACTCGGTCATCATCGTGGGCTTCATCCTCGGCGCCATCACCGGCACGGTGGCAGGCCAGGTGATTGCCATGGCGATGATCTCGCTGCCGGTCATGATCCGCTATGGCTACGACATGCGCTATTCCACGGGCGTGCTCGCGGCATCCGGCACGATCACACAGCTGGTGCCGCCATCGCTGGTGCTGATCGTGATGGCCGACCAATTGGGCCGCTCGGTGGGCGAGATGTACAAGGGCGCATGGGGTCCGGCCATCCTGCAGGTGGTGCTGTTCGCGCTCTACACCTTCGTCCTGGGCCGCATCCGCCCCAGCGCCGTCCCCGGCCTGCCCAAGTCGGCGCGCACGCTGCACGGCTGGGCGCTGTGGGGCAAGTGCCTGCGCGGCATCATCCCCTCGGCCATCCTGATCTTCGCGGTGCTGGGTTCCATGGGCGGCCTGCCCTTCATGGACCACGCCATCGCCACCCCCACCGAGGCCGGTGCCATGGGTGCCGTGGGCTCGCTGGTGCTGGCCGCCATCCACAAGCGACTCAACTGGACCCTGCTCAAGGATGCCATGGACGGCACCATGCGCATGACCGCGATGGTGGTGTTCATCCTCATCGGCTCTCGCGTGTTCTCGCTGGTGTTCCAGGGCGTGGACGGCGCGGTGTGGATCGAGCACATGCTCAGCGACCTGCCGGGCGGCCAGCTGGGCTTCCTGATCGCGGTGAACGTGTTCATCTTCTTCCTCGCGTTCTTCCTCGACTTCTTCGAGATCGCGTTCATCATCCTGCCGCTGCTCGGCCCCGTGGCCCACAAGCTGGGCATCGACCTGGTGTGGTTCGGCGTGCTGCTGTGCGTGAACATGCAGACCAGCTTCATGCACCCGCCCTTCGGCTTTGCACTGTTCTACCTGCGCGGCATCTCCGACACGCTGTTCAAGGAAAAACGCATCGACAAGCCCGTGAAGTCCAGCGACATCTACATGGGCTCCATTCCCTGGGTGGTGCTGCAGCTGGTGCTGGTGGCCATCGTGATCTTCGTGCCGCAGACGGTGACCGTCTTCCTCGACAAGGAAGTGGTGGTGGACGTGGACAAGGTGCAGCTCGACATGCCGACCGAAGATCCGTCCCTCAATGCCGACGCCCCCGACCCGAACAACCCGTTCGGCGACAAGGCGCCTGAGCCCCCGGCGCCCGAGCAGCCCGCCAGCACAGCACAGTGAGCTGCCCTGCCTACCCCCCGCTGGTGCGCGCACTGGCGGTGGCCATCGTGGCGGCCCTGGCCGCCTTTGGCCTGTATTCCCTTCCCACGCTGCGCGCGGTGCCCTGGAGCTTCGCCAGCCTGGCCACCTACGGCCTGGCGGCGGTGCTCATTGTCTGGGTCGGCTGGTGGATCTGGTTCAGCCGCACGCGGCTCGACGGCGACGAGCTGCTGCAGACCTGGCTCTGGGACAAGCGCGTGCAGGCGCGGGATGTCGCCACCTTCAAGATCGTGCACTGGCCGTGGTTTGCCGCCATCGTCTCGCCGCGCATGCTGGTGCGCAAGAAGAGCGGCCTCGTGATCTGGATGCACGCGGCCGACGCCCAGCTATTAGCGGCCTTTGGCGAGCGCGTGGTGCAGGCCCAGATAAAAAAAGCCCCACCGGAGACCGGCGGGGCTTCTTGAGCCATGGGCTCTGCGTGATTACAGCTTCTGCTGCTGCATGAAGCGGTCGAACAGGCCTTCGCCGAAGCGGAACCAGGCGTTCTCGTCAGCCAGGAACTTGGAGTAGTCGGCGTAGACCTTCTTCCACTCGGGGTTGGTATTGCTCAGGTCCGCGTAGACCTGCTGGGCCGACTTGAAGGCGGCTGCCATGATCTCGTTGCTGAAGGGGCGCAGCTTGGTGCCCGAACCCACGAGCTGCTTGAGCGCGATGGGGTTCTTGGCATCGTACTTGGCCTGCATGGAGATGTGGGCGTGCGAGGCGGCAGCCTCCACCACGGCCTTGTACTCGGCCGGCAGGCCTTCCCATGCCTTGGAGTTAATGTAGAAGTCGAGCTGCGGGCCGCCTTCCCACCAGCCGGGGTAGTAGTAGAACGGCGCGACCTTGTTGAAGCCCAGCTTCTGGTCGTCGTACGGCCCCACCCATTCCAGCGCGTCGATGGTGCCCTTTTCCAGCGCGGGGTACAGGTCGGCGCCGGGGATGGACTGGGGAATCACGCCGAACGGCTCCAGCACCTTGCCCGCGAACGGGTTGGTGCGGAACTTGAGGCCCTTGAGGTCGGCCACGGTCTTGATTTCCTTGCGGAACCAGCCGCCCATCTGCGTGCCCGTGTTGCCGCCGGGCAGGTTGATGATGTTGTACTTGGCGTAGAACTCGCGCATCAGCTTGAGGCCGTTGCCTTCGTACATCCAGGCCGTCATCTGGCGTGAGTTGAAGCCGAAAGGCACGGCGCAGCCCAGGCAGAAGGTCGGGTCCTTGCCGTAGAAGTAATAAGGCGCGGTATGCGCCATTTCCACGGCACCGCTCTGGATGCCATCCACCACGCCAAAGGCGGGCATGATTTCGCCGCCCGCATGCACGGAGATCTGGAACTTGCCGCCCGTCATGGCACTGACTTGCTTCGAGAACACTTCGGCGGTGCCGTAGATGGTGTCGAGCGACTTGGGGAAGCTGGAGGCCAGGCGCCAGCGGATCGCGGCCTGGGCATGCACGGCAGGCGCAATGCCTGCGGCCAACACGCCGGCGATACCGGCATTTTTGATCAAGGAACGACGGTCCATGAATCCACACTCCATAAAAAAATTAAACACGATTTGTGTGATGCAAAACTTTACAACACAACAAGGCTGGCCGATTGTAGAAATGGTTGCGTTGATGACAGAAGGGGGTTAACCCTTTCGCAATCCTACGCAGGGCGCAGCCCCTATCGCGTTATGCCGCGGCATGCGGCAGCATGCCGGGAGTGCGGGCCTCAGGCTGCGGCAGAGTGCTTGGCGGCAGCGCCGAAACGCTGGCGTATGGCCGCCTCGATGCCCGCGGCATCCAAGCCCTGCAGGGCCAGCAGCTTGGCGGGGTCGCCGTGCTCGATGAACACGTCGGAGAAGCCGAGCTGCAGCACCGGCAGGCTGTAGCCCACGGCCTGCAATGCCTCCATGACGGCACTGCCAGCGCCGCCCATGATGGCGCCGTCCTCAACGGTGACCAGTGCATCGTGCGACTGCGCGAGCTGCTGCAGCAACTCGGTGTCCAGCGGCTTGGCCCAGCGCATGTTGGCGACGGTAGCGTCCAGGCTTTCGGCGGCCTGCAGCGCGGGGTACAGCAAGGTGCCGAAGGCCAGGATCGCAATGCGCGGCTGACCGGTGCGAGCGCCTTGGGCCTGGCGGCGGATCTCGCCCTTGCCCAGCGGCAGGCCGTCGAGGCCGGCCTCGGGCGCAATGCCCACGCCAGCGCCGCGCGGATAGCGCACGGTGACCGGATGGTCCTGCTCGTATGCCGTGGTCAGCAGCTGCCGGCACTCACGCTCGTCCGCCGGGCAGGCCACGCTCATGTTGGGTATGCAGCGCACGAAGGGGATGTCGTAGTTACCAGCGTGCGTGGCGCCATCGGCGCCGACCAGGCCCGCGCGGTCGAGCGCGAACACCACCGGCAGGTTCTGCAGCGCCACATCATGGATGAGCTGGTCGTAGGCCCGCTGCAGGAAGGTGGAATAGATGGCCACCACGGGCTTGAGCCCCTCGCAGGCCAGGCCGCCCGCAAAGGTGACGGCATGCTGTTCGGCGATGCCCACGTCGAAGTAGCGCGCCGGGAAGCGCTTTTCGAACTCCACCATGCCCGAGCCTTCACGCATCGCAGGCGTGATGCCGACCAGCCGCTCGTCCTTCGCCGCCATGTCGCACAGCCACTGGCCGAAGACCTGCGTGAAGGTCTGCTTGGGCGGCGTGGCGGGCTTGACCAGGCCGATGTGCGGATCGAACTTGCCGGGGCCGTGGTAGGCCACCGGATCGGCTTCGGCCAGCTTGTAGCCCTGCCCCTTCTTGGTGACCACATGCAAAAACTGTGGGCCCTTGAGCTGGCGGATGTTCTCAAGCGTGGGGATCAGCGAATCGAGGTCATGGCCGTCGATCGGGCCGATGTAGTTGAAGCCGAAGTTCTCGAACAGCGTGGCAGGCACGACCATGCCCTTGGCCTGCTGCTCCAGGCGCTTGGCCAGCTCGAGCAGCGGCGGCACCTGCCGCAGCACGCTCTTGCCCACGTCGCGCGCCTTGGCATAGAAACGCCCGCTCATCAGCTGCGCCAGGTAGCGGTTCAGCGCGCCCACCGGCGGGCTGATGCTCATGTCGTTGTCGTTCAGGATGACCAGCAGGTTGGCCTCGGACACACCGGCGTTGTTCAGCGCCTCGAAGGCCATGCCGGCCGTCATCGCGCCATCGCCGATGATAGCCACGGCCTGCCGGTCCTCGCCCTTGAGGCGCGAGGCCTCGGCCATGCCCAAGGCTGCCGAGATGCTGGTGCTGGAGTGCGCGGTGCCGAAGGCGTCGTACTCGCTCTCGCTGCGCAGCGGAAAGCCCGAGATGCCGCCCAACTGGCGCAGGCCCGGCATGCGGTCGCGCCGGCCGGTAAGGATCTTGTGCGGGTAGGTCTGGTGGCCCACGTCCCACACGAAGCGGTCGTGCGGCGTGTGGTAGACCGCGTGCAGCGCAATGGTCAGCTCCACGGTGCCCAGGTTCGAGCTGAGATGCCCGCCCGTCTTCGACACGCTCTCGAGCACGAACTCGCGCAGCTCCTTGGCCAGGCTTTTCAGTTCGGAACGCGAGAGTTTGCGCAGGTCGGCCGGATCGTCGATCCGGCTGAGCAAAGGGTAGTGGTTCGTGGGCATAACGCTATTCAGAAATCAATCGGGTATCACCGGGGCCGTGGGGCCTGCCGCGTGTCAATGGCTGCGCCGCACCACCATGTCCGCCAGCGCGGACAGGTGCTGCACCGAAGGCAGGCCGCTCTCGGCCAGCGCTGCCTGCGCCTCGGCCAGCAGCTCGTTCGCATAGGCGCGCGCGGCATCCAGCCCCATCAGCGACACATAGGTGGGCTTGTCGCTCGCCGCATCCTTGCCCGCCGTCTTGCCCAGCGTGGCGGAATCGGCCACCACGTCGAGCACGTCATCGATCACCTGGAAGGCCAACCCCAGGCTGGCGCCGTAGCGGCGCAATGCGTCGAAGGCCGCGCCGTGGATGCCCGCGCACGCGGCGCCCATCTCGACGCTGGCCTGCAGCAGCGCACCCGTCTTGAGCCGGTGCATCTGCTGCAATTGTGCCTGGGTCAGCTGCTTGCCGACGCTGGCGAGGTCAATCGCCTGGCCGCCCGCCATGCCGTTGTAGCCCGCGGCCAGCGCCAATTGGCGGCACAGCCGCGCCTGCAGGGCATCGGGGATCTGCAGGTGCTCGGGCGTGAGCAGTTCGAACGCCAGCGCCTGCAGCGCATCGCCCGCCAGCAGGGCCCGCGCCTCGCCGAACTGCACATGCACCGTGGGCTTGCCCCGGCGCAGCACGTCGTTGTCCATGCAGGGCATGTCGTCGTGCACCAGCGAGTAGGCATGGATCAGCTCCACCGCACAGCCCGCGCGCAGGCTGGCCTCGCGGCTGGGCGCGCTCGGCTCGCCGGCCGACTGGGCTGCTGCCAGCACCAGCAGCGGCCGCAGGCGCTTGCCACCATCGAGCACTGCATAGCGCATGGGGTCGCCCAGCCCGGCTGGGGCGTCGGCCGCTATCCATTCGGCGAGCGCACGCTCCACGCGCGCGAGTTCATCACGGCACCAGGCGTCGAAGCCGGCCTGCACGGCGATTGCATCCATCACGGTCATTCTTCTGTGGTCCAGGCTTTGAGCTGGCCGTCTTCCAGCAGCTTGATCTGGTCTTGCACGGCCTCGAGCTTGCCCCGGCAGTAGGCCAGCAAGGTGGCGCCCCGCTGATAGCTGCTCAGCATCTGGTCCAGCGGCAGCTGGCCGGATTCGATCAGCGCAACCAGGCCCTCCAGCTCCTGCAAAGCGGCTTCGTAGCTGGTGGGGGCATCCGGGGTGTTCTTGCTGGGGGCCTTGGGCATGGGGCTGGGCTGTGTCGCCAGGGTAAAAGGGATGATTTTAGGCGGTGTCCCGGCAATACCGGCGCAGGGCCGCCCGCCCCCCGGCAATTCACGCAAAATTCAAACGGGAATAACCCCACTGCCTATAATCCCATTTCTTCGTTGAACCGGCCGTCCGTCGCCGGTTTCATTTTTTCTACTTTGTGCGCACGCGCACCCTCCCTGTGGGGAGTCTTTAGGTCAGGTCCCCCATGTCTGATTTAAGTCTTCAACTGCAGCAGGCCGCAAGCCAACTTCCAGTTTCAAGCTACTTCGATCCGCAGCTCTTCGAGCGCGAGATGGAAACCATTTTCAAGACCGGTCCCCGCTATGTGGGGCACCAGCTCGCCATTCCCGAGCCTGGCGACTATTTTGCCCTGCCGCAGGAAAGCGGAGGCCGCGCGCTGGTGCGCAACGCCCAGGGCCAGGCAGAGCTCGTCTCAAACGTGTGCCGCCATCGCCAGGCCGTGATGCTCAAGGGGCGCGGCTCGCTGAACCAGCAGCAGAAAGGCAGTGCCGGCGGCAACATCGTGTGCCCGCTGCACCGCTGGACCTACAGCCCCAGCGGCGAGCTGCTGGGCGCTCCGCATTTCGCGCACGACCCGTGCCTGAACCTGAACAACTACCGGCTGCGCGAGTGGAACGGCCTGCTGTTCGAGGACAACGGCCGCGACATCGCCGCCGACCTGGCCGGCATGGGCCCACGCGCGGCGCTGAGCTTCGACGGCTTCGTGCTCGACCACGTCGAGCTGCACGAGTGCAACTACAACTGGAAGACCTTCATCGAGGTCTATCTGGAGGACTACCACGTCGGCCCCTTCCACCCCGGACTGGGCAACTTCGTCACCTGCGACGACCTGACCTGGGAGTTCGGCAAGGAGTACTCGGTGCAGACCGTGGGCGTGGCGCCGACCTTCGGCCGCCCCGGCTCCGACACCTACAAGAAGTGGCACGAGGTGCTGCTGAACTACCGCCGCGGCGAAATGCCCGAGCGCGGCGCGATCTGGCTGACCTACTACCCGCACATCATGGTGGAGTGGTACCCGCATGTGCTCACCGTCTCGACGCTGCACCCGATCAGCCCCGAGAAGACGCTGAACATGGTGGAGTTCTACTACCCCGAGGAAATCAGCGCCTTCGAGCCCGAGTTCGTCGAGGCCCAGCGCGCCGCCTACATGGAGACCTGCATCGAGGATGACGAGATCGCCGAGCGCATGGACGCCGGCCGCCGCGCGCTCTATGACCGCGGCGACAACGAGGTCGGCCCCTACCAGAGCCCCATGGAGGATGGCATGCAGCATTTCCACGAGTGGTACCGCAGCAACCTGGGCGACGCCGTTCCCAGCCGCTGATCCGCAAACACTATAAAATCAATAGCTGCTAGCGCTTTACCCATAAGCGCTAGCAGCTATTTTCATTACAAATCAGTACCATGCAAGCCCTCTGGATGGTTGTCGCCGCCTTCATGTTCGCCACCATGGGGGTCTGCATCAAGTATGCGTCCGCCTACTTCCATACCGGGGAAATCATCTTCTACCGCGGGCTGGTCAGCGTGGCGCTGCTGTGGCTGCTGGCCCGCCGGCAGCAGATATCGCTGCGCACCCAGTACCCGATGATGCACGTCTGGCGCAGCTTCGTCGGCACCTGCTCCATGGCCATGTGGTTCTACACGGTCACCAAGCTGCCCCTGGCCACCGGCATGACGCTGAACTACATGAGCAGCCTGTGGGTGGGCCTGTTCGTCGTCGGCAGCGTGCTGCTGCAATGGCGCCCCCGGCCCGAGCAGCCGCTGCCCGACCTGCAGATCCCCATGGTGCTGACCCTGCTGACCGGTTTTGCCGGCGTGGTGCTGCTGCTGCGCCCCAGCATCGACCACGAGCAGATGTTCGCCGGCCTGCTCGGCCTGCTGTCGGGCATGCTGTCCGCGCTGGCCTACATGCAGGTCGTGGCGCTCTCGCGCCTGGGCGAGCCCGAGGAGCGGGTGGTGTTCTACTTTGCCGTCGGCTCCATCGTCGCGGGCGCCATCGTCATGGGCTTCGCCGGTATCTCGCCGTTTGCGGGCTGGGCCACGCTGTGGCTCATCCCCGTGGGCCTGTTCGCCACCGGCGGCCAGTTGTGCATGACCAAGGCCTACGCCACCGCCACCACGCGGCGCGCCACGCTCACCGTGGCCACGCTGCAGTACTCGGGCATCGTATTCGCCAGCATCTACAGCATCGCCATCTTCGGCGACGAGATCCCGCTCATCGGCTGGATCGGCATGGCCTTGATCGTGGGCAGCGGCATCGCGGCCACCACCTTGCGCAAATAGCGGCGCCCTGGCGTGCAAAATAGGGTGGCCTGGATAGGAGAACCGCCCGACATGTCATACACCACCCTCGTTTCCGTTGCCCAGCTGCAGGCCCTGCAGGCCTGCAGCCCCCAGTCGCTGATGGTCTTTGACTGCAGCTTCGACCTCGCCAACCCCGCCGCCGGCCGCGAGCACTACCTGCAAGCCCATATTCCCGGCGCGGTCCATGCCGATCTCGACAAGGACCTGAGCGTCCATGTCGTCGGCCCGGATGCCCCGCCCACCGCCTCGGGCGGCCGCCACCCCCTGCCCAGCCGCGAACGCTTTGCGATCTGGCTGTCGCAGGTCGGCCTGCGTAACGACATGCAGGCCGTCGTCTACGACCGCAATGGCGTCAACTACGCCGGCCGCCTGTGGTGGATGCTGAAATGGCTGGGCCACGATGCTGTCGCCGTGCTCGACGGCGGCTGGCAGGCTTGGCAAGCCGCGGGCGGAGCCGCAGAAACCGGTGCGCCCGCAGCCCATTTCCAATCGAACTTCGAGCTCAAGCCGCCGCTGCGCGAACTGCGTACCGCCACCCAGGTGCGAGCCGCCTTGGGCCAGGCTGGCCAGACCGTCATCGATGCACGGGCACCGGCGCGCTACCGCGGCGAGGTCGAGCCGCTGGACCCGGTCGCCGGCCACATCCCCGGCGCCCTGAACCGCCCCTTCACCTCCAACATCGCCGCCAATGGCCTATTCAAGCCCGCGGCCGAGCTGCGCGGCGAATTCGACCAACTGCTGGCCGGACGCGATGCCGCCAGCGTGGTCCACCAGTGCGGCAGCGGCGTCAGCGCCCTGCCCAACCTCATTGCCATGGAGATCGCTGGCTACGCCCCGACGGCGCTGTTTGCCGGCAGCTGGAGCGAGTGGTGCAGCGACCCCGGCCGCCCGGTGGAAAAGGGCTGAATGCCCTAGCTGGAACCGGCGCCGGACCAATGCATGCCCGTCGCCAGGTTCTGCGGCGGGCGTTTGACTGTCTGCAGAGGGTTGATGAAGAGCGCCATGAAGGCGCCAAACCCCAGCAGGCCGGCGGAGATCATGAATGGCAAGGAATAGCTGCCCGTGGTCTGGATCAGGTAGCCGAAGACCACGGGTGAGACCATGCCGGCGACGCCAAAGCCTGTGTTCATCATGCCCGAGGCCGTGCCCGCATAGTCACCCGCAATATCGATCGGCAGGCTCCATAGCACCGCATTGGTCAGCTCCAGGCAGAAGAACGAGGCGGACAGCAGCAGCACGGCCATCATGGCGCTGTCCGCCGAGATCATGGGAACCATGAATACCAACGCCCCCACCAGGCCGAACACCAGCACAGAGATGCGTGCAAAGCGCAGATTTCCGGTGCGCGTGAACAGCCTGTCGGAGATCACACCGCCCAAGGTGTCACCAACCACACCTGCCAGCAGCGGCAGTGCGGTGTACATGGCCATTTCCTTGAGGTTGAAGCCGCGCGCATCCTTCAGATAGGAAGGCAGCCAGGTCAGGAACACCCACAGCGTCCAACCGTAGCAAAAATCCACCAGGGTCACCTTCCACATGCCGCTGATCAGGCGCTTCCAGGGCGTTGCTTCTTTGTCGGCCTTGGGCTTGTCCGTGCGGCCGGCATTGATTTCGGCAAGCTCTTCACGGGTGATGCGCGGGTGCTGCTGCGGTGTATCGCGGAAGGTGAACCAATACAGCACCGTCCAGCCGATGCTCACCGCACCCAGCACGATGAAGGACTCGCGCCACCCGGCCACGGCGATGATGGCCACGACCAGCGGCGGCGTGACCGCACCGCCCAGGCGCGAAAACGAATGTGTGATGCCCTGGGCAAAACCGCGTTGCGCGACGGGAATCCAATAGGTGAACGCCCGAGTCGCCGTGAGAAATGCACCGCCCTCGCCCAGGCCCAGCGCCAGGCGCAGCACCAGCAAGGCCACCAGCGATCCGACGAAGCCAGTCAGCAAGGTGGCCACGCCCCAGATCAGCGACAGCACCGCCAGCACCTTGTGCGGCCCGAATCGATCCGCCAGCCAGCCGCCCATGATCTGCATGGCCGCGTAGGGATAAGCAAAGGCCGAGAACACCAGGCCCAGTTGGAGATTGCTCAGGCCCATTTCCTCCTTGATCATCGGGGCGGCCACCGACATGTTCACCCGGTCGATATAGGCGATGAAGTACATCAGGCACATCACGCCCAGGATCATGTGATGGGTTTTGACTCTGCGTTGCATGTTTGTCTCCTTGGGCCCTTGCCTCGGCGAAGTGCCGGGGGGCCTTGTTTCAGGTCATGTCACAGGTGGCGGCGCCCAGGGATGCGCGCCGCACACGAATAGCAAAAAATCTCCTTTCGGCAGATCGGTGCCCCACAGGCTCTGGCCAGGCTTTCGGATCGAAGGCGCAGCGTTGGCCTCTTTGGGTTTGCCTCAGCCCTGGCCCTCAGGCCGCGGGGTTGAGCAGCTTCAGGCGCTGGAGCTTTCCGGATGGCCCGCGCGGCAGCTCGGCCATCAGCACGAAGCGGCTGGGGCACTTGTAGTTGCCCAGCTCTGCCAGACAGTGGCGGCGCAGATCGGATACGTCGAACGCAGCGCCTTGGCGCATCACCAGATAGACGGCGATGTCCTGGCCATACTCGGGATGGGGAATCCCCACGGCGGCGGCCTCCAGCACGCCGGGGTGTTTGAGCACGGCCTCATCGATCTCGCGCGGCGCGATGTTCTCGCCGCCCTTGATGATCAGCTCCTTCGATCGCCCGGTGACGTAGAAAAAACCATCCGCATCCTGGTAGCCGATGTCGCCCGTGCGCAGCCAACCGTCCGGCGTGAAGGCCTCGCGCGTGCGCCCAGCGTCCTTGTAGTAGCCTTGCATCACGTTCGGCCCCTGCAACACGATCTCACCGCGTTCGCCCGCCGGCACAAAGCCGCCGCCCAAGTCCATCACTGCCGCCCGGGTTCCCGCCGCCTGCCCCACGCTGCCGATGCGGCGCGCTTTGGCATCCAGCGGATTGCTGAATGCGGGGGCGGCAGTCTCGGTCAGGCCCATGGTCTCGATGATGCCCAGCCCGAAGCGCGTCTCGAAGGCGCGGTGGTGTTCGGGGGCCAGCGCCGCCGACGCCGAGCGGCAGAACCGGATGCGTCGCAGATCGCGGCCCTCGGCGCCCGCCTCGTCATTGAGCAGGTACGCGATGATGGTGGGCACCACATTGATCCAGGTACATTCGAACCTGCACACATCCGCCCAGAAGGTGCTGGCCGAGAACCTGGGCGACATGGCCAGCGAGCCACCATGGAACAGGGGCGTCACCAGGGCCACCACCAATGCATTGATATGGTAGAGCGGCAAGGACACCATCACGCGATCGCCTTCGGCCAGCTGATGCACCTCGCTGATGCTGTTCGCATTCGCGGTCAGGTTCGCGTGGCTGAGCAGAACCCCCTTGGGCACCCCCGTGGTGCCGGACGTGTACATGATGAGCGCCGGCTCGTCAGGCCGGATGCGATGTGCAAGCAATTGTCCCGGCTTGGCACCGCCGGCCGACGTTGGGATCGGCGGCACCACCATGGCCTCCGGATCGCAAAGCACTATCGCCACATCGCGCTCCACCGGCCCCAATGCCTGCTGCAAGGCCAGCAGATGCTCTTGGCTGGTGAAGACCAGCCGGGTGTCCGAATGGCCCAGCACATAGGCCAGTTGCGAAGGCTGGCTGAGCAGGTTGACCGGATTGACGACCAGCCCGCTGGCCATAATGCCGAGCAAAAGCATCGCGGGCAGCGGCCCGTTGGGCATGTAGACGGACACCTTGTCACCCGGTACGAGGCCTATGGCGTCGAGGTTGTCCCGCAGCCTGAGCACCTGCTCGCGCAGTTCGGCAAATGACAGTGCCTGCCCGTTCTGCACGTTGACCATGAAGGATGCCGCGCCACGCTCCCGGGCACGACGGTCTATCAGTTCAGCGAGGCTGCGAATAGTCTTGTCGACAGTCATACGCCCCACCTCCGAAAATAGTCACCCAGCAGGTCTTCGACCGTGGGCTTGTTCTCGGCAATCGTGCGGGCGACGCGCGTCACATTCATGTAGAAGCGATAGTTCAGGTTGTCCGAGAAGTTGTTGCCGCCCCAGGTGCCGCACCCCATCGACAGCGAGAACGGCAGACCATTGTTGAAATTGCCACCCGTGGCGAAGCAATGAGCCTGGTTGAGGATGACCCGTGCCACAGGCAGGTTCTGCGCCAGATAAAGCGCCTGCTCCTCGTCTGCCGAATGCAGGCTCACCGAATGCCCTGCGCCCATGTAGCCATAGATCTTTTGCACCATGGTGCAGGCGTCACTGAAACTCTGGGCTCCGTATACAGCCAACACCGGCGAAAGCTTCTCCCCCGAGAACGGGTGCTCTTCGCCAATACCGCGCTCCTCCACCATCAGCACGGTGGGTGCCTCCAGGGCAATGCGACCACGCCAGTCAATACCCACCAATTCGGCAATGTGCCGAGCAGACTTGCCGGTCACCGCGTCGCTCAGCTTTCCCTGGCGCCACATGATGGCCTGCAGGCGCAGCTTCTCCTGGTTGCTCAGCAGCAGCCCCCCCAGGTCGCGTATAGCTTGCAACATGGCGTCGCGAACCTCGTCCAGAACCACCATGCTGTTCTCCGAGGAGCAGCTCGTGGCGTTGTCGAAGGTCTTGGAGGCAACGATCAGGCTGGCGGCTTGCTTCACATCGGCCGAGCTATCTACGACCGAGGCCACATTCCCCGCCCCCACGCCAAATGCCGGAGTGCCGCAGGTATAGGCCATGCACACATTGGCCTGCGAACCGGTAGCAATCACCAGGTCGGCCTGCTGCATGAGTTCCGCGGTCAATGCCTTGCTGATGGGAGCAGGCAGCACCTGCACCAGATCTACAGGCAAACCGCATTTGCTCAACTCCGCATGGATGAAGTTCAGCAGCATCTGGCTCACCGCCAGCCCTTTGGGCGACGGAGCAACGATCACCGCGTTGCCACACTTGAGCGCATTGATGATGTTGTTGGCCGGTGTCGCACCCGGGTTGGTTGATGGCGTGATGGCCGCCACGACTCCCACGGGGCGCGCAAATTCGGTGATGCCCGTGGACTTGCTTTCGGCGATCGCGCCGTGCGTCCTCACCCCCTTCAGATCGCGCAGCAGGCCCAATGTCTTGCGGTGGTTCTTGGTGACCTTGTCCTCCACATTGCCAAGCCCCGTCTCCTGAACCGCAAGCTCTGCCAACTGGCGATTGCGCTCCGGCTCCATGATGGCCCAGCCCACTGCGGCAACGGCATCGTCCATGCCTTGCTGACCGAGCTTCGCAAAGCCGGCTTGCGCTGCGCGTGCCCGCTTGATGAGATCGGCCACCACCTGCTGTGCGGTCGGTGATTGCACTCTTGACACCTCTTGGACTTCCATCGTTTGCTCCTTTGCTGACATGAACATTCCGGGACGCCTTGCGCCGGTTCTTGCGACGGACAAGGCACAGGCTGCAGTTCAGTACTTGCTTGGCATGCGGGCCTACCAAGCCCGCCCCTTGCGTGCCTGACAGATTCAAAGGCTAGGGGTTTTGGGAAAAAAGGTGTCCCGTTTTTTGCATTTGGTGCGAAACGCCAAGCAGCACAAATGTAAAAGTGCGGATTTCGGGACAAGATGGCTGCGCAACACCAGCAGAGTGCTTGTGGCAGCTGAACTGCAGTCGCGCAAACTTCAGGCAAGCGCCCTGCTTCCTGTGACTTTCAAACCGAGAGCATGTTGACGATTTGAACGAGGCCATACTCGCCCATGACATCCACCCAGTCCAATGCCGCGGCCATTCGCGCATTTCGTATCATCGAATTGCTGGCACAGGCCCGCGAACCGCTTGCGCTTACTGAAATCAGCACGCGCATGGATCTGCCCAAGCAGTCGGTGCACCGGCTGCTTAAGCAGCTGGAGTCCGCGTGGCTGGTGAATCGTGACGGCCCGGGCCAGCACCACTATGTGTGCTCCAGCCGCGTGCGGCAAATGGCCATTAACCTGCTGATGACCACCGGGCCGGCCGCCGAGCGGCGCGCCATTTTGCAAGAGCTTGCCGACAAGGTGCAGGCCAGCTGCAACCTGGTCATTTCCAGCGGAGATGCAGTGGTCTATCTGGATCGGGTGGAGGCCAACTGGAGTGCGAATGCCAAGCTCACCCCGGGTACGCGCGTGCCATTCCATTGCACGGCCAGCGGCAAACTGCTCATGAGTCTGCTGCCCAAACAGCAACGCGAAAGGCTATTGCGCCGCCTGCCATTGAGGCACTGGACCGAGCTCACCATTTCCGATACCGCGCTGCTCCGGGCAGAGCTGGACGACACGCGCAAACGCCGCCTGGGCCTGAATCGAGGTGAATACATACCCGGCGTCATCGCCATAGCGGTGCCGGTCATGCTCACTCCGTACAGGGCTGGCGCCGCCGTTGCCATTCAGGCCAGCACTCAGCAATTCAGCATGGCCGAATTGATGGCATGGGAGTCCCGGCTTCGGGGGGTTGCCGATCGGCTGGCACAAACTTTCGATGTTCCGGATGAACGTATCGCTTCAGCTGGCATGCTCCCATCTGAAGCGTTGACTGACCTTTAAGGCCTCCAAAAACACCAAGCCGCAAAACACAAAACCCCCCGGCCTTGAGGGCACGGGGGGTGTTGCAGGATAAGAGCCTGACGATGA
>NZ_BAAGSH010000016.1:0-349424 GCF_054782535.1 Comamonas humi | reverse complement strand
GTCAGCGTCGTCTTGCCGTGGTCCACGTGACCGATCGTGCCCACGTTCACGTGGGGCTTGGTGCGTTCAAACTTACCTTTTGCCATGAGAAATTCTCCAAATAAAGAGCAAAACCTGTGTCGGGTTTAACGTCTACACCGGGTTGCTTGATCGCTTCGCACAGGAAACAAAGCGGCACCCGATCGTAGACAAACTTATCAAAAAAGATAGCTGCCTGCGCCCGTCCAGCAGGCGCAGGAGGCCTCTTTAAGCCTTGGCGCGAGCGGCAACGATGGCTTCAGCCACGTTACGAGGAGCTTCAGCGTAGTGCTTGAATTCCATCGTGTACGTAGCGCGGCCCTGCGTTTGCGAGCGCAGCGACGTAGCGTAGCCGAACATTTCGGACAGCGGCACTTCTGCCTTGATGGCCTTGCCGCCACCAACCATGTCTTCCATGCCCTGCACCATGCCGCGGCGGGACGACAGGTCGCCCATCACGGTACCGGCGTAGTCTTCAGGCGTTTCCACTTCCACGGCCATCATGGGCTCGAGGATCACGGGGCTGGCCTTGCGGGCAGCTTCCTTGAAACCGAAGATAGCGGCCATCTTGAACGCCATTTCGTTCGAGTCCACATCGTGGTACGAACCGAAGGTCAGCGTGACCTTCACGTCCACCACGGGGTAGCCAGCCAGCACGCCGGAGGTCAGCGCTTCGATCACGCCCTTCTCGACCGCAGGGATGTATTCGCGAGGAACCACACCGCCCTTGATGGAGTCGACGAACTCGAAGCCCTTGCCGGCTTCTTGCGGCTCGACCGTGAACACCACGTGGCCGTACTGGCCCTTACCGCCGGACTGGCGAACGAACTTGCCGTCCACGTCCACGACCTTCTGGCGAATGGTTTCGCGGTAGGCCACCTGGGGCTTGCCCACGTTGGCTTCCACGTTGAATTCGCGCTTCATGCGGTCAACGATGATTTCCAGGTGCAGCTCGCCCATGCCGGCGATGATGGTCTGGCCGGATTCTTCGTCGGAGCGCACGCGGAACGACGGATCTTCGGCTGCCAGACGCGACAGCGCGATACCCATCTTTTCCTGGTCGGCCTTGGACTTGGGTTCCACGGCCTGTGCAATCACGGGCTCGGGGAAGACCATGCGTTCCAGCACGATGGGCGAAGCCACGTCGCACAGGGTTTCGCCGGTGGTCACATCCTTCAGGCCCACGCAGGCAGCGATGTCGCCGGCGCGGATTTCGTCCACTTCGATACGGTCGTTGGCCATCATCTGCACGATACGGCCGATACGCTCTTTCTTGCCCTTGACCGAGTTGTACACGGTGTCGCCCTTGGACAGAACGCCGGAGTACACACGCACGAAGGTCAGCTGACCCACGAACGGGTCGGTCATCAGCTTGAATGCCAGCGCAGAGAACTTCTCGCCGTCATCCGCCTTGCGGGCCAGCTTCGTTTCTTCATGGTCAGGATCGGTACCTTCCACGTCAGGGATGTCCACTGGCGACGGCAGATAGTCGATCACAGCGTCCAGCATGCGCTGCACACCCTTGTTCTTGAACGCGGTGCCGCACAGCATCGGCTGGATTTCCACAGCCAGGGTACGTGCACGGATGCCGGCCTTGACGTCGGCTTCGGACAAGGTACCTTCTTCCAGGTACTTGTTCATCAGCTCTTCGCTGGCTTCGGCAGCGGACTCCACCAGGTTTTCGCGCCACTTGTTGGCGGTTTCCACCAGTTCGGCCGGGATGTCTTCGTAGTCGAACTTCATGCCCTGGGAAGCTTCGTCCCAGATGATGGCCTTCATCTTGACCAGATCGACCACGCCCTTGAAGTTTTCTTCGGCGCCGATCGGGATCACCACGGGCACAGGGTTGGCCTTCAGGCGCAGCTTCATCTGGTCATAGACCTTGAAGAAGTTCGCGCCGGTGCGGTCCATCTTGTTGACGAACGCCAGACGGGGCACCTTGTACTTGTTGGCCTGACGCCACACGGTTTCGGACTGGGGCTGCACGCCACCCACGGCGCAGTACACCATGCAGGCGCCGTCCAGCACGCGCATGGAACGCTCCACCTCGATGGTGAAGTCCACGTGGCCGGGGGTGTCGATGATGTTGAAGCGGTGCTCGGGGTAGGACATGTCCATGCCCTTCCAGAAGCAGGTCACTGCCGCGGAAGTGATGGTGATACCGCGCTCTTGCTCCTGCTCCATCCAGTCGGTGGTGGCCGCGCCGTCGTGCACTTCACCCAGCTTGTGCGTCACGCCGGTGTAGAACAGGATACGTTCCGTGGTCGTGGTCTTGCCTGCGTCGATGTGCGCAGAGATGCCGATATTGCGATAGCGCTCGATGGGAGTTTTGCGAGCCATGATCGATCCTTTGTTGATCAGTGATTGGGGCCGATGCGGCACCTGGCAGGGCGCAGGCATCAGGCTTGGATATGGGGGCCGCCAGAACCCAAGCAAGGCCGCAAGCAAAAATTGCTGGCGGCCTTAGGGGTGCATGCCCTGCGCTGCTTAGAAGCGGAAGTGGCTGAACGCCTTGTTGGCTTCGGCCATGCGGTGCACTTCGTCACGGCGCTTCATCGCGCCGCCACGGCCTTCGGTGGCTTCCAGCAGTTCGTTGGCCAGGCGTTGGGCCATGGACTTCTCGCCACGCTTGCGGGCAGCTTCCTTGATCCAGCGCATGGACAGGGCCAGGCGACGCACGGGGCGCACTTCCACCGGAACCTGGTAGTTGGCGCCGCCCACGCGGCGGGACTTCACTTCCACCATGGGCTTCACGTTGTTGATGGCAACGGTGAAGGCCTCCAGCGGGTCCTTGCCGGGGTGCTTCTTCTCGATCAGTTCCAGAGCGCCATAGATGATGCGCTCGGCCACTGCCTTCTTGCCGCCTTCCATGATCACGTTCATGAATTTGGACAGCTCTACATTGCCGAACTTCGGATCCGGCAGAATTTCACGTTTGGGGACTTCGCGACGACGTGGCATTTTTTACCTCTATCTTGCTTCAGTTGGCATCTTTTCAGACACCGCGAGAGCCAATCTAGGACTCCCACTTACTCGACCCGCGCAAAACACTTGCGTTTGGGGTCACTACGCTGGATCTCGCGCCACGCGGGATGCAGCACCTGGAATACAAACCGCAGGGCTTACTTGGCCTTCGGCTTCTTCGCACCGTACTTGGAGCGGGACTGCTTGCGGTCCTTGACGCCTTGCAGGTCAAGCGAACCACGCACGATGTGGTAACGCACACCGGGCAAGTCCTTCACACGGCCGCCGCGCACCAGCACGACGCTGTGCTCTTGCAGGTTGTGGCCTTCACCGCCGATGTAGGAGATGACTTCGAAACCGTTGGTCAGGCGCACCTTGGCGACCTTACGCAGAGCGGAGTTCGGCTTCTTGGGCGTCGTGGTGTACACACGGGTGCACACGCCACGGCGCTGGGGAGAGTTTTCCATCGCGGGGCTCTTGGAGGCGACTTTCTCGACCTCACGCCCTTGGCGAATGAGTTGGTTGATGGTTGGCATTAGTACGTCCCTAAACGTGAAATTTCTCGTGAAAACGAAAACGTGAAACCCTTCGGAAATTCCGAAAAGCCCTCTATCGTAGCACGAGTTGTTTTCTGAAGCAAATGCTTCGTCAGCTGCAAGGCCTTGTTTTGCCCACAAAAAAGGCGTGCAGCGCACGCCTTTTTCCACACTGCCGCTCTTCATTCAAGAGCAGGCAGCAGAGTGTTTACTTGATCCACAGGCGGATCGAATCCCACATCCGGCCGAAGAAACCGGCCTCGTCCACCGCCTCCAGGGCGATCAGCGGCACCTCGGCCACCTGCTGGCCGCCGACGGTGGCCTTGAGCGTGCCGAGCTTCTGCCCCTTGGCGATGGGGGCGATCAGCGGCTCCTGGCTGACGACCTGGGTTTCGACCTTGCCGCCGCTGCCGGCGGGCACGGTGATGACGACGGGCTTCTCGCTGCCCATCTTGACGGTGGCTTGCGCACCCTTCCATGCCTTGGGCGTGGCCACGGCTTGGCCGCCATCGAAGAGCTTGACAGCGTCGTAGGCGGTGTAGCCCCAGTTCAGCAGCTTCTGGCTCTCGTTGGCGCGGGCGCTGTCGCTGGCGGCGCCCAGCAGGATGGAGATCAGGCGGCGCTCGCCGGCATTGGGCACCGGGCGCTTGGCCGTGGCCACCAGGCAGTAGCCGGCGGCGGCCGTGTGGCCGGTCTTCAGGCCGTCGACGGTCGGGTCGCGGAACAGCAGGGTGTTGCGGTTGTTGGAGTTGGATGCGGGCGAGCCCGGGTAGCGGTACTGCTTGGTGGAGTAGTAGTGCATGTACTCCGGGAAGTCCTGCATCAGCCGCGTGGCGAGGACGCTCAGGTCGCGCGCGGTGGTGGTGTGCCCGGCCATCGTCAGGCCCTCGGGGTTCTTGTAGCCCGTGTTGGTCATGCCGAGCGCCTTGGCCTGCTCGTTCATCAGGCGCACGAAGTTTTCCTCGGTGCCGCCCACGCCCTCGGCCAGCGCCATCGAGGCGTCGTTGCCCGACTGGATGATCATGCCGCTGAGCAGGTCGTCCACCTTCACCTGCATCTTGGGGTCGATGAACATGCGCGAGCCGGGCATCTTCCAGGCCTTGACGCTCACCGGCAGGGTCTGCTCCAGCGTGATCTTCTTGGCGCGCAGCGCATCGAACACCACGTAGGCGGTCATCAGCTTGGTCAGCGAGGCCTGCTCCACCGGCGCATCGATGTCCTTGGCCGCCAGCACCTGGCCGGAGGTGGCGTCGAACAGCAGGTAGTTGCGCGCGGCGATCTCGGGCGGCGCGGGTTGGGCCAGCTGGGCCAGGGCGACAAGGGGAGCGAAGAGCGCGGCGGCGGCCCAGGTGCGCGCACGGGGCAGAAAACGAGGGTTCATGAAGATCGGTTCCATCAAACAACCGGCACGCGCTTGGTGCATGCCGGCATCACATTCAAAATCAATAGCAAAATCAGACGGGCGCGCTCAGGTGGCGCATGACCAGGCTCTTGAGCAGCGGCAATTGTCCGTGGAAAAAATGCCCGCCTCCGGGGATGACGGTGACAGGAAGTATCTGCGGCCGCGCCCAGTCCATGACGGAAGCCAGCGGCACGGTGTCGTCCGCCTCGCCGTGCAGCACCAGGGCGCGCTCGTGCGCCTCGGGCGGCAGCGTTGCCACCTGGAAGCGCGAGGCCGCCGTGCCGATGAACAGCAGCTTGTCGATCTGCCGCTGGCCCCAGAGCTGGAGCAGCGCGTGGCTCATCACGAACGAGCCGAACGAGAAGCCCGCCAGCGCCAGCGCGCCCTCGGGCGCCAGCTGCCGTACCACGGCCAGGAAGTCGTCGCACTCGCCCGTGCCGGCATCGTGCTCACCCTCGGTGGCGCCCACGCCACGGAAGTTGAAGCGCAGCGTGTTCCAGCCGCTTTGCACCAGCGCGCGCGCCAGGGTCTGCACCACCTTGTTGTCCATGGTGCCGCCGAACAGCGGATGCGGGTGGGCCACGATGGCCGTGCCGCGCGCGGCGGCCAGGCCGGACTGCAGCTGCGCGGCATCGCGCGCCACCTCAATCAGGCCGACCGGCCCGGTGATCGTGAATTTTTCCGTCTGCGCATTCATATCGCCATCTTCAGTTAGCTATCAACTCAATAGCTGCTCGCGCAATATACACCTGCGCCAACGCCTGATTTGTATATAAGGTTATCGACCCACATCCGGCGGCAGCAGCAAACGGGTCACCGGCTGGCCGGTCTTCAGGTGCACGTCGACAATCTCGTCGATGTCGCTCTTGTCGATGAAGGTGTACCAGGTGCCCTCGGGGTAGACCACGGCCACCGGGCCGCCGGCGCAGCGGTCGAGGCAGCCGGCCTTGTTGACGCGCACCCGGCCCGGTCCGGCCAGCCCCTCGGCCTTGACGCGGGCCTTGCAGTGGTCGAACGCTTCCTGCGCGCCATGGTGGGCGCAGCTGTCCTCGCCATTGGTGCGGTCGTTCAGGCAGAAGAAGACGTGGCGCTGGTAGTAGCCAGCGGCGGAGGGCGGGGAGTTCTGATCGCTCATGCAGTCACCATTTCACAAATACCCGGCTATTGTGGCACCGCGCCGCAGCCGCCGTGGCGCTATGGCCGCCTGGCCGCGGACTCCACCGGCCGGCGCGCCAGCCGCAGCAGCGCATAGACCAGCGTGGCCAGCGGCCAGCCCCAGCCCAGCCACTGGCTCAGGCCGAAGAAGCGGATGAAGCGCCCCTGCTCCCACGACTGCAGCGCCTCGGCGTAGTACGGGCTGGCGGGCGCCTGGTTCAGCAGGTTCAGGTACACCATCAGCCCCACCAGCAGCAGCAGCACGCAGACACGGCGCGGCACGCTGACCTGCGCCAGTGCCAGCACCAGCGCCAGCGCCGTGCCCATGCGGGCCGACATGCCCAGCCAGTCCCAGGCATGGGCCGGGCCATAGCTCAGCGCCGCCGACAGCCCGGTCACGGCGATGCCGCCCAGCACCACCAGGCAGGCCACGGCCACGCGGCGCCAGACGTTGCCCATCGCGCCAAAGGCCAGCCAGCAGGGGATCAGCAGCCCCAGCATCACGCAGGCGAGTTCGCCGATCGGCGACAGCGGTTCGACGGCCGGCGTGAGCGCCGGCATCCAGGATTCGAAGGCCGTGTTCTCCAGCACCTCGATGATCCAGCCCTGGACGCGCTCGAACACCTGCCCCAGGCCGAACGGCAGCGGCGGCGGGAACAGCAGCGCCGCCGGCCACAGCAGCAGCAGCACGATGGCGCCGTGCGCGTCGGGCGCGAACCAGCGGCCGCGCACGTCGTTCCAGCGCCGCAGCAGGCCCAGCCGGTAGGCCAGCAGCGCCAGCAAGGCCCCCAGCAGCGTGCCCGCACTGTTGAGCAGCCAATCCATGTTGGAGGACACGCGCTTGGGCAGGAAGATCTGCAGGAACTCCATGCCGAAGGACAGCAGCGTGCCCAGGGCCAGCGCCAGCAGCCAGCCCGAGCGCCACCAGCCGCGCCGCATCCACGCCAGGCACAGCAGGAAACCCAGCGGCGCATAGCCCGCGATGTTGATGCCCACGTCGAACCAGGTCCAGTACGGCGGCGGGATCTTGGCGAGGAAGAACTCCAGCGGCGAGATGCCCTGGGTGCGCCAGCCCTCGAACGGGAACAGGCTGGCAAAGACGATCAGCACCGCATACACCAGCGCCAGGGGCCAGGCGATGGTGCGCTGCCGCGATGAGGCATCCATGGTCAGAAGGGCTTGACGACCACCAGCACGACAATCGCCACGAGCAGCAGCACCGGTGCCTCGTTGAACCAGCGGAACCAGCGGTGCGAGCGCGCGCTGCTGCCGTCCCGCAGCCGGCGCAGCAGCCGCGCGCAGGCGTGGTGGTAGCCGATCACCAGCAGCACGAGGAAGAGCTTGGCATGCATCCAGCCGTTGCCCGGCCCTTTGCCGATGCCGTAGCCCAGGTACAGCCACAGTCCCAGCCCCACGGCCGGCACGGCCAGCAGCGTGGTGAAGCGCAACAGCTTCCTCGCCATCAGCAGCAGCCGGCCGCGCTCGGCGACCGAGCCCGGCGGCACCATGGCCAGGTTCACGTAGATGCGGGGCAGGTAGAACAGGCCGGCGAACCAGCTGGCCACGAAAACGATATGAAAGGCTTTGACCCAGAGCATTCGGCACAGTGTAGTGCGTGTATGCAATCCGCAGGCAAAGTGGCGCACAATCGGCGCCATGCATCTGTCCAGCCCCCCGCCCTTTCCGCTGAGCCGCCCGCGCCGCCTGCGCCGCGATGCCTTCTCCCGCAACCTGGTGCGCGAGCACCGGCTCAGCGCCCATGACTTCATCTACCCCGTGTTCGTGCACGAGGGCAGCAACCTGCGCCAGGCCGTGCCGTCCATGCCCGGCGTGGACCGCCTGAGCCTCGACCTGCTGCTGCCGGTGGCCGAGGAGTGCGTGCAGCTGGGCATCCCGGTGCTGGCCCTGTTCCCCAGCATCGACGCCGCGCTCAAGACGCCCGACGGCCGCGAGGCGCTGAACCCGGACGGCCTGATCCCGCGCGTGGTGCGCGCGCTGAAAAAGGAATTTCCCGAGCTTGGCGTGCTGACCGACGTGGCGCTCGACCCCTACACCAGCCACGGCCAGGACGGCGTGCTCGACGACACCGGCTACATCCTCAACGACGAGACGGTCGAGATCCTGACCGGCCAGGCGCTGGCCCATGCCGAGGCCGGCGTGGACATCGTCGCGCCCAGCGACATGATGGACGGCCGCATCGGCGCCATCCGCGAGGCCTTCGAGGCCCAGGGCCACATCTACACCCGCATCATGGCCTACAGCGCCAAGTACGCCAGCGCCTTCTACGGCCCGTTCCGCGACGCCGTAGGCACGCGCGGCGCGCTGGGCAAGGCCGACAAGAACGTCTACCAGATGGACCCGGCCAACACCGACGAGGCGCTGCGCGAAGTGGCTCTCGACCTGGCCGAAGGCGCGGACATGGTGATGGTCAAGCCCGGCATGCCCTACCTCGACGTGGTGCGCCGCGTGAAGGACGAATTCAAGGTGCCCACCTTCGCCTACCAGGTCAGTGGCGAATACGCCATGCTCAAGGCCGCGGCCGCCAACGGCTGGCTCGACCACGACGCGGTGATGATGGAAGCCCTGCTCGCCTTCAAGCGCGCCGGCGCCGACGGCATCCTGACCTACTTCGCCATCGACGCCGCCCGCAAGCTGCAACAGCAAAAATAAGAGCATCTGGCGCAGACCCCATCTGCCCTGGAGCCATTTTTGACTTCAAACCCGCGAGTCATGAGCACCCCAGCCCCCGCGCTTCGCGTCTTCCACATCCACGATGGCGAGGCCACGGAATGCGCGCAGGCGCCGCAGCAGATGCCCGCCGAGGGCTATGTGTGGCTGGCCTGCTCGCGCCGCTATTTCGGCGAGCAGCTGGCCGCCGTCCAGGCCGCGCTGCAGAACCTCACCGGCATGCAGCTGGTCGACCTGCATGTCTCCGACCTGCTGAACGCGCAGCTGCCCTCGCACTACGACTACACCTCGCAGTACGACCTGCTGGTGATCCGCCGCATCGCCTCGCCGCCGGACAAGGCCTCGAACGCCGCCGTGGCCGAGGTGGTGCGCCGCGCCCGCGCCAAGGCCGCCGACGACCGCCACTGGACGCCGCCGACCATAGACACCATCCCCGTGGGCTTTGCCGTGTGGGACCGCGTGCTGCTGTCGGTGCACCCCGACGACTGCAGCGTGCGCGACAGCTATGCCCAGCGCCTGCTGCAGCTGGCCGGCGCGCCCGCGCCCGCCGGAGCGCCGGCCGCGGCGCCCGACCTCGCCGCGCTGTCGCGCAGCACGCAGGACCGGCTCGCGCGCGAGGACCAGGCGCAGCGCATTCCCGGCCGGATCGCGGCGCAGCGGCTGCCGCTGTCGCCGGCCGACCTGATGATGCGCATGGTCAACCTCATCGTCGACGGCTACCTCGACCTGCGCCGCGAGCTGTCGCGCCACCTCGACCTGTGGCAGAACGCGCTGCTCAAGCCGCGCGGCCGCTTCGCCGACTGGTCGGCGCTGCTGGAGGCGCGGCTGGCGCTGCACCACCTCGACGAGATCTGCGAGGACCAGCGCGCCGCCGTGCAGGACTGGGTGGACACCGTCGAGGCCTGGCCCACGCCGCCGGACGCCGCCGGCCAGCGCGCGCTCGAGGTGCTGCGCGTGCGCAGCCGCGATGTGCTGGAGCACATCGAGCGCGTGGTGCACCACGTGCGGCGGCTGGAGCAGAACACCGAGACCGCCGTGCAGATGCACTTCAACGTGCAGAGCAACCGCGCCAACGACATCATGCGCACGCTCACCACCATCACCGCGATCTTCCTGCCGCTGAACCTGATCGCCGCGATCTTCGGCATGAACTTCGAGTTCATCCCCTTCGTGCACGCCCGCGACGGCTTCTGGTGGGCCATGGGCACCATGGGTGTGATCGCGCTCGTGCTCATTGGCTACTTCTCGCGCAAGCACTACCTGGCCCGCACCGAGAAGTGAGGCGCTGGTGCGCCGCGTCCCGGCCGGGGTATAGTGCTCCCGCGGCCCCGCCCGGGTCGCCACTTTCTTGACAACCCCCAGCACCATGTCCCGCCACCTGCCTGCCCTGCCTTGTTCGGACCTGTCCGGGCCGGT
The DNA here is from genome assembly GCF_054782535.1 of Comamonas humi. Classification (NCBI taxonomy): domain Bacteria; kingdom Pseudomonadati; phylum Pseudomonadota; class Betaproteobacteria; order Burkholderiales; family Comamonadaceae; genus Comamonas; species Comamonas humi. The sequence goes on along the minus strand of NZ_BAAGSH010000016.1, from coordinate 339,245 downwards.
GGCTGCGCGCCAGGGGCGCCGCGCACCTCCCCATTCATCCGCCCCGCCGCCGCCCCGCGCCTGAGCCCTCTCGCTTCGCGGGCCGCCGCCGACCTTCCGCGGCGATCCGGTTTGTCTCCGGCTGGCAAGGCTGCCAGCCAATGCCTGGATGAATACCAATGAACCCTCAAAACCATTCGTGGGCGCAGCATGGCGCCATGGGCTGCTTCGTGCTGCTGTGGGGCAGCGCGGCCCTTTTCACCCGCTGGGGGCTGGACCACGGCACGCCGCTGGCCATGCTGCTGGCGCGCTTCGGCGTGGCGCTGGCGCTGCTGCTGGCCGTGGGCTGGCGCCGCCAGGCCTGGCAACTGCCGGCAGGCCAGCGCGGCCGGGTCATCGCCACCGGCCTGCTGCTGGTGGGCGGCTACTCGCTGTGCTACTTCCTGGCCATGCACCACGGCGTCACGCCGGGGCTGATCGCCACCCTCCTCGGCGCCCAGCCCATCCTGACCCTGCTGCTGACCGAGCGGCGCTTTTCCGCCCTCCGCCTCGCGGGGCTGCTGCTGGCCCTGGCTGGGCTGGCGCTGGTGGTGCTCGCCAGCCTGCTCAAGACCAGCCTCTCGCCGCTGGGCCTGGGCTTCGCACTGGGCGCGCTGGCCTGCATGACGCTGGGCTCGCTGCAGCAAAAGCGCATCGCGCTGGCACCGCTGCAGGTGCTGCCCGCCCAGTACGCGGCCAGCCTGGTGCTGTTCGCGCTGGCCACGCCCGTGCTGCCGGTGCAGTCGGACGGCAGCGCGGCCTTCTGGGCCGCCACGCTGTGGCTGGCCTGCGGCATCTCGGTGGTGGCGCAGCTGCTGCTGTACCGCCTGATCCAGCGCGGCAACCTGGTCAACGTCACCAGCCTGTTCTACCTGGTGCCGGTGGTCACCGCGCTGCTGGACTGGTGGGTGCTGGGCAACCGCATGCCGCTCAGCGCCTGGGCGGGCCTGGCCGCCATCGTGGCGGGCATTGCGCTGGTGTTCCGCCGGCGCGATGCCGCCTGACGGCCTTCACTGCCCCAGGTCGATGCGGTAGACGGCGCGCTGCGTGCCGCTGCCATCGTCGGCCTGGTCCAGCGACACATTGGCCAGCTGCGCGGCCTGGGCCACCGGCAATGCGTTGGCAGCCGAGGTGAACAGCACCTTGCCCGCTGTCGGCGTCTTGGCGAAGCGCCAGCTGCGGGCCGCGCCGTTGGCGGCGCGCGTGACCTGCGGGTGCGCCTTGATGTAGGCGATCACCACGTCGCGGTTCGCGTCGGGCGAGGCGTAGATGGTGGCGCGGCCGTCCAGCTCGGGCAGGAAGCTCTTGCCGCTGGTGGCGCGGTAGTTGTTGGTGGCGATGACGAAGTCCTGCGCAGGAGCTATGGGCTTGCCCAGGTAGGTCAGCGACTTGATGCGGCTGCCCACCGGCTGGGTCACGTCGATCTCGTACTGCATGTCGGGCGTGGTGAACATGTCGAAGTTGTAGCCCGGAAAGCTGCCGATGAGCTGCTGGTCGGCGGTGGCGGCCGGGTCGATGCGGTTGAAGCGCTGCGCGGCCGCCTCCAGCCAGCGCCTGACCTGGTCGCCGTTGACCTTCACCGCGTACACCGTGTTCGGGTACAGGTACAGGTCGGCGGCGTTGGAGATGGCCAGCGGCCCCGCGGCCACGTCGGTGTAGTCGCCGCCGCCCTGGAAGCCCGACTTGAACGGCGCGCTGACCGACAGCACCGGCAGGCCGGCGTACTGCGGCAGGTTGGCCTTCACGTAGCTGGCCACATAGTCCTGCTGGGCCTGGTTGACCAGCTGGATCGCACCCGGGTCGCCCACGTCGGCGAACTGCGTGCCCATGCGGAAGTCGGTCTGGCCGATGGGCGTCTTCACGTACTGGATCGCGGCCTGGTGCTGCGGCTCGACGGCGGGCGCGATGGTGCCGTCCGCCGCCACGTAGGTGGCCTTGCCCGCCGCGTCCTTGCCGGTGGCGGTCGAGCGCAGGCCCACCTGGGTGCCCGAGGGGTTCACCGCCCACTGCTTGCCGTCCCAGCGCAGCGACAGCGCCACCACGCCCAGCGCCTTGCCCCAGGAGCTGGCCATCACCGCCGGCACGCCGTTGACCGTGCCCGCCTGGTGGTCCACGCCGGGCAGGGTGAAGCCCGGCTTGTCCGAACGGTCGGGGAACACGCCGTGCTGGTGGCCCATCACCATCGCGTCGATGCCCGGCACCTGGCTCAGGTACAGGCCGGGGTTCTCCATGTCGGCGCTGTAGGCCGCGCCGTCGAGGCCGCCGTGCAGCAGCGCCACCACGATGTCGGCGCCCTTGGCGCGCAGCTCGGGCACATACTTCTGCGCCGCCTCGACCGCGCCGCTCACGCGCAGCTTGCCTTCCAGGTGGCGCTTGTCCCAGCCCATGATGCCGGGCGTGGTGAAGCCGATCACGCCGATCTTGATCGGCAGCGTCACCGGCTTGCCACCGGCATCGGTGGCGGCGACCTGGCGCTCCAGCAGCGTGTAGGGCTGCACCAGCGGCTGGTTGGTCTTGAGGCTGTATACATTGGCCAGCGCCATCGGGTAGCCCGGGCCGGCGCACTTCAGCGCGGCATCGACGCCATCGACCTGCAGGCCGCCGCCCAGCACCTGGTTCAGGAAGGGCAGGCCGTAGTTGAACTCGTGGTTGCCCAGCGTGCCGGCATCGAACTTCAGCACGCCCATGGCCTTGTACATGGCCAGCTGCTGCTGGCAGGGGATGGGCGCGACCTGGGCCTCGTAGTCGGCCAGCGCCGTGCCCTGGATGGTGTCGCCGTTGTCCACCAGCACGGTGTTGGCGAACTCCTGGCGCGCCTGGCGGATCAGCGTGGCCGTGCGCTCGAAGCCATACGAGGGATCCTCGGCCAGCTTGAAGTAGTCGTAGCTGCGCACGTTGAAGTGCAGGTCGGTGGTCTCCAGCACCGCCAGCGTGGCCGTGGCCGACTTGGGCGTGCTGTCACCGCCACCGCAGGCGGCCACCAGGGCCGACACCGCCAGGGCAAAGGCGCTGGCGCGCAGGGTGGATCGGTTCGGGGCAAGGCAAACCGCGGCGGGGCGCAGGACGATGGGCTGGGACATGGTGCGTGGGCGCGAGTGAAAAAGTGCGCCGCATCATGGCTTTCAGCGATGACGACCCCATGACATGCCGGTAAGCAAATGAAAAAGCCTTGCGGGCCGCAGCGCCGCAAGGCTTTTGCCATGGCAAGTGCCGGATCAGCCCACGTGCTGGTTGAAGAAGCCGATCGTGCGCGCCCAGGCCACAACGGCCGAGGCCGCGTCGAACGAGCCGCGCTGGTCGCAGTTGAAGCCGTGGTCGGCCTCGTAGACATGCACCTCGACCTCGGGGTGCGCCTGCTCGAAGGCCTTGACGCTGTCCAGCGAGATCCAGTGGTCCTTCTCGCCGAAGTGGGCCATCACCGGGCACTGGGGCTGGCGCGCCACCTCGGCCGGCGTGGTCATGCCGCCGCCGTAGTACGGCACGGCGGCGGACAGCCCCTTGAGCTCGGCGGCCGCGCGCCAGGCCAGCAGGCCGCCCCAGCAGAAGCCGGTGATGCCGACCTTGCCGCCGCCGCGCTTGGCAGCCTCGTCGATGGCGGCCTGGATGTCCAGCAGCACGCCGGGGGCGCGCAGCTCTTCCACGGCGGTCTTCAGCTCGAAGCCCGCGCCCATGTCGGCCTCGGTGTAGCCCAGCTCCACGTTCGACTTGACGCGCGCGAAGGTCGACGGCGCGATCGCCAGGTAGCCGCCCGCGGCCACGCGGTCGGCCACCGAGCGGATGTGCGAGTTGACGCCGAAGATCTCCTGCACCACCACGATGGCGCCGCGCGGCTTGCCCGCGGGCTCCGCGATGTAGGCCGGAAACACCTGGCCGTCGGCGGCCTTCAGATCCACGAAATTACCCATTGCGATCACTCCTTGCTGAAACAGATTCGTTGGCGGGGATTCGGCCCGATTATGGCGCCGTCCACCGCGCCGCCGGTGCCGGGCGAGTCACCATGGAGAGCAGCGCCGCCACGAGGACCAGCGCCAGCCCGCCATACACCGCGGCCATGCCCAGCGCCGACTGCGGATTCACCAGGCGCGTGCCCAGCGACGAGAAGAGCGAGGTCAGCAAAAAGGCCAGGCCGCCCGCCAGCCCGCCCGACAGCGCCGCGCTCTGCGGGAACATGGACAGCACGTTCGCGAAGTGGACGTTGAACACCAGGCCCGCCGCCACGTGGATGCCGAAGGCCACGGCGGCCATGATCTCCAGCGAGGGCCACGAGGCCGGCAGCCACGCCGTCAGCGCCAGCAGCGCGATGCCGCCGGCCATGCCCACCAGCGCGATGCGGTGCTTGCTTACCAGCGAGCGCGCCATCATGGCCCGCGCGATGAGGCCGCCGGCCATCCAAGCCAGGCCCATCAGCAGCGCCAGCGCGCCGGTGGTGGTGGGCGGGCGGTGGTACACGGTCTCGACGATGAAGGGCGAGGCCATGCTCCAGCCCATCACCATCGCGTAGGCCGCGCTCACGCACAGCACGCCGCGCGCGAAGGCGCCATGCCGCAGGATCTCGCCGGCCCGCGCGGCCACCTCGCGCGGCCGGATGGGCTGGGGCCGGGCCAGCGTCTCGCCGCCGCCCAGGCACTCCAGCACCAGCGCCACGACCGAGAACGCCGCCAGCACGACGAAATTGGCGCGCCAGCCCCAGTGCGTCTGCACGAAGCCGCCGATAAAGGGCGCGCAGATCGGCCCCAGCGACCACACCACGGTCATCCAGGTCAGGTAGCGCTGCAGCGCGGCGCCCTGGAACACGTCGACGAAGAAGGTGCGCTTGCCCACCACGGCCACCGCGCCCAGCAGCCCCTGCAGCAGGCGCAGCGCGCAGATCAGCCGGATGTCGTCGCTCGCGGCGATGGCCGCGCTCGACAGCGCGAACAGCGCCAGCGCCACCAGCGTGGGCCGCCAGCGGCCGAAGCGGTCGAGCAACACGCCCACCACCAGCTGCCCCAGGCCGTAGCCGGCGATGAACAGCGTCAGCGTGAGCTGGATCTGCGCCGCCGTGGCGCCCAGGCTCTGGGCCATGGTTGGCATGGACGGGAGGTAGATGTCGGTGCCTATGCCCGACAGCGGGATCAGCAGAAAGGCCAGGAAAACGCCGAACGTGGCGTTGTCAGCAGTGATTCTTCGCATGGGAGTGCCTGCGCCGGAAATGAACAGGGCGCCAGTGTGGAGGTGTTTTTAGACTGGTACAAGATTCTTCGTAGCCTAGGCTTGAAAGGCCTATACTGCGTTGCACCAGCCCCTCCACAGTACCTCTCCATGCCTTCCTTTGCAGCGCCCGCGCCCCATGCCCCGCCATCCCCTGCGGACTCCAGTCCCTCGCAGGAGCTGGGCCGCTTCCTGCGCGCGCGCCGCGAGAGCCTGGCCGCCGCCGCCATGGGCCTGGCGCGGCACGGCCGCGTGCGCACCCCCGGCCTGCGCCGCGAGGAGGTCGCCCAGCTCGCCGGCATCGGCGTGACCTGGTACACCAAGCTCGAGCAGGGCCGCGAGGTGCAGCCCTCGCGCCAGGCCATCGAATCCATCGCCCGGGCGCTGCAGTGCAACGACGACGAACTGCGCCACCTGCTGGCGCTGGCCGGCATCAAGCTCGACCAGCCCGGCCCCGCCTCCACCGACGAGCCGGACTGCCTGCACATGCAGCTGCTGGACAAGCTGCTGCCCTACCCGGCCCAGATGCAGAGCGCGGCCTTCGACCTGCTGGCGGTCAATTCGGCCTATGAGCGCCTGATGGGCATCTCGCTGCAGCGCCTGCCCGCGCTGCAGCGCAACTGCCTGCACATGAGCCTGTTCGACGCCCGCTGGCAACGCGTGGTGCGCCACGAGCCGCAGACCATCGAGCGCATGGTCGCCATGCTGCGCGCGGCGTCCACCCAGCAAAGCGGCGACCGGGCCATCGCCGAGCGGATCGACTACTTCCTCGCGCATTCGCCGGCCTTTCGCAACGCCTGGGAGCGCTACCAGGTGCGCAGCCCCGAGAACCAGGAGAAGACCTTCGACCACCCCGAGATCGGCCTGATCCACCTGCGCCAGACCTACTGGTGGTCCGCGCCGCGCAGCGGCTCGCGCATGGTCGTCTACCTGCCGATCGGCGAGGCCGACGCCCGCGCGCTGGAGCGGCTGGCCGCGCTGCCCGCTCCTTGACTAAGATAGGCCCTCCGCCCTCCCGACCTTCGCCGCATGAACCCCATCGTCCTCATCACCGGTGCCAGCCGCGGCATCGGCGCCGCCACCGCCCTGCTCGCCGCCCGCCATGGCTGGGATGTCGCCGTCAACTACAGCGCCAACGAGGGCGCCGCCCGCGCGGTGGTGCAGGCCGTGCAGGCCCTGGGCCGGCGCGCCATCGCCGTGCAGGCCGATGTGGCCGACGAGGCCCAGGTGCTGGCCATGTTCGCGCGCGTCGATGCCGAGCTCGGGCGCCTGCGCGCGCTGGTCAACAACGCCGGCGTGGTGGACCGCGCCCAGCGCCTGCAGGACATGGACCTGGCCCGCTGGCGCCGCATGTTCGACATCAACGTGATCGGCAGCTTCCTTTGCGCGCGCGAGGCCGTGCGCCGCATGAGCACCGCCGAGGGCGGCCAGGGCGGCAGCATCGTCAACGTGTCCAGTTCGGCCGCGCGCCTGGGCGCCGCCCACCAGTACGTGGACTACGCGGCCGCCAAGGGCGCGATCGACGTGATGACCGTGGGCCTGGCGCACGAGGTGGGCCCGCAGGGCATCCGCGTCAACGCCGTGCGGCCGGGCCTGATCGACACCGACATCCACGCCAGCGGCGGCCAGCCCGACCGCGTGGCGCGCCTCGCGGCCTCGCTGCCACTGCAGCGCGGCGGCACCGCCGAGGAGGCGGCCGAGGCCATCTACTGGCTGATGTCGGAGCACAGCAGCTACTCCACCGCCGCGATCATCGACTGCTCGGGCGGCCGCTGAAGCCCACGCTCATGCCAACCGCCCTGCCCCATCTGCTGCTGGTCGAGGACGACCCGGCCATCGCCCGCACCGTCTGCTACGCGCTGGAGCGCGACGGCATCCGCGTGACGCACTGCCTGCAGCTCGCCGATGCCCGGCGCCAGTGGCAGGCCGCGGCCTACGATGCGCTGCTGCTCGACGTGGGCCTGCCCGACGGCAACGGCCTGGACTGGTGCCGCGAGCTGCGCGCCGCCGGCAGCGCCGTGCCGCTGCTGGTGCTGAGCGCGCGCGGCGAGGAGATGGACCGCGTGCTCGGCCTGGAGCTGGGCGCCGACGACTACCTGACCAAGCCCTTCAGCCCGCGCGAGCTGGTGGCCCGCGCCAAGGCGCTGCTGCGGCGCTCGCAACGGTCATTTCAGCCCAATCAGGCTCCAGCGCCCGTCCAACAAGCGCCAATAGCTCCTGTTTTTGAAGTGGATGCCGCCGGCCAGCGCGTGCGCCTGCAGGGCCAGCTGCTGGACCTGACGCGGCGCGAGTACCAGCTGCTGTGCTGCCTGCTCGACGGCGCGGGCCGCATCCTCAGCCGAGAGTGGCTGCTTGACCGCGTCTGGGGCCTGGACAGCGACAGCACCGACCGCACCGTCGACACCCACATCAAGACCCTGCGCGCCAAGCTGCGCGCCGTGGCGCCGGCGCAGGAGTTCATCGCCACGCACCGCGGCATGGGCTACAGCCTGCAAACGGACTGAGCCATGCGCCTCGGCCTGCGCCTGTTCTTCGCGTTCTTCCTCATCAACGGCCTGGCCGCGTTCTTCGTGCTGCGCGTCTTCATGGTCGAGGTCAAGCCCAGCGTGCGCAAGGTGACCGAGGACACCCTGGTCGACACCGCCTACCTGCTTGCCGCGCTGGCCAGCGACGACCTCGCCAGCGGCGCGCTGGCCGGCGGCACCAGCCGCTTCGCCGAGACCGTCGACGCCTACGCACGCCAGCCCGTCAAGGTCTGGATCTGGGACGCGCGCAAGAACAGCCTGGACCTGCGCGTCACCGTCACCGACGAACACGGCCGCGTGCTGTTCGACTCCCGGCAGACCGACACCGGCGCTGACTACTCGCAGTGGCGCGACGTGTACCGCACGCTGCGCGGCGAATACGGCGCCCGCACCACGCGCGAGGTGGCCGGCGACGAGGCCAGCAGCGTGATGTATGTGTCCGCGCCCATCGTCGTGCAGGGCCGGATCGCCGGCGTGCTCACCGCCTCCAAGCCCGCCAGCTCGGTGCAGCGCATCATCGACAGCGCCGAGCGCAAGATGCTGCGCGGCGGCCTGCTGTTCCTGCTGCTGTCGGCCGCCGTGGGCCTGGCCGTCACCTTCTGGCTGGTGCACAACGTGCGCCGCCTGCGCGACTACGCCCAGCACGTGCAGGCGCCGGCGCTGCAAGGCGAGGCCAGCCCGGCGCCGCCGCCCATGCCGCGGGTGCCCGGCGAGCTGGGCGACCTGGCCCAGGCCATGGACAACATGCGCCTGCGGCTCGAAGGGCGCGACTACATCGAGGACTACGTGCGCGCGCTGACGCACGAGCTCAAGAGCCCGGTGGCCGCCATCCGCGGCGCCGGCGAGCTGCTGCAGGACCCGCTGCCCGACGCCGACCGCGAGCGGTTCGCCCAGCAGGTGGTGCAGCAGAGCGAGCGCCTGCAGAACCTGGTGGACCAGCTGCTGCGCCTGAGCCGGCTGGAGCAGCGCCAACACCTGCAGGCCCAGGCCCACTGCGACCTGCGCGACTGCGCGCAGCAGGCCATCGCGCAGCTCACGCCGTCGGCGCAGCAGCGCGGCATCCGCCTCGCGCTGCACGGCGGCGCGAGCACCGGGCCCTGGGAGCGCGACCTGGTGGTGCTGGCCCTCAGCAACCTGCTGCAGAACGCCATCGACTTCGCGCCGCCCGGCAGCACGGTGGAGGTCACGCTCGGCCCGAACCACGTCGCCGTGCAGGACACCGGCCCCGGCGTACCCGAGGCCCTGCTCGCGCGCCTGGGCGAGCGCTTCTTCACCACGCCCAGGCCCGATGGCGAGCGCAGCGGCACGGGGCTGGGGCTGTCGATCGTGAGGCGCATCATGCAGTTGCATGGGGGGAGCATGCGGGTGGCCAATGGGCAACCGGGGTTGCGGGTGGAGCTGGAGTTTGGCGGGGATGAGGCTCTATCGAATTGATAGCTGGTAGCGCTTTCCACTCAATGGTTATAGGTTTATAGCGCTTTAAATCACTTATTTGGCAAGCGCGGGCAGCTCTCTTTTTTGATTTCCGAGGCCGGGATTTCGCCCCGGCGGGCGACCTACTTTTCTTGCGCGCGCAAGAAAAGTAGGCAAAAGAAAGCGCCCCTGCTGTCTGCGACCCCAACGCCTTGCGTTGGGGCAACCTGCGGCGTGGCGTTTGCGGGGTGCGCCGCAGAACTCTCTTCGCGCCAAGGCGCTCCGTTCGAACAACCGCGGCGAGTCAGATAACGAAGCATGCGCGCTCCGACGCGCATGCCCACCCCGCAAACGCCACGCCACAGGCGCAGGCAGAAGGGGGTGGCAAACCAATCGGGCCATCGCTGCGCTCGGCCTCGCCTTGTGGGGCCGAGCAAAGCGACGGCCCGGGTGGCTGTTGCTGGGTTCCCTTCTGTCCGTGCCGAGAAGCACAGGGCGCGGGGCCGCATGCGCGTCGGAGCGCGCATGCTTCGTGGTCTGACTTGCTGCGGTTGTCCGAGCGGAGCGCGCCTTGGCGCGCGCAGTCGAGTTCCGCAGCAGGCCCCGCGCCCGAGCATCGCAGGTTGCCCCAGCGCCTGCGGCGCTGGGGTCACGGACAGCAGGGTCGCCTTTTCTTTGGTGACTTTCTTTTGGCGAAGCAAAAGAAAGTTACTGCGCCGCCGGGCGCACATCCCGGCTCCTGCAAGGAAATGCACAGCGGGCTCCAGAAAAGGCCAAACCTCAAACGCACCACTTCACCCTCACTTCACCCACTTCATCCCCACCACACCCACCCCTCGCAGACTCGGCCCACCACCCCTTCCGAGAAAGCAAGATGTTCAAGAACCGATTCCTGGTGAAAGCCGCCGCGCTGCTGATCACCTTCCTGCTGCTGATGAGCGGCCTCACCCTCGTGCAGGACGTGGTGCAGGACCGCATCCGCAACCGCGACAACGCCGTGCAAGGCATCGTCGGCAGCCTGGCCGGCCCGCAGACGCTGATGGGGCCGGTGGTGGTGCAGCGCTGCACCGAGAGCTGGACCACCACCAACGCCGACAAGAAGCCCGAGGCGTCCACCCGCGTCTTCCGCCGCTACGCCATGCCCGACACGCTGGAGCACCAGGCCGAGCTGCAGATGGACCAGCGCGCCCGCGGGCTGCACAAGGTCAGCACCTATGTGCTGGGCAACCGCATCGAGGCGCGTTTTTCCGCGCTACCCGACCTGCTGCAGCCCGCACCGGCCCGCATGCCCCAGGCCCGGGTGAGCTGCGAGGCGCCGCGGCTGATCCTCGCGCTCAGCGATCCGCGCGGCATCCGCAATGCCAACCTGGCGCTCAACGGCGACGCCATCGCGCTGCAGCCCGGCACCCGCCACCCGGCGTACCCGCAGGGCCTGAGCGCCGAGCTGCCGCCCGCGCTGCTGAAGGCGCCGCTCGCCGTGGCGCTGACGCTGGAGCTGCTCGGCACCGAGCGCCTGGCCTTCGTGCCGCTGGCCGACAGCAACCAGGTCAGCCTGGCCGGCAACTGGCCGCACCCCTCGTTCGGCGGCAGCTTCCTGCCGTCGCAGCGCAGCGTCAGCGACAGCAGCTTCAGCGCCAGCTGGAACCTGTCGGCGCTGGCCTCGTCGGCGCAGCAGAGCTTTGCCGACAGCAAGCCCCTGTGCCCGGCCAGCGATGTCTGGCGCGACTACGCCATCGGCCCCACGGCCGCCGCCGTCGAGGTGGCCGCCACGGCGGCCGATGCTGCCGCGGCAGCCAGCACCGCGTCCGGCCAGCGCTGCCTGGAGTCGTTCAGCACCACCTTCGTCGACCCGGTGAACCCCTATGCGCTCAGCGACCGCGCCACCAAGTACGGCCTGCTCTTCATCGTGCTGACCTTCGTGGCCGTGGCCATGTTCGAGGTGCTCAAGCAGCTGCGCGTGCACCCGGTGCAGTACCTGCTGGTGGGCTCGGCGCTGTGCAGCTTCTTCCTGCTGCTGATCGGCCTGTCCGAGCACATCGGCTTCAGCCCGGCCTACGGCGTGGCCGCCAGCGCCTGCGTGCTGCTGCTGGCCTTCTACGCCAGCCACATCCTCGGCAGCGCGCGGCGCGGCCTGCCCTTCGCCGGCTGGATCGCGCTGCTGTACGGCCTGCTCTTCGTGCTGCTGCAGCTGGAGCAGACCGCGCTGGTCGTGGGCTCGATCGCGCTGTTCGCGGTGCTGGCCATCGTCATGGTCGCCACGCGCAAGGTCGACTGGTACGCCTTCGGCAAATCGGGGGCCTGAGCATGGCGATCTCTGCCAACACGGTGCGCCAGGCCTGGCAACAGGCCGAGCAGGCCCGCGACCGCGGCGCGCTGCAGGCGCTGCGCGCCCAGGTCACGGCGCAGCTGCAGCTGGCTCGCGCCAGCCGCGAGGAGCGCCAGCGCTGGCTGGCCCTGCGCTGCGCGCTGGTGCTGCGCCGCAGCCGGTTCTGAGCGCGGCGCGTGTGCCCGCGAGCCGGGCCGGGCCGGGCCGGGCCGGGGAAGGGAGACGGTACACTCGTCCGCACCTCCATTCCCGGGTTCCCATCGCCATGAAAACTGCCTCATTCCTGCTGTCCGCAGCGGCCCTGGCCAGCGCCCTGTCGGCCCTGCCCTCCGCCGCCCAGGCCGCGTCGGCCACCTTCCTCAACCGCACCATTGCCGCGCGCATTCCGGCCCAGGACCTGCCTGCCTTCCGCACCGCGGTCGGCAACGTGCTGAACAGCGCCGCCGACGGCTCCACCACGCCGTGGACCAGCAGCCAGGGCCCGCGCCGCCAGCCGCCGGTGGAGGTCGCGCTCACGCCGCTGCAGACCACGCAGACCCGCGGCGGCGCCTGCCGCCTGCTCGACGCCAAGGTGAGCCAGCGCAGCCTGTCGGAGCAGTGGCAGTTCTGGTTCTGCAAGCAAGGCGACGGCAGCTGGAAGGCCAGCAGCGGCGGCGCGCGCTGAACCGGCGCTGCCCACCGGGCGGCACACCATGTCCCAAAATGACCTGATCCTGTCTGCTTCCGGCAGGACACCAGGCCCTGCCGCAGGCACCATGAGCGCTACCTACCAACCCTGTTTGTGGAGCACCTCATGAAAACATGTCTGATAGTGATTGATGTCCAGGAGTCCTTCCGGCACCGCCCGTTCTTCACCGAGCACGACCTGCCCGCCTACCTGGCGGCGCAGAACGCGCTGATCGAAGGCTGCGCGGCGCAGGGCATTCCCCTGGTTCGCGTGCTGCACTGCGCCGGGCCGGAAGAGGCCGCCAACCCCTTCTCGCAGGCCTCGCGCCACCTCCGCCCGCTCGATGGGCTGGCCGCATTCGACGCCGCCGCCAGCTTCACCAAGTCGCGCCACAGTGCGCTGGTGGGCACGGGGCTCGATGTGTGGCTCACGCAGCACGGCATCCAGCGCCTCATCGTCAGCGGCATCCGCACCGAGCAGTGCTGCGAAACCACCACGCGCCACGCCAGCGACCTGGGCTGGGCCGTGGACTTCGTGCCCGATGCGACCCTGACCTGGGACATGACGCAGCCCGACGGCCGCACCCTGGGCGCCGCCGACATCAAGGCCCGCACCGCCACCGTGCTGGCCGGCCGCTTCGCCACGCTGTGCACGGTGGAGCAGGCCCTGGAGCGCGCCCGCGCATGACAGGCGCCGTGCCCATCCGCGTCGTCTTCGTGCTGCTGCCCGGCAGCCTGGCGCTGGACTGGGCCGGCCCCGCCGAGGCGCTGCGCATCGCCAACCAGTGGCTGCAGGCGCGCGGCGAGGCGCCCCGCTTCACCCTCGAATTCACCGGTCCCGACGCCGCCACCGACAGCTCGGTGGGCCTGCGGCTCGCGGGCCTGGCGCCGCTGCCCGTGCTCGACGGCGGCGCGCCCACCTGGGTCGTGCTGCCCGGACTGGCCGGCCACGGCCCCGAGCTGGACCACCCACCCACACGCGCGCTGCTGCACTGGCTGCGCGGCCTGCGCCCGGCCGAAGGGCGGCTGGAACTGCTGACGATCTGCGCCGGCGCACTGCTGGCCGCGCATGCGGGCCACCTGGCGGGGCGCCGCGCCACCACGCACCACCAGCACCTCGGTGAACTGCAGGCCGCCGAGCCGCGCTGCGACGTGCAGGCCAACCGCGTCTTCGTCTCCGACGGGCCGCTGCACAGCAGCGCCGGCGTGACTACGGGCATAGACCTCATGCTCGAACGCATCGCCCAGGCCTGCGGCCCCGCGCTGGCCGCGCAAGTGGCGCAGACCATGGTGGTGGCGCTGCGGCGCGGCCCGCACGATCCGGCGCTGTCGCCCTTCCTGCACCACCGCAACCATTTGCATGCCGCGCTGCACCGCGTGCAGGACGCCGTGAGCCAGCGGCCCGCCGCCGGCTGGACCGTGCCCGCGATGGCCGAGGTGGCCCACGTCACGCCGCGGCACCTGGCGCGGCTGTTCCTGGAGCATGCGGGCATCGCGCCGCTGCAGTACCTGCGCCGCATCCGCCTGGCCACGGCCGAGGCGGCGCTGCGCTCGGGCAGCGGCGTCACGCAGGCGGCGCTGCTGGCGGGCTTTGCCTCGGACACGCAATTGCGCCGCGCCTGGCGGCATTTCGGGCTGGCGGGCACGCCGTCGGGCGGGCGCTGACTTCAGCGCAGCCTCAGGGCGCCGCGCCATCCTTGCGCTTGGCGACCTCGGGCGGCAGCTCGCGCATGCACTGCAGGTTGGCCTCGCCGAGCAGGCTATCGCACTTGCGCAGGGCGGTTTCGGGCGCCTCCTCGCGCTCGCGCACGGCCCGGCCCTTGGGCGGCTCGGCCAGCGAGGCCGACTGGGCCGCCTGCTTCTGGGCCTCGTGCAGGGCGCGCTGGTGCCGCGCGCGCGCCTGCTCCTTGCACTGCGCCAGTGCCTTGGCGCGCTCGGGGTGCTTGCCCGGCGCCTCGGCCTGCTGCCTGCACTGCAGCAGCGCCAGTTCGTAGTCCAGGTCTACCCGCGCCGCATCGGCCTTGTAGCGGTTGTTGCCACTGGGATGGTGCCGCGCATCGAGCGCGGCCACGTCGATTTTCTGCTGCCCCTCGGCCTGCAGCCGGCAGCGGTGGGCCTGGGCCTCGGGCAGGGCCCGGCAGCGTTGCAGCGCCTGTTCGAGCTGCGCGGCAATGCGCTCGCGCTCGGCCCGCGTGGGTGCATCGGCCATGAAGGCGACGGCCCCGGCGGCCAGCGCCAGCAGCACGGCCGGCACCAGCCAGCGCAGCCAGGCAGGGCGCTTGCGGCGCATGGGCTTCAGCGGCCCTGCCGCAGCAGCCAGGCGTCGATCTGGCGGCCGGCTTCCTCGGTCGCAGCGCCCAGCGCCTGCGTACCGCCCGCGGCGTCGGGCGTGGGCGCGGGGCGCTGCACGGTGAACACCTGCTGGGCCAGCCATTTCTCGCCCCGCGGCGTGACCTCGGTCAGCGTGGCGCGCAGGCGCAGCAGGCCCTGGCTGGTGGCGGTGTCGCTGAAGACCTGGCTGAACTCTTCCACGTCCAGCCGCAGCATCGCCGGGTTCGCGCCCGTGGCCAGCGCGCGCACCACGCCGCTCTGGCCTTCGAGCACGGCGCGGCCGTCGCTGAGCTGGGTGTACAGGCTCTGCTGGATGAGCTGGGCCGCGGGCCGCGCCCAGCGCGCCTGGGCGTAGGGCCGCAGCTGCTGCGCATCGGCGTAGGCCAGGCGGTAGAAGATGGGCGTGCTGCCGTCCGGCAGGCCCGAGGTGCGGATGCCGGCCAGCACCAGCGGCGCCTGCGTCTCGATCGCGGTGCGCGCGGGATCGGCCTGGCGCTGCTCGAAGCTCGGCTGCGGGCCGAAGTCGTACAGCGCCTGCAAGGCCGGCGCCTGCGGCAGCGACGAGCAGCCGGCCAGCACCAGGACGGCGGCGGTGGTGAGGAGGAGTTTCTTCATGGCTTGGCTCCAGGGGCGGCGGCCGGCTGCGGCGGCACGAAGCCGGGCTCGCCGGGGCCGGGCGGCACGACGCCCGTGCCGAACAGCAGCGATTGCGGGTTGCTCTGCAGCGAATCGGCCATGCCGCCCAGGCGGCGCGCGGCGCTGCCCATGTCGCTCAGCGCGCGGTTCATCGTGGGCACGGTGGCGCGGCCGAAGGCATCGGCCGCGTCGCTCACGCCCTGCACCGCCGTGCCCATCTGCTGCACCGGCCCGCCCTGGGCCGACAGGGTGTTGACGGCCTTGCCCACATCCTCGCTGGTCTTCTGCACGGCGAGCAGGGTCTTGCGCGCGTCCTGCGCCACGGCGGGCAGCGCGGCCAGCGCCGGGTCGAGCTTGGTGTCCACGGTGGTCTGCAGCTTGCTGCTCAGCGCCTGCAGGCTGCGCGCGGCCTCGCCCACGCTGTGCAGCGCGGCGGTGATCTCGCGCTGGTTCTCGTCGCCCAGCAGCTGGTTCACGCGGCGCGTGGCGTCCTCGACCTGCTGCATGATGACCGGGCCCTGCTCGGCGATCTGGCCGAAGGGCGAGGGACGCAGCGCCAGGCGCGGCGTGCCGTCCTCGCTGGGCGGCAGCGGCATGCCGGGGATCTCGTCGTCGTCGAGCTGGATGTGGGCCAGCCCCGTCACGCCCTGGTAGCCGAGCATGGCGTAGGTGGTCTGCGAGAGCGGCGCATGCTCGTTGACGGCGATGCGGATCAGCACGTTGCCGTCCTTCTTGGGGTCGAAGCCGATGCGCGTCACGCGGCCCACGGCCACGCCCTTGTAGCGCACCGCCGCCTGCTCCTGCAGGCCGCTGATGCTGGCGCGCGTGGACATCTCGTAGTACTCGTACTTGGTGTTGTCGCGGCCCATCCACATCGACAGGCCGATCACCAGCGCCGTCAGGAAGACGACGAACAGGCCCGCCGCCAACGCGTGCGATTTGTTTTCCATAAGTTATCCCCCTGCTGCGGCCACCGGCACCGGCGCCAATGCGCGCCGCCCCCGCTCGCCCAGGAAAAAGTGCTGGATGAATGGGTGCTCGAACTGCACCACCTCGCGCGGCGGTGCGGTCACGATCACCCGTTTCTCGGCCAGCACGGCCACCCGCGTGGACAGCGCGTACAGCGTGTCCAGGTCGTGCGTCACCATCACCACCGTCAGGCCCAGCTCCTGGTGCAGCTTGCTGAGCAGTTCGCAGAATTCGTCCGAGCTGTTCGGGTCCAGCCCCGCCGTCGGCTCGTCGAGCAGCAGCAGCGGCGGGTCCATGATGAGCGAGCGCGCCAGCGCCACCCGCTTGATCATGCCGCCCGACAGGTCGGAGGGCATGCGCGTCGCGTGCTCAGGCTTGAGGCCCACCATCTGCAGCTTGACCATGGCCGCGTCGCGCACCACGTCCTTCGGCAGCGTGCCCTGCTCGCGCAGCGGAAAGGCAATGTTCTCGAGCACGTTGAAGGCCGAGAACAGCGCGCCCTGCTGGAACAGCATGCCGATCAGCGTGGCCGCGCCCGAGCGGGCGATCTCGGGCAGCGGCCGGCCCAGCACGCGCACCTCGCCTTTCGCGGGCGAGAGCAGGCCCAGCATCTGGCGCAGCAGCACCGACTTGCCGGTGCCCGAGCCGCCGACCAGCGTGAGGATCTCGCCGCGGTAGACGGTCAGGTCCAGGTCCTGGTGGATGGAAAACGCCTTGTCGCCCGAGCCGAACACGGTCCACAGCTTGCGGATCTCGACCACCGGCTCCTGGGACACAAGCGGTGCACCGTTCATCAGAACCCCACGCTGCGGAAGGCCACCGCGAAGATCGCGTCCAGCACGATCACTGCGGTGATCGAGGTCACCACCGAGGCCGTGGTACCCGCGCCCAGGCTCTGCGTGTTGGGCTCGACCTCCAGCCCCCAGTGGCAGGCGATCAGCGCGATTGCGACGCCGAACGACACCGACTTGGCCATCGCCAGGTACAGGTTGGCGATGGACACCGCCCCCGGCATGGCCTGGATGAAATAGGCCGGCGCGATGCCCATGGCCAGGTTGGCCGCCAGCATGCCGCCGACCAGCGCGCAGACCGTGGTCCACACGGCCACCAGCGGCATCGCGAAGGCCAGCGCCAGCGCGCGCGGCATCACCAGCCGGAAGCCGCTGGAGATGCCCATGACCTGCATCGCGTCCAGTTCCTCGTTGACCCGCATCACGCCGATCTGCGCGGTGATGGCCGAGCCCGAGCGGCCCGCCACCAGGATGGCCGCGAGCAGCGGCCCCAGCTCACGCACCAGCGAGATGCCCAGGATGTTGACGATGAAGGCCTCGGCGCCGAACTGCCGCAGCTGCAGCGACATCAGGTAGGCCAGCACCACGCCGATCAGGAAGCCCACCAGCGCGGTGATGGGCAGCGCGGTCGCGCCCATCGAATACAGGTGTCCCGACACATCGCGCCACGGCCCGCTGGCCGGGTTCTTCAGCAGCCGCAGGCAGTCCAGCATCAGCTGCCCGACCAGCTCGATCGTGGCGCGCGTATGGCGCATCACAGCCAGCAGCACATTGCCGAGCTGGATCAGCCAGCCCAGCCAATTGACCTTGCGCTCGGGCGGGCAGGGCATGGTCAGCGCGGCCACGCGCTCCAGCATCTGGCGCTGCGTATCCTGCATCGCCAGCCGGGCCGGCCACTGCCGGCCCCAGTGGTCCCACAGCAATTGGGCACCCACGTGGTCGAGCCAGTCGGCCTCGCGCAGGTCCCAGCCCAGCTCGGCCTGGCCGCTGGTCGAGGCCAGCTGCGCCTTCAGCGCCTTCCAGTCCTGGCGGCGGCCCAGCTCGGCCGCGCCCCAACGCCCGCGCAGCTGCGCCCAGCGGCCGGAGCCGTCCTGCGTGTCTGCGATGCTGGGGGGGTTTGCTGCCATGGAGTCTCGGTGGATGGACACGGAGCACTATACCTTGCTCCAACCCCATGGATCGTATGTATCGTCCTACGCCCGGGCCACCGGCCGCAGCGGCCAGCTGATGAGCAGCCACAGGGCCGTGAGCGCCGCCGTGGCGGCAAAAAGGCCGCCCGGCCCGGCCCATTTGGCCAGCAGCCCGCCCAGCGCGCCACCGGCAAAAAGGCCCAGCGACTGCAGCGTGTTGTAGGCCCCCAGCGCCGCGCCGCGCAGCGGCGCCGGCGCCATGCGCGACACCAGGCTGGGCTGGCTGGCTTCCAGCGCATTGAAGCCGCAGAAGAAGACGAACATCAGCACCGCCATCCACCACAGCTGCGGCACGGCGCCCGACGCGGCCACCGCGCCCAGACCCACCTGCACCGCCAGCACCAGCGCGATGGCGCCGAGCAGCGCCGCGCGCAGCCGGCCGCGGCGCTCCAGCGCGAACAGCCCGCCCATCATCACGAACGACAGCACCACCGCCGGCAGGTAGACCTGCCAGTGCTCGGCCTTGGCCAGGCCGGCCTGCACCAGCATGGCCGGCACGGCCACCCACATGGACATCTGCACCGTGTGCAGCACGAACACGCCGGCGTTCAGGCGCAGCAGGTCGGCGTGGCCGAGCAGGTCGCGCAGGCGCCCGCGCTCGGCGGCGGCATGCACCGGCTCGGGCGGCACCACCCACAGCACCACGGCGATGCCGGCCAGCGCCAGCGCGCAGGTCAGCCCGAACAGGCCCGACAGGCCGATCTGCGCCGCCAGCCAGGGGCTGGCCACCAGCGCCACGGCGAACATCAGGCCGATGCTGCCGCCCACCAGCGCCATGGCCTTGGTGCGCACGGCGTCGCGGGTCTGGTCGGCCAGCAGCGCCGTCACCGCGGCCGACACCGCGCCCGCGCCCTGCAGCGCGCGCCCGAGCAGCAGCAGGTGCAGGCTGCCGGCCAGCGCCGCCACCAGGCTGCCGGCGGCAAACACCAGCAGGCCGGCGACGATGACCTTCTTGCGCCCCAGCCGGTCCGAGGCCAGGCCCAGCGGCAGCTGGCACAGCGCCTGCGTGAGGCCGTAGATGCCCATGGCCAGCCCCACCAGGGCCGGGTCGTCGCCGCCGGGGTACTTGCGCGCCTCGAGCGCGAACACCGGTAGCACCAGGAACAGGCCCAGCATGCGCAGCGCGAAGATCAGCGCCAGGCTCACGCTGGCGCGGCGCTCGGTGCCCGTCATCGCGGACGCCGGGCGGGCGGCCTGGGAAAGGGTGGAATCGGGAGAAGTAGCCAAGGTATGCAGTCAGTCGCCAACTCATGGCACGCCCGGGTGCCGGGCGCGCGAAAACAGGCGTTAGTGTAGATCGGCCCCGCCGCCGCCGGGGCGCCCCGGGATTGCCGGGCGAGTGACCATCAATTTTGATAGCTGCTTGCGCAATACCAGCAAGCCGTGCATGCCAATTTGGCTTAAAACCATCCGCCACCGCCCGCCGGCGGGCACGGCCGGCCATACGCCGCTATCATGGGGAGTTTTGGTTTTTGCCACCCACCGTGAATCCTGACCTGCCCGCCATGCCCCCCGCCGCTCCGAGCCAGCCCACCGAGGGCCGCTACCTGGGCGCGGCGCTCGCGCACAGCCGCATCGCGATCCGCGGCGCGCGCACGCACAACCTCAAGAACATCGACCTCGACATCCCGCGCCACCAGCTGGTGGTGATCACCGGGCTGTCGGGCTCGGGCAAGTCCAGCCTGGCCTTCGACACGCTGTACGCCGAGGGCCAGCGCCGCTATGTCGAGAGCCTGTCGGCCTATGCGCGCCAGTTCCTGGGCCGGCTCGACAAGCCTGACGTGGACCTGATCGAGGGCCTGTCGCCGGCCATCAGCATCGAGCAAAAGGCCACCAGCCACAACCCGCGCTCCACCGTGGGCACGGTCACCGAGATCCACGACTACCTGCGCCTGCTCTACGCCCGCGCCGGCACGCCGCACTGCCCCGACCACGACCTGCCGCTGGCCGCGCAGACGGTGAGCCAGATGGTGGACGCCATCCTCGCGCTGCCCGAGGACACCAAGCTGATGATCCTCGCGCCGGTGGCGCGCGGCAAGAAGGGCGAGTTCGTCGAGCTGTTCGCGCAGATGCAGGCCCAGGGCTACGTGCGCTTCCGCGTGGACGGCCAGATGCATGAGCACGAGCACCTGCCGCCGCTGGCCAAGAACGACAAGCACGACATCGACGTAGTGATCGACCGCGTGAAGGTGCGCCCCGGCCTGCAGCAGCGCCTGGCCGAGAGCATCGAGGCGGCGCTGCGCGTGGGCGGCCACGACGGCAACGGCCGCGTGCTGGCCGTCGAGATGGACGGCGGCCGCGAGCACCTGTACAGCAGCAAGTTCTCGTGCCCGGTGTGCAGCTACGCGCTGCCCGAGCTGGAGCCGCGGCTGTTCTCGTTCAACTCGCCCCAGGGCGCCTGCCCGGCCTGCGACGGCCTGGGCGTGCACGAGGTGTTCGACGTGGACCGCGTCGTGGCCTTCCCCACGCTGAGCCTGGCCAGCGGCGCCATCAAGGGCTGGGACCGGCGCAACGGCTACTACTTCGCGATGCTCGAAAGCCTGGGCCGGCACTACCGCTTCGACATCGAGGCGCCGTTCGAGGGCCTGCCCGAGCGCGTGCGCCAGGTGGTGCTCTACGGCTCGGGCGACGAGGAGATCGCCTTCCGCTACGAACTCGCCAGCGGCGAGAACGCGGGCAAGGCGGTGACCAAGGAGCACCCCTTCGAGGGCATCATCCCCAACATGCAGCGCCGCTACCGCGAGACCGATTCGAGCGTGGTGCGCGACGAGCTGGCCCGCTACCAGAGCGTGCAGCCCTGCCCCGACTGCCACGGCGCGCGCCTGCGCCGCGAGGCGCTGTTCGTGCGCGTGGGCGAAGGCCCGCAGGCCCGCGCCATCCAGGACGTGAGCCGCGTCACGCTGGCCGAGGCGCACGACTGGTTCAGCCAGCTGCAGCTGCACGGCGCCAAGGCCGACATCGCCGCGCGCGTGGTGCACGAGATCCGCACGCGGCTGCAGTTCCTCAACGACGTGGGCCTCACCTACCTGAGCCTCGCGCGCAGCGCCGAGACCCTGTCCGGCGGCGAGGCCCAGCGCATCCGCCTGGCCAGCCAGATCGGCTCGGGCCTCACGGGCGTGATGTACGTGCTCGACGAGCCCAGCATCGGCCTGCACCAGCGCGACAACGACCGCCTCATCGCCACGCTGCAGCACCTGCGCGACATCGGCAACAGCGTGATCGTCGTCGAGCACGACGAGGACATGATGCGCGCCGCCGACCAGATCATCGACATGGGCCCCGGCGCCGGCGTGCATGGCGGGCGCGTGATGGCCCAGGGCAGCTATGCCGACATCTGCGCCAGCGCCGAATCGCTGACCGGCCAGTACCTCAGCGGCAAGAAGACCATCCCCGTGCCCGCGCGGCGCACGCCCTGGCTTCCGGTGCTGGCCGGTGCCGCCGGCGGCAGCGCCGCGCCGGCGGAAAGCGGCTTCTCGGCCATCGCCGCCAAGGCCGGCCCGGGCAAGAAGGCCGCGAAGAAGGCGGCGACCGGCGCACCGGAAGCCAAGGCCGCCCAGGCCAGCGCCATGCACGCGGTGCAGGCGCTGCGCATCGTCGGCGCCAGCGGCCACAACCTGCGCCAGGTGACGGTGGACTTCCCGGTCGGCCTGCTCACCTGTGTGACCGGCGTGTCCGGTTCGGGCAAGTCCACGCTGGTCAACGACACGCTGTACGCGGCGGCGGCGCACCAGATCAACCGCGCGCAGGACGAGGCCGCGCCCTACGAGAGCATCGAGGGGCTGGACTATTTCGACAAGGTCATCAACGTCGACCAGTCGCCCATCGGCCGCACGCCGCGCAGCAACCCGGCCACCTACACCGGCCTGTTCACGCCCATCCGCGAGCTGATGGCCGAGACCAACACCGCGCGCGAGCGCGGCTACGGCCCGGGGCGCTTCTCGTTCAACGTGGCGGGCGGGCGCTGCGAGGCCTGCCAGGGCGACGGCGTGGTCAAGGTCGAGATGCACTTCCTGCCCGACGTCTACGTGCCCTGCGACATCTGCCACGGCCAGCGCTACAACCGCGAGACGCTGGAAGTGCTGTGGAAGGGCCAGAACATCGCGCAGATCTTGGACATGACGGTGGAGGACGCGCACGCCTTCTTCAAGGACGTGCCCACGCTCGCGCGCAAGCTGCAGACCCTGCTGGACGTGGGCCTGTCGTACATCCGCCTGGGCCAGAGCGCGACCACGCTGTCGGGCGGCGAGGCGCAACGCGTCAAGCTCGCGCAGGAGCTGTCCAAGCGCGACACCGGCCGCACGCTCTACATCCTGGACGAGCCCACCACCGGCCTGCACTTCGCCGACATCGCGCTGCTGCTCCAGGTGCTGCACCAGCTGCGCGACGCGGGCAACACCATCGTCGTCATCGAGCACAACCTCGACGTCATCAAGACCGCCGACTGGGTCATCGACATGGGCCCCGAGGGCGGCGCCGGCGGCGGCCAGGTGGTGGCGGCCGGCACGCCCGAGCAGGTCGCGGCGCATGCGGCCAGCCATACGGGGCGCTACCTGGCGCCGTATTTGCGCTAAGGCTCTTCGTCAAAAACAGGAGCTGCTCGCGTTCATCCCTGCTTGATTGCATATAGTTTTCCTATCAAAATCGAGAATGGATGAGCGCCAGCAGCTCTTTTTTCCATAGCTACCAACCTATTTCCACACCATGACCGAGCACCGCCAACCGCCCCTCTGGGACTTCGCCGTCGTCGGCGCCGGCATGGCCGGCGCGTCCACCGCCTGGCAGCTCGCCGATGCCGCCTCGGTGCTGGTGCTGGAGCGCGAATCGCAGCCCGGCTACCACACCACCGGCCGCTCGGCCGCGCTGTTCGAGGAGCACTACGGCCCCGCCCAGGTGCAGGCGCTGACCCGCGCCAGCCGCGCCTTCTACGAGCAGCCGCCCGCCGGCTTCGCCGACCACGCGCTGATCGCGCCGCGCGGCGTGCTCTACGTGGCCACCGAGGCACAGCTGCCGCAGCTGCGCGCCGCCTACGACGAGGCGCTGGTGCACTCGCCCGGCGCCACCTGGCTCGACCAGGACGGCCTGGCCCGGCTGCTGCCGGCGCTGAACACCGAGGTGCTGGTGGCAGGCTTCACTGATGGCGGCGCGCTCGACATCGACGTGCACGGCCTGCACCAGGGCTTTCTGCGCGGGCTGCGCCAGCGCGGCGGCGCGCTGTGGACCCATGCCGAGGTCGGCGGCCTGCAGTGGGATGCGGCCGAGGGCTGCTGGCACATCGCGCTGGCCGACGGCCGCGCGGCGCGTGCGCGGCACATCGTCAACGCCGCCGGCGCCTGGGCCGACGTGCTGGGGCAGCTGGCCGGCGCCGACGCCATCCAGCTCGTGCCCAAGCGCCGCAGCGCCTTCACCTTTGCCGCGCCCGCCGGGCTGCAGGCGCAGGCCGCGCACTGGCCGGCGGTGATCGACATCGACGAGCAGTGGTACTTCAAGCCCGATGCCGGCCAGCTGCTGGGCTCGCCCGCCAATGCCGACGCCACCGTGCCGCACGACGTGGCGCCCGAGGAGCTGGACATCGCCATCGGCATCGACCGCATCAGCCAGGCCACGCACTTCGAGATCCGCCGCCCCAGCCACACCTGGGCCGGGCTGCGCTCCTTCGTCGCCGACGGCGAAATGGTGATCGGCTGGGACGGCGCGGCGCCGAACTTCCTGTGGGTCGCGGCGCAGGGCGGCTACGGCATCCAGAGCGCCTTCGGCTACTCGCTGCTGGCGCGCAACCTGGCGCTGCGCGAGCCGCTGGACGCACGCCTCGCGGCGCAGGGCGTGGCGCCCGAGAAACTGTCGCCGCAGCGGCCGCTATGAGGCCAGGTACTGGTCGCGCAGCTCGCGCTTGAGCACCTTGCCGATGGCGCTGCGCGGCAGCTCGGCGATGAAGCGCAGGTCGGACAGGCGCTGGGTCTTGCCGGCGCGCTGGTTGTACCAGGCCATCAGCTCTGCCGGCGGCTCGCCGTGCCCGGCGCGCGGCACGACGAAGGCCACCGGCGTCTCGCCCCACTGCTCGGACGGCACGCCGATCACCGACACGTCCTCGACGACCGGGTGCGCGCGCAGCTGGTCCTCCAGGTCGCTGGGGTAGATGTTGAAGCCGCCGCTGATGATCATGTCCTTGCGGCGGTCGATCAGCGTGAGGAAGCCGTCGGCGTCGAAGCGGCCCACGTCGCCGGTGCGGATGAAGCGCTTGCCCGCCGGGTCGAACCACTCGGCCTCGCGCGTCTTGGCGGGCTGGTTGTGGTAGCCCGTCATCATGCTGGGCGAATGGCCCACCACCTCGCCCGCCTCGCCGGGCGCAACCTCGCGGCCCTCCTCGTCGATCAGGCGGATATCGTGGCCCGGTGCGGGCCGGCCCACGGTGTGCAGCTTGTCGGGGTGCCGATGCGCTTCGAGGATGCAGGTGCCGCCGCCCTCGGTCATGCCATACAGCTCGATCAGCGCGCCGGGCCAGCGCGCCAGCACGTCGGCCTTGAGCGCGGCCTTGAACGGCGCGCTGGTGCAGAACTTGAAGCGGAACGACGACAGGTCGTGGGCGCCGAACTGCGGCAGCGCCATGATGCGCTGGTACTGCACCGGCACCAGCATGGCGTGCGTCACGCGCTGCTGCTGGGCCAGTTGCAGGTAGCGCGCGGCATCGAACTTGCCCATCAGCTGCACGCAGCCGCCGAAGGCCAGCGTGGGGAAGAACACCACCAGCGTGGTGTTGGAGTACAGCGGCGTGGCCAGCAGCGTCGTGCCCTGCGGGCCGTAGTCGTACAGCGTGCCGCGGCGGATGTGGCCCCAGCGCATGGCGTGCGACTGCACGATGCCCTTGGGCACGCCGGTGGTGCCCGACGAGTAGATGATGTTGAACGCCGCCTCGGGCGCGATCGCCACCGGCGCGGGCGGCGCGCCCTCGGGCGTCAGCCAGTCGCCCCAGGCCTGGCCGGGGGCGATGCCGTCGAGCGAGACGCAGGGCAGGCCCGGCGGCGCGAGGTCCTGCACGGCCTGGTCGATGAAGAGCAGGCGCGCATCGGCGTCGCGCAGCATCGAGGCCAGGCTCTCGGCCGTGGACGAGGGCGCGAGCGGCGCCACCACCACGCCGGCGCGCAGCGCGCCAAGGAACAGCGCGGCATAGCGCACCGAGTTCAGCGCGCAGATGGCGATGGCCTGGCCCGGCGCCACGCCGCCCTGCTGCAGCGCCGCGGCCACGCGGTCCATCAGCGCGTCGAGCTGGGCGTAGTCCAGCGCCTGCGTTTCGTCGCGCAGCGCCGGGTGGCCGGGCTGCTGGCGCGCCTGCGCGCGGATCAGCTCGCCCAGCGGGGTAAAGGGCGTGTCGGCCGTGATGGTGAAGGTGCTCATGGGGCGCTCCGTGGCAACGCGGTGGATCAGTCGTTCAGGCCCAGCGACTGCACGATGGTCTTCTCCGCCGCGAAGTTCTTGCGCGCGAACTCGGCGTAGGCCTGGTGGTCGCGGTAGTCGGTGCGGATGCCGTAGGTCTTGATGACGCGCTGCATGTCCGGGTCGTCGAGCGAGGCCTTGACCGCGGCGTCGAGCTTCTCGACGATGGCCTGCGGCAGGCCCTTGGGGCCGGCCAGGCCCAGCGGCGACGGCACGACCACGTCGTAGCCAGCCTCCTTGAAGGTGGGCACGTCCGCAAAGGCCGGCGTGCGCTTCTCGGCCGCGATGGCCAGCGCGCGCACCTTGCCCGACTCCAGGAAGCTCAGGATGCCGTTGGTGACCACGATGGTCTTCACGTGGCCGCCGAGCAGCGCGGTGGTGGCCTCGGAGTCGCCCTTGTAGGGCACGTGCGTGAACGACACGCCCGCGGCCTTGCCGAGCAGCGCCATCGTCACCTGGTTGCCGGTGAACTTGCCGGGCGTGCCGTAGTCCACGCCGCCCTTGCTGGCCTTGGCGTCTTCCACCACATCCTTCACGGTCTTGTACGGCGAGTCGGCCGGCACCACCAGCAGGAAGTCATAGGCGCTGAACGAGGCGATGTAGCTCAGGTCGCGGATCGGGTCGTACTGGGTCTTCTGCACGTAGGGCTGGCGGAAGATGCCCACCGGCGACAGCGTGAGCCGGTAGCCGTCGGGCTTGGCGCGCATCATATCGACCACGCCCTGGGTGCCGCCGGCGCCGGGCTTGTTCTCGACGATCACCGATTGCTTGAGCTGCTTGGACAGGCTGGTGGCCAGCGCGCGGCCCATCACGTCGGTGGTGCCGCCGGGCGCGAAAGGCACGACGATGGTGATGGGCTGGCTCGGGTAGGCGGCCTGCGCCTGGGCGCCCACGCCGGCCAGGGCGGCGGTGCAGACGATGGCGGCGGTGAGAAGGCGGCGTTGCATGGGGATAACTCCTGGGAAGGCGCGGAAACAATCAACAACCATAGCAACTTGCGCTTGCTGTATAACGGTTTCCGCCGGTTTTCATATAAAACGCCTTATTTGGCGGCCAGGCCCAGGCGCTCGATGAGCACCTTGTCCTTGGCGAAGGCGTCCTTGGCCCACTGGGCGTAGTCGGGGCCGGAACGGTACCAGACATCCTGGTTGAGCTGGGCCAGCACCTCGGCATGGCGCGGGTCGTCCATGGCCAGCTTGAAGGCGTCGTGCAGCTTCTTCACGATGGCGGGGTCCATGCCCTTGGGGCCGACCAGGCCGTAGGGCGAGGTGGAGACCACGCCATAGCCCAGCTCCTTGGCCGTGGGCACCTCGGGCCAGCGCTTGGTGCGCTTGTCGCCAAAGGTGAGCAGCAGGCGCATCTGGCCGCCGTCCACGTACTTGTCCCAGCCGGTGGCGTCGCTCTGCGCCGACACATGGCCGCCCAGCAGCGCCTGCTGCAGGTCGGCGTTGCCCTTGAACGGCACGTGGTTGAGCTTGACCTTGGCGTTCTCGGCCAGCTCCTCCATCAGCAGGTGCGGCGACGAGCCCGCGCCGGTGGAGCCGTAGTCCACCGCGCCGGGGTTCTTGCGCGCGGCGGCGATGTAGTCGTTGAAGCTTTTGTACGGCGAGTCGGCCCGCACGGTGAAGCCGAAGGTGTAGCCCGACACGCCGATGATGTACGTGAAGTCGGTCACCGGGTTCCACGCGGTCTTCTGCATGTGGGCCATGCGCAGCATGGACATGGGGAACTGCGTGATGGTGTAGCCGTCGGGCCGGCCCGTGCGCGCCAGCGTGCCCGGGCCCAGCGTGCCGCCGGCGCCGGGCTTGTTCTCGACGATCACCGGCTGGCCCAGGTGCTTGCCGGCGATATCGGCCAGCAGGCGCATGTGGCGGTCGGTGGAGCCGCCGGCCGGGAACGGCACCTGCAGCGTGATCGGGCGGTTGGGGAAATGGCTCTGCGCGGCCGCCGGCAGCGCCGCGGCCAGCGTGGTGGTGCAGACGAGTGCAGCGGAGAAAAGGCGGCGTTGCATGGGGGTCTCCAAAAGAATGGTGGTTGGATCAGGCGATGCTGCGGGCCAGGCGCTGGCGGATGATGGCCTCGGCCTGCGCCATGATGCCGTCGATCAGTTGCTGCACCGTGGGCACGTCGCGCACCAGGCCGGCGACCATGCCGCAGGACCAGACGCCCGCGTCCATCTCGCCGCCCTGCATGATGCGCGGGTAGACGCCGGCCACCTCGGGCGCGATGTCGGCGAAGCTGATGGCCGCGCCCAGCTCGCGCTCCTTGAGCAGCAGGCGCTCGGTGGCGGGGTTGGTGAGCACGCGCTCGGTGTTGCGCAGCGGGCGCATCACCAGGCGCGTGTCGAGTTCGCTGGCCGCGACGATGGCCTGCTTGACGTTGTCGTGCACCGGCGCCTCCTGCGTGGCGATGAAGCGCGTGCCCATGTTCATGCCGTCGGCGCCCAGCGCCATCGCCGCCACCAGCGAGCGGCCGTCGGCCATGCCGCCCGAGGCGACGAAGGGCACCTTCAGTTCCTCGGCCGCGCGCGGCAGCAGGATGAAGTTGGGGATGTCGTCCTCGCCCGGGTGGCCGCCGCACTCGAAGCCGTCCACGCTGATCGCGTCGCAGCCTATGGCCTCGGCCTTGAGCGCGTGGCGCACCGAGGTGCACTTGTGGATGACCTTGATGCCGGCCTCCTTCAGCGCGGGCAGCCATTTCTGCGGGTTGTTGCCCGCGGTCTCGACGATCTTCACGCCGCCGTCGATGATGGCCTTGACGTAGCCGGGGTAGTCGGGCGGGTTGACCGAGGGCAGGAAGGTCAGGTTCACGCCGAAGGGTTTGTCGGTCATCTCGCGGCAGCGCGCGATCTCCTTGGCCAGCAGCTCGGGCGTGCGCTGCGTGAGGCCGGTGATGATGCCCAGCCCGCCGGCGTTGGAGACGGCCGCGGCCAGCTCGGCGTAGCCCACGTGGTGCATGCCGCCCTGGATGATGGGGTGCTCGATGCCGAAGAGTTCGGTGATGCGTGTCTTCATGGTGTCCTGCTTTGCTGTGTGCTGTGCTTACTCGGCCGCGATGCCCTTGTCGCGGATCAACTGGCCCCACTTGGCATAGTCCTGCTTGATGCGCTCGCCGAACGCGGCCGGCGCCAGGTAGTGGGCGAAGGCGCCGGCGCCCAGGATCTTGTCCTGCACCTCTTTCTCGGCCAGGACCCTCTGCACCTCGGCGGCCACGCGGTCGATGATGGCCTGGGGCGTGCCCGGCGGCGCGACGAAGCCGCCCCACGACACGGCCTCATAGCCCTTGAAGCCCTGCTCGGCCACGGTCTTGACCTCGGGCAGCGTGCTCACGCGCTGGGGCGAGCCCACGGCGATGGCCCGCAGCTTGCCGGCCTTGATGTGCGGCAGCGCGGCGACCAGGTCGGAGAACATCACCGGCACCTGGCCGCCGATGGTGTCGGTGATGGCCGGCGCGCTGCCCTTGTAGGGCACGTGCTGCATGTCGAAGCCGCCCATCTGCTTGAGCAGTTCCATGCTCAGGTGGCCGAAGCTGCCGTTGCCCGCGCTGGTGTAGTTCATCGCCACCTTCTCGGCCTTGGCATGCGCGATGAGCTTGGGCAGGTCGGTCACCTCGGGCAGCAGCCTGGGGTTGACCACGATGACGATGGGCAGGTCGTAGACCATGGCGATCGGCACGAAGTCCTTGGCGCTGTCGTAGCCCGCGTTCTTGTATAGGTGCGGGGCCAGCAGCGTGGGCGTGGCCAGCGTCATCAGCGTGTAGCCGTCGGGCGTGGTCTTGACGATCTGGGCCGCCGCGATCGAGCCCGAGGCGCCGGCGCGGTTGTCCACGATCACCGATTGCTTGAGCCGCTCGCCGAGCTTCTGCGCCACGATGCGCGAGGCCGTGTCGGTAGGCCCGCCGGCCGGGAACGGCACGACCAGCTTGACCAGCTTGCCGGGCCAGGCCGGCTGCGCGAAGGCGGTTCCGGCCAGGCCGGCCACCAGGGGCGTGGCGGCCAGCGCCAGCATGGCGCGCCGGGTACGGGGTTGGTGCATCACAAGGGGTCCTCTCATCAGCAGTTGGTTCCGGCGCCGCGGCCCCATGGCAATGGCTCCGCCCTTCCCCCGCCGGGCGAGGGGGACGGCGCGCAGCGGCGCGGGAAAGGGTTCAGTCCAGTTTGGCGCCGGCCGATTCGACCAGCGCCTTCCATACCGGCATTTCGCGCTGGTAGCTCTCGCGGAAGGCCTGCGGGCTGCCCATCACGAGCTGGAAGCCGGCGCCCACCATGCGCTCCTGCACCTTGGCGTCCTTGGCCACTTCGCGCAGGTGGGCCGCGATCTGTTCGACCAGAGGCGCGGGCATGCCGGCGGGGCCGGCCATGCCGACCCAGCCGGTGATGGTGTACGCATCGTCCTGCACGCCCTGCTCGTGGATCGTGGGCACCTGCGGCAGGATGGCCATGCGCTGGCGGCCCGTGACGCCGATGGCCTTGAGCCGGCCGGCATCGAGGAAGGGCTTGGTGCTCAGCGCGCTGGCAAAGCACAGCTGCAGCTGGCCGCCGACCAGGTCCTGCAGCATCGGCGATTCGCCCTTGTAGGCCACGTGGGTCATCTCGGCGTCCATGGCCTTGCTCATGTACGAGCCCGACAGGTGCGCCTGCGAGCCGGCGCCCCAGGAGCCATACGACAGCTTGCCGCGGTTGGCCTTGATGTAGGCCAGCAGCTCCTTCATGTTGCCCGCCGGCACCGAGGGATTCACCGCCAGCACGATGGGTGCGGTCGCCACCTGCGACAGCAGCGTCAGGTCCTTCTGCGGGTTGTAGGGCAGCTTGGTGTAGAGGAACTGGTTGATCAGCATCGAGGTGCTGAGCGACAGCAGCAGGGTATGGCCGTCGGGCTGCGCCTTGGCCACGGTGTCCGTGCCCAGGATGCCGCCGGCGCCGCCCTTGTTGTCGACCACCACCGGTTGGGCTATGCGCTTGGACAGCACCTCGGCGATGACGCGGGCCACCGCATCGGTGGCGCCGCCCGCGTTGTAGGGCACGACCAGCCGCACCGGCCGGGCCGGCCACGCGGCCTTGTCGGCCTGGGCCCAGGCCCCGCCCCACAGCCCGCCGCCGCCCAGCGCGGCCACGGTGCGCAGCGCGCCACGTCGATTCATCGGCGAAAAGCTCATTGCGGTCTCCTTGGTATAAAAACAGCCTGCAGCGCTTATACACCAAGCGCCAGCAGCTATTATTTTTACACTTACTCGGTCGAAGGCAGGGTCAGCACGCCCTTGTCGCGCAGGGCCTGCAGCTCCGCTTCGGACAGCTGCAGCAGCTGCTGCAGCACCTCGCGCGTGCCCTCGCCCAGCGTGGGCGGCGCATGGCGGATGGGCAGGCGCTGGCCGTCCAGGCGGTACGGCGGCGCGAACACCGGCGTGGTGCCGACCACGGGGTGCGGCATGTCCTGCAGCAGGCCTCCCTGGCGGGTGCGCTCGCTGGAGAGCGCCTCGTGCAGGCCGGCGACGCGGCCGCAGGGGATGCCCGCCGCCGTCAGGCGTTCGAGCAGCTGCTCGCGCGGGAAGCTGCGGATCAGGTCCTTGAGCATCGCGCCCAGCTCGTGGCGGTTCTGCGTGCGGTTCACGTTGGTGGCAAAGCGCGGGTCCTCGACGATGTCGGGCCGCTGGATCACCTGGCGGCAGAACTTCTCGAACTGCGCGTTGTTGCCCACGGCGATGATCATCGGGCCGTCGGCCGACTCGTACATGCCGTAGGGCACGATGGACGGGTGGGCGTTGCCGTAGCGCTCGGGGTCGTGGCCGAGCTTGAGCGCGTCGAGCCCGTAGTAGCCGGTGACCATGATGCCGCTGTCGTACAGCGCCATCTCCACCAGCCGGCCCTGGCCGGTGCGGCTGCGGCGGTACAGCGCCGCCAGGATGGCCTGGGCCGCGTACATGCCGGTCATCAGGTCGACCACGGCCACGCCGAACTTGAGCGGCGGCATGCTGGCGTCGCCGTTCAGCGCCATCAGGCCGGCCTCGCCCTGGATCACCAGGTCGTAGCCCGGGCGCTTGGCCTCGGGGCCGCTGCTGTTGTAGCCAGAGACAGCGCAGTAGATCAGGTCGGGCTTGATCGCCTTGAGCTGCTCGTAGCCCAGGCCCAGCTTCTCGGCGCCGCCGGTCTTGAAGTTGTGGATCACCACGTCGAATTGCGGCAGCAGGTCGTGGATGAGCTTCAGGCCCTCGGGGCTCTGCAGGTCGATGGTGATGGACCGCTTGTTGCGGTTCATGCTGTTGTAGTAGGTGGTCTCGGTCTTGCCGATGCGGATGCCCCAGTCGCGCGTGTCGTCGCCGCGGCCCGGGTGCTCCACCTTCACGACCTCGGCGCCGAAGTCGGCCAGCACCATGCCGCACAGCGGGCCGGCGAACACGCGCGACAGGTCGAGCACACGCACGCCCTCCAGCGGAAAGTCCATGCCATCCGTGCCATCCTTGCCATTCGGGCGGTCATTGCCTGCCATTGCTTGTCTCCTTGGGTTTGGTTTACTTGCGCAATTTCGCGTAGTCCGCCGCGCGCTTGTCGAGGAAAGCGCCGATGCCTTCGCGCGACTCGGCCGTCTCCTGCGACTGGATCATGAACTGCGCCTCCTGCTCGAGCTGCTGCTCCAGCGTGTTGTGCGGCGCCATGCGGCACAGCTGCTTGATGCGCGCCATGGCCAGCTCGGGGCCCTCGCCCACCTGCTGCGCCAGGGCGATCGCGGCCTGCAGCGCCTGGCCGGGCTCGGCCAGGCGGTTGACCGCGCCCAGCGCGTGCAGGCGCTCGCCGCTCAGGCGCTCGCCCGTCAGGCACAGCTCGGTCAGCACCTGGCGCGAGACAAACTCGGCCAGGAAGGCCGTGGCGCCGCCGTCGGGCGTGAGGCCGACCTTCACGTAGGCCACCGAGAACACCGCGTTCTTGGCCGCCACCAGCATGTCGCAGGCCAGGGCCACCGACAGGCCGGCGCCGGCGGCCGCGCCCTCGACGGCGGCGATCACCGGCTTGGGGCAGTCGCGCAGCGCGCGCACCAGGTTGTGCAGGCCTTCGAGCTTGATGCGGCGCTCGATGATCGGCAGGTCGCGGCGCGTGGCCAGCTGGCGCAGGTCGCCGCCGGCACAGAAGTGCCCGCCCTCGCCGGTGAGCACGATGGCCGTGACCGTGGGGTCCAGCGCCGCCTCGTTCAGCGCGGCCGTCACGCCCGCGTAGAACGCGGGCGACAGCGCATTGCGTGCTTCCGGGTTGTTGTTGGACAGCACCAGCACGCCGCCTTCGCGGCGCGTCAGCAGCGCATCATTCATAGCCCCCACGCTCGGCACTGCGTGTCCTTCGCTGCCCCCCGAGGGGGCGCGAGCTTGCTGGGGGCGGCCCGGCGCTGCGCTCATGCCAGCCCCAGCGCCATGTAGCGGGCGAGGTGGTGGTCCATGTCGCCGAGCTGGTGGTCGATCATCACGATGCGCTTGGCGTAGTGCGCCAGCGGCAGCTCCCAGGTCACGCCGATGCCGCCGTGCATCTGGATGGATTCCTCGGCGATCAGCGTGCCGATCTGGCCCACGGTGTACTTGGCGGCCGACAGCGCCTTCTCGCGCGCGGTGCGGTCGGCTTCGTCGATGGCGGCGGCGGCATTGATGACCGCCGAACGCGCCTGCTCGACTTCGAGCAGCATGTCGGCCATGCGGTGCTGCAGGGCCTGGAAGCTGCCGATCGGCACGCCGAACTGCTTGCGCGTGCGCAGGTATTCCAGCGTGTGGTTCTTGGCCACGTCCATCGCGCCCAGCGATTCGGCGGCCAGCGCCAGCAGGCCGAAGCCGCTCACGCGCTCGAGCAGCGCATGGCCCTGGCCCTCGCCGCCCAGCAGCGCGTCGGCGCCGACCTTCACATCCTTGAGCACCAGCTCGGCGGCGTGGCCGCCGTCGATGCGGCCGTAGCCGCGGCTCGTGATGCCGACGGCATCGCCCGGCACCAGGAACAGCGAGATGCCAGCCTCGTCGCCCACGGCGCCCGAGGTGCGCGCGCTCACCAGCAGCAACTGCGCCTGGTCGCCGAACAGCACCACGGCCTTGCTGCCGTTGAGCACCCAGCCGTCGCCATCCTTCTTGGCCGTCGTGGCCACGCGGTTCAGCTCGTAGTGGTTGGCGGGCTCGTCGTGCGCCAGCGCGCACACCGTCTCGCCGCCGATGATGCCTTCGAGCCTGGCCTTCTGCGCGTCGGTGCCCACCTCGGTCAGCGCGCGGCCGACCAGGAAGGCGCCCAGCACCGGCTCGGCCACGAGGTGCGTGCCCAGGGCCTCGAACACCACGCTGATGTCCACGCCCGCGCCGCCGAAGCCGCCGTCGGACTCCTTGAACAGCGCGCCGATGGCGCCCAGCTCGGCCAGCTTGGCGTAGGTGTCGGCGCTGTAGCCGGCCTCGCCATAGGCCATCTTGTTGCGGTACTCGGTGGCGTACTGCTCGCTGAGGTAGCGGTTCAGCGCATCCGCCAGCATGCGGCGGTCTTCGTCCAGTTGGAAGTTCATGGAGGTCTCCTTACAGGCCCAGGATCATCTTGGAGATGATGTTGCGCTGGATTTCGTTCGAGCCGCCGAAGATCGACAGCTTGCGGTAGTTGAAGTACGCGGCCGCCGCGGTGGCGGCCTCTTTCGGGCCCACCGGCTCGTCGGCGTACTCGGCGTACTGGGCTTCCTCGATGAAGGGCAGCGCATACGGGCCCATGGCGCGGCGGATCAGCGACAGCAGCTCCTGGCGGATCACCGTGCCCTTGATCTTGAGCATGGAGCTTTCCGCGCCCGGCACGCCGCCGTGCGCCACCGACGCGATCACGCGCAGGTTGGTGGTGGCCATGTTCAGCAGCTCGATCTCGACCTTGGCCATGCGGGTGGCGAACTGCGGGTCCTCGATCAGCGGCTTGCCGTTGCGCTGCACGCGCTGGGCGATGACCTTGAGCTTTTCCAGCCCGGCCATCGAGAAGCCCACGCCGGCGATGCCGGTGCGCTCGTAGGTCAGCAGGTACTTGGCGTAGGTCCAGCCCTTGTTCTCCTCGCCCACCAGGTTTTCCAGCGGCACCTTCACGTCGGTCAGGAAGACTTCGTTGACTTCCTTGTCGCCGTCCAGCGTGCGGATGGGGCGCACTTCCACGCCGGGCTGGTTCATGTCGATCAGCACGAAGCTGATGCCCTGCTGCGACTTCACGTCCTTGTTGGTGCGCACCAGGCAGAACATCATGTTCGCGTGCTGGCCCTGGGTGGTCCAGGTCTTCTGGCCGTTGACGATGTAGTGGTCGCCATTGCGCACGGCCGTCGTCTTGAGCGAGGCCAGATCGGAGCCGGCGCCCGGCTCGGAGTAGCCCTGGCACCACCAGTCGGCGCCGTTCAGGATGCGCGGCAGCCAGTGCTGCTTCTGTTCCTCGTTGCCGTACTTGATCAGCACCGGGCCGAGCATGGACAGGCCGAAGGGCACCAGGCGCGGGCCGCCGGCGAGCGCGCATTCATCGTCGAAGATGAACTTCTGCACCGCCGACCAGCCGGTGCCGCCGTGCTCCTTGGGCCAGTGGTAGGCCAGCCAGCCTTTGTCGTTGAGGATGGCGTGCCAGCCTTCCTGGTCGGCGCGCGTCAGGCGCTGGCCGTTCTTGCCCTTGGCGGCCAGCGCCGGGGGCAGCTTGTCTTGCAGGAAGGCCCGCACCTCGGCGCGGAAGGCTTCCTCTTCGGGGGTGAATTGCAGATCCATTGCGGTCTCCTCAGAAAATTTCGAACAGTCCGGCCGCGCCCATGCCGCCGCCGATGCACATGGTGACCACGCCCCATTTGGCCTTGCGGCGCTGGCCTTCGAGCAGGATGTGTCCCGCCAGGCGCGCGCCCGTCATGCCGAAGGGGTGGCCGATGGAGATGGCGCCGCCGTTGACGTTCAGGCGCTCGTTGGGGATGCCCAGCTTGCGCTGGCAGTACAGGGCCTGCGAGGCGAAGGCCTCGTTCAGCTCCCACAGGTCGATGTCGTCGACCTTCAGGCCCGCGCGCTCGAGCAGGCGCGGCACGGCGAACACCGGGCCGATGCCCATCTCGTCGGGCTCGCAGCCGCCGATGGCGAAGCCGCGGAAGGCGCCCAGCGGCGACAGGCCGCGGCGCTCGGCCTCCTTGGCCTCCATCATCACGCAGGCGGCCGAGCCGTCGGACAGCTGCGAGGCGTTGCCGGCGGTGACGAACTTGCCCTCGCCCTTTACCGGCTCGAGCTTGGCCAGGCCTTCGATGGTGGTCGAGGGGCGGTTGCAGTTGTCCATGGTGGCGACCACGTCCTTGTACGTGACCTCGCCGGTTTCCTTGTTCTTCTCGGCCATGCGCGCGGCGCAGGGCACGATCTCGTCCTTGAACACGCCGGAGGCCTGCGCGGCCGCCGTGCGCTGCTGGCTCTGCAGCGCGAAGGCGTCCTGGTCTTCGCGGCTGATGCCATAGCGCTGGGCCACGATGTCGGCGGTGTCGATCATCTCCAGGAACAGGCCGGGCTTGTGCTCGACCAGCCAGGGATCGAGGTCGGCCGTGCCGTTGCGGCCGGCCGGGCGCAGCAGCGAGATGCTTTCCATGCCCCCGGCCACGAGGGCGGGTACGCCTTCGACCACGATGCGGCCGGCGGCCACGGCGATGGCCTGCAGGCCCGAGGAGCAGAAGCGGTTGATGACCGTGCCACCCACCGACACCGGCAGGCCCGCGCGCAGCGCCGCCTGGCGGCCGATGTTGCGGCCGGCCGTGCCTTCGGGAAAGCCGCAGCCCAGGATCAGGTCCTCGAGCAGGGCCGGGTCCACGCCCGAGCGCTCGACGGCAGCCTTGACCGAGTAGGCCGCGAGTTGCGCGCCCGGGGTGACGTTGAACTCGCCGCGGTGGGACTTGGCCAGCGGCGTGCGGGCGGTGGATACGATGACGGCTTCGCGCATGTTTGCTCCTGGGGTGATTGTTGGAATATGCTTTTGATAGCTTCTAGCGCTTGTCACACCTTATTTTCAATATGTTTTCATATTGAAAACCTTGTTGAACAAGCGCCAGCAGCTCCTGTTTTTACTTGGCAGCCTGGTTCAGGCTGTCGAAGTTCTTGCCTTCGGCGACGAGCTTCTGCAGCAGCGGCGCGGGCTGCCAGAACAGCGGGTCTTCCTTGGCGAAGGCCTGCACGTCGGCCAGCACCTTGTCGAGGCCGACCATGTCGGCGTACTTCATCGGGCCGCCGCGGAAGCGCGGGAAGCCGTAGCCGGACAGGAAGGTCACGTCGATATCAAGCGGGCGCAGCGCGATGCCCTCTTCCAGCACCTTGGCGCCTTCGTTGATCATCGCGGCCATGTAGCGGCGCATGATTTCCTCGGCGCCGAACTTGCGCGGCGCCACGCCCTTCTTGGCGCGCTCGGCGTCGACGATGGCCAGCACCTCGGGGTCGGGCTGGCCCACGCGGGCACCCTGCGGGTAGAGGTAGAAGCCGCGGCCCGTCTTCTGGCCGAACCAGCCGTTCTCGCAGATGCGGTCGGCGATCTCGACGTAGCGCGCCTTGGGGTCGCGCGTGGCGGCCTTGCGCTTGCGCGTGGCCCAGCCAATGTCGCCGCCGGCCAGGTCGGTCACCTGGAACGGACCCATCGGGTAGCCAAAGCCGCGCACGGCCTCGTCGATCTCGTACGGCGAGGCGCCGTCTTCCATGATGTAGTCGGCCACCTGCTTGTACACGGCCAGGATGCGGTTGCCGATGAAGCCGTCGCACACGCCGGCGCGCACGGGGATCTTCTTCATCTTCTTGGCCAGCTCGAAGGCCGTGGTCACCACGTCGGGCGCGACCTTGGCGGGCACCACGATCTCCAGCAGCTTCATGATGTTGGCCGGGCTGAAGAAGTGCAGGCCGATCACGTCCTGCGGCCGCGAGGTGACGGCGGCGATGGCATCGATGTCGAGGTACGAGGTGTTGGTGGCCAGCACGGCGCCCGGCTTGCAGACGCGGTCCAGCTCCTTGAACACGGCCTTCTTGACCTCGATGTCCTCGAACACGGCCTCGATCACCAGGTCGACATCCTTGATGGAATCGTAGGAAGTGCTGGGCGTGTAGCGCGCCAGGATGGCGGCCTTGGCCTCCTCGGTCATGCGGCCCTTGGCGATCA
The DNA here is from genome assembly GCF_054782535.1 of Comamonas humi. Taxonomy (NCBI): domain Bacteria; kingdom Pseudomonadati; phylum Pseudomonadota; class Betaproteobacteria; order Burkholderiales; family Comamonadaceae; genus Comamonas; species Comamonas humi. Next base: position 301,653 of record NZ_BAAGSH010000016.1, on the reverse strand, counting down.
GGCCGTTGTAGACCTTTTCCACATTGGCCTGGCCGCGCGCGATGGAGTCGGCGTCGCGCTCGATCATCACCACCGGCAGGCCGGCGTCCAGCGCCGCCACGGTGATGCCGGCGCCCATGGTGCCGCCGCCGATCACGGCGATCTTGCCCAGCGCGCGGGGCTGGGCCGCCTTGGCCTCGGGGATCTTGGCCGTCTCGCGCTCGGAGAAGAAGGCATGGATCAGGCCCTGGCGCTGCGGGCTGTTCAGGCATTCGACGAAGAGCGCGCGCTCCTTGGCGATGCCCTCGTCGAACGGCAGCTCGACGGCGGCGCGCACGCACTCAACGATCTTCAGAGGCGAGAACAGGCCGCGGCTCTTCTTGGCGGTGTCGGCGGCCAGCGCATCCAGCTCGGCGAGCGCGGCGGCCTTGTCGGCGATCACGATGTCGCGCGTGCGGCGCGGCTGGGCGCCCTGCGCCAGCAGTTGGTTGGCATAGGCCAGGCCGGCGGCCACGGGGTCGTCGCCCTCGGCGAGCTGGTCCACCAGGCCCGAGGCCAGCGCGGCCTTGGCCGACAGGTGCTTGCCGCTGAGCATCAGCTCGGTGGCGGCCTTCACGCCCATCAGGCGCGGTGCGCGCTGCGTGCCGCCGGCGCCGGGCAGCAGGCCCAGGTTCACTTCGGGCAGGCCGAGCTTGGCGCCGGCCAGGGCCACGCGGTAGTGGGCCGAGATGGCCACTTCCAGTCCACCGCCCAGTGCGGGGCCGTGGATGGCGGCGACCACGATCTTGTCCGAAGCCTCGAGCCGGTTCAGCACCTCGGGCAGCGACGGCGCCATCGGCGGCTTGCCGAACTCGCGGATGTCGGCGCCGGCGATGAAGGCCTTGCCCTCGCCCACGATCAGCACGGCCCGGGCGGCAGCATCGGCCTCGGCCTGCTCGATGGCGGCCAACAGGCCGGCACGCACGGCCTGGCCCAGGGCATTCACGGGGGGATTGTTGATGCTGACGACCAGGACCTGGCCGTGAAGATGCGTTTGGACAGCGGCTGCGGACATGCGGGAGTCTCCTGGGTGGATTTTGAGGAAAAACCTCTGCATTGTGTGGATGACAATGCACTTTGACAATCCTAGAATTTATTGACAAACTGTCATATATATTTGGACAGTTGCCATGGATCTGCAGTCTCTCACCTTGCTCGTGGAAATCATAGACTGCGGCAACCTCAGCCAGGTGGCCCGCAAGTTCAACATGACGCGCGCCAACGTGAGCTACCACCTGTCGCAGCTCGAGAAATCGGTGGGCGCGCAGCTGGTGCGCCGCACCACGCGGCGGGTCGAGGCCACCGAGGTGGGCCTGCGCCTGTACGAGCACGGCCGCAATATCCAGAACGAAATCCTGGCCGCGCGCGAGACCGTGGAGCAGCTCGGCCAGGGCCTGCAGGGGCGCGTGGGCATCAGCGTGCCCAGCGGCTTCGGCGACCTGGTCATGGCCGACTGGCTGATCGAGTTCAAGCACCTGTACCCCGGCATCGTGCTCGACGTGCTGTTCGAGAACCGCACCGACCACCTGCGCGACGAGGTGGACCTGGCCATCCGCGTGATGAACGAGCCGCCGCCGTCGCTGGTGGCGCGCCGCCTGGGCGACGTGCGCTGCATCGTCTGCGCCTCGCGTGAGTACGCCGAGGCCCACGGCATGCCACGCACGCCGCAGGAGCTGTGCGAGGCGCCGATCATCTCGGTGGGCGCGCTGGGCCGGCAGATCCGCATGTGCGCCGAAGACGCCACCACGCGCCACGAGGTGGTGCTGGAGCCCACGCTGATCTCGGACCACTTCCCCTTCCTGCGCAAGGGCATCCTGGCCGGCCTGGGCGTGGGCCTGGTGCCCGACTACGTGCTGCCCGACAAGCTGGCCAGCGGCGAGATCGTCACCGCGCTGGACGACTACCGGCTGAGCATCTACGGCGAGCACATGTACCTGCTGTACATGCCCAGCCGCCACCGCACCAAGGCCATGCGCACCTGCATCGACTTCCTGCTCGAAAAGGCCGGCGCGGCCCAGCCCGCCTCCGGGCACGCACCCTGAGCGTTTCTCGACAATCGCCATCCCCCGGCGGCCGCACCATGCTGGCATGAGCCAACCATTCGCTTCTTCTTCCGCCTTCGGCATCGCGCTGGTGTCGGTGGCCGGCGTGCTCTGGGGCACCAGCGGCACAGCGCAGCACCTGGGCGCGGCCGGGCTGTCGCCGTTCTGGGTGGGCGCGGCCCAGTTGGCGGCGGCCAGCGTGTTCCTGCTGGCGGCGCTGCTGCTGTCGCTGCGCCGGCGTCCACCCGACTTCACGCTCGATCCACGCCAGGCCGGCCTGCGCTGGTCGTGGTTCGCCTGGGCGTCGCTGGGCATCGGTGGCTACAGCGTGTTCTTCTACGAGGGCGTCAAGCTCGCCGGCGTGGGCGTGGGCACGGCGGTGGCCATAGGCAGCAGCCCGATCTGGGCCGGGCTGCTGCAGGCCCTGGTGCTGCGCGCGCCGCTCGCCCTGCTGTGGTGGGCGGGCACGCTCATCAGCGTGGCCGGCGGCGCGGCCATGGTCATGGGCAAGGGCGCCGGCGGCGCCGTCTCGTGGCCCGGGCTGGGCCTGTGCCTGCTGGCGGGGCTGTCGTACGCGGGCTATGCGCTGATCAACAAGCGCCTGGTCGGCCACATGCCGCCCAAGGTGGTCAACTTCTATGTGTTCACCGGCGCCGCGCTGTTCGCCGCGCCCATCGCCTGGCTGCAGAGCGGCCCGCCTGCGTTCACGCTGTCGGCCCTGCTCGTCGTGGTCTACCTGGGCGCGGTGGTGTCCGGCATCGCGCACATGCTGTTCTCCATCGGGCTGCGCCACATCTCCGGCCCCACCGGCGTGGCGCTGAGCCTGGTCGAGCCGGTGGCCGCCTTCGTGCTGGCGGTGTGGATCGTGGGCGAGCACCAGCCGCTGAGCGCCTGGCTGGGCCTGGCCGCGGTGCTTGCCGGCCTGCTGGTGGTGGTGCAGGCCGAGATGCGGGCGCAGCGCAACAGCACGCAAGCGCAGGTCACATAATGTGAGGATGCATCGCGCCGCATCCTCCCCCTCTTCCTTCCGCCACCTGTTGTTCGCGCTGGCCACCGCGGCTGCCATGGCCCCCGCGCTGGCCCAGGTGGACGTGGGCAAGTCCTCCAGCCTGCGCACCCTGGTGCCGGCCGAAACGCTGGAGCAGGCCGCGCAGCAGCAGTACGGGCAGATGCTGCAGCAGGCCGCGGCCAAGGGCGCGCTGGCCAAGGCCGGCGACCCGCAGCTGGAACGGCTGCGCGCCATCGCCCAGCGCCTGATCCCGCAGGCCATGGCCTGGAACCCGCGCGCCCGCGACTGGAAATGGGAGGTGAACCTCATCGGCAGCAAGGACGTGAACGCCTTCTGCATGCCCGGCGGCAAGATCGCCTTCTTCACCGGGCTGCTGGCCCAGATCCAGCCCAGCGACGACGAGATCGCCATGGTGATGGGCCACGAGATGGCCCACGCGCTGCGCGAGCATTCGCGCGAGCAGTTGGCCAAGAACCAGGCCACGAGCATCGGCATCCGGCTGGGCGCCTCGCTGCTGGGCCTGGGCGACGTGGGCACCGCCGCGGCCAACCTGGGCGGGCAACTGCTGTCGCTCAAGTTCAGCCGCAGCGACGAGACCGATGCCGACCTCGTCGGCCTGGAGTTGGCCGCCCGCGCCGGCTACAACCCGCAGGCCGCGGTCAGCCTGTGGGAGAAGATGGGCCGCGTCACCGGCAGCGGCGGCGTGGGCTTTCTCTCCACCCACCCCACCGGCCCGGACCGCATCCGCATCCTACAAAGCAATGTGCCCAAGGTGCAGGGTTTATACCAACAGGCCCGGCGCAACTGAATCCAAGAAACTATCTTTTAGATAGCAGAACATCCTTACCTTTTCTTGAAAAAAATCACTTCCCACTGCACATCTCATTGATTTGATCGATGAGCTTATACATACAAAAATTACAAAAGTACGCATATGTACATGTAGCATTCAAAGTCCGCCAATGGCGGATTTTGTTTTTACACATAGAGGGACAGGGTATATGTTGAAGAAATGGACGGCAGCAGCGCTGCTGCTGGGAACCAGTGCGGCCTATGCTTTCATGCCGCAGGCAGGCACCTGGGTGATGAACGACGAACTCAACGGCAAGCCGGGCCGGGGCCTGAGCATCGACGTGCAGAACAACACGCTGGTGATGCAGATGTATGCCTACGAGAGCAGCGGCAAGCCCACGTTCTACCTGGCAACGGGCAGCGTGGTGGACAACCAGGTTTCTGCAGAGCTGAAGCACTACGAAGGCGGCCGCTATCTCGGCAGCGGCGACCGCTCCGGCGAGGAAAAAGGCTCGGCCGGCCTGGTGCGCATCCGCTTCGTGGATGGCACCAACGGCTTCATCACCTTCCCCGGCGAGCCCGAGAAAGCCATCACGCGCTTCAGCTTCGGCTACCAGCCGGTGCCGGACAGCCTCAAGGGTGCGTGGTTCTTCACCACCTATTCACCCACGCTGGGCTGGCAGGTGGAGATCCCCGAGTTCACCACCACCGGTCCCGCGACCGACATGGGCTCCGGCATCGTCGTCTCCTCGAACAAGCGCTTCGTCTGCGAGCACCAGGTGCGGGGCGACCTGGCCGGGACCGTCATTTGCATCAAGACGCTGTCCGGCAGCACCACGCCGCAGCACGGCTATATCTTCAAGTACAGCGTCAATGATGGCGAAGGCGACTGGACACCCTACCTGGGCAAGACGTCCTATGGCTTCTATCCCCGGCGCCTGGGCCTGCCCAATGGCCAGCTGACCGGCATCGTCCGCAAGGACGAGGAGGCCGCGCCGAGCCCCGCCGCGCTGGAGGATCTGGCAGCATCCCTCAACGAAGCCGCGCTGGTGCTGCAGCAGCGCTGATGGACTGCCGTGCGCCACCGCCCGCGATGGCGCATGGCCCGGCGGATCAGGTGCCGCCGACGTAGGGATTGCTCTGGCGCTCGCGGCCGAAGCTGCTCTCGGGCCCGTGACCGGGGATGAACACCGTCTGGTCGCCCATGGGCCACAGCCGCCCGGTGATGCTGTCGATCAGCTGCTGGTGGTTGCCGCGCGGGAAATCGGTGCGGCCGATGCTGCCGGCGAACAGCACGTCGCCGACGAAGCAGCGCTCGATCTGCGGCGCATGGAACACCACATGGCCTGGCGTATGGCCCGGCGTGTGGCGCACCTGCAGCGTCTCGCGGCCGATCTGCACGGTGTCGCCGTCATGCAGCCAGCGCGTGGGCGTGAACGGCAGCACCTCGGGAAAGCCGAACATCGCGCTTTGCTGCGGCAGACCGTCGATCCAGAACTGGTCCTCCTCCTGCGGCCCGACGATGGGCAATTGCAGCTTCTGCGCCAGCTCGCCCGTGCCGCCGGCATGGTCGATGTGCGCGTGCGTCAGCCAGATGGCCTTGAGCGTGAGGCCCAGGCGCTCCAGCTCCCACTCGATCTGCTCCAGGTCGCCGCCCGGATCGATGACGGCGGCCTCCATCGTCTGGTCGCACCAGACCAGGGAGCAGTTCTGCTGGAAGGGGGTGACGGGGACCGTGTGGTACTGGAGCATGGAAATGGTTGAACAAAGAAACGCCGGGCACGACCATAACACGGGCACCGGCGTCCTATTCTGACCACAGGGTGACTGCGCCGACGTTTTCCCTCTGGCCCGCACCACAAGCCTGTGCTACAAGTCTGCCCAACCATCTGGCAACACAGCCGCAGCCAAGCGGCGAGCCCGACGCAACGATTCCAAAACTCCAGGAGAGATCCTTCATGCAGACTAGTCCAAATCCAGCGGCGCCGCCCAACAGCGCCCAGCCCAGCGCTGCCCAACGCATAGGCGTGCCGCGCGAAACCTTCCCGCTGGAAAAACGTGTCGCCACCGTGCCCGATGTGGTCGAGAAGCTCGTCAAGCTGGGCTTCACGGTCGCCATCGAATCCGGCGCCGGCGAGGCCGCCAACTTCAGCGATGACGCCTACCGCGCCGCCGGTGCCGAGATCCTGCCCGATGCGGCAGCGCTGTGGTCCGCCTCGGACATCGTGCTCAAGGTGCGCCCGCCGAGCGCTGACGAAGTCGGCCTGATGCGCGAAGGCGGAACGCTGATCGACTTCATCTGGCCCGCGCAGAACCCCGAGCTGATGCAGCAGCTGGCCGCCAAGAAGGCCACGGTGCTGGCCATCGACTGCCTGCCGCGCACGCTTTCGCGCGCGCAGAAGATGGATGCGCTGACCTCCACGGCCGGCGTCTCCGGCTACCGCGCCGTGATCGAGGCGGCCAATGCCTTCGGCCGCTACTTCAACGGCCAGATCACGGCTGCGGGCAAGGTGCCTCCGGCCAAGGTGTTCATCGCCGGTGCCGGCGTGGCGGGCCTCGCGGCCATCGGCACGGCGGCCAACCTGGGCGCCATCGTGCGCGCCAACGACACGCGCGCCGAGGTGGCCGACCAGGTCAAGTCGCTGGGCGGCGAGTTCGTCAAGGTGGACTACGAGGAAGACGGCTCGGGCGGCGGCGGCTACGCCAAGGTCATGAGCGAGGGCTTCCAGGCCGCGCAGCGCCAGATGTATGCCGCGCAGGCCAAGGATGCCGACATCATCATCACCACCGCGCTGATCCCCGGCAAGCCGGCGCCCAAGCTCATCACCGCCGAGATGGTGCAGAGCATGAAGCCCGGCAGCGTGATCGTGGACATGGCCGCCGAACAGGGCGGCAACTGCGAGCTGACCGTGCCCGGCGAGGCCGTGGTGCGCCATGGCGTGACCATCATCGGCTACACCGACCTGGCCTCGCGCCTGGCCAAGCAGTCGTCCACGCTGTACGCCACCAACCTGCTGCGCCTGACCGAAGAGCTGTGCAAGGCCAAGGATGGCGTGGCCGTGGTCAACATGGAGGACGACGCGATCCGCGGCCTCACCGTCATCAAGGACGGCGAGATCACCTGGCCCGCACCGCCGCTCAAGCAGGCCCCGGTGCCCGCACCCAAGGCAGCGGCCGCACCCGTGGCCGAGAAGAAGAGCGGCCACGGCCATGGCGCCGGCGCGCCCATGTCGGTCAAGTCGCTGGTCATCGTGTTTGCCGTGGCGGCCGTGCTGTTCGCGCTGATCGGCGCCTATGCGCCCGCGGCGTTCCTCGGCCACTTCACGGTGTTCGTGCTGGCCTGCTTCATCGGCTACATGGTGGTGTGGAACGTGACGCCCGCGCTGCACACGCCGCTGATGAGCGTGACCAACGCCATCTCCAGCATCATCGCCATCGGCGCGCTGGTGCAGATCGCGCCGCCCGAGGCGGGCACGAACGGCAGGCCTGACGGACTGATCATGTGGCTGGCGTTCGCTGCGCTGGTGCTCACGGCCGTCAACATGTTCGGCGGCTTTGCCGTCACGCGTCGCATGCTGGCCATGTTCCGCAAGTAAGCCATAACAAGAACAAGCAAGGAAAGACGCACATGTCCCAAAGTCTCGCTACCGTCGCCTACCTGGGCGCGGCCATCCTGTTCATCCTCAGCCTGGGTGGATTGTCCAACCCGGAAACCTCGCGCCGCGGCAACCTGTTCGGCATGATCGGCATGGCGCTGGCCGTGCTGGCCACCGTGTTCGGCCCGCGCGTCAGCCCGTCCGGCATCGCCTGGATCGTGATCGCGCTGGTCATCGGCGGCGGCATTGGCCTGTATGCGGCCAAGATCGTCAAGATGACGCAGATGCCCGAGCTGGTCGCGCTCATGCACAGCCTGGTGGGCTTGGCGGCCTGCCTGGTGGGCTTTGCCAGCTATGTCGATACCTCGGTGCAGTTCAGCGGCGCCGAGAAGGCCATCCACGAGGTGGAGATCTACATCGGCATCCTGATCGGCGCGGTCACCTTCAGCGGCTCGCTGATCGCCTTCGGCAAGCTCGCCGGCCGCATTGGCGGCAAGCCGCTGCTGCTGCCCGGCCGCCACTGGCTCAACCTGGCCGCGCTGTTGGTGGTGATCTGGTTCGGCAAGCAGTTCCTGAACGCGCACGACGTGCAGGCCGGCATGACGCCGCTGGTCGTGATGACCGTGATCGCGCTGCTGTTCGGCGTGCACATGGTGATGGCCATCGGCGGCGCCGACATGCCGGTGGTGGTGTCCATGCTCAACAGCTACTCGGGCTGGGCGGCGGCGGCCACGGGTTTCATGCTGAACAATGACCTCTTGATCGTCACCGGCGCGCTGGTGGGCTCGTCGGGTGCCATCCTGTCGTACATCATGTGCCAGGCGATGAACCGCAACTTCATCAGCGTGATCGCCGGCGGCTTCGGCTCGGGCGCGCCCAAGAAGGCGGCCACGGGCGACAAGGCGGCCGAACCGCAGGGCGAAGTGGTGCCGGTGAGCGCCGCCGAGACCGCCGAGATGCTGCGCGAAGCCAAGAGCGTGATCATCGTGCCCGGCTACGGCATGGCCGTGGCCCAGGCCCAGCACACCGTGTACGAGATCACCAAGACACTGCGCGAGAAGGGCGTGGAGGTGCGCTTCGCCATCCACCCGGTGGCCGGCCGCATGCCGGGCCACATGAACGTGCTGCTGGCCGAGGCCAAGGTGCCCTACGACATCGTGATGGAGATGGACGAGATCAACGAGGACTTCCCGGATGCGGACGTGGCCATGGTGATCGGCGCCAACGACATCGTGAACCCCAGCGCCATGGAAGACCCCGACAGCCCCATCGCCGGCATGCCGGTGCTCGAGGTCTGGAAGGCCAAGCACTCCATCGTGATGAAGCGCTCCATGGCCTCGGGCTACGCCGGCGTGGACAACCCGCTGTTCTACAAGGACAACAACCGCATGCTGTTCGGCGACGCCAAGAAGATGCTGGACGAGGTGCTCTCGGTGCTGAGAGGCTGATCCGGCCCCGACCAACGCTCCTGAAATAGAAGCGGCTGGCGCTTACATATCAAGTGTTTCAAATGCAAAACCATTTGAAAATTAGATATAACAAGCGCCAGCCGCTCTCTTTTTTGCAAGCTGCCGGATGGGCCGCGGGTTCCCGAGTAATTAGCTGGCGTTTGCGTGTAACAACTCGCCGGCTCATGGTTTTTACCTATACTCCGCGCCTCTTTGTCTTGTCAAAGACCAAAGCGTGGCGGACGGCCGGGCTGCTGGCATGTAGGCGAAAGCCGACAGCAGCAGCCGTTATCACCTGCTTTTTGACTCTTGGGCGTATAACCGCCCGGGGAATACATAGTCATCTAGCGATGTGCCCACGCCAGCCCTTGCTGCCGCCTGTGCGCATTGCAGTGAGGAGTGAACCGTGTCCAAACTGGACTTGAACCGGCGAGGTTTCCTGAAAGCCGCCGCCGCCATGGGCGTGATTGCAAGCGTACGCCCGGTCAAAGACGCGCTCGCGGAATTGATCACGCCCGCCGGGGGTCAGGAGACCCACTGGATCAGCGGCAACACGCTCAACTACCGCCGCGACGGCCTGGCCAAGGTCACCGGGCAGAAGGTCTTTGCCATCGACCTGCGCGCCCGGGACATGCAAGGCTGGCCCGAGCAGCAGTCGCATGCGCTGACCATCCACATCCCGCGCGCCGACCGCATCTACGAGGGCCTCGACCTGTCGGTGCTGGGCAGCGAGTACCAGCCCGACGTGCTGATCGACGCCGAGTCCATCGCCGCCGACGGCGTGGGCATGCCCGAGCCCGGCTTCTACGGCGAATTCTTCGTCAAGAAGGGCCAGGTCTCGCCCATGCTGGGCCACCCGGTGGCCGTGGCCATCTGGCATGACTACGAGAAGTTCCGCGTGGCCAACCAGCGCCTGCGCTTCAACGACGCGATCTTCCGCTTCGGCGCCGAGGCCGCCCAGCCGCCGCGCGCGCCCTACGTGGCCGCGCGCTATGTGCGGGTGCAGGGCGATAACGATGCTGGCGGCTACGGCGAGGACAAGTTCTCGCCGATGAAGAACACCGTCGTCTGGCCGCAGCTCGACGAAAAGGGCGTGCACTGGCCCGACCGCAGCCATCCGGCCTTCGGCGCGCTGATGGGCGAGTCGGCCCGCATCCAGGCCGAGATGAAGCAGCCCAAGGAAGGCCTGCGCGCCTTTGCCCGCAAGTACTACAGCCAGTCCATCGAGCACATGTCCATGGAAATGGAAAACGGCCTGGCCTGGTACGAGCGGCACAGCGGCACGCTGCACATGGTGGCCGCCGCCCAGGCGCCCTATGGCACGGCCGAGCATGTGCTGCACATGCTCAAGGACAGCAAGCTGCCGCTGAACAAGCTCGACTACATCAGCTCCTACACCGTGGGCTACGGCCAGAAGGAGCACCACCCCTTCCCGTTCTACGTGGCGCTGGCCTCGCTGTACGCCCAGGGCCGCCCGGTGCGGCTGGCGCTGGACCGCTGGAAGCACTTCCAGTTCGCGCTCAAGCGCCACCCCTTCGACGTGGAGACCGCGATCTCGGTGGACAAGGACGGCAAGTTCCACGCGCTGACCTGCCACATGGTGGGCGACGGCGGCGGCGTGACCAACTTCAGCCCCTCGGTGGGCACGGTGGCCGTGACGGCGGCGCAGTCCATCTACTACTTCCCCGAGAGCGACCTGTCGACCGAGGTCTATCCCTCGATCGGCGTGACGGCCGGCTCCATGCGCGGCTACGGCACGGTGCAGTCCATGGCCTACACCGAGATGCTGGTCGACGAGATCGCCCAGGAGATCGGCCTCGACGCCATCGAGCTGCGCCAGCGCAACGTGCTCAAGAGCAGCATGAAGAACACCCAAGGCGCCTCGCCCTCGGGCCACCTGCGCATCGGAGAAATCCTCGAGATGGCCGCCAAGGACCCGATGTGGACCGAGCGCGCCAAGCGCAAGGCCGACTTCGAGGCGGCCAACCCCGGCCTGCGCTACGGCATAGGTTTCGGCGCGGTGCAGAAGGACTTCGGCACGGGCGCGGAAGCCTCGATCGCACAGCTCGAGATCACGCCCGAGGGCCGCATCAAGATGCGCCACATCGCCACCGAGATCGGCACCGGCAGCACCACGTCGCAAATGGTGGCGGTGGAGCCTTTCCTCGGCCACCCGGCGGACGACGTGGACTTCGCGGTGAACCAGTGGGACAACCTGCCGCTGCACACCAAGGACGAGCCCTACACCACGCCCCAGGCCAAGGAAGACGAGCTGGCCAAGGACCCGACCTGGGTGCCGCGCCTGGTGTCGCCGGTGTCGGCCTCGAACTCGGCCTACTACTTCCGCCACGCCACGCAGCAGGCCGCGCAGCTGCTGCTCAAGCTCTGCCTGTGGCCCGCGGCCCAGTCCATCTGGTCCAGCAAGGAAGGCGGCGGCCAGCTGCTGCCCAGCACCGTCACCGAGGACATGCTGGAGTGGCGCGACCGCCTGCTCGTGGCCGAAGGCCTGGAGCCGCTGAGCCTGGAGCGCCTGGCCGCCCGCGCCCACGAGCTGGGCCTGGTGACCGGCGTGTGCGTGCACGCCTTCAACCGCTGGGCCTGGGCCAAGGCGGACTTCACCGTCGATGGCAGGAAGTTCCAGGCCATGATCGACGCCCTGTCCGTGCAGTACGGCAAGGGTGCCGGCGAGGCCAAGAAGGCCACGATGAAATCCGACGGCTACGCCTTCATCGCGCGCGACAAGGTCTACTACCCGCCGGTACAGCGCACCAACGCGGGCACGGTGTACTACGCGCCTTGCGCCACCATGGTGGAGCTGTCGGTGTCGCCGGGCACGGGCAAGGTGAGCCTCCTGTCGCACAAGACCTGGCTGGAGTGCGGCACGCAGATCGTGCCCGAGCTGGTCTCGGGCCAGATCCAGGGCGGCGTGGCCATGGGCATCGGCCATGCGTTGTACGAAGACCTGCCGCGCCACGAGACCGGCCCGGGCAACGGCCAGTGGAGCCTGAACCGCTACCACGTGCCGCGCGCCAGCGAAGTGGCCGTGTGGAAGGCCGAGGGCGTGGTGCTGCCGCCGCTGTCGCGTACCGACCCGCCCAAGGGCATGGCCGAGGTGGTGATGATCCCGGTGGTCGCCGCCTGCGTCAACGCCATCGCCCACGCCACCGGCAAGCGCTTCCATGCCACCCCCGTGACCCCCGACAAGATCAAAGAGGTACTGTGATGCAGGACCGTATCCAATTCTCCGCCACCATCAACCGCAAAAAAGTAGGCCCCGTCGACGTTCCCAAGGACTTGATGATGATCGAGTTCCTGCAGGAATACGTGGGCATGAACGGCACCCGACTGGGCTGCGGCCAGGGCGTGTGCCGCGCCTGCACCATCATCGTGGACGACCCGGAAAAGGGCTCCATCACCGTGCCCGCCTGCGTGACCGGCGTGACCTGGCTCAACGGCAAGACCATCCGCACCGTCGAGGGCATCGCCTCGGTGGACGACAAGGGCGTGGTCCATCCGTCGCCCGTGCAGAAGGCCTTCCTGGAGCACTACTCCTTCCAGTGCGGCTACTGCACGCCGGGCTTCGTGAACTCGGCCACCGTGCTGGTGGAAAAGCTCGAGAAGCATCCCGTGCCCGCCGACGACGTGGAGAAGGCCATCGAGCAGCAGCTCGAACCCCACATCTGCCGCTGCACCGGCTACGTGCGCTACTACAACGCCGTGCGCGACGTGATCCTCAAGACGCCGGGCCTGACCACGGGCAAGCGCACCAAGGAGGTTGTCAGCAATGGCTAAACGCAGCTGGATCAAGGGCCTGGGCCTGGCCGTGGTGGCCGGCGTGCTGGTGGCTGGCGGCATGTACTGGTATGGCAGCTCCAGCAGCGTGCCGCCAGCGACGGTGGACTTCACCAAGCTGGACGCCAAGGAGTTCGACGCGCTGTACAAGCGCGGCGAGCAGGTGTTCCGCGCCGGCGACTGCGCGGCCTGCCACAGCTCTCCGACGACCGGCGCCGAGCTGGCGGGCGGCGTGCCGATGGTCACGCCCATGGGCACGCTCTACGGCACCAACATCTCGCCGTCCAAGGAGCACGGCATCGGCAACTGGACGGCCGACGACCTGTACCGCGCAGTGGCCGCCGGCATCGCCCCGGGCCGCAAGATCCTGTACCCGGCCATGCCGTACGCCAGCTACCACCAGATCACGCGCGGCGACGTCGATGCGCTGTGGGTGTGGCTGATGAAGCAGCCCGCGGTCGAGGTGGCCAACCAGCCGAGCGGCATGCACTTCCCGTTCAACATCCGCCCGGCCGTGGCGGCGTGGAACGTGCTCAACCGCCCCGCCGCCAAGGAGTTCGATCCGTCGATGGACGAGCTGGCGCGCGGCAAGTACCTGGTGGACGTGCTGGGCCACTGCGCCGAGTGCCACAGCCCGCGCACCAAGGCGACCTTCGCCATGGATGCCGCGCACTACCTGGAAGGCAACACCATCGAGGGCTCGTACGCCCCCGCCATCACGCCCGATGCGCTCGGCGAGCGCGGCTGGAACAAGGCCGACCTGGTGCAGTTCTTCCGCAGCGGCGTGTCGCCGCAGGGCGTGATGACCTTCCGCATGGCCTCGGTGCTCGAGCATTCCACCTCGCGCATGGCCGAGGCGGACGTGCGCGCCATGGCCGCCTACCTGACCCAGAACCGCGAGATGCCCGGCCCCAAGGTGAAGGCGCCCGAGGGCCAGGTCAACGTCAAGGGCGAGCACCTGTACCTGGGCCTGTGCGCGGGCTGCCACGGCGCGCAGGGCGCGGGCCAGCCGCATTCGTCGCTGCCCATGAGCACCAACACCACGGCCATGTTCCCCACGCCGATCAACCTGATCCGCGTGGTGCGCGAAGGCGTGCACGAGCGCGACCTGGCCCAGGGCGAGCGCATGCAGACCATGCCCGGCTTTGCCGACAAGCTCAGCAACGAGGAGATGGCCGACCTGGTCAACTACATGCGCCAGACCTGGGGCGGCCGCCCCGGCGACGTGACCGCCGCGCAGGTGGCCGAGCATGTGAAGACCATCGACAGCAGCCACTGAGCGGTACTTTCGCAGCGGCTGAAAAGGCCACGGACGCCCGGCGTCCGTGGCCTTTTTTTGCGCCCGCTCCGGCGATGCTCTAATGCCCGTTTGCCCCAGGAGCCCCGCATGGTCACCGCCCACGTCTTCATCGCCACCAGCCTCGACGGCTTCATCGCCCGCGCCGACGGCGACATCGCCTGGCTGCTGCAGCGCGACGATCCCGCCGAGGACCACGGCTACCCGGCCTTCATCGCCGACAAGGACCTGATCGTGATGGGCCGCGGCACCTACGAGGCCGTGGCCGGCTTCGATCCCTGGCCCTACGACCGCCTCGTCGTCGTGCTGTCGCGGCAGTTGGCCGGTACGGCCGTACCCGAGGCGCTGCGCGGCAGGCTGCGGTTTTCGGCGCAGACGCCCCAGGAGCTGCTCGCCGAACTGGCGCGGCAGAACGTGCGCCGCATCTATGTGGACGGCGGGCAGCTGATCCAGTCCTTTCTGCGCGAGGGCCTGGTCAGCGACATGGTCGTCACCACCGTGCCGGTGCTGCTGGGCGCGGGTCGCCCGCTGTTCGGCGCCGTGCCGCACGACATTGACTGGACGCTGGTGGCCAGCCGCAGCTTTGCCTCGGGCCTGGTGCAGTCCACCTACCGGCTGGCGCGCTGACTGCGGCCGGTTAGCGGCCGGCCACGATCACATGCGCCTGGATCTTGCCGGCCACCGGGCCGTTGCCATGGCGGCGGGCGATGGCCTCGGCGGCGCGCTCGGTCGCCAGCGGCAGCAGGCCGGCGTCGCGCGCCTCGATCTCGCCGCGCAGCGGCGTGCCCTGGCAGTAGGCGATGGCCACCTCGCGGGCCGATGGCGCGCGGCTCTGTTTCTCGTGCGTGGCGATCGCGATGTCGGCGAAGCCGGCGCGCTGCACGTCCTCGCGGATCCGCTCCACGTCGTGGTAGCCGTGCGGCGTGCGGGCGAGAAAGCGTGGCGGGTCGGCGGGGAACAGCGCGGCCATGGCCGTCGTGACCTCGTCGGCGAAGGCATTGTCCTCGATGCGGTCCCAGACGCTGAAGAGCAGGTGCCCGCCGGGCCGCAGCACGCGCCGCGCCTCGGCGTAGCCGGCCACCCGGTCGGGGAAGAACATGGCGCCGAACTGGCAGCAGACGATGTCGAACGAAGCGTCGCCGAACGGCAGCGCCAGCGCGTCGGCCTGCTGCCATGCGATGCGGCTGTCCGCCGGCTGGCGGCCGATGGCGTAGTCGAGCATGGGCTGGTTCAGGTCGGTGACCACGTAGCGCGCATCGGCGCGCAGCTGCGGCGCCAGCGCCCGGGTGACGGCGCCGCTGCCGGCCGCCGTCTCCAGCACCGCGCCGGGCGCAAAGGCGGCCACCAGGCCCGCCATGTCGGCCGCATAGTCCGCGAAGATCAGCGGCACCATCAGCGTGTCGTAGAACTGCGGCAGCGAGCCCGCGAACACCTTGTCTTGCTCAGCCATGGCGTGCTCCTTTCGGAAAGACCACCTGCCATGGTGAACCGGGCCGCCGGCCCCGTCAATGGCCCGAAAGGCCGCTGCCGGCCAGGCGAAGACCGCTCCTATAAAAGGAGCTTCTACCGCTTGACTCCATTGATTTTCAAATAGTTTTCCATTTGAAAACCAATGACAATGAGCGCCAGCAGCTCCTGTTTTTGAAGACCCCGCTTACAGCGCCAGCTCGTAGTCGATGGTGATCGGCGCGTGGTCGGAGAACTTCTGCTCCTTGTAGATGTGCTCGGCGCGCGCCAGCGCCGCAATCGCCGGCGTGGCCAGGTGGTAGTCCAGGCGCCACCCCACGTTGTTCGCGTAGGCCTGGCCGCGGTTGCTCCACCACGTGTAGCAGGCGTCGGTGGTGTCGGGCTGCAGCAGGCGGTAGACGTCGATCAGGCCGCCGGCCTCGGCTTCTTTTTCGAGCACCCCGGTCATCCAGGCGCGCTCCTCGGGCAGGAAGCCGCTGTTCTTCTGGTTGCTGCGCCAGTTCTTCAGGTCGGCATTCTGGTGGGCGATGTTCACGTCGCCGCAGAGGATGAAGTCGCGCTCGCCCTTGAGCCGCATCAGCTGCGGGTGCAGCTCGGCCAGGAAGCGGTACTTGGCCAGCTGCCGGTCCTCGCCCGAGCTGCCGCTCGGGAAGTAGCAGCTGATGATGGACAGCTTGCGCCCCGGCTTGTCGAAGCGCAGCTCCACGTAGCGGCCCTCGGCGTCGAACTCGGTGGGCGAGAAGCCGATGACCACGTCGCTGGGCTCGTGGCGGGTGTACACGCCCACGCCCGAGTAACCCTTCTTCTCGGCAAACTGGAAGTAGCCGTGCATGCCGTCGATCTGCTCGAACTTGCCCTGCATGTCCGCATGCTGCGCCTTGATTTCCTGGACGCAAATACAATCGGGCCGGGTCGCCTCGACCCAGGGAATCACCCCTTTGTTGGCCGCCGAGCGGATGCCATTCAGGTTGAGGCTGGTTAATTTGAACAAGGATTGGGTCATGGTGGATAGTCTCCCACAGTCGGCCGGTGCCGGCGAGCTGGCGCAGGCATTCGTGCGTTTTGCCGTGGAAGCGGGGGTCTTGCGGTTTGGCGAATTCAAGACCAAGGCCGGGCGCATGAGCCCGTACTTCTTCAACGCCGGGCTGTTCGACGACGGCGCCAAGATGGGCCGGCTGGCGGCCTTCTATGCCAACGCCATCGTGGACAGCGGCATCGAGTTCGACATGGTCTTCGGCCCCGCGTACAAGGGCATCCCGCTGGCCGCCACGGTGGCCGTCGAGTTGGCCCGCCTGGGCCGGAACGTGCCCTTCGCCTACAACCGCAAGGAAGCCAAGGACCACGGCGAAGGCGGCAGCCTGGTGGGCGCGCCGCTGAAGGGCCGGGTGCTCATCATCGACGACGTGATGTCCGCCGGCACCGCCGCGCGCGAGTCCATCGCGCTGATCAAGGCCGCAGGCGCCGTGCCGCACGCCATGGCGATCGCGCTCGACCGCCAGGAAAAAGCCACCGAGAATGGCCAGGACGTGCCCTACAGCGCCGTACAGTATGTGCAGAGCCAGTTGGGCATGCAGGTCTGCACGATCGCCAGGCTCGAAGACCTGCTGCGCTACCTGGGCGACGGCGCGGCCAGCGAGCACCACGCGCGGGTGCAGGCCTACCGCGAGCGCTACGGGGTATAACGACAAGACAGAACGAACAGGGGACCGGGAACGCATGGCGGCACAAGACATTCGGTGGGTGGCTACGGCAGCGCTGGCGCTGGGCATGGCGGCAACGGGCATGGCCCAGCCCAAGCCGGGCGCCACCGCGACGGTCTATGCCTGCGTGGACGCCCAGGGCCGCCACCTCACTGCCGACCGCCCCATCGCCGCCTGCGCCGATCGCGAGCAGCAGGTGATCTCGCCCACGGGCGCGGTGCGCACCATCGGCCCCAACACCTCCGAATACGAGCGCGCCGAGCAGGCCGCGCGCCAGCGCCGCGAGGCCGAGGAGCGCAGCCGCGCGGGCGAGGGCAAGCGGCGCGAACGCGCGCTGGCCGCGCGCTACCCCAGCAAGGCCGTGCACGACGCCGAGCGCTCGGCCAACCTGGTGCTGCTGCAGGAGCAGGCCCGAACCGTGCAGGTGCGCAAGCGCATCATCGAGTCGGAGCGCGCCAAGCTTGACGAGGAGATGGAGTTCTACCGCAAGGACCCGGCCAAGGCCCCCGCGTCGCTGCGCGAGCGCGTCGGCACCAACACGCAGGACCAGCAGGAGGCCGACAAGCAGACCGCCGTGCTGGCCGACGAGACCCGCCGCGTCAACGAGCGCTTCGATGCCGAGGCGCAGGTCCTCAAGCCCTACTGGGCCGCCCCCAAATGAGTGCCGCCCCGCCCGAAGGACTGTTCGCCGGCGACGACGGCGCCCTGCGCTGCGCCTGGTGCGCCGCCACGCCGCTGTACCAGCGCTACCACGACGCGGAATGGGGTTTCCCGGTGCACGACGACCGGCGGCTGTTCGAGAAAATCAGCCTCGAAGGCTTCCAGGCCGGGCTGTCGTGGCTCACCATCCTGAACAAGCGCGAGGCCTTCCGCGCGGGCTTTGCCGGCTTCGACCCCGAGCGGGTGGCGCGCTTCGGCGAGGCCGACGTGGAACGCCTGCTGCAGGATGCCGGCATCGTGCGCCACCGCGGCAAGATCGAATCCACCATCAACAACGCGCAGCGCGTGCTGGCGCTGCAGCAAGAGTTCGGCAGCTTCGACGCCTACGTCTGGCGCTGGGCCCCCGCGCCGGCCAGCCGCCCGCAGCAGCCCAGCTGGGCAACCCTGCGCGCGATGACGACCTCGGCCGAGGCCACCGCGCTGTCCAAGGATTTGAAGAAACGCGGCTTCAGCTTCGTCGGCCCCACCACGGTCTATGCCTTCATGCAGGCCATGGGCATGGTCAACGACCATGTGCATGGCTGCCATGTGCGCCATCTGTCGCCGCTGGCCTGATCAGGCCGGCGGCAGCTCGCTGCGCAGCAGCGAATAGCGCTCCAGCGACACGTAGGCCGAGCCCCGGCGCGTGCATTCGCGCAGCAGGCCCTCGTGCTGAAAGCCACAGGCCCGCAGCACCTGCGCCGAAGCGGTGTTGACCGGCTCCACATAGGCCACCAGGCTGTGCAGGCGCAGCCGTGCGAACACCCGCGGCGCAAACTGCCGCAGCGCCTGGCGCATCGCGCCCCGGCCCCAGTAGGCCGGCAGCAGCCAGAAGCCCAGGTCGGCGCTGTCGCCGTCGTCGTCGCGGTCGTAGGCGCCCAGGCCGCCCACCAGGGCTCCGTCCTCGGCCGCCACGATGGCCTGCCACCAGCCCTCCTCCAGCGCCTGCAGCTCGCGCAGCCAGTCAAGCTGCTCGCGGGCGACGGCCTGCGGCGTGCCGGCTTCGGTGGAGAGCCCGTAGTACGCGGTCACGCGCGGGTCGGTCAGGGCTTGGCCCATCGTGGGCAGGTCGGCCTCGGCAAAGTCACGCAGCCGCACGGCCAACGGGCCGGTATCTTTTTGCATCAAAAGTGGTTGCAACGCCCATTGATAGAGCGTCAATAGCTATTAAATCAGGAGTACCTCACGCCACATGCCAGCGCTTGGGGGCCAGCGCGGCCTCGCCGGGCACCGGCTGGATGCCGAGCAGCGCCGCATTGCGCAGCAGCAGTTGTTCGAACTGGATGTGGCGGCTGGTGGTGACCAGGCCGCCGTATTCGTCTCCCTTGGCACTGTCCCAGTAATCGGCTGCCACCTGCGCGGCGGTGAAATCACGGTGTTGAAACTTTTGCACGATATTGCGCAGCTTGTCGAGATTGATGCTGTGAACGTCCGTCATGCCGACTCCTGCCCGCACTGCGCCGCGGGTATGCACCGGTTGTAGGACCAAAGCCGGTACCTGTCAATCGGTTGCAGCGCGGCACCGCCGGCACGGCACCGTAATGCAGGCGACACCGCCGCTTGTGGCCGCTGGCACCCGCTCCCATAATGAATAAAACCATAAATTCAATTCTATTTAGCAGCCCACCATGCCGGAACGCCCAGCCCCGTCCGCCAAGCCGCGCCGGCAAGCCTTGCAGGCGCGCAGCCAGGCCACGGAAGCCGCCCTGCTGGATGCGGGGCTGGCGCATTTCGAGGCCCATGGCTTCGAGGGCCTGTCCATGCAGGCCGTGGCCGAGCGCGCAGGAACCTCCATCGGCGCGCTGTATTTCCGCTTTGGCGACCGCGAGGGCTTTGTGCAGGCGGTGCTGGAGCGCGGCTTCGACCGCATCCGGCAGGACACGGATGAGCTGCTGGCCAAGGTCACCGCCGAGCACGCCTCGCCCCACGCGGTGATCCGTTCTTTCGTCGACCTGGCGGTGCGGGTACAGCAGCAAAGCCAGGGCGTGTTCCGCGCCGTGCTGCGCCGCGCCCTGGTCGACCCCGAGGCCTGGGAGCCGGTGGGCCGGCTCGGCAACGATGCCACCCGCCGCCTGGTGGCCACGCTGGCCCGCTACCCCGAGGTGACGGCCATCCCCGGCTGGGAAGAGCGCGTGATGTTCGGCGTGTATGCGGCCCGCGCCGCGCACTTCAACGGCATGTACAACCGCCAGGCGCCCATCCCCCGCGAGCATGCGGCCCTGGTCCAGGTGCTGTACGAACTGGTGCTGGGCCACCTGGGCCTGCCCCCCATCCCCCCTCCCTGAACCCTGTCCAAGGATTGCCATGCAACGTGTGAATGTGAATTGCCTCGGCGCTGCCACCAGCGTGCTCGATGCCGGCCAGGGCCGGCCCACCATCCTCGTCCACGGCACCTCCTCCAGCGCCGAGACGGGCTGGGCCGCGCTGCTGCCGCGCCTGTCGGAAAAGCGGCGCTGCCTGGCGTTCGACATGGTCGGCGCGGGCCAGACCGAAGACCCCGGCGGCCCCATCGCGCTGGCCACGCTGGTCGAGCAGGTGCGCGCCACCGCCAGCCTGGCGGGCGACGAGCCGTTCGACCTGGTGGGCTACTCGCTCGGCGCCGTGGTGGCCGCGGCCGCCGCGGCCGCGATGCCCGGGCGCGTGCGCCGGCTGGTGCTGCTGGGCGGCTGGGCCCGGACCGATGTGCGCATGCGGCTGCAGTTCGAGCTCTGGGCCGGCCTGTCGCGCACCGACAAGCGGCAGCTCGGGCGCCTGCTGCTGGTCCATGGCCTGTCCGCGGCCTTCTTCCGGCACAACCCGCCGGAGCTGATTGCCACCGCGCTGGACCGCTACGCCACCGTGCTGTCCGCTGGCGGCGACCGCCAGGCCGAGCTGGACGCCACCATCGACATCCGCGCCGAGCTGGCTCGCATCCAGGCGCCCACCCTGGTCATCGGCATGCAGCACGACCGGCTGGTGCCGGCCGAGCACTGCCGCGAGCTGGCGGCCGGCATCGCCGGCGCGCGCTACGAACAGCTCGACGCCGGCCACCTGGTGATGATGGAGCAGCCCGAGGCGCTGCTGCGCCTGCTCGAACAGCACCTCGACACCCCGCAGCACGCCCCAGGAGACTTCCGATGAATGCACCCACCACGACCCAGGACCTGGCGCAAGCGCCCCTGCGGACGGAACACTTCGACGTGCTCATCGTGGGCGCGGGCATCTCGGGCGTGGGCTCGGCCTTCCACCTGCAGACCCAGTGCCCGGACAAAAGCTATGTCGTGCTCGAGTCGCAGGCCAGCTTTGGCGGCACCTGGCACACGCACCGCTACCCGGGCGTGCGCTCGGACAGCGACCTCTATACCTTCGGCTACCGCTTCAAGCCATGGATGGGCAAGCCCATCGCCACGGCCGCCGAAATCCTCTCCTACATGGGCGAGGTGATCGAGGAAAACGACCTGGCGCGCCACATCCGCTACCGCCACCGGATCACGGCCGCGTCCTGGTCCACCGCCGACAGCCTGTGGACCGTGGACGCCACGCGGCTGGACACCGGCGAGCCGCTGCGCTTCACCACCCGCTTCCTCTGGATGTGCCAGGGCTACTACCGGCACGACCAGGGCTACCTGCCCGAATGGCCAGGCATGCAAGACTTCCAGGGCCCGCTCATCCATGCCCAGACCTGGCCCGACGACCTGGACGTGCAAGGCAAGCGCGTGGTCGTCATCGGCTCGGGCGCCACGGCGGCCACGGTGGTGCCGGGGCTGGCGCGCCTGGGCGCCCAGGTCACCATGCTGCAGCGCTCGCCCACCTTCTTCGTCTCGGGCCGCAACTCCAACGACCTGGCCAATGAGCTGCGCCGGCTCGAGATCGACCCGGCCTGGATCCACGCCATCGTCCGCAAGAAGGTGCTGATGGACGGCGCCCTCTTCGACCGGCGCTCGCGCGAGGAGCCCGAAGTGGTGCGCACCGAGCTGCTCGAAGGCGTGCGCAAACAACTCGATGGAGCCTGCGAGCTCGATCCCCACTTCACGCCGCGCTACCGGCCCTGGCAGCAGCGCGTGGCCTTCATCCCCGACGGCGACCTGTTCGAGGAAATCCGCAACGGCCATGCCACCGTGGTGACCGACGAGATCGAGCGCTTCACCCAGGACGGCATCGCTCTGAAATCCGGCGCGCGGCTGGATGCCGACATCGTCGTGGCCGCCACGGGCTTTCGGCTCAGCGTGCTGGGCGGCATTCCGTTCACCGTCGACGGCCGGCCGCTGGACTTCGCCAGCACCGTGACCTACCGCGGCATGATGTTCACCGGCGTGCCCAACCTGGCCTGGGTGTTCGGCTACTTCCGCGCCAGCTGGACCCTGCGCGCCGACATGGTGGCGGACTTCGTCTGCCGGCTGCTGGGGCACATGGACGCCATGGGCGCCACGCGGGTGGTGCCGCGCCTGCGCGCGCATGAGCAGGACATGCCGCTGGGCAGCTGGATCGCCGCCGACAACTTCAACCCCGGCTACCTGATGCGCGACATGCACCTCATGCCCCAGAGCGGCAATACCCGCGAGTGGCAGCACACGCAGGACTACTGGGGCGAGAAGGACGAATTCCCGGCCATAGACCTGACCGATGAGGTCTTCGCCTACGACTTCAAGCAGGCTTGAGTCGCGGCGCTACTCCTTCTCGCAGAGCATCTCGTCGGCCAGGCTGCCCACCAGCACGCGCATCTTGCGGCCCTGCGCCACCTGCACGGTCCAGGTGTCGCTCAGGTCCTCGGGCACCAGGTCCTTGTCCTTGAGCAGCTCGGAGTTCTTCTGCTTGGAGCGGTCCTGCCGCACCACCTCGGGCACGATCAGCGTGATGGTGCCGTCTTGCATGCGCCAGTGGCCCTCGCCCTGCAGCACGTAGGCGTACTGCTGGCGGGTGCTGGGCATGTCGTAGACCAGGTAGGCCTGCGAGCGCAGGCTGCCGTCGCTGTGGAACTGGTCGGTGTAGGTGAAGTTGGCCACGTCCTCGCCCATGCGGATCTGGAAGCTGCACTCCCAGACGCCATGCAGCTCGGCAGGGGCGATGCGCGCGGCCGGAGCCTCGGCCTTGGCTGCGGCAGCCGATGCTGGTGCGGCTGGGACCTGGGCGACCTGGGCCGCCGGCGGAGCGGCCGGAGCCTTCTTGAGGGGCCAGAGCGAGCAGCCGCCCAGCGCCAGCGGGGCTGCGGCCAGCACCGCTGCCCGTATCAACAGTGGTTTCAACATAGCCGCGACTGTAGCAAATCGTCGTGTCAGGGCTGGGGCCACCACCGGAAGAGCGCAGACGCTATGCGCGCTGCAGCGCGGGGTAGTCGGTATAGCCTGCCTCGCCGCCGCCGTAGAAGGTGGCGGTATCGGGCTTGGCCAGCGGTGCGTCGTGGCGCAGCCGCTCGACCAGGTCGGGGTTGGCGATGTAGAGCCGGCCAAAGGCCACCATGTCGGCATAGCCGCTGGCCACGGCCTGCTGCGCCAGCGCGCGGGTGTAGCCGTTGTTCACCATCCAGGCGCCGCGGCCGCCCGCATCGCGGTAGGCCTGCTTGAGCGCGGCAAAGTCGAAGGGACGGCCCTCGACCTCGCGCGGGCCGCCGGTGGCGCCCTCGATCACGTGCACGAAGGCCAGCCCCAGCGGCGCCAGCCCGCGCACCACGTGCTCGAACAGCGGCTGCGGATCGCTGTCGTGCACGCCGTTGGCGGGCGTGACGGGCGACAGGCGGATGCCCACCTTGCCCGGGCCGACCGCATCGGCCACGGCGCGCGCCACTTCCAGCGCCAGCCGGGCGCGGTTGGCGATGGAGCCGCCGTAGTCGTCGTCGCGCTGGTTGGCGCCGTCCTTCATGAACTGGTCGAGCAGGTAGCCGTTGGCCGCGTGGATTTCCACGCCGTCGAAGCCCGCCGTCTCGACCGCGTTGCGCGCCGCGGCAGCAAAGGCATGGACGATGCCGGGCAGCTCGCCGGCGTCCAGCGCGCGCGGCGTGGAGGTGGGCAGAAAGCCGCCCTGCCCGGTGCCGCGGTCGATCACATAGGTCTTGGCCTGGGCCGCAATGGCCGAGGGCCCGACCGGCGCCGCGCTGCCGGGCTGCAGGCTGACGTGCGAGACGCGCCCCACGTGCCAGAGCTGGCAGGCGATGCGGCCGCCCTGCGCATGCACGGCGTCGGTCACGCGCCGCCAGCCGTCGAGCTGCTCGGTGCCGTAGAGGCCCGGCACGTCCGAATAGCCCTGGCCCTCGTGGCTGATCGCCGTGCCTTCCGAGACCAGCAGCCCGGCCGAGGCGCGCTGCGCATAGTAGGTGGCCGCCATGGCGCGCGGCACCGCGTCGGGCGAGCGGTTGCGCGTCAGCGGCGCCATGGCGATGCGGTTGGACAGCTGCAGGTCGCCGGCCTGCACGGTGTCAAACAGGGTCGGGGAACGGTGCTCGGTCATGCCTGGAATCCCAGAGAAAAAACAAGCTGCCGGTTGTACCACGCCCAAAAAATTCGTGTGTCAACCTGATAAACGCTAGTGGCATCGGTTCTGGGCCATGATGGTTTGCTACACCACAGCACAGCGCAACCATGGCCAAGACCTCGCTCGACAAATCGAAGATCAAGTTCCTGCTGCTCGAAGGCATCCACCCGTCCGCGCTGCAGGTGCTGCGGGATGCGGGCTACACCAACGTGGAGGCGCTCACCGGCGCGCTGGAGGGCGAGGAGCTGCGCAGCAAGATCGCCGATGCGCACTTCGTCGGCATCCGCTCGCGCACCCAGCTCACCGAGGAGGTGTTCGCCGCCGCCCACAAGCTGGTGGCCGTGGGGTGCTTCTGCATCGGCACCAACCAGGTGGACCTGGGCGCCGCCCGCGAGCGCGGCGTCGTCGTCTTCAATGCGCCCTACTCCAACACCCGCTCGGTGGCCGAGCTCGTGCTGGCCGAGGCCATCCTGCTGCTGCGCGGCATTCCCGAGAAGAACGCCGTGGCGCACCGCGGCGGCTGGCTCAAGAGCGCCGACAGCGCCTACGAGATCCGCGGCAAGACGCTGGGCATCGTGGGCTACGGCTCGATCGGCACGCAGCTGTCGGTGCTGGCCGAGGCGCTGGGCATGCAGGTGCTGTTCCACGACGTGGTCACCAAGCTGCCGCTGGGCAATGCGCGCCAGGCCGCGAACCTGCCCGAGTTGCTGCGCCAAGCCGACATCGTGACCCTGCACGTGCCCGAGCTGCCGTCCACGCAATGGATGATCGGCCCCGACGAGCTGGCCGCGATGAAGCCCGGCGCCATCCTCATCAACGCCTCGCGCGGCACCGTGGTGCAGATCGACGCGCTGGCCGAGGCGCTGGCAGCGAAGCATCTGCTGGGCGCGGCGATCGACGTCTTCCCCACCGAGCCCAAGAGCAACAAGGACGAGTTCGTCTCGCCGCTGCGCGGGCTGGACAACGTGATCCTCACGCCCCACATCGGCGGCTCCACGATGGAGGCGCAGGCCAACATCGGCCTCGAGGTGGCGGAAAAGCTCGTCAAGTACAGCGACAACGGCACGACCACCTCGGCCGTCAACTTCCCCGAGGTGGCGCTGCCCGCCCACCCCGGCCAGAACCGCATCCTGCACGTGCACCACAACCAGCCGGGCGTGCTGTCGGCCATCAACACCGTGTTTGCCGACAACGGCATCAACATTGCCGGCCAGTACCTGCGCACCGACGAGAAGGTAGGCTACGTGGTGATCGACCTCGATGCGCAATCGTCCGCGCTGGCGCTGCAGAAGCTGACCCAGGTGCCGGGCACGATCCGCTGCCGCGTGCTGTTCTGAGCCGGGCCAGCGCCAACACTATATTGATAGCTGTTGGCGCTTTCCCCATCGTTATTTCAGACGGGTTTACCTCTGAAATCCTTATCCATCAAGCGCAAGAAGCTACCTTTTCAATAGCTACCCCTCTGCAAACGCCTGCACCGCCTCCTCGACGAAGCAGCGCAGCTTGGCGGTGCGCTGGCGGTCCGCCACATAGATCAGGTGCATGGGCCGCGACGGCCCCTCGTACCCGGGCAGCACGCGCACCAGCCGGCCGGCCTCCAGGTCGGCGCGCACCAGATCCTCGGCGCCCAGCAGGATGCCGCCGCCCGCCAGCGCCGCCCGCAGTTGCGCCTGGCTGCTGTTGACCTGCAGCCGCCCATCGATGCGCACCGGGTAGTCCTGCCCGCCCTGGGTGAACACCCACTCGTTGAAGACCTTGCGGTTCCAGAAGACGAAGCCAATGCACTGGTGCGCCGCCAGGTCCGCCGGCTGCCGCGGCATGCCGGCCCGCTCCAGGTAGGCGGGCGCCGCGCAGGCCACCATGCGGTAGCGGCGCAGCGGCCGCGTCACCAGGCTGCTGCTCTCGCCCACCGCGGGCTCGCCGATGCGGAACGCCGCCTCCACCCCGTCGTCAAGCAGGTTCACCCGCTGGTCGGACAGGCGCAGGTCCACCGCCACGCGCGGGTAGCGGGCCATGAAGAGCAGCGCGAAATCCACCAGCGACTGCGCGCCGAACTCCTGCGGCGCGCTCACCCGCAACTGCCCGTGGGGCTCGGCCTTTGCCTCCAGCGCCAGCGCATCGGCGGCGGCCGCCTCGCTCAGCACCACCACGCAGCGCTCGTGGTACTGGCTGCCCAGCTCCGTCAGGCTCTGGCGCCGCGTGGTGCGCTGCAGCAGCGTGGCCCCGAGGCGCTGCTCCAGCGCCTGCACGTGGCGCGCCACCATCTGCGCGCTCATGCCCAGCCGCTCGGCGGCCGCCGCAAACGAGCCCGCGTCCACCGCGGCCACGAACACCTCCATCGAGCGGAATCGGTCCAGCATTCACAACCATCAATACATAAACAAGCCAATATTAGTCCATTTATCTTATTTTTGGTTGTTATTAAGCTGTGGACATTCTTCTTTGGGATACCGCCATGACCGAAACCACCGTCTTTGAAAACATCGTCCGCAACCGCCGCGCCACCCGCCAGTTCCTGCCGACCCCGGTGGCGCCGGCCCAGATCCAGGCCGTGCTGCGCGACGCCCAGCACGCGCCGTCGAACTGCAACACCCAGCCCTGGCAG
The DNA here is from genome assembly GCF_054782535.1 of Comamonas humi. Lineage (NCBI taxonomy): Bacteria > Pseudomonadati > Pseudomonadota > Betaproteobacteria > Burkholderiales > Comamonadaceae > Comamonas > Comamonas humi. Next base: position 274,744 of record NZ_BAAGSH010000016.1, on the reverse strand, counting down.
GTGCACATCGTCTCCGGCGCCAAGCGCGATGCGCTGGCCGCCGCCATCCTGGCCGCAGAGGCCCGGGGCGAATACGAGCCCGACTTCTCCTTCGACATGGCCGCCTACTCCGGCGCCCACGCCGAGCGCGCGCAGGCCAGCGGCAAGGCCCACTACGACCTGCTGGAGATCGCCCGCGAGGACCAGGCCGGCCGGCGCGAGGAGCTGCTGAAGAACTTCGGCTTCTTCGGCGCCCCGCACGTGGCGCTGCTGTTCATGCCCAGCTTCGGCGACAGCGTGCGCACGGCCGGCGACATCGGCATGTACGGCCAGACCTTCCTGCTGTCGCTGGCCGCCCGCGGCCTGGCCGGCATCCCGCAGACCTCGCTGGCCATGTTCGCTCCCACGATCCGCTCGGTGCTCGGCATCGCCGACGACCACAAGATGCTGTTCGGCATCTCCTTCGGCCACCGCGACCCGCAGGCCACCGTCAACCGGCTGGACGTGGGCCGCGCGGAGCTGTCGGAAAGCGTGGTCTTCCACCAGTAAGCGCTGGCCCTTGCGCGAGGCGCGCAGCGCCGCACGCCGGAATGTGGCGCAAAAAATACAAAACCATAGCGGGCAGCGCTTGTTACATCTGCCTTTGCCGCTCAGAAGCATTCAAAACCAATATGTAACAAGCGCAAAACGCTACGTTTTTTGCAGCAAACAAAAGCAGGCATGGACCGCCGCTTGAAAGGGGCGCGCCCTGGCAACCAGGTGCGCCGGGGCCGCCTGCCTGCGTCGGCTTCCGCCGCCCAGGCGCTGCACCCTCAAATTCATTTAAATAAATTATTCATTCAGAGTTGTAAATATATTTTTCCAACAATGAAAAAATAGAAATGCCCTCACTCCGGCCCTATCGGCTGGTCCTGCATACAGCCCGCACACCGCCAGCCAGCGTGCGGGCCACCGATTCAGCGTACGGGTGAGGGAGCGCCCGCAAGCCGACATTCGCACGGCCCGAGTTATCCAAAACACCTCAGCAGGATCGGCATCTGAATGTTCTATCCCTCTTTCTATTCTCGAGTGCTTTTCCTTCTGAAAAGCTTGTTATTTTTATTCGGGCTCGCGTACGGGTTGAGTGCCGCAGCGGTCACCACCGGGCGCTGGACCACCAGCAGTAGTAGCGGCAACGCCACCGCTGCCGGCGTTACCGTGACATTCAGTGGCTGGTTGGGCAGTACCTGCTTGAACTCCAATGCCGGCTATAACAATACTGCGAAGCTAGACAGCCGCAAGCCGGAGTGGTTTACCAACCCCTACGGAGCAGGAGTGGCAGGCCTGGATGCGCTGGGAATGACGGTCTGCTTCGGCAACAACAATAATTCGGCCTTGGAAACCAAGCAGATCATGGTCACCTTCAGCCGGCCGGTGGACAATCCTGTACTCCATGTAGCCCGCCTAGGCGGCCAGGGGGGACAAGGGAGGAATCGCTACACCAACAGCACCCTCTGGAGGCTGGCAGGTTCGGCCCCCAGCAATGTGACCCTGTCCCGGCTCAGTGGGAATCTGCCCTTCTATGTCGACAGTACCTCATTCGTGCGTTCTGTCATCTACCAGAACGGCAATCCCATCATGGATCCGTCTGAAACCGCCACCTGCTCCCTGAGCAACCTCGAAAACGGCACGGCCTGCGGCAGCGTCCAGTTCAATGGAACCGGCATCACGGAGTTGATTTTCAATGTGGATGGAACCTCCGCGAATGCAGAAGGCCTGGCCACGACCTTTGGCGACGGGCTGGAGTTCGCTTGGTCCGTCAAGGGCGCGACGGTCACGCTGCAAAAGCAGACCAACGATGGCTTCGGCAGCTTCGGTTTCAGCAACGACAACACCACCACGGCCGATCTGGGCACGAACAAGCAAAGCGCCAGCACCCGCCTGACCACCGCGTCGGGCAGCAACCCGGCCGCCTCGCAGCGCTACCAGGTGGGCCACCATGGCGATGCGATCAACCTGGCGGAAACCGGCGGCCCGGCCGACTTCGTGCTGGCCGAGGGCACTTGCAGCTATGCGAACGGCGAGCATGTGGGCACCACGCGCAACGGCTCGACGATCACCATCCCCGCCAACGCCTATACGCCCGCGGACGACATCACCTGCACCTTCGTGAACCAGCGGGTCCAGGTGACCGCCAACCCGGACAGCGCCACGACCAGGAGCGGATCGCCGGTGGACATCAATGTCGCGGGCAACGACACGGCCCTGGGCTCGGAGCTGGACCCCAGCTCCATCAAGCCCAAGAACCCGCCCGCCAACGGCTCGGTGGTCTGCGGCGCCGAGGGTGATGCCTCGGGCTGCCGTTACACGCCCAACCCAGGCTTCAGCGGCGAAGACAAGTTCACCTACGAGATCTGCGACAACACGCAGCCCACGCCGTTCTGCAGCACCGCCGAGGTGACGGTCACCGTCGGCCCCGATGCGGTGGACGACAGCGCGACCACGCCGGTGAACCAGGCTGTCAACGGCAATGCGGCCACCAACGACAAGTCCACCTCGGGCTCGAAGTTCACCAAGCAGAGCGATCCCAAGAACGGCACGGTGACCATGAATGAGGACGGCAGCTACACCTATACGCCGAACCCGAACTTCGTCGGCGAGGACAGCTTCAGCTACCAGGTCTGCCTGCCGCCCGATCCGCAGACCGACCCCAAGCTCTGCGACACCGCCACGGTGACGATCAAGGTCGAGGGCGGCCAGATCGTCACCCAGCCCGACAGCGCCAGCACCCCGGCGCGCACGCCGGTGACCATCGACGTGGCCGCCAACGACTCCAGCAATGGCTCGCCGCTGAACCGCGACTCGACCAAGCTCAAGAGCGGCCCCAACCACGGCACCGTGACCTGCGACGCCAATGGCTGCACCTACACGCCGGATGACAGCTTCAGCGGCGAAGACCGGTTCCAGTACGAGATCTGCGACAGCAACCAGCCCACGCCCTCGTGCAAGACCGAGGAAGTGACGGTGGTCGTCGGCCCCGATGCCAAGGACGACACCGCCAGCACGCCGGTGAACACGCCCAAGGACGGCAACGCGGCGACCAATGACGTCTATGCGCCGGACTCGGTGTTCAAGGCGACGAGCAACCCGGCCAACGGCACGGTGACCATGAATGAAGACGGCACCTACACCTATACGCCCAACCCGAACTATGTGGGCGAGGACAGCTTCACCTACCAGGTCTGCCTGCCGCCCGACCCGCAGGACGATCCCAACCTGTGCGACACCGCCACGGTGAAGATCACCGTCAACGGCGGCGAGATCACCACCGCGCCGGACCAGGCCAGCACGCCGCATGGCGAGCCGGTGACCATCGACGTCGTTGGCAACGACAGCAGCAGCGGCACCGCGCTGGACCGCAGCTCCACCAAGCTCCAGGACGAGCCCGCGCACGGCAGCGTGACCTGCGATGCCAACGGCTGCACCTACACGCCCGACGAGGACTTCAGCGGCGTCGACGATTTCACCTACCAGATCTGCGACAGCAACAGCCCGACGCCCAGCTGCGCGACCGAGACAGTGACCGTCAAGGTCGGCCCCAAGGCGGTGGACGACGAAGAGAAGACCAAGGTGAACACGCCGCTGAACGACAGCGTCACCCCGAATGACGTCTACGGCCCGGACGCCCAGTTCACCAAGACCAGCGATCCGGCCAACGGCACGGTGACGATGAACGCGGACGGCACCTACACCTACACGCCCAACGAGAACTTCGTCGGCGAGGACAGCTTCACCTACGAAGTCTGCATGCCCGCAGACGTGGCTTCGCCCGGCCCGCTCCTGCTGCTGGCGGCCCGGGCCAAGGCTGAGGGCGAACTCTGCTCCACCGCGACGGTGAAGATCACCATCGTCGGCGGCGATGTGATCGCCGAACCCGACACGGCCAGCACGCCGCACGACACGCCGATCGCCATCGACGTGGCTCGCAACGACAGCAGCGATGGCTCGCCGCTGGACAAGGCCTCCACCAAGGTGGTTGACCAGCCCGCCAACGGCACCGTGACCTGCGACGCCAACGGCTGCACCTACACGCCCAAGCCCGGCTTCAGCGGCGAGGACAAGTTCAGCTACCAGATCTGCGACAGCAGCAGCCCCACGGCCAGCTGCGACACGGCCGAGGTGACGGTGCAGGTCGGCCCCAAGGCCGTAGATGACAGCAACGGCACGCCGGCGAACACGCCGGTCGACGGCAGCCTCGCCGGCAACGACGCCTTTGGCCCTGGATCGACGTTCCAGCAAAAGAGCGGCCCGACCAACGGTACGGTGACGGTGAACCCCGACGGCACCTACACCTACACGCCGGACGAGAACTTCGTGGGCGAAGACAGCTTCACCTATGAAGTCTGCCTGCCGCCCGATCCGCAGACCGACCCGAACCTGTGCAGCGAAGCCACCGTGCGCATCACCGTGGACGGCGGCGACCTCAGCGCCGGCCCGGACAGCGCCAGCACGCCGCAGGACAAGCCGGTGCACATCGACGTGGCCGACAATGACAGCAGCAGCGGCACCCCGCTCGACCCTGACTCGCTCAAGCCCAAGACGCCGCCGGCCAACGGCACGGTGACCTGCGATGCCTCGGGCTGCACCTACACGCCCAACCCGGGCTTCAGCGGCGAGGACAAGTTCCAGTACGAGATCTGCGACAGCAGCCAGCCCACGCCGAACTGCTCCACCGGCGAGGTGACGGTCAAGGTCGGCCCCGCAGCCGTGAACGACGACATCGGCACGCCGGTGAACACGCCGGTCAGCGGCAATGCTGCCAGCAACGACACCGCCGGCCCGGGCTCGATCTTCAAGCGCAAGAGCGGCCCGCGCAACGGCACGGTGACCATGAACGAGGACGGCAGCTACACCTACACGCCGAACCCGAACTACGTGGGCGATGACAGCTTCACCTACGAGGTCTGCCTGCCGCCCGATCCGCAGACCGACCCGAACCTGTGCAGCGAAGCCACCGTGCACATCACGGTGACCGGCGGCACGATCGTGGCTACGCCCGACCAGGCCACCACGGCGCCCGACACGCCGGTGACCATCGACGTGGCCGCCAACGACAGCAGCGCCGGCGCGCCGCTCGACCCGAACTCGATCAAGCCCACGGCACCGCCGGCCAACGGCACCGTGACCTGCAATGCCTCGGGCTGCACCTACACGCCCAACCCGGGCTTCAGCGGCGAGGACAAGTTCAGCTACGAGATCTGCGACAGCAGCACGCCCAAGCCCAGCTGCACCACGGCCGAGGTGACAGTGACCGTCGGCCCCAAGGCCGTGGACGACCGCGCCAGCACCACGGTGAACCAGCCGGTTAGCGGCAACGCGGCCGAGAATGACAGCTACGGCCCCGGCGCGTCGTTCCGCAAGACCAGCGACCCGGCCAACGGCACGGTCACCATGAACCCCGACGGCAGCTACACCTACACACCCAAGCAGGGCTTCGTGGGCGAGGACAGCTTCACCTACGAGGTCTGCTCCGCAGAAAGCTCGATGGGCGTCGCGCGGACCCCCGCCAAGGCCGGGGCCGAGACCTGCAGCACCGCCACGGTGACCATCACCGTCCGTGGAGCCGCAGCGGCCCCCACGCCGGTGCCGGTGGACAGCCGCTGGATGCTGACCCTGCTGGCGCTGCTGATGGGCGGCGCCGCCTGGGCCGTACGCCGCCGCTTCTAAGCTAAGCTAAGGCTAGCGGCTGGTAGCAAAAACCATAGCTGCTAGCGCAATCGCCCAAAGGGCTTCAGATATGAAAATATCTGAAGCCCTTTTCTTTTGAGCGCCAGGCGCTATCAATAGGGGACTGCCACCGGCCGGCTGTTCGCCTACTTCGAACGCTTCGCCTTCGCCTTGGAGGCATTCAGCGCCACCGCCGCCCGCACCAGCACCTGGAAGGCCGCCGCGTCGACTTCCTCGCCCTCGCGGATATCGATCGCGCGCCGGGTGTTGCCGTCCAGGCTGGCATTGAAGAGCCCGGCCGGGTCGTCCAGCGCGGCGCCGTGGGCGAAGGTCAGCTTCACCACCGCTTTATAGGTCTCGCCGGTGCATAGGATGCCGCCGTGCGACCAGACCGGCGTGCCGCGCCACTTCCACTCCTCCACCACCTGCGGCTCGGCCTCGTGGATCAGCGCGCGCATGCGCCGCAACGTAGCGCCGCGCCAGTCGCCCAGTTCGGCGATGCGCTCGTCGATCAGCGCGGAGGCCGCAGGTCCGGTTTCGGGATTCGATGCTTGCATGGGTGTCTCCTGGAGCGCCGATGGTAGGCGCTGGCAGCGCCGGGGTCCACCCCACCCGGCCACTCAGCAACCTGTCCGCCGTCGAACGGACACCGAATCATCGGCCCGTCACGGGCGGTCGCTGCCGATGTATCGCTGCCCTCAGCCCGGCCAGCAGGGCCCCAAGCAGCGCCAGCATCCATACGGACCGGGCCGGCACCGGCACCGGCACCACCAAGGCCGCATCGACGTCCTGCCTTGCGGTGACGCTGGCCACCGCTGCGCCGGCGTTTCCCGAGTAACGCGCGGTGAGCGTGTGGCTGCCCTGCGCCAATGTCGACGTCACCAAGCTTGCCGTGCCATCGGCGTCCAGCGGCACGGTGCCGAGCACGGTCGAGCCATCGCTGAAAGTCACGCTGCCGGTGAGCATAGCCGCCGCCTTGGCGCTTTCGCCCGCGCCGCTTGCCGCTGGCAGCAGCGTAACGGTGGCGATCAGGTTGACTGGCTCTCCCACTCTGGAAGGATTGGGCGAGTTCGCCAGCGTGATGGCCGTTGGGCGGGTGCCCACCGCCAGCGCGGCGCTCGCGTTGCTGGATGTGAAGTTGGTGTCGCCCGAATAGGTGGCGGTCAGCGGCTGGTTGCCGGCGGCGCTCGGGGTCAAGGCGCAACTGGTGGCGGGCAGGGTGATCGTGCAGGTGTCGCCTGCGCCCACGCCGCCATCTCTGATCGTGATCGTGCCGGTCGGCGTGCCGCCGCCGGGGGCAAGGACTGCGACTGCTGCGCTCACGTCCACCGTTTGCCCGAGCACGATGGCGGCCGGCGGGCCGAGGCTCGTCGTGGTTGCGGCTTGACCCACCGTCACATCCGCCGTCGCGGACGTGGCGTTGTAGCTGTCATCCGCGGCCTTGGTCGCAGTCACGGTGCAGGTGCCTACACCCGTGCCGGTGAGCGTGCTGCCGGTGATTGCGCAGAACGCGTTGCCTGCGGTCACCGCATAGCTCACCGCGCCGGTGCCTGAGCCGCCGGTCGTACTCAGCGCGCTGGTGGCGTTGAAGACGATGCTGGCTGGCGTGGCGATGGCCGTGAGCGCAGCCTGATTGGCTGGAACCACCTCGACTGCGCCGACGTCACAGGCCGCGCCTTGCGGGCGGGCGATGCCGCGCTGGTCGATGGCGCTCGAACACGGCTCCGCATTGATCGCAATGCTGCCCGCCTGCGGGATCATCACATCGGCCATCCCGCCAGTCAGCGTTGCGGGCAAGGCGGAAAGCAGCAGGGTGTCGGCCGCCGAGCCGACGCGGTTGCCCGCGCCGCCGCCGGTGCTGCTGCCGCCGTGGATGGCGGCGGTCCTCACATCGTTGACCCCGGCGGTGCTATTGGCGGCGATGGAGTGGTTCATCGTCAGTCTGGCATTGCCTGAGGTGGTGCAGGTGTTGCCCCCGGCACTGCACGCGGCGGCGGAGTCCCCCAGGCTGTAAATCGCGCCACCATCGGCAGTGCCGCCGCTACCGCTCGCGCCTGCGGCGACGTTGTTGCCGAACAGGGTGACGAAATCCAGGGTTAGCGTACCCGCATAGTTGAAGATGGCGCCGCCGTAGCCCGATCCGCGATCGGCAGGTATGTACCCGTTTGCGCCACCGTTGGCGGTGTTCGCGGTCAGCGTGACGTTGGTCAGCGTGACGGTGCCCGCATCGTTGAAGATGGCCCCGCCCATGCCGGCACCCGCGCCACCGTACCCAGTGGCCGTGCCTCCGGGGTTGCCGCCGCCGAAGCCAGGGATGCCATAGGGGCTGCCTGGCCCCGCGCCGCCGCCGAAGCCACCGTTTCCACCGGCACCGGGCGTGCCGGGGCTACCGACGTAACCGCCCCAACCGCCGCCGCCGCCGAAACCGCCATTGCCGCCATTGCCGCCATTACCGCTCCCGGAGACGAGAACCAAGCCGCCCCAACCGCCGCCGCCGCCGAGACCGCCATTTCCCCCCGCACCGCCGTCGGCATTGGCAACAACACTGTGCGCGCCCGCTGCTCCACCATTCGGGCCACCGCCGCTTCCGGAGGAGTTTGCACCGACGCCGCCGCCGCCATTCCCGGCAGCGGACGCGCCACCTTGACCGCCCAAGGCTGTATTGCCAGTCAAGGTGCAGCGATCCAGCACCAGTGTGCCCCGATTGAAGATCGCGCCGCCAGCACCGAGCGCGCCGCCGCCGCTGGAGGCGTACCCGCCTTCGGCGTACCCGTTGCTCAGGGTCACGCCGCGCAGCGTCAGGCTGCTGCCCACCCCCACGTCGAACAGGCGGAACTTGGCCGTGCCCGCGACGCTGGATCGCGCGATGACGACGCCTTGCGTCAAGCCATTGGCCGTGGCATCGATGGTCAGCGTCTGGCTGCCCGTGATGAAAAACGCCGAGGGGCCGAACTGCGTGCTGCCCGCGGAGAGATCGTTGCTGAACGTCGTCAGGCTGATGGTCGTACCGTCGAGCGCGGGGGCGAACACGATGGTGTCGCCGCTGGCCGCCGCCGCAATCTGCGCACGCAGCGAGCCTGCGCCGCTGTCGTTGCCGTTGGTGACGACGAGCGTCGCCGCCCAGGCAGGCACGGCGGTGGCGAGCAGCAGGACGAGCGCGAGGCGGCCGAGGCGTTCACGCATGCGGCGTAGCGTGAACGGTGCGTTCGATGCCAGCGACCTGACAACACCGGGAGTGAACATGCGGCCCCCTGAAATATTTGTAAACGAGGGTATCTTAGCGCAATGAGTGTTTCAAATGCGATAGAAAAATCAGCTATCACGACGCCCACCAAACCTGGAGCCGGAGTGAGCCAGTGGTTCCGGAGCCTCCTCTCTGGGTGGCGTGAAATTGACGCGGCGCTGGAGGCGACAAGCGAACAGTCTCCAGTCGATGCCCTGCTGTAGGCAGCGCGCCCTCAAGGTTCCGTCAAGCCCCTCAATCCAGCCCGCGCACCACCTGCATGGCCTCGTCCACCCGCTCGACCGGGTGGATGGTCAGGCCCTCGATGGGCTTCTTGGGCGCATTGGCCTTGGGCACCACGGCGACGGTGAAGCCGAGCTTGGCGGCCTCCTTCAGCCGCTCCTGGCCGCGCGGCGCGGGGCGCACCTCGCCGGCCAGGCCCACTTCGCCGAAGGCGATGAAGCCCTTGGGCAGCGCCTTGCCGCGCAGGCTGCTGGTGATGGACAGCATCACCGCCAGGTCGGCCGCCGGCTCGCTGATGCGCACGCCGCCCACGGCGTTGACGAACACGTCCTGGTCGGCGCAGGCCACGCCGGCGTGGCGGTGCAGCACGGCCAGCAGCATGGCCAGGCGGTCGCGGTCCAGGCCCACCGACAGGCGGCGCGGGCTGGGGCCGCCGGCATCGACCAGGGCCTGCACCTCGACCAGCAGCGGCCGCGAGCCCTCCAGCGTAACCAGCACGCAGCTGCCGGGCACCGGCTCGGCATGCTGGCTCAGGAAGATCGCGCTGGGGTTGGAGACGCCCTTGAGGCCCTTCTCCGTCATCGCGAACACGCCGATCTCGTTGACCGCGCCGAAGCGGTTCTTGATCGCGCGCACCAGGCGGAAGCTGCTGTGCGTGTCGCCCTCGAAGTAGAGCACCGTGTCCACCATGTGCTCGAGCACGCGCGGGCCGGCCAGCGCGCCCTCCTTGGTCACGTGGCCCACCAGCACCACGGCGATGCCGGTGCTCTTGGCCATGCGCGTGAGATGGGCCGCGCACTCGCGCACCTGGGCCACCGAGCCGGGCGCGGAGCTGAGCTGGTCGGAGTACATGGTCTGGATCGAGTCGATCACCACCACCGCCGGCTGCATGCTCTCGCTGGTGGCGAGGATCTTCTCAAGCTGGATCTCGGCCAGCACGTTGACCTGGCTGCCCTCGATACCCAGGCGCCGCGAGCGCAGCGCCACCTGCGCGCCGCTTTCCTCGCCGGTCACGTACAGCGCCGGCAGGCCCTGGCGCTGCAGCGCGTCCACCGCCTGCAGCAGCAGCGTCGATTTGCCGATGCCCGGGTCGCCGCCGATCAGCACCACGCCGCCCTCGACCACGCCGCCGCCGAGCACGCGGTCCAGCTCGTCGATGCCGCAGGGCGTGCGCGCCACGTCGGTGGCCTCGATCGCGGCCAGCGGCACCACCGCCTGCGCCTGCCCCGCGTAGCCGGCGTAGCTGGCCTGGCTCAGCCGGTTCTTGCCGCCGCCCGCGGGCTCGGAGAGCGACTCGATCAGCGTGTTCCAGGCCCCGCAGGATGGGCATTTGCCCAGCCAGCGCGGGCTGGTGCCGCCGCATTCGGAGCAGGTGTAGATGGTTTTTTCCTTGGCCATGGACAGATCGAGCGGGCGCGGGGCGCCGGATGCAAAGCGGCTATGGTACCCGCCGCGACTGCGGCCGCCGGGCGGGCGTGCCACAATCCATGGCGGTACGCCAGACTATCAATTTTCATAGCTGCTCGCGCTCATACCCATTGGCCCAGAGGCCGATTTCATTCGAAAGGAGCTTCCGCATGACCGCCCCGACCACCACGCTGTACTACGTGCCAGGCACCTGCGCCCAGGCCGTGCTGATCGCACTGCACGAGGCCGGCGCCGACTTCGCGCTGAAGACGCTGGACTTCGCCGCCGGCGAGCAGCGCAGCCCCGCCTACCTGGCGGTCAACCCCAAGGGCCGCGTGCCCGCGCTGGTCACGCCGCGCGGCGTGCTGACCGAGGTGCCCGCGCTGCTGCTGTATGTGGCGCAGACCTATCCGCAGGCCCGGCTCGCGCCGCTGGATGATCCCTTCGCGCTGGCGCAGATGCAGGAGTTCAACGCCTACCTGGCCTCGACCGCGCACATTGCCCACGCGCACCGCCCGCGCGCCGCGCGCTGGGCCGACGACGAGGCCGCCCAGGCCGCGATGCGCGCCAAGGTGCCGCAGAACATGCGCGAGTGCTTCGGCGTGATCGAGCAGCACTACCTCGGCGACGGCCCCTGGGTGCTGGGCGAGCAGTACAGCACGGCCGACGGCTACCTCTACACCGTGGCCAGCTGGCTCAAGAGCGACGGCGTGGACATCGCCGAGTTCCCCCGCGTGGCCGCGCACAGCGCCCGCATGCGCGAGCGGGCGGCGGTGCAAAAGCTCGCTACGGCTTAGGCGCGATCACCTCCAGCCCCGTCTTCTCGACCACCGGCCGCGCCGCGGCCGACTGGTAGAAGCGCAGCAACTCGCGCGCGCCCTCGGGGTTCTTCGCCCCGGTGGCAATGCCGGCCGAGAACACCGCGTAGCTCTGCACCGAATCGGGCAGACGCCCCACGAAGGTGATGCCGGGGATCGGCAGCAGCTCGCTCACCTGCTGCATGCCCACCACCGCATCGCCGCGCGCCACGATGGTGCCCACGCGGTCGCCCACCACCTTCTTGCTCTTGGGCAGCACCTGGGCCTCGATGCCGAGCTGCTTGAGCATCTTCGTTTCGTAGAAGGTGCCGCTGGCGCTGGCCGAGTAGGCGATCGACGGCGCCGCGAGCAGCACCTGTTTGAACTTGGCCTCGGTGCTGATGTCGGGCACCGGCGCGCCCGCGCGCACCGCGAGGCCGATGGACGAGCGCACCAGGTCTACCTCGCTGCCGGGCCGCACCTGGCCCTGGGCCACGAGCTTGTCGAGCGCGCCGCGCTCCAACACCACCACGTCGATGGGCTCGCCGCGCTGCAGCCGGTTCGGGATGGAGGTGGTCGATGCGCCCATCGACGAGCCGTAGGCCGACTCGACCTTGCCGCCGGTCTGCTTTTCGAACAGCGGGAACAGCTGCTGGTGCGCCTCGGCAAAGCCGCCCGAAGTCACCAGGCGAATTGGCGTGGCCAGCGCCGGATTGGGCGGCGCGGCAGTCTGGGTGGCGCAGCCGGCCAGCACGGCGGCGGCGGCCAGCAGCAGCGCGCGGCGCGGCAAGGTGGGGAAGCTGGGTTGCATGCGTGTGTCTCCTCGCAGGGGTTGGAAGCTTGCTGTAGCGAGAATACCTGCGGGATGCCCATCATAAAAAAATGAGCTGCCAGCGCTCGTCTGGCATGGGATTCAGAGTTATTTGACTTTGAAATCACCAGCCATCAAGCGCCAGCAGCTCATTTTTTGATAGAGCCTGGCCCTGCTCAATTCACCTTCAGCGCGCGCCAGTCGATGTAGTTGTCGGCGCGGGTCGGGATCTGCACTTGCTTGGTGGCGGCCCAAGGCGTGATCAGATTGAACAGCGGGATGTGGGAGATGGCCTCGTGGTCGCGCAGCAGCACCTTCTCGATCAGCTGGTTGCGCACCTTGAGGTCGGTCTCCTTCTTGATGCGCTCGATCATCGCATCCTGCTGCGGGTCGGAGAAGCGGCCCAGGTTGAAGTTGCCGTCGCCTCCCGCCCCGGGGCTGCGGATCAGCGCCTGCAGGCTGTAGTAGGCGTCGAAGGTGGGCACCGACCAGCCCAGCAGGTAGATGCTGGCCTCGTTGCGCTGGATCATCGGGAAGTAGGTGGCGAACGGCAGCGTGCGCAGCCTGGCCTTCACGCCCAACTTGGCCCACTGCGCGGCGATGGACTGGCACAGCGCCTCGTCGCCGGGGTAGCGGCCGGCGCTGCAGGCGAAATCGACCTCGAAGCCGTCGGCATAGCCAGCGTCGGCCAGCAGCTTCTTGGCGGCATCGGGCGCATAGGGCAGGCGCGCATCGGCCTGTTTCGTCCAGCCGTTCACATGGTGGGCGATCAGCGTGCCGGTGGGCTGGGCCAGGCCGCGCATGGCCACGCGCTGGATCGCGGCAATATCGATGGACTGGTACAGCGCGCGGCGCACGCGCTGGTCCTTGAGCGGGTTCTTGCCCTTGATGTTGGAGCCGGGCAGTTCGTCGCGGAACTGGTCCATGCCGAGGAACATGGTGCGGTCGGCCGCGGCCTCGAGCACCTGCAGCCGCGGCTGCTGGCGGATGCGCGGCAGGTCGTTCATGTTCGGGTCGATGATGAAGTCGATCTCGCCCGACAGCAGCGCCGCGGTGCGCGTGGCGTCGGACTTGAGCGGCGTGTACACCACCTCGGTCACGTTGCCGCCGAACCGGCCCTTGCCCCACCACTGCGGGTTCTGCTCCAGCACCAGGCGCGAGTCCTGCGACCACGACTTGAGCACGAAGGGCCCGGTGCCCAGCGCGTGGCGGTGGGCGTAGGGCTCGTCCTTGGACTTGATGTCCTTGGGCTGCAGCGACTGGTGCTGCTCGGCCCAGGGCTTGCTCATGATGCGCAGCTCGGTGAGCTGGTTGACCAGCACCGGGTTGGGGATGTCGGAGAAGATGTCGACGGTGCCGAGGTTGACGACCTCGACGCGGTCTATGCCCTGGGTGTAGACCACGAAGCCCGAGGTCTTGGCCTTGGCCCGCTCGAGCGAGAACTTCACGTCGTCGGCGGTGAGCGGCGAGCCGTCGCTGAATTTGACGCCGGGGCGCAGCGTGACGCGCAGCTGCGTGGGGCTGATGCGCTGCCATTGGCTGGCCAGCGACGGCTCTGGCTTGAGCGTCTGGCTGTTGTACTCGACCAGGGCCTCGTAGACCGCGCGGTGCAGCGAGTTGTTCACCCCCACGTTCTGCGCGTGGATGTCCCACGACGACATGTCGGCAGCGCGCGACCAGCGGAAAGTGGCGGCGCCGCCGGTCAGCGGCAATGCCGCGGCGAGCGCCAGCAGCGGCAGGGCAAGGCGGGGCGTCAAACGCATGGCTTCTCCTCCAGGATCATGAATCTATGCAACCAAACCCGCGACTATCGCAGAAGCGCGCGCCGCCGCGAACGATTTTTTGGTTGGTTGGATATGCTCCTTCGCGCCCCAACCTTCCTCATGCGGTTTCGCGCAGCTCCTTGGCCGCCTGCACCATGTGCGCCAGCGCCGGCAGCACCTCGGCCCACTGGCGGGTCTTGAGGCCGCAATCGGGGTTGACCCACAGGCGCTCGGCGGGGATGCGCCCGGCGGCCTTCCTCATCAGCTGCACGATGTGCTCGCGCGTCGGGATGTTGGGCGAGTGGATATCGTAGACGCCGGGGCCGATCTGGTTCGGGTAGTCGAAGTGGTCGAAGGCAGCTAGCAGCTCCATGTCCGAGCGCGAGGTCTCGATGGTGATGACGTCGGCATCCATGTCCGCAATCGACGCGATGATGTCGTTGAACTCCGAATAGCACATGTGGGTGTGGATCTGGGTCTCGTCGCGCACGCCGTTGGCGCTGATGCGAAAGCACTCCACGGCCCAGTCGAGGTAGCTTTTCCACTGCGAGCGGCGCAGCGGCAGGCCCTCGCGCAGCGCGGCCTCGTCGATCTGGATCACGCGCACGCCGGCCTGCTCCAGGTCGAGCACCTCGTCGCGGATCGCCAGCGCGAGCTGCCGGCACGACGCGGCGCGCGGCTGGTCGTCGCGCACGAAGGACCAGTTCAGCAGCGTGACCGGGCCGGTGAGCATGCCCTTCATCGGCTTGCCGGTGAGCGACTGCGCGTAGACGGTCCACTCCACCGTCATCGCCTGGGTGCCCTGGTTCTGGCGGCGGATGTCGCCGAACAGGATGGGCGGCTTGACGCAGCGCGAGCCATAGCTCTGCACCCAGCCGAACTGGCTGAAGGCATAGCCGTCGAGCTGCTCGCCGAAGTACTCGACCATGTCGTTGCGCTCGGCCTCGCCATGCACCAGCACATCGAGGCCCAGCGCCTCTTGCTCGCGCACGCTGCGCGCGATCTCGGCGCGCATCGCGGCCTGGTAGCCGCGCTGGTCCAGCCGGCCGGCCTTGAACTCGCTGCGCGCATGGCGGATGTCGGCCGTCTGCGGGAAGGAGCCAATCGTCGTCGTGGGGTACAGCGGCAGCTGCAGCTGCGCGGCCTGCTTGCGGGCGCGCTCGGCATAGGCGCTCTCGCGCCGGCCGAGCCGGGCATCGATGCGCGCCACCGCCGCCTGCACCGCCGGGTTGTGCACGCGCGGCGAGCTGCGGCGCGCCGCCAGCGCGGCAGCGTTGGCGGCCAGCTCCTGCTGCACCGCCTCACGGCCTTCGCGCAGCGCCCGGCCGAGCACGCGCAGCTCATCGAGCTTCTGCAGCGCAAAGGCCAGCCAGGACTTCACCTCGGCATCCAACTGCTGCTCGATCTCCAGGTCGACCGGCACGTGCAGCAGCGAGCACGAGGGCGCGATCCACAGCCGATCGCCCAGGCGCACGGCCAGCGGCTCCAGCCAGGCGAGCACGGCGGCGAGGTCGGTCTTCCAGATGTTGCGGCCGCTGACCACGCCCAGCGACAGCACCTTGTGCGCCGGCAGCAGGCCGAGCAGGGGCAGCACCTCGACCTCGCCCTGCACCGCGTCGATGTGCAGGCCGGCCACCGGCAGGTTGGCGGCGAGGTACTGGTTTTCGTGCAGCGGGCCGAAATAGGTGGCCAGCAGGATCTTCACGCGGCTGCTCTTGAGGTGGTGGTAGGCGGTGTTGAAGGCGTGCTGCCAGTCCGCATCCAGCTCGGTGACGAGGATGGGCTCGTCGACCTGCACCCACTCCACGCCCTGCGCGGCCAGCAGTTCGAGCAGCTCGGCGTAGACCGGCAGCAGGCGCTCCAGCAGCGCCAGCTTGTCCGAGCCGTCCTTGGCCTTGCCGATGGAGAGATACGTCAGCGGGCCGATCAGCACCGGCTTGGCCTTCACGCCTTGCGCCTGCGCCTCGGCCAGCTGCGCCAGCAGGCGCGAGGCGTCGAGCTGGAAAGCGGTGCCGGCGTTGAACTCGGGCACGATGTAGTGGTAGTTGGTGTCGAACCACTTGGTCATCTCGCCGGCCTGCACGCCGTCGCCGGCGTGCTTTCCATGGTTTGCGCCACCGCAGCAGTCGTCATGCGCGGCCGAACGGCCTCGCGCCACGCGGAAGTAATTGTCCAGCGCATCGCCATGGAAGCCCTGTACGCGCCCGGGCAGGTTACCGAGCAGGAAGCTGGTGTCCAGCACCTGGTCGTAGAACGAGAAATCGCCGACGGGCACGAGGTCGAGCCCCTGCTGGTCGGCCCAGTGGCGCTGGCGCAGCTCGGCGCCCAGCGCCTGCAGTTGCTCGCGCGACGAGGCGCCGCGCCAGTAGGCCTCGAGCGCGAACTTGAGTTCGCGCCGGGCGCCGATGCGGGGAAAGCCGAGGTTGTGGATGACGGTCATGGTGTGCCTTCGAAAAACGGGGAATCGCGGCATCGTAGGCAAGCCAACCCATGAAGTAAAATGGTTTTATCTCACGTATCCATTAGTTCTATTCATACACCATGCTCGAGCGCATCCATCTCGCCATCGTGCAGCAGGTCGAACAGCAGGGCTCGCTGACGGCCGCCGCCGAGGTGCTGTGCGTCACCCAGTCGGCGCTGAGCCACAGCATGAAGAAGCTGGAGCAGCAGCTGGGCACGGCCATCTGGCTGCGCGAGGGCCGCAGCCTGCGGCTGACGCAGGCCGGCCAGTACCTGCTGGCGGTGGCGAGTCGCGTGCTGCCGCAGCTCGACCTGGCCGAGGAGCGGCTGCGCCAGTTTGCCGATGGCGCGCGCGGCAGCCTGCGCATCGGCATGGAGTGCCACCCCTGCTACCAGTGGCTGCTGAAGGTGGTGTCGCCCTACCTCGCGGCCTGGCCCGACGTGGATGTGGACGTGAAGCAGAAATTCCAGTTCGGCGGCATTGGCGCGCTGTTCGGCTACGAGATCGACGTGCTGGTCACGCCCGATCCGCTGTTCAAGCCCGGCCTGCATTTCGAGCCGGTGTTCGACTACGAGCAGGTGCTGGTGGTGGCCGGCAGCCACCCGCTGGCGGGCGCGGCCTACGCCAGGCCGCAGCAGCTGGCGCGCGAGGTGCTCATCACCTACCCGGTGGCCACCGACCGGCTGGACATCTACAACCAGTTCCTGCTGCCCGCGGGCGTGGGCCCGAAGCGCCACAAGACCATCGAGACCACGGACATCATGCTGCAGATGGTGGCCAGCGGCCGCGGCGTGGCGGCGCTGCCGCGCTGGCTGGTGCAGGAATACGCCGCGCGCATGGACGTGGTGCCCGTGCGCCTGGGGCCGCGCGGCATCGCCAAGCAGATCCACCTGGGCGTGCGCGAGGCTGACCTGGCGACAGATTACCTGCAGGCCTTCATCGCGCAGGCGCGCACGCCGGCTGTATAAAAACAATAGCTGCTAGCGCTTATTGTTATTGGTTTTTCAATGGAAAACCCATTGAAAACCAAGAATGACGAGCGCCAGAAGCTCTCTTTTTTGAATCAGCGCCGGCGCGCGCCCTGGCGCATGAGCCGCATCAGCGAGGCCAGCGTGCGCGTCTTGAGCAGCGCATCCGGCTCCACCGGCAGGTTGACCGGGTAGAACGGCGACAGGTCGAGCGCGATGCCGATGCCGATGATGTCCACGCCGCCGCGCTCCTGCTGCGCCACCACGTCGCGCAGGTGGTGCTCGAGGTAGTTCGGCGCGTTGAGCTGGTGGGTGGCGGTCTCGGTCGGGCAGCCGTCGGACATGACCAGCAGCACGCGCCGCGCCGCGCCCTCGCGGTGCAGGCGCTCGCAGGCCCACTCGATGGCCTCGCCGTCCAGCCCTTCCTTGTAGAGATCGGCCTTGAGCAGTGACGCAAGCTCGCGCCGGGCCCGCCGCGCGCGCATGCCGGCGGGCTGCAGCACGAGGTGCAGCCGATCGGCCACGCGGCCCGGATCGGCGCCGGCGCGCTTTTTCTGCCACAGCGCGCGCGCCTTGCCGCCGTTCCAGCTCGACGTGGTGAAGCCCAGCACCTCGAACGGCACCTGGGCCAGCTCGGCCATGCGGCCCAGCACCATGGCGAACAGCGCCACCTGCTCGGCGTGCGCCTTCATCGAGCCCGAGCAGTCGATCAGCAGCGTGAGCGCGGCGTCCACCTTGGCCTGCTCGGCCTCGATCTTGAACAGCCGCGTCTCGTGCGGCGAGGTCACGATGCGCGGCAGCTGCCGGCCGTCGATGCGGCCCGCCTCCTGGTCGAACAGCCAGCCGTCGCGCTCGGGGCGCTGCAGCGTCAGCGCCAGCTCGCGCGCCAGGCGGCGCACCGGCGGCTGCCAGTGGCGCAGGCTGTCCTCCAGCTTCAGCAGGTTCTCGTCGAGCACGGCCGCGCGCACCAGCTCCGAGGCCACGCGCTCCTGGTCGAACTGCGGCGTGAACACGCGGTAGCGGTCGGCATCGGCGGGCAGCAGGCGCTGCGCACCAGCCGGCGCCAGCGGCAGCGCGTCGTCGTCCTTGGGCGAGGGATCGAACCAGAGGTAGAACGACGAAGACCAGCTGCCGACGCGGCGCGACTCACGCTCGCCCGCGCCCTGCGCCGCCTCGGTGGCCAGCGCGGCCACCGCATTCGCCAGCGCCGCCGAGGCCGGGGCGAAGCGCGCCGGCTCGTTCAGGTGCCGGCTCATCGCGTAGAGCGGCCCGCCCAGCAGCTCGGCCAGGCCGGCGCGCGTGCTCTCCATGGTGTCCTGCAGCTGCTCCTCGGGCGCGGTGCGCGACAGGCGCGACCACACCGACACGCTGACCGAGAACAGCAGCAGGCCCAGGCGGGTCTCGATCAGCGGCGAGTCGTGGTAGCGCCGGCTCCAGTCCTCGAAATGGCGGCGCAGGTTGTGCGCGCTGCCGGGCAGGGTCTCGGGCGCCAGCGCCTCGACGCGCAGGTGCTCAAACCATTCGTAGAGCATGCGCGCCAGCACGGCGCCGCAGGCCGGGTCGGGCGCATGCAGCGCATGGGCCTCGCGGTCGCCCAGGCGCTCGCGCAGCGCCAGGCTGTCGGCGATGGCGCGGTAGGTGAGCAGGCCGTCTTCCTCGCCGCCATGCAGGTGCGGCGGCATCCAGGCCATGGGCTCGCCGCCGCGCCAGGCGTGCGGCGCGCGAAAGCCCAGCGCCGGATTGCCGGCCAGCGCGCGCAAGGCGGCGGCGGTGAGGTGGTCGAGCTTCTGCTGGCGGCGCGCGCGGGCCGGCGGGCTGAGCGGCGGGGGCGATGCCGCAGCGGTGGTGGGCGCGTCCATGTCAGGCGGCCGCCGGCTGGCGCCCACTGTGGGGGCCGTGCGCGCAGGACTCGGCCAGCTCGGCATCGAAGCAGCGCTGGAAATACTCGGCCACGAGGATGCGCTCCTCGTCCTCGCACTTGTTGAGGTAGGTCAGGCGGAAGGCCTGGGCCACGTCCTGGAAGAAGCGCAGGTTCTCGGCCCAGGTGATGACGGTGCGCGGCGTCATCAGCGTGGACACGTCGCCCGCCGCGAAGCCCGCGCGGGTGAGCGCGGCCAGCGCGATCATGCGCTGCACCGTCAGGCGCCCGCGCTCGTCGCCCAGCTCGGGCACGTGCGCCAGCACGATGCGCTCCTCCACCTCGGGCTGGAGGTACGAGAGCTGCACCACCAGGCTCCAGCGGTCGAGCTGCGCCTGGTTGAGCCGCTGCACGCCGTGGTACAGGCCCGTGGTGTTGCCCAGGCCTACGGTGTTGGCCGTGGCGAAGATGCGGAACTGCGGGTGCGGCTGCAGCACGCGGTTCTGCTCGAGCAGCGTGAACTGGCCGTCCTTTTCGAGCAGGCGCTGGATCACGAACATCACGTCGGGCCGGCCGGCGTCGTACTCGTCGAACAGCAGCGCCATCGGCTGGCGCAGCGCCCAGGGCACGATGCCGTCCTGGAAGCGGGTGACCTGCTGGCCCTCGTCGAGCACGATGCTGTCCTTGCCGACCAGGTCCATGCGGCTGATGTGGCCGTCGAGGTTGACCCGCACGCAGGGCCAGTTCAGCCGCGCCGCCACCTGCTCGATGTGGGTGGACTTGCCGGTGCCGTGCAGCCCCTGGATGAGCACGCGGCGGTTGTGCTCGAAGCCCGCCAGCAGGGCCAGCGTGACCTCGGGGTCGAACTGGTAGTCCGGGTCGCGCGCCGGGGTGAGGTCGCTGGGCTCGGCCAGCGCATGGACTTTCAGCGAGGAGGCGAAGCCGAACACTTCATCCACACGGACGAGTTGCACGGGCGAGAGGCTGGCGGGGGCGGTCATGGCAGGGGCCGGGCGTAACCGGTGTGGCGTCGACAAAAAGGGCGCCTCCCACGGAGAGGCGTCTTTGATTTTAAAAAAACGAGACAAAAAAGTCCAATAAATGTATTATTCAGCCCATCGATGCGTGGTTGACGCCCGCCTTCGCCCGCTTCCCCCTCCGTCCCCCCCGCACTTCACGAGGCCCCGCATGCCCAGTTCCACCGCCGCACCATCGCCCCAGCCCACCCGGATGCAGGGGTGGTCCGCCCTGGTTCCCGGCCTGATGCTGGCCATCGTCGTGGCGCTGGCGGCCACCTTCGTGTCCGAGCACTACGGCGGCCCCAAATTCCTCTATGCGCTGCTGATGGGCGTGGCCTTCCACTTCCTGTCCGACAACGAGCGCTGCCGCGACGGGGTGGAGTTCGCGGCCAAGAAGCTGGTGCGCTTCGGCGTGGCCCTGCTGGGCTGCAAGATCGTGATGGCGGACGTCGCGGACCTGGGGCTGGCCGGCATCAGCGCACTGGCCGGCGCCGTGATGCTGACCATCGCGTTCGGCCTGGTCATGGCGCGCGCGCTGGGCCTGCCCTTCAAGCTCGGCCTGCTGTCGGGCGGCGCCACCGGCATCTGCGGCATCTCGGCGGCCATGGCCATCTCGTCGACCATGGTGCAGGACGAGGAGAATGAGCGCTACACGCTGATGACCGCGATCGGCATCGCCAGCCTGTCGACCACGGCGATGGTGCTCTACCCGCTGTGGGTCAAGACCATGGGCCTGTCGCCCGCGCAGGCGGGCCTGTTCCTCGGCGGCTCCATCCACGACGTGGCGCAGGTGGTGGGCGCGGGCAACATCGTCTCGCCCGAGGTGGCCAAGCTGGCGACGCTGGCGAAGATGTTCCGCGTGGCCATGCTGGTGCCGGTGGTGCTGGTGCTTGCGCTATATTTCCGCGCCGACGTGGCGGCCTCGATGGCCCATGGCGGCCATGCGGCCAAGCGCCAGCCGGTGCTGCCCTTCTTCCTGGTGGCCTTCATCCTGCTGGTGATCGCTAACAGCATGGGCTGGGTGCCGCCGGCGGTGCAGCACGCGGCCAACGAGACCTCGAGCTGGGCGCTGGTGATCTCGATCGCCGCACTGGGCGTCAAGACCTCGTTCGAAAAGATCGTGCAGCTGGGCTGGCAGCCCATTGCCCTGCTCATCAGCGAGACGGTGTTCATCGCCGTGTTCATGGCGCTGGTGGCATGGCTACTGAGGTGAGGCACCCCCTGAGCGGCTGCGCCGCTTCCCCCTCTCTCGCTTCGCGGGAGGGGGACGGCACCCTCGGTGCGGGGCGGCCCTTCCTCGGTGCCCGCACATGGGGCTGCGCCAGTTTCATGGAACATGGGCTGCGTTCGGCGAGGTGGAACAACTGAGATGGGGAGTCCCCTGCGAAGCGCCAAGGAGAACTGAAATGACGGAACATGGCAAGGTCGATGGTGCATTGTGGGCGGCCTTGTGGGCGCCCTACCGCGACCCCTCGCAATCGCTGCAGACGCAGGTGCGCCGCATGCTGGTGGCGGCCATGCTGGACGGTATGCTGCCGCCCTCCACCTACCTGCCCTCCACGCGCGACCTGTCGCGCGCGCTGCAGGTGTCGCGCAACACCGTCATCATCGTCTACCAGCAGCTGGTGGACGAGGGCTACCTGTGCGCCGAGCCGCGCATGGGCTACTGGGTGGCCGAGACGCTGCCCGGCAAGGGCGCCGCGGCCCCGGCAGGGCCCACCGCTGCGCCTGCCGCGCCGGCCGCCCCCCACGACCCCCAGCCGGAGCCCGTCTGCATCGAGCCGGACTGGGACAAGCGCATCCGCTTTCGGCCCAGCACGCAGCGCAACATCGAGAAGCGCAGCAACTGGCGCAACTACCGCTACCCTTTTCTGTACGGCCAGTTCGACGCCCGCCTGTTCCCGCTGGCGGACTGGCGCCTGTGCTGCCTGCGCACGCTGAACCTGCTCGAATCCTCCGAGTGGGGGCAGGACATGCTGCTGCGCGACGACCCGGCGCTGATCCAGCAGATCCGCACCCGGCTGCTGACCATGCGCGGCATCCACGCGCAGGAGGACGAGATCATCGTCACCGTGGGCTCGCAGCAGGGCCTGTACCTGCTGGCCGACCTGCTGATGGAGCCGGGCGTGTGCGTGGGCATGGAAGACCCGGGCTACCCCGATGCGCGCAACATCTTCGTGCAGCGCCGCGTGCACCTCACCGGCCTGGCGGTCGACGAGGAAGGCGTGGTGGTGAACAACCGCATGCGCGGCCAGCAGTACGTGTACGTCACGCCCAGCCACCAGTGCCCCACGTCGGTGACGCTGAGCATGCCGCGGCGCCAGGCCTTGCTGGCCATGGCGCGCGAGTCCGACTTCGTGGTGATCGAGGACGACTACGAGACCGAGGACGGCTGGGCCGGCGAATCGATACCCGCGCTCAAGAGCATGGACCGGGACGGCCGCGTGATCTACATCGGCAGCATGTCCAAGAGCCTCGCGCCGGGCCTGCGCATCGGCTACGTGGTGGCGCCGGCCGAGCTGGTGCGCGCCCTGCGCGGGCTGCGGCGGCTCAACATCCGCCACCCGAACGCCTACGGCCAGCGCTCGCTGGCGCTGTTCATCGGGCTGGGGCACCACAACACCCTGCTGCGCAAGCTGGCGGCCGAGCACGCGCTGCGCGCCACCGCCCTCAAGGAGGCCATGCAGCGCCACCTGCCCGACTGGCGCGCCAGTACCGTGAGCGGCGGCTCGGCGCTGTGGGTGCAGGGGCCGCCGGGCCTGGATGCGCGCCGGCTCAGCGAGGTGGCCGAGCACCACGGCGTGCTGATCGAGCCGGGCGACGTGTTCTTCATGAACCAGCTCGAAGGCCACCAGAGCGCCGACCACGCGCGCTTCTTCCGCATGGGCTTCACCTGCATCAGCGTGGCCGACATCGAGCCGGGCGTGCAGGCCTTGCGCGCCGCCTACCTCGAGCTGCAGCGGGCCGGCAGCTAGGCTTTCTTCCGCGGGGCGGCCCCCGGGCGGGCCATGGTTTACCAGCAGGCCGCGCAGGTGGTACCAAAAATTGAAGATGGCTGGACCTAAGCGTATTGCGGGCAAAGGCATACGCTGACATCCAGATCATTTTCATCCACCTCCGCACGGAAGGACCTGCTACATGTCATCGAACCAATCCCCCGAAATCCAGATGCTGGTGGCCTTCAACCAGGCCTGGAACGACCACGACATCGAGGCGCTGATGGGCTTCATGGCCGACGACTGCTCGTTCCACGCCGTGGGCGGCCCCGACCTGCTGGGCCTGACCTACACCGGCCGCGACGAGGTGCGCAAGGGCTTCGAGGCCGCCTGGCTCAACTTCCCCGACGCGCAATGGCTGGACGGCGACCACTTCGTCTCCGGCAACCGCGGCGTCTCCGAGTCCACCTTCGTGGGCACCGCCAAGGACGGCAGCCGGGTCGAGGCCCGCATGGTGGACGTGTTCACGTTCCACAACGGCAAGATCGCGATCAAGAACGCGTTCCGCAAGAACCGTCCCGCCCAGCCCGCTGCCAAGTAAGGCCTCGCCGTCCCGCTCCCCAGCCCAGAAAGCACCGCGATGCCCGACAACACCACCTTCCCATCCCTGGCCACGCCGGCCCGGGATCGCTACGACCCCGGCTACGACCCGCTGGTGGACACCTCCCCCGGCCACGGCCGCGACTATGCCCCGACCTACTGGATCGGCACCGCCGGCGAGCCGCCGCCGGACGACGGCCCGGTGCAGGGCGACATGGATGCCGACGTGGTCATCATCGGCTCGGGCTTCACCGGCCTGAACGCCGCCATCGCGCTGGCCCGCGACCACGGCATCAAGGCCGTCGTGCTGGAGGCCAACCGCGCCGCCTGGGGCTGCAGCACCCGCAACGGCGGCCAGGCCCAGTGCGCATCGGGCCGGCTGTCGCGCTCGCAGTGGATCGCCCGCTGGGGCATGGACACCGCCCAGCGCATGCACCAGGAGTGCGTGGATGCGATGGAGTACTTCAAGCAGATGACCGCCGACATCGACTGCGAGCAGCAGCCCGGCGGCCACTGGTACCTCGCGCACAAGCCCAGCGTCATGCCCAAGCTCGAAAAAGAGGCCAAGCTGCTACGCGAGACCTTCAACTACGACGCCAAGATCTACGACGCCGCCACCGTGCGCCGCGACTGGGTGAACGACCATGAATGCGCCGGCGCCATGCACGAGCCCGAGGGCATAGGCATCCACGCCGCCAAGCTGGCCTTCGGCTACCTGCGCAAGGCCCGCGCCCTGGGCGCGCGGGTGCATCCGGCAAGCCCCGTCATCGGCTGGGAGACCAGGAACGGCATCCACTACCTCAAGACCCCCGGCGGCACCGTGCGGGCGCGCGCCGTGGGCGTGGCCACCGGCGGCTACACCTCGCAGACGCTGCACAAGGAGCTGAAGAACCGCCTGCTGCCCATCCTGTCGAACTCGATCGCCACGCGGCCGCTGACCGAGGCCGAGATCCGCGAGGCTGGCATCCACACCACGCAGTTCTTCACCGACACCCGCGTGCTGCGCCACTACTACCGGCTGATGCCCGACCGCACGCTGCAGATCGGCAGCCGCAGCGCCATCACCGGCCGCGCCGCGCCCGACCCGCACTACCAGGACATGCTGGAGCGCGACCTGGTGCGCAAGTTCCCCTCGCTCAAGGACGTCGAGATCAAGTACTCGTACTGGGGCTGGGTGGACGTGAGCCACGACATGATGCCGCGCATCGTGCAGCCCGACAGCAAGCAGTCCATCTACTACGCGCTGGGCTACGGCGGCAACGGCGTCATGTACTCGGCCCAGGCCGGCCGGCGCCTGGCCATGCTGATCGCCGGCAAGCCCGATGGCGCCTTCGACCTGCCCATCTTCCAGGACCGCCTGCCCTTCCCCAACGTGCGCGAGATGGTGACCTCGGAGGTCTTCGCCCCGTTCCGCCGCTTCGGGCAGCGCTTCCTCTACAAGTGGTACTACCTGAAAGACGAGGTGCTATGACCGCCAGGCCCTGAAGGCCGCCCGTTCCCCTTTCCCGCATTCATATATCTACATCAGGAGACAAACATGGGATCGACCAAACGCAATGCATTGAAGGCCCTCGCGGCCGCAGCCGCCATCGCCCTGACCGGCGCCGCCTACGCCCAATCCAAGACCGTGACCTTCGCGCACCAGGACATGCAAGTGCCGCTGCGCCTGGTCATGGAGTCCGGCGAGGTGGAGAAGGCCACCGGCTACAAGATCAACTGGCGCATGTTCTCGGGCGGCGGCGACGTCATCCGCGCCATGAGCTCGGGCGACGTGCAGATGGGCGAAGTGGGCTCCAGCCCGCTCACCGCCGCCGCCAGCCAGGGGCAGGACATCAAGATGTTCTGGGTCTCGGCCGACATCGCGGACGCCGAGGCGCTGGTGTCGCGCAACGGCACCAACGTCAACTCCATCAAGGACCTGGTGGGCAAGCGCGTGGGCGTGCCCTTCGTCTCGACCGCGCACTACCAGCTGATCGCGGCGATGAACAAGGAAGGCGTGGACGCCCGCAAGGTCGACGTGCTGAACATGCGCCCGCCGGAAGTGGCCGCGGCCTGGGAGCGCGGCGACATCGACGCCACCTTCATCTGGGACCCGGTGCTGGCCAAGATCAAGGCCAAGGGCAAGGTCATCGCCACCTCGGGCAGCATCGGCGCCATGGGCTTCCCCACCTTCGAGGCCATCGCCGTCAACGCCAAGTGGGCCGCCGAGAACGAGGCCTTCATGGTGGCCTTCGTGAAGGCGCTGAACCGCGCCAGCGCCCAGGTGCGCGACAACCTGGCCCAGTGGACGCCCGACTCGCCCGAGATCAAGGCCGTGGCCAAGTGGACGCGCGCCGACCCCAAGGACGTGCCGGCCGCCATGTCGCTGTACCGCTTCCCGAGCGCCGAGGACCAGCTGGGCGCCAACTGGCTGGGCGGCGGCGTGGCCCAGGCCATGGGCAACACCGCGGTGTTCCTCAAGTCGCAGGGGCGCATCCAGGAAGCCAAGCCCAGCTACGCCGGCAACGTGACCGACGTGTACGTGCGCAAGGCCCTGGGCAAGTAAGGCCCCGGAACGTGTTCAAAGTGGGCGGGGCCTGGCGCCCCGCCTCTCGATCCCCATCACCTTGGAGAGGAGGGTAGCCCCGTGCCTCAACTGGAAATCCGCGACCTCACGGTCAACTACGAAGTCAAGGGGGGCACGCTGCAGGCGCTCGCCCCGGTCAACATGGTCATGCAGAGCGGCGACTTCGTCGTCGCCCTGGGTGCCTCGGGCTGCGGCAAGACCACGCTGCTCAACTGCATGGCGGGCTTCCTCGCCCCGTCCACCGGTGCCATCCTGCTCGACGGCCAGCCCGTGAGCGGCCCCGGCGCCGACCGCGGCGTGGTGTTCCAGAAGCATGCGCTCATGCCCTGGCTCAACGTGCGCGACAACGTGGCGCTTGGCCTGCGCCTGCAAGGCATGGACAAGGCCCAGCGCCTGCAGATCGCCGAGGAAAAGCTCGGCCTGGTGGGCCTGCAGAAGTATGCGCAGCGCGCCGTGTACGAACTCTCGGGCGGCATGCAGCAGCGCGTGGGCATTGCGCGCGCGCTGGCCAACGACCCGGCGCTGCTGCTGATGGACGAGCCCATGGGCGCGCTCGACGCCTTCACCCGCGAGCAGGTGCAGGAGATCCTGCTCAAGGCCTGGAAGGCCACGCAGAAGATGGTGTTCTTCATCACCCACTCGGTGGAGGAAGCCCTGTTCCTCGCCACCCGGCTGGTGGTGATGAGCCCCAGCCCCGGGCGCGTTTCGCACGTCTACGAAGACCTGCCGTTCTCGCACGAATTCCTCGAAAGCAACGACGCGCGCGCCGTCAAGTCGCGCCCCGACTTCATTCGCCTGCGCGAGGAAGTGCTGGGCCTGATCCACCACCGGGAGAAGTGACATGGCAACCACGACCACGACAACCGCCGCTGCTGCGCCAGCGCCGGCCCCGACCGGCCCCGTCAAGACCAGCAAGTTCAAGGTACCGGGCGAAGGCTCCAGCCTCACCATCAGCATCGTCACCGTCTCCGCACTGATCGCGCTGTGGTTCGCCGCCACCAACCTGGGGTGGATCAAGCCGCTGTTCCTGCCCAGCCCGCAGGCGGTGTTCCAGCAGTTCTACGAGTACCTCACCGGCCAGACCAACGACAAGCCGCTGTGGCAGCACTTCTCGGCCAGCCTGCTGCGCGTGACGGGGGCCTTCTGGCTGGCCTTCTTCACCGCCGTGCCGCTGGGCATCGCGATGGGCATGTCGCGCGTGGTGCGCGGCATCTTCGATCCGCCGATCGAGTTCTACCGCCCGCTGCCGCCGCTGGCCTACCTGCCGCTGATCATCATCTGGTTCGGCATCGACGAGCTGCCCAAGATCCTGCTGATCTACCTGAGCTGCTTCGCGCCACTGGCCCTGGCCGCCCGCGCCGGCATGCGCAGCGCCGCGCAGGAGCAGATCAACGCCGCCTACTCGATGGGCGCGAGCTACTGGCAGGTGATCCACCACGTCATCCTGCCGGCGGCCATGCCCGACATCCTGATCGGCATGCGCATCGCCATCGGCTTCGGCTGGACCACCCTGGTGGCCGCCGAGATGGTGGCGGCCAACGTCGGCCTGGGGCAGATGGTGCTGAACGCGTCGAACTTCCTGCGCACCGACATCGTCATCATGGGCATCGTCGTCATCGGCGTGGTGGCCTATGCCTTCGACCTGTTCATGCGCTGGGTGGAAAAGAAGCTGGTGCCGTGGAAGGGCCGGATGTGAACCTGCACCGCCGATAGCCCGCCTGTCGGCAGCCACCCGAACGGCGCCACCCGGCGCCGTTTTTGCGTGCAGCGGCCGGCCCTCTCGGCCGCGACGGGGAAAGTAGCTCCTAGAATCGCCCCATAGGATTCAAGGAGACACCCATGCGCATCCTGATAGCCGAAGACGACCAGGTGCTGGCCGATGGACTGCTGCGCAGCCTGCGCGGCTCGGGCGCGGTGGTGGACCATGTGGCCAGCGGCTCCGAGGCCGACGCCGCGCTGATGACCAACACCGAGCTAGACCTGCTCATCCTCGACCTGGGCCTGCCCAAGCTGCACGGGCTGGAGGTGCTCAAGCGGCTGCGCTCGCGCGGCTCCAGCCTGCCGGTGCTGATCCTCACCGCCGCCGAAAGCATCGAGGAGCGCGTGCAGGGCCTGGACCTGGGCGCCGACGACTACATGGCCAAGCCCTTCGCGCTGTCCGAGCTGGAAGCGCGCGTGCGCGCCCTCACGCGGCGCGGCATGGGCGCCACCAGCAGCACCATCCGCCACGGCCCGCTGGTCTACGACCAGGCCGGCCGCGTGGCCAGCATCGACGGCAAGATGCTTGAGCTGTCGGCGCGCGAGCTGGGCCTGCTCGAGGTGCTGCTGCAACGCGCCGGCCGGCTGGTGAGCAAGGACCAGCTGGTGGAGCGCCTGTGCGAATGGGGCGAGGAAGTGAGCACCAACGCCATCGAGGTCTACATCCACCGCCTGCGCAAGAAGATCGAGAAAGGCCCCATCCGCATCGCCACCGTGCGCGGCCTGGGCTACTGCCTCGAGCGCATAGAGCGCATCGAGCCCACCGCCTAGCCCCGGCCAGCCACCATGTTCCGCAGCGAGCAGCGCTCCCTGTTCGGCGAGATCCTCGACTGGATGCTCACGCCGCTGCTGCTGCTGTGGCCGGTGTCGCTCGCGCTGACCTGGCTGGTGGCGCAGAACCTGGCGAACAAGCCCTTCGACCGTGCGCTGGAGTACAACGCCCAGGCGCTGGCCCAGCTCATCAGCGTGCGCGGCGGCCAGACCTACTTCAACCTGCCGCAGCCCGCCAGCGAGATCCTGCGCGCCGACGACTCCGACGCCGTGTACTACCAGGTGCTCACGCCCACGGGCCAGTTCCTCTCGGGCGAGGCCGCGCTGCCGCCGCCGCCCGAGGCCGACGAGCGCCAGCCCGGCGAGGTGCGCCTGCGCGACGCCGAGATGCGCGGCGAAGACCTGCGCGTGGCCTGGATGTGGGTGCGCCTGTCGCTGCCCGAGCCCAGCCTGGCGCTGATCCAGGTGGCCGAAACGCGCGAGAAGCGCAGCGTGCTCGCCACCGAAATCATCAAGGGCGTGATGCTGCCGCAGTTCGCCATCCTGCCGCTGGCCGTGCTGCTGGTGTGGCTGGCGCTGGTGCGCGGCATCAAGCCGCTGCACCAGCTGGAGGAGCGCATCCAGGCGCGCAAAAGCGACGACCTCTCGCCCATCAACCACCGCGGCGTGCCGCTCGAGGTCGTG
The DNA here is from genome assembly GCF_054782535.1 of Comamonas humi. Lineage (NCBI taxonomy): Bacteria > Pseudomonadati > Pseudomonadota > Betaproteobacteria > Burkholderiales > Comamonadaceae > Comamonas > Comamonas humi. Next base: position 245,194 of record NZ_BAAGSH010000016.1, on the reverse strand, counting down.
CCGCTGGTCGACTCGGTCAACGGCCTGCTCGAACGCCTGCAGGACTCGCTGGCCACGCAAAAGCGCTTTCTCGCCGACGCCGCGCACCAGCTCAAGACCCCGCTGGCCGGCCTGCGCATGCAGGCCGAGATCGCGCAGCGCGAAAGCGCCAGCGCCGAGGACCTGAAGCAGTCGCTGCAGCAGATCGGCCGCGCCAGCATGCGCGCCACGCACACCGTCAACCAGCTGCTGTCGCTGGCCCGCGCCGAAAGCCGCGGCGGCACGCTGCAGACCAGCCGCTGCGACATGGCCGCCATCGTCATCGACGCGGTGCACGACTGCATAGCCCGCGCGCTGGCGCGCGGCATCGACCTCGGCTACGACGGCCCCCAGCCCGGCGAAGGCAGCCAGGCCGTGGTGGACGGCAACGCCACGCTGCTGTCCGAGCTGGTGCGCAACCTGCTGGACAACGCCGTCAACTACACACCGTCGAGCAGCGAAGCACCCGGCGTGATCAACGTGCGCCTGCTGGCCGACCCCTTCGGCCAGGTGCTGGTGCTGCAGGTGGAGAACACCGGCCCCGGCATCCCCGAGGGCGAACGCGAGCATGTGTTCCAGCCCTTCTACCGCGTGCTCGGCACCGGTGTGGACGGCTCGGGCCTGGGCCTGCCCATCGTGCAGGAGATCGCGCGCCAGCACGGCGCCAGCGTGCTGCTGGAAGACGCCTTCCCCCAGCGCAGCCAGCGCGGCGTGCTGGTGACGGTGCGGTTTCGCACCACCGCCTAACCATATAAGCCAAATTGACCTCTAGTGCTTTCTGGATAAGCGCTAGCAGCTCACTTTTTTGATTTTTCTGATGCTTCGAGCACCGGCCCGAGTCCGACCAGGTTGCCATGGCGGTCGCGGATGCGCAGCATGCCGGGGCTGTTGTTCGGGATCGGCAGGCTGATGGGGCCGGCCCAGGCCCAGAGCTGGCCATCCGGCTGGCCGCAGCCGGGCGTGTCGGGAAACGGCGCCCCGCCCGGCCAGCAGACGACAGAGCCATCCGCATTGCTGACCATGCCGTTGTCGAGCACGCGGTCAAAGAGAATCCGCAACTGCCGGTACGGCATGTACCACTCGCCGAGCAGGTGGTCGGCCAGCGACTGCTGCGGCTCCAGCACCAGCCGGCGCAGAGTCTTGGGGGCCTCGCCAGGCAGGGTGATGGTGCCGGTGCTCCAGGTGTCTGCCCAGCGATCCTGCACGGCAAACTCCAGCGCTGCCGTGCCGGCCAATTCCTCCTCGTGCGCCGACTGGGCCGGCCCGCCCAGGCTGCGGCCGCCGCCATAGCGGTGCAGCGGCACCTGGGCCACCGACGCCAGCGTATCGGCGCCCTTGCTGCCGTAGGTGCTGCTGCCCATGTGGAAAGTGGGCTGCCCGTCGGCGCGGTAGTTGAAGGCCTGCAGCACGGCCGTGCTGCCCTGGATGTCCAGTGCCAGCCCGCGTCCGGGCTTGCCGGTCAGCTCGTCCGCGATCACCCAGGTGCCGTTGAACGGCATCAGCGTGTGGAAAAACCGGGTGCAAATGTCCATGCAGGCGCCACGCCTGCGGATGCTGGCATAGCTTTGCTGATAGGCCGTGATGCCATCAGACAAAAACGCATGCTGGGTCTGCCCCACCAACGTCCATTGCCGGCGCTGGCCCTGGGTATCGACCACCTGCACTGCACCACCCACATCGCCGGCGGCCAGGCGCAAGTCCAGCGACTGGATCCGCAGCGCGCCAATTGGCAGCACCCCATCCGGCGCCACGCAGTGCCACTGCGCGATGGCGCCGGCCGGGGTACAGGCCAGTTGCTGATCGTTGATGCCCAGGCGAACGCCAGCTTCATCGGAGAAATCGGCAAGCCAGAACTGCGCCATCGCACCCTGCTCGTCCAGCGCCAGCAGCTGGAACGCCCGGCGGCCCAGTTGGGCCAAGGGGTTGGTGACGGCAGGCTCCTGGCTGTTGACGAGCAAGCGCTCGATGGCCACCGGCACCTCGCCCGGAAACTGCACCGTGCCGTTGAGCCCGTTCATAAACGAGACCTTCACCTCGCCCGGCGAGCCGTCCTCCACCCCGTCGCGCGCCTCGCCGCCAAAGCTGCGTCCGCCGCGCCAGCGCATCAGCGGCGCGGTCACGCCATTGCCGTCCATCTGGCCGGTGGCGGTGTAGAAGGTGGCGTCGCCGTTGGGCTCGTAGCCGAACACCTGCATGAAGAAGGTATTGCCCTGCACGTCGATGGCCAAGCCCCGGCCGGGCTTGCCGTCCAGCTCGCTGCTGACGATCCAGGTGCCCGCCTGCGGCGTGAAGTCGCGCGCGGCAAAGGCCGAGCAAGCTGCCATGAAGCCGAGCGCAAGCGCGGCGATTTGGTGTTTTTTCATATGGGTCAACCCTCTCTGGACTGGGGTAGCGCCTCCTTACCGCCGCGATGCTTGGCCGGCTCTCTTACGCTACCGTGGGTTGCCTGACTATTTGACAAAAACCAGCCAAGCGCCGGCAGTGTCCCCGGCAATTGACTCCGGCGACATCGGTACAAATTCCGATAGCCAATATTTATTCAGCTGACAGTCTGGGCTGGCTCCGATGTCATGAATACCAGCCAAATCAGCCTCCAGCGCTTATCCCATAAGCACCGAAAGCTATGATTTTTATCAGGAACAGCCTTGCAGTTCCTTGCCATCCATGGCGTGCCAGCTGTTCACGCGCTTGCGGGTGGCGCTGTCGGCCTTGGGCAGGCGCAGGGTGTAGCTGGTGAGCTCGGGGCGCTCGACCACGACCTTGGCGCTGACGCCTTTTCTGGCCAGCATGGCCTGCTGGCGCTCGGCGGCCTCTTCGGTGGAGAAGCGCCCCAGCGAGATGCCCGGCTCCAGCGACGCGAGGCGGGCGCGGTCGGTGGGGATGTCGAGCGTGCGCAGCTCGTCGCGCCGCTTGTCCAGCGCCTCGGGGCTGCTGAACTTGCCCAGATACACCATCCAGCGCCCGGCGGTGCTGCTGGAGTCGAGCTTCCACGAGCCCTCGGGCAACTTGGCCAGTTGCAGCCGCAGCGCCTCGACCTGCTTGGCGTCGAAGCTGCCGGCCTGCAGGCATTCGCGCTTTTCCGGTTTTTCGGGCTTGGCTTCGGCCACCACGGGCGGCGGTGCCTCGGCCACGGCGGGAGCGGGCGCAGGAGCCGCGGGCAGGGGCGCCGGTGCAGGCGCCGCTTCGGCCGCGGCCGGGCGGCGGCGCGCGGCGTCGGCCTCCGGCGCAGGCAGGATGCGCAGTTGCTCGGGCCGCACCTGGCGCTGCACGCGCTCGGGCTCGGATGGATCGGCCGGCGCCATGCCCAGGCTGCGCAGCATGCCCTGTGAGAAGGCGTAGTAGCCCAGGTTGGCGAGCAGCAGCAGGATGACGGCGATGCGGATCATGGCTGCACTGGCGCAGGCGCCGCGGGCCGCACGCTGATCTCGGAGCTGGTCACCGCCGACACGCCCTGCGCGGTGCGCACCAGCAGCGCGCCGTCGCCGCGCAGGCCCTCGGCCACGCCGGCCGTGCCGTCGGTGAGGTTGACCGCCCGGCCCCGCAGCGCGTCGCGCTGCGCAAAGCGCGGCAGCAGCGGCGCGAAGCCCTGGACGGCGAAGGCCAGCAGGGTGTCGACCAGCGGCGCCGCGATGGCGGCCAGCGCCTGCGGCGCGTCCCAGCGGGCATCGAGCATCTGCAGGCTGCCCGGCGTGGTCGAGAGGCCATCGCCCGCTGGCGCACGCACGTTGATGCCGATGCCGATGACCACATAGCGTTCCGCAGGGTTTTGGGCTGCAGTGCCCATCCCATCTGCGCCAGCAGCTACAAAACTTGCAGTCTCGACCAGGATGCCGGCGAGCTTGCGGTCGCCGCTCAGCCACAGGTCGTTCGGCCACTTGAGGCCGATGCGCGGCACGGCGCTGCCCGGCTCTGGCGGCGCGGGCTGCAGGCTCTCGGCCACGCTCACGCCCACGGCCAGCGACAGGCCCGACCAGTCGCGCGGCGCCAGCGGCAGGCCCAGCGAGAAGGTGAGCGCATCGCCCACCGCGCCATGCCAGGGCCGGCCCAGGCGGCCACGGCCGGCGGTCTGCCGCTCGGCCACCAGCAGGATGGGCTCGGTGCGGCCGGCGCGGGCGCGGCGCATCAGCTCGGTGTTGGTGGAGTCGATGCTGGGCAGCACCTCGACGGTGAAGCCGGGCAGGCGGGGATACAGCGCTTCCCAGATGGCCTCGGCGGGCCAGCGGATGGGCTCCGCGGTGTTATCGAGGCTCATCGGCTGCCGGCCTTCTTGCTGTCGCCGGGCATCGGCGGGCGCCAGCCGCGCTTGGGCGCCAGCATGGTGCCGCGGCAGTCCGCATTGCCGCAGTAGCACGCGTACTCGGCCTTGAGCTGCTTGGTGTAGCGCTCTTCCACGATCAGGCCGTAGTCGTAGTTCAACTCCTCGCCAGCCAGGATGTTGCGCAGCGCGGTGATGAAGATGCGGCCGTCGCGCTCCTCGGCGTAGCAGTTGGGCGCGCAGCTGTGGTTGATCCAGCGCGCCGCGTTGCCGCGGTCGCCGCCGTCGATCACGCGCTCGCCGTCGATCTGGAAGAAGAAGGTGTGGTTGGGGTTGGCCGGGTCGTGCGGGTGGCGGTCCTGGCTCTCTTCCCACGAGATGAGCTGGCCCTTGTACTCGATGACGGTCTCGCCCTCGGCCATGTCCTGCAGCGCGAAGACCCCCTTGCCGTGCACGCCCGAGCGGCGCACCTGGATGCGGCGGCCAGGGGAAAAACGAGGGACATTGCTCGGCATGGCGAAATCTCTGCTAAGTTAAATAAGCACACGTATGCGCGTAGGCGCGCGCACGCGAAGAAACGCATTGTAGAAGCGCCAGCCCCCGGTTTGGGGGCGGCACCACGAATGAGACGAGCCCGTTCATGACAAAAACACTGGTAATTGCAGAAAAACCATCCGTCGCGCAGGACATCGTGCGCGCACTCACGCCGGTGGCCGGCAAGTTCGACAAGCATGAAGACCACTTCGAGAGCGACCGCTATGTGGTGACCAGCGCCGTCGGCCACCTGGTCGAGATCCAGGCGCCCGAGGAATTCGACGTCAAGCGCGGCAAGTGGAGCTTCGCGCACCTGCCGGTGATCCCGCCTCACTTCGACCTCAAGCCCGTGGACAAGACCAAGAGCCGCCTGAACGCGGTGGTCAAGCTGGCCAAGCGCAAGGACGTGACCCAGCTCATCAACGCCTGCGACGCGGGCCGCGAGGGCGAACTGATCTTCCGCCTGATCGAGCAGTACGCCGGCGGCGCCAAGGGCACCCTGGCCAAGCCCATCCAGCGCCTGTGGCTGCAGAGCATGACGCCCCAGGCCATCCGCGACGGCTTCGAGCACCTGCGCAGCGACGCGCAGATGCAGGGCCTGGCCGACGCGGCGCGCAGCCGCTCCGAGGCCGACTGGCTGGTGGGCATCAACGGCACGCGGGCGATGACGGCCTTCAACTCGCGCGACGGCGGCTTCTTTTTGACCACCGTGGGCCGGGTGCAGACGCCCACGCTGTCGCTGATGGTGGAGCGCGAGGAGAAGATCCGCAAGTTCGTCAGCCGCGACTACTGGGAAATCCACGCCGACTTTGCCGCCCAGGCCGGCCACTACCCCGGCAAGTGGTTCGACCCGAAGTGGAAGAAGGGCGAAGACCCCGAGGCCCGCGCCGACCGCGTGTGGAACCTGCGCGATGCCGAGGCGATCGCCAACGCCGCACGCGGCAAGCCCGCCACCGTCACCGAAGAAGCGAAGCCCACCACCCAGGCCTCGCCGCTGCTGTTCGACCTGACCAGCCTGCAGCGCGAGGCCAACGGCAAGTTCGGCTTCTCGGCCAAGACCACGCTGGCGCTGGCCCAGGCCCTGTACGAAAAGCACAAGGCCCTGACCTACCCGCGTACCGATTCGCGCGCGCTGCCCGAGGACTACCTGCCCGTGGCCCGCGAGACCTTCGAGATGCTGGCGCACAGCGGCATGCAGCAGCTCGCGCCGTTCGCGCAGCAGGCGCTGGGCGCCAACTACGTGCGCGCCAGCAAGCGCATCTTCGACAACAGCAAGGTCAGCGACCACTTTGCCATCATCCCGACCACGCAGGCGCCGGGCGCGCTGTCCGAGGCCGAGCACAAGCTCTACATGCTGGTGGTGCGCCGCTTCATGGCGGTGTTCTTCCCCAGCGCCGAGTACCTGGTCACCACACGGGTGAGCAAGATCGAGGAGCACCACTTCAAGACCGAGGGCAAGGTGCTGGTCAAGCCGGGCTGGCTGGCCATCTACGGCAAGGAAGCCGCGAGCGAGGTGGAAGACGCCAAGGAAGGCGACAAGGGCCAGAACCTGGTGCCCGTGCAGCCCGGCGAGCAGCCACCGGCCGAGCAGGTCGACGCCAAGGGCCTCAAGACCAAGCCGCCGGCCCGCTACTCCGAAGCCACGCTGCTAGGCGCGATGGAGAGCGCCGGCAAGCAGGTGGAGGACGACGAGCTGCGCGAAGCGATGCAGGAAAAGGGCCTGGGCACGCCAGCCACGCGCGCGGCCATCATCGAAGGCCTGCTGACCGAGAAATACATGCTGCGCGAAGGCCGCGAGCTGATCCCCACGGCCAAGGCCTTCCAGCTGATGACGCTGCTGCGCGGCCTGCAGGTGGAGGAACTGTCCAAGGCCGAGCTGACCGGCGAATGGGAATACAAGCTCGCCCAGATGGAAAAGGGCCAGCTCTCGCGCGATGCCTTCATGGCCGACATCCAGGCCATGACCGAGCGCATGGTCAAGAAGGCCAAGGAGTACGACCGCGACACCATCCCCGGCGACTACGCGACGCTGGCCACGCCCTGCCCCAACTGCGGCGGTGTGGTCAAGGAAAACTACCGCCGCTATGCCTGCACGGGCGCCAACGGCGCCGGCGAAGGCTGCGGCTTTTCGTTCACCAAGTCGCCCGCGGGCCGCACCTTCGAGCCCGCCGAGGCCGAGGCGCTGCTGCGCGAGCGCCGCATCGGCCCGCTGGAAGGCTTCCGCTCCAAGGCGGGCTGGCCCTTCACCGCCGAGGTGGCCATCGTGCGCGACGACGAGCAGAACAACTACAAGCTCGAGTTCGACTTCGGCGACGACAAGGACGACGAGGACTCGGGCGAGCTGGTGGACTTCGGCAGCCAGAACGCGCTGGGCAACTGCCCCAAGTGCGGCGCGCCGGTGTTCGAGCATGGCGCCAACTACGTCTGCAGCCGCGCCGTGCCCACCGCGCAGCAGGCCAAGCCGAGCTGCGACTTCAAGAGCGGCCAGATCATCCTGCAGCAGCCCATCGAGCGCGAGCAGATGGTCAAGCTGCTGAAGGACGGCAAGACCGACCTGCTGGACAAGTTCGTCTCCAACCGCACGCGCCGCAACTTCAAGGCCTTCCTGGCCTGGGACGCGGCCGCCGGCAAGGTGGGCTTCGAGTTCGAGCCGCGCGACTCCAAGTACCCGCCGCGCAAGGGCGCTACCAAAACTGCAGCTGCTGGCGCAGGTGGTACGGGCGCTGCAGCCAAAAAAGCCACCAAAACCGCGAGCAAGACCGCCACCAAGGCCGCCAAGGCGCCGCGCAAGACCACGGCCGCCACCGGCAAGGCGCCCAGCGCCGCGCTGGCCGCCGTGATCGGCGGCGAACCCGTGGCCCGCCCCGAGGCGGTCAAGAAGATGTGGGAGTACATCAAGGCCCACAACCTGCAGGACCCCAAGGACAAGCGCACCATCCTCGCCGACGACAAGCTGCGCCCCGTGTTCGGCAAGGACAGCATCGGCATGTTCGAGCTGGCGGGCGTGCTGGGGCAGCACCTGGGTTGATGCGGTCGGTCGTGAAGAAGAAGGCCCTCATCGCCGCCGCAGTCGGCGTCATCGGCGCAGCGATTGGCGTCGCTGCCCTGTACCTGCGCCCGGACGTGCCAGCCCACATCGCCATTTTTGCACCCGCCGGCATCAACCCCGAGTTTGTCGGCAAGGTGGCCGGCACCCATATCAACACCGGTGAGCCGGACCACATGGAAAGGCAGCTCCAGAAGGTGGTGGGCAGCAGCACCAAGGTGGACCTGGACCTGGGGCCGGTGCTGAACCGTATCCGGCCCGTCGCCCAGCTCAATACCGACTACGGGATGGGCGACCAACGGCAGCGCAAGCTGTTCGCCCCGCTGGCGCTCAACAAGCTGCGCGACATTCCTCCCGACCCGGAGGCCATCGCCATTCTGCGGCCCTACATGGAGCTGATCCAGCGCTACCAAGACCACGTAGCCACGGTCTTCGTGGCGGACGAACCGTATCTCAATGGCATCTCCAAGGCGGAGCTGGAGCGCATGGCGAAAACGCTGCGCGCCCTGTTTGCCGAGTACCAGATCCGGGATGTGAAGCTGGGGGTGATCTTTGCCAGCGGCATGGCGAACGCCGACTTTGCCCAGTTGCTGGATCGCGAGGCCGGCCAGTACGTGCGCAACATCGACCAGTACTACCAGGCCTTGAGCGAAAAAGCCCAGGCCGGCACCGCCGCCCCGGACGAGCTGCAATGGCTGCAGCACATCGAAAAGCACCGGCTCACCACCTATGACAGCGCCGGCAACATGTATGTGGGAGGCGGCCTGCCCCAAGGGTACGACGTCTTCGGGTTTGACTTCTACCTCTCCACCGTGCTGCAGGACGGGCTGTACGAAAACGCGCTGCCCGAGCTGCAAAAGCACGCACCGCGCGGTGCCTGCGAGATCGAGAAATTCAGCAAAATTTCCCAGCTGCGCGCGCAACTCTCGTTCTACCAGGATGGCCCCATCGTTCCGGCCTCCACAGCCAACGGCCAGGCTTCGACCGAAGATCCCCGGGACAAGGACCGCCGCCTGCTGGACCAGCTCTACCAATGCCGCATGGCAGCCGCCACCAACATGCTGCGCAAGGAAATCGCCAAGATGGGGGGCAAGGGCAAGATCATCGTGGTCACCGAGTCCAGCAACAACGGCGTGCTGGAGTTCGACTCCAAGCAGAACATCGAGCCCGGCCAGCCCCAGCTGCTGATCGAAAGCCGGGTGCTGGATGAAGTCAGACGCGCCCTGGCCTTCTACGGCAAGGAACGGAAGCGGGGTGACATCGAGGCGCTGGAGTTCTTCACCTTCGACAACACCTACGACAACACCATCAACCTGCACATCGGCGGCTTTGTCGACATGCCGTCCGTCAAGGCCGAAATCTTCCAGGCTTCCAGACAGATGATGTGCCAGGGCAAGGCTGCCGCGCAAGCCGCTTGCCAGTAGCGCGGGTCCGGCAGCGAGCGAGGCGTGCCCCGCCCGCTGCCGATGTCAATCCGCCTTGACCCCCACGGCCTTGGCCAGCTCGGCGTAGCGCGCGGTCTCGGACTCGAAGAACCTGGCGATTTCCTGTCCGCTCATGTCCGGGATCTTGAGCGAGCGCTGGGTTTCGCGGAAGCTGACCGCCGCCGGGTCCTGCTGGGCCTCGGCGATCACCGTGCGCAGGCGCTGCACCAGTTCGTCGGGCGTGCCCTTCCTGACGAAGAAGCCGCCCCAGATCGTGTAGCTGAAGTTCTGCAGCTGCCGGCTCTCGTTCACCGTGGGCAGGTGCTTGAGCGTCTCGGGCCGCGTCGCGCCCAGGCTGGCCAGCATCTTCATGCGGCCCTGCTCGGCCATGGCATCGAACGAGGACTGGTACGCGGTGATGACGAAATCGATCTGGCCGCCGGCCAGGTCCTGGATCATCGGCGCGCCGCCCTTGTAGGGCGCGTGGGTGAGCTTGCTGCCGATGCGCTGCGCGAAGTTCTCGGTGACCAGGTGGTAGAGCGAGCCCAGGCCGGTGGTACCGTAGCTCAGCGGCGCGCCGGCGGCGGCGGACTTGCGCGCCAGGTCGATCAGCTCGTCCACCGAATTCACCGGCAGGCCCTTGCGGGCCAGCACCACCAGCGGCACATAGGACGAGGGCTGGACCAGCACGACATCCTGCGGCTTGTACTTGACGGCCGGGTTGACCAGCGGCGACAGGATCACCTCGTTGGGCGAGCCCAGGAACAGGTAGTAGCCGTCGGCCGGCGCCGACAGCACCTTCTGCGCGCCCAGACCGCCGCTGACGCCGCCCAGGTTCTCGACCAGCACCGGCTGGCCGAGCTTGGCGCCCATCAGCGTGGCGTACATGCGGGCCGAGGCGTCCGTGGCCCCGCCCGCCGGGTAGGGCACCATCACCGTGACCGGCTTGGTCGGATAGGGCGGCGCCGCCAGGGCCCCGGGAGCGGCTGCCGCCGCGCAAAGCGCCGCGACCAGCAGGCCGCACAGGTGTCGTCGAGTCTTCATGCCATTGATCCCCTTGGTTTTCTTTGTGTTCCGCTCAACCCACCTGGCGCGCCTGTCCGTCCCAGAAGCGCGCGCGCAGGGTCTTCTTGTCGATCTTGCCCAACGAGGTGACGGGCAGCTCGTCCGCCAGCCACAGCTGCTTGGGCGTGTTGACCGCGCCCTTGCGCGCCTGCACGAAGTCGATCAGCTCCTGCGCCCCGGCCGCCGCGCCGGGCTTGAGCACGACGACGGCGGCCACCGCCTCGCCCCACTTGGCATCGGGCACGCCGATGACGGCCGACTGCGCCACCGCGGGATGCAGCGCCAGGCAGCCCTCGACCTCGCTGGAGTACACGTTGAAGCCGCCGGTGATGATCATGTCCTTGGCGCGGTCCACCAGGTAGAGGTAGCCGTCGGCATCGCAGCGCGCCAGGTCGCCGGTGTGCAGCCAGTCGCCGGCGAAGACCTTGGCCGTCTCCTCGGGCCGGTTCAGGTAGCCGGCCATGGTCAGCGGGCTGCGCACGCATAGCTCGCCCACCTCGCCCACGGCCACCTCGCGGTGCTGCGCGTCCAGCAGCCGCACCTGGTTGCCCAGCAGCGGCCGGCCGCAGGACTGCAGGCGCCCGGGCTGCTCCAAGTCGTGCTCGGCCTTGCGCAGGTAGCTGATGGTCATCGGCGACTCGGCCTGGCCGTAGATCTGGCCAAAGATCGGGCCAAAGCGCCGCACCGCCTCGGCCAGCCGCGCCGGCGCGACGGGCGAGGCGCCGTAGAAGATGCATTCGAGGCTGGAGCGGTCCCAGCGGTCCAGCTCCGCAAAATCCAGCAGTCCGTAGATCTGCGTGGGCACCAGGAAAGTCGCGGTGATGCGGTGCTGCTGCACGGCCTGCAGGAAGGTCTCGGGCCGGTATGGGTCCAGCAGCACCAGCGTGCCGCCGCGCAGCAGCGTGGGCAGCACCATGGAGCCGCCGGCGTGCGAGATCGGCGTAGCGATCAGGCAGCGCGTCTCGGCCGGCCATTCCCAGCCGGAGAGCTGCTGCAGCGTCATGGTCAGCGTGGTGCGCTGGCGGTGGACCACGCCCTTGGAGCGGCCGGTGGTGCCGCCGGTGTAGCTGATCTTGGCGATGTCGTCCGGCTGCGCCGCGATGGGCAACGGGCCGCCGTCGAAGGCCGCGCTGGCGGCGATCACGTCCTCGCCCAGGTCCGAGGGGCCGATGCTGAGCACATGCCGCACCAGACCGCGCGCCTTGAGCTGCGCGCCACGTTCGGCAAAGCGCGCGCCGACCACCAGCGCGGCAATGCTCGCGTCCTCCAGCACGAAGGCCTGGTCGTCCAGCGCGCCCATGGGGTGCAGCGCCGTCTGGCGCAGCCCGAGAAAGGCGCAGGCGATGATGACGGCCAGCGCCTCGGGCTGGTTGCCGGTGAGCACGGCCAGCCCTTCCTGGTGCCGCAGGCCCAGCGACGCCAGGTAGCGCGCCATACGGTGCACGCGCCGCTCCAGTTCGGCATAGGTCCACGACGAGCCATCGGGCATCACCAGCGCCACGCGCCCGGGAAAGGATTGGAAGGCCGAGCGGTAGGCGTCGGCGACGGTGCTGCCTGCGTAGAGTGCGGTCATCGGGATTCCAGGTGGAAGACTCCCCGCATGATCCCTGCACCGCGCGCCGAGCGAAAGCCCGGCATGTAGCTACCGCGACAACGGTGCAGCCCTCGCTCCGCCGGTTCCGCTACCGGTAGCGCTGCGCGCAGGCCCAGCCCAGCTCGGCCAGCGGGCCGGCCTTGGCGCCGGTTTCCGCCGCGTCGGCCGCGGCCGCGTTGCCGTCGGCGGCGCGCTGGGCGATGCCGTAGAGGATGGCCGCCATGCGGAACAGGTTGAAGGCGAGGTAGAACTCCCAGCGCGCGCCGGGGTCGCGCCCGGTGGCCTCGGTGTACCAGCGCAGGTAGGTGGCCTCGTCGGGAATGCCCAACGCCGCCCAATCGAGGCCGCCGATGCCGCGCCACAGCTGCGGCGGGATGCGCCAGCCCATGCCCTGGTAGGCCAGGTCGGCCAGCGGGTCGCCCAGCGTGGACAGCTCCCAGTCGAGCACGCCGATCACGCGCGGCTCGCTGGCGTGCCACACCAGGTTGTCGAGCCGGTAGTCGCCGTGCACCAGCGTGGTTTCGTCGCGCTCGGGCAGGTGTTCGGGCAGCCAGTCCATCAGGCGGCGCATGGCGCCATTCACTGGCACGGTGAGCTGCTGCGTCTGCTGGCTCCAGCGCCGCACCTGGCGGGCCACGTAGCCGCCGTGGCGGCCGTAGTCGGCCAGGCCCACGGCATCGAGGTCGACCGCGTGCAGCGCGGCGACCACGCGGTTCATCTCGCGGTAGTGCGCTTCGCGCTGCGCGGGCGCCATGCCGGGCAGGGCCTGGTCCATCAGCACCCGGCCGTCGAGGAACTCCATCAGGTAGAAAGGCGTGCCCAGCAGGCCGGCGTCGCCGCAGTAGGCCAGCATGCGCGGCACCGGCACGTCGGTGGCGGCCAGCGCGTGCATCACGCGGTATTCGCGGTCCACCGCGTGCGCGCCCGCCACGAGCTGGCCGGGCGGCTGCTTGCGCAGCACCATCTGCCGGCCGCCCGCCTGCAGGCGGTAGGTGGGGTTGGACTGGCCGCCGGCCAGCACCGACAGCTGCAGCGGCTCGTTGCCGCCCAGACCCTGGTCTTTGAGGTATTTTTGCAGGATGGCGCTCATACCATCTGCGCCAGCAGCTACTGTTTGCATAGCAAACTACGCTCCCATCGCGCGGATCTGCGCCGGCACGCCGTACTCGGCGGGCGCGTCCTGCCCGGCCGCATGCACCAGCTTGCGCGCCATGCTGAAGCGGTGCACCTCGCTCGGGCCGTCATAGATGCGGAAGGCCCGCATGTCCATGAAGATGCGCATCACCGGCGACTCCATGGTCACGCCCTGGCCGCCCAGCATCTGCACGCAGCGGTCCACCACGCGCCACTCGGCCTCGGAGCACACGACCTTGGCGCGGCTCGATTCGTAGTTGCCCTTCTCGCCCTGGTCCAGCAGCCAGGCCGTGTGCCAGATGTGCAGGCGCGCGGTGTGCAGGTCCATGTCGTTGTCGGCCAGCATGAAGCCCACGCCCTCGTGCTCGGCCAGCGGCCGGCCGAAGGCCTGGCGGCGGCGCACGTAGGCCAGCGCCACGTCGTGCGCGCGCCGCGCCTGGCCCAGCCAGCGCATGCAGTGCGTGAGCCGCGCCGGCGCCAGCCGCACCTGGGCGTAGCGAAAGCCCTTGCCCACCTCGCCCAGCACGTCGGCGGCGGGCACGCGCAGCTGGTCGAAGCGCAGCACGCCGTGGCCGCCGGTGAAGCACGAGTCCATCGCATCCATGCTGCGCTCGAGCACGATCTCCGGCCGGTGCATGTCGCTCAGGAACATGGTGGCCGAGCCGTCTTCCATGCTCGCCATGATGATGGCGTAGTCCGCCCCTTCGGCGCCGGTGATGAACCACTTGCGGCCGCTGATGAGGTAGTCGCCGCCGTCGCGCACCGCCGTGGTGGCCAGCGCCGCCGGATCGGCGCCCGCGCCCGGGGCCGGCTCGGTCATCGCAAAGCACGAGCGCGTCTCGCCCGCGACCTGCGGGCGCAGCCAGCGCTCCTTCTGCGCCGGGCTGGCCACCTCCTCCATCAAATGGATGTTGCCTTCGTCGGGCGCATGGATGTTGAGCGCCGTGGGGCCCAGCCACGAGTAGCCGGCCTCCTCGAAGACCACGGCCTTCTCGACATGCGACAGGCCCAGGCCGCCCAGTTCCTTGGAAGCATGCGGCGTGAGCAAGCCGGCTGCCCTGGCGCGGCCCACCAGCTCGCGGCGCAGCGCCTCGCTCGGGCCGTGGCTCGACTGGCGCTCGTCGTTCTCCAGCGGGATCACCTGCTCGGCGATGAATTGCCGCGTCCTGTCGCGCAGCTCCAGTAACGGTGGCGGAAGCGAAAAGTCCATGGGGAAATCCTTGCACCCCGGAACGGGCGCCGCGCCCGATCTTGCCATGACTGCACCCGCCCCGGCATCGCCCGCACGACACACGGTTGCAGCCTGCATAGGCTATAACCCTATACATGCCCCCTACCACCGAAGCCCTCGCGGCCGGCCACGATACGCCGCGCCACATCGCCCTGCCCGGCACCACCAACTTCCGCGACCTGGGTGGCTACCAGGGGCTGCACGGCCGCACCGTGCGCTGGCGCAAGCTGTTCCGCTCCGACCACCTCGCCCACCTCACGCCACAGGGGCAGCAGAGCCTGCTGGGCCTGCAGGTGCGCCGCACGGCGGACTTCCGCGGCGCCCGCGAGCAAGAGCAGGACCGCTACGCCATAGCCGGCCTGCTGCACCACTCGCTGGCGATCGAACCCACCGTGGTGCAGCGCGCCTTCACGCTTCTGCGTGAGGGCGCCGACCTGACGCCCGAGCACACCGTCACGCTGATGCAGGACACCTACCGCGGCTTCGTCCACGACAACGCCGCGCAGTTCGCGCAGTTCTTCGAGATGCTGCTGCACAGCGATGACCCCATCGTCTTCCACTGCACCGCCGGCAAGGACCGCACCGGCTGGGCCGCCACGCTGCTCTTGATGACGCTGGGCGTGCCGCGCGAGGTGGTGCTGCAGGACTACCTGCTGACCAACCGCTACTACCAGCGCCCGGCCGAGGCCCGCGCCGCGGCCGCCCACATCCGCCCCGACATCCTCGACGTGCTGTGGCGCGTGCAGGAGCCCTTCCTCACCGCCGCCCTCGACCCGCTGCTCGCCCAGTACGGCAGCGTGCCCGTCTACATGGCCCAGGTGCTGGGCGTGGATGAGAAGGCGCAGCAGCGGCTGGCGGAGATGTATCTGGAGTGACTACGCGCCGGCCCTTCCTGGCCGTCACGGCAAGCTCAGGTCCAGGCCGAGCATCCTGACCAGGGCGAAGGTGAAGAGCCCCAGGACCAGCAGCGACAGCACGAAGACCGCGGCCACCTTGCCGCCCGCGCGCAGCACCGCGCGCGCCTCCTTCTCTTTCCCCCGCTTTCCCTGGTCGTAATGCCACTTGATGGCGAAGAACATGCCCGTGCCGAGCACGAGCACCTTGAACGCAGCGAAGACTACAGGGATCCAATCGACCATTTGAGAATTTCCAGCCTATGACTTGGCACTGTCCAGCGTGAGAAGGATTGCCCCCAGCTGAGCGCGGCAAAAACGCCAGCGACTACCATGCAAGGAGGGCGTTGCTGCGCGTTCCAGGCCATACTACCTGCAAGCAACTTCCATACATCGATGCAAAACGCCCGGTTGAAAACCATGCAAGATGACGACTTGCCCCTCTGGTTGCCGAGATTGGCCGCGCATGGCGGACCACGTTTCCTGCAGATTGCGGATGCCTTGCAGGCGGCGGTGGCAGAGGGATCTTTGACCCCGGGTGACCGTCTCCCGCCGCAGCGCCGCTTGGCCGCCCTGCTCGGCGTTGACCTGACGACGATCACGCGCGCCTACGACGAAGCCAGGCGCCGCCACTTGCTGGAGGGCCGCGGCGCTCGAGGCACCTATGTCGCGGCGCCGAAAGTCGAATTGAGCGCCATCCTCGACCTGAGCATGAATACCCCGCCACCGCCGGATGGCGTGGACTTCGGCGACCTGCTGAAACAAGGCCTGTCCCAGGTATTGATGAGCGCGGATGCTGAATTGCTGATGACCTACCACCTGGGCGGCGGAAGCGACTCCGACCGCAAGGCGGGAGCCCAATGGCTGGAGCCGATGTTGGGGCAGCTGGATCCCCGGCAGGTGGTGGTCTGCCCGGGAGCGCAAGCAGCGATCGCCGCATTGATCCTGGCGCTGACCGAGCCTGGCGATGTGATCCTGGCAGAGCCGATGAGTTATCCCGGCCTGCGCGCCGCAGCGGCCCAGTTCGGCCGGCGCATCGTTGCGGTGGAGGCAGATAAGCACGGGATGATGCCTGGGGCGCTGGAGCAAGCGTGCCGCCAGCACCAGCCGGGGCTGGTCTACCTCAATCCGACCTTGCAGAACCCGACCGCCATCACCATTCCGGAAAGCCGGCGCCAGGAACTTGCCAGCATCGCAAAGCGCTGCAAGGTACGCATCGTCGAGGACGATCCCTACTGGCTCCTTGCCGATACCCCGCCGCCGCCCCTTGCCACGCTTGCCCCGGAGCAGGTGTACTACATCTCCACCCTGTCGAAATGCCTGACGCCCGGCTTGCGTGTCGCCTTCGTGCTCCTGCGTGACCCGCACGAACGCGAACGTTTCCTGGTCGCGCTCCGATCATTCGCGCTGATGGCCGCCCCCTTGACGGCCGCACTGGCCACGCAGTGGATCCTCGACGGCTCGGCCGGCGGATTGATGGCAGGCGTACGCAAGGAGGCGCGTCTGCGCCACCGGATGGCCAGGAATATTCTGGCGGGGCGCTACGGCGGCGCTGGAGATGGGTTGCATGTATGGCTCGAGCTGCCAGGGTATTGGAGCCCCTCGCAGCTGGCGCGCGCAGCCGACAGCGAGGGCCTCGCCGTCACACCGGCGGAGGCCTTCGCCACCGGCGGCGGGGCCGTGAATGCCATCCGGATCTCCTTGGGGTGCATCCAGGACCGTGGACGCTTGCGGACGGGCCTTCAACGGCTGTCCCACCTGCTTGCGCGGCGGCCCGAGTCGTTCAGCGTTGCGGTCGTGTAACTGCGGGTCGCAGTCGCATCCCACCTCTCACACTCGCACCGACTCCCCGATCGCATAGAACTGCCCGCCCGCCACATAGTGCAGCGTGCGCAGCTCGGGCGGCGCGGTGTCGAACTCCCAGTGCCCGTCGCGGAACACGCGCTCGTCGGCCCAGGCGGCCACGACCTCGGCGATGAACAGGTCGTAGGCCTGCTGGTTGTGCGGCTCGGGAATCAACTGGCAGACCAGCCAGGCGGCGCAACCCTCGACCAGCGGCACGGCGGGCCAGCCGGGCGCGGTGAAGAGCTGCACGCCGTGGCGCTGCAGCTTGTCGGGCAGGTCCACGGCGCTGTCGGTGCCTATGGCCTTGGTGAGCGCGGCCATGGGCACCGTGGGCAGTTGCAGCGCGAAGCAGCCGCTGCCCTCGACCAGCGCGCGGGTGCGCGTGGCCTTGTCGATCACGACGGTGACCTTGGGCGGCGCAAAGTCCAGCGCGCAGGCCCAGGCGGCGGACATGGCGTTGCGCTCGCCCGCGTGCTCGGCCGACACCAGCACGGTGGGGCCGTGGTTGAGCAGGCGGTAGGATTTTTCCAGCGGGACGGCGGTGAAGTGTTGGGGCATGGCGTGCACGGGGGTGACAGGAAAGCAGGCAAAGATCGCTAGGATGGCATCCGCAATCTGTGCCTGATGGTAGGCGATACAAGGAGGATGCAATGTTCAGCCATGTCATGCTGGGAGTGAATGACCTGGAGCGCGGCAAGCGCTTCTACGATGCGCTGCTGGGCCAGTTGGCCGTGGCGCCTGGCGTCGCCAACAAGAACCGCTATTTCTACCGCAGCCCCACGGGCACGTTCGCGATCAGCACGCCCATCGACGGCCAGCCCGCCACCCACGCCAACGGCGGCACCACGGGCTTCGCCTGCGCGTCCACCGAGCAGGCCGATGCCGCGCATGCCGCTGGCGTGGCCGCGGGCGGCATGAGCTGCGAAGACCCGCCGGGCTGGCGCGGCGAAGGCGCCGGCCGCCTGTACCTGGCCTACCTGCGCGATCCCGACGGCAACAAGATCTGCCTGCTGCACCGCCCACCGAAAGCCGCCTGATATTGCAAAAAGCATAGCTGCTTGCGCTTGTTGGTATTTGATATTCAGGCATATATGACCTGAATTCCTTTTCTGACAAGCGCAAGCAGCTACTTTTTGGAAGCATGCGCATTGCGCGATACTCCCGGCTTTGGACAAGGAGCATGCGTGCAATCAGCGAGCGAGCAGTGGTTCGACGAGGCGTATTACCAGCGCTATTACTTCGACAAGAAAACCAGCGTGGTGGACGCCGAGCATGTGGCGCGGCTGGGCGCCTTCGTCTGCTCGTACCTCGGCTACCTGCGCGTGCCGGTGGCGCGCGTGCTCGACATGGGCTGCGGCATCGGGCTGTGGCGCGAGGTAGTGGCGCGGCACTTTCCCGGCGCCAGCTACCACGGCGTGGAGTACAGCGAGTACCTGTGCCAGCGCTTCGGCTGGGAGCGCGGCTCGGTGGTGGACTACCAGTCCGACGAGCCCTTCGACCTGGTGATCTGCCAGGGCGTGCTGCCGTACCTGAGCCCGCCCGACCTGAAGCAGGCGCTGCACAACCTGGGGCGGCTGACCCGCGGCGGCCTGTACGTGGAGGCCGTGGCGCGCGAGGACTACGAGCGCGACATCATCGACGACGGCCTGACCGACCCGCGCCTGCTGCGCCACCGCGCCGAACTGTACCGCCGCGGCCTGCGCCCGGCGATGCGCGAGCTGGGCGGCGGCGTGTGGCTGAGCCGCGATTGCGCCGTGCCGCTGTTCGCGCTCGAAAGCGTGGATGCCGAATGACGGAAACCGTCGCGCCCCATGCCACACCCCACGCCGTCTCGCGGCTGCGCACGCAGCGCCTGGCCCGCAGCACGCGGCCCTTCCTGGCGCGCGGCGGCCCCAAGGGCGAGCGCTGCGAGGGCTGCCGCCTGCGGCCCACGCACTGCATCTGCCAGTGGCGGCCAGGGCTGCAGACCGCGGCCGGCATGTGCCTGCTGATGCACGACGCCGAGCCGCTCAAGCCCAGCAACACCGGCTGGCTGATCGCCGATGTGGTGGCCGATACCTGGGCCTTCGGCTGGTCGCGCACCGAGACGGACGCGGCGCTGCTGGCCCTGCTCGCCGACCCGCAGTGGCAGCCTTACCTGGTGTTTCCCGGCGAGTTCGTGCAGCCGCCCGAGCGGGTGGTGCATGAACTGGTGCCCCGAGCCGGGGGCGAACCCGGCGACAAGCGGCCGCTGTTCATCCTGCTGGACGCCACCTGGCCCGAGGCGCGCAAGATGTTCCGCAAGAGCCCGTACCTGGACCGCTTTCCGGTGCTGAGCCTGCACCCCGACCAGGTGTCGCGCTACCGCCTGCGCCGCTCGTCGCGCGGCGACCATTTCTGCACCGCCGAGGTGGCGGCGCTGTGCCTGGAGCTGTCGGGCGACGCCCGCGACACGCATGCCTCGCACACGCTGTCGGCCTACCTCGACGTGTTCACCCACCACTACCTGCAGGCGCGCCACCAGCTGCCGCCGGACCTGGACAGCCCGGCGCACCGGCAGTTGCAGGCGCTGCAAGCGGAATATCAAAAACAATAGCTATTAGCGCTTGATACATAAGCGCTAAGGACCGTTTTTATGCTCAGTATGTTGCCGCGGCCCGGCGCTGCAGCGCGAACGGCGGCAGGCTCTTGAGCAGGCGCTGGCCGTAGCTGGTGCGCACCAGGCGCCGGTCGTAGCAGTAGACGTGGGCGCGGTCCGACTCGGTGCGGATGGCCCGGCCCACCCACTGCGCCAGGCGGATGGCGGTGGAGGGGATCACCAGCTCCACGAACGGGTCGCGCCCGCCGCCCTTGAGCCATTCGGCCCGCGCCTCGCCCACCGGGTCGTCCGGCGGCGCGAACGGCAGCTTGGTGATGAACAGCGACTCGCACAGCGCGCCGGGCAGGTCCAGCCCCTCGCCGAAGGACTGCATGCCGAAGATGATGGACGGCAGGCCGGTGAAGACGCGGTCGCGGTGCGTCTGCAGCAGCTGGCTGCGCGGCAGGGTGTTCTGCACCAGCACCACGCTGCGCATGGCGGTGGGCAGCGCATCGACGGCCAGGCGCATCTGCTCGCGCGAGGTGAACAGCACCAGCCCGCCGGCCTCGACCCGGGCCAGGTCGGCGAGCAGCGCATCGATCATCTCGGCGTTGAACTGCTGCGGCTGGCGCGGATCGGCCACGGTCTCGGTGGCGATGAGCGCGCCCTGCGAGGCGTAGTCGAAGGGGCTGGCGACCTCGAGCGTGCTGACGGCGGCGTCGCCGTAAAGGCCGGTCTCGCGCAGGAAGTAGTCGAACGGATCGCCGGCACCCGCGCCGGCGCTGGTGAGTGTGGCCGAGGTGAGCAGCGCGCCGCGCACCTTGCTCCACAGGTGGTGGCGCAGCGTGGCGCCGGGCAGCACCGGGCTGGCATGGGCCTTGATGACAGCCAGCTCACCCGAGACCTCGAGCGTGAACCACTTGGCCGCCGGCACGCTGCCCTCGGCGGGCTCGGACAGCAGCAGCTGCGTGGCGTTGTGCACGGCCTCGAGCCGCGGCGCCAGCGTGCCCACCTGGGCATAGAGCGTGGACAGGCGCTTGGCCTCATCGGGCTTGTCGCGGATCTCGGCGCGCAGCGCCTTGGAGATGGCCTGCAGCACGTCGAGGAAGGCCGTGGCGTGGTGTGCGGCCTGGGCCAGCGGCTCAAGCATGGCCGGCGCCAGCTGGCCGCGCGGCAGGCGCACGCGCGCCGGCACCGACACCGTGCTGCGCATCTGCTGCAGCTGCTGGCGCATGCCTTCGCCATACTCGTCCATCACCAGGCGGGCGCAGTCCTGCAGGTGCTGGCGCAGCTGGCTGGCGTGGGTGGCGATGTCGGCCACCTCGCTCACCTCGACCAGCTGGCCGACGCGGGTGGCGCGGCTGGCGAGCTTGTCGATCCAGCCCAGGCGGCTCAGGTCCATCTCGCTGGCGAACTGGTCGAGCGCGGTGCCGGGCAGATGGTGGGCCTCGTCGAGCACCAGCAGGCAGTTGTCCAGCTCGGGCAGCAGGCGCGCGCCCAGCGACGACAGCAGCAGGTCGTGGTTGGCCACCACCACCTGGGCCTGCACCAGCTCCTTGCGCCGGTCGTAGTAGGTGCAGCTGCCGAACAGCGGGCAGTGCTTGCCGGTGCAGGAGCTGGACTCAGCGGCGATGGGGCTCCAGACCTCGGGCTCGGGCGGGGTGTCGAGGCTGTCGCGGTCGCCGTCCCAGCGGCGGGTGGCGAGCGCATCGGCCATGCGGGTGTAGAACTGCAGGCGCGCCTCGCTCACCTGCCTGCTGCGCGCGGTCTGCTGGGCCTCGGCCATCTCGTCGGGGAAGAAGTCGTCGAAACCCTCGCCGTCGGCCTCGGCGCCGCCGCCATCGCCGGTGCCCGCCATCCGCTCCAGCTTGAGCTTGCAGACATAGCGCCCGCGCCCCTTGGCCAGCGCATGGCGAAACGGCATGCCCCCTGATCCGCCCATCTTGGCGGCCAGCGCCGGCAAATCCTTGTTGACCAGTTGCTCCTGCAGCGCCACCGTGGCAGTGGAAATCACCACCCGGGTGCCGCGCGCCAGCGCGATGGCGATGGCCGGCACCGCATAGGCCAGCGACTTGCCCACGCCCGTGCCGGCCTGGACGACGGCGATCGCCCGCCCGGGCTCGCTTTCTTCGTCGTCCAGCTTGCCCAGTTCGGCGGCGGCAAAGGTCTCGGCCACGCGCGCGGCCATGCTCCGCTGCCCCTCGCGGCTGCGAAACCCCTCGGTGGCGCTGACAACGGCGTCAAAGGTCAGCAGCGCCTCGCGCGCCCAATCTTGTTCTGGCATAGCCCGCTAGTGTGGCATGGCCATCGCGGCCATGGGTGTCTATGGGCATCCGAAGACAACCGGGCTGGCCATTGAATAATTTTTCCCCGGGATACTGCCGACTCCTGCAGCATATTCCCGAATTAAAACAATATGTAACCTGAAGTCTGTCCCATGCAATTATCGACCGGTAAAATCGCCGGGCTATTTTCAATAGTTCCGCAAGCGCCCGCGTGTATTTTTGCCGTTCGCCAGCGCACCATGCACCGCGCCCGGACGGCCGGCTCCATGAGGCAGAGCTTTCCCATAACCACGGAGTCTTCCAATTGATAGAACGCGCAGGCAGCACCGCCTCTGCGAGTGCCATGATCGACAGCCTGCGGACGCACCGGCCCCTGATTGCCAAGATGGTGCGCCGCGAAGTGAGCGGCCGCTACAAAGGCTCGGTCATGGGCTGGCTGTGGTCCATCCTCATCCCGCTGCTGATGCTGGTGATCTACACCTTCGTGTTCTCGGTGGTGTTCAAGGCCCGCTGGGGAGGCGCGGAAGAGTCGAAGACGCAGTTCGCAATGGTGCTGTTCGCCGGACTGATCGTCTACAGCTTCTTCTCGGACGTGCTCAACCGCGCGCCGCAGCTGATCCTGGCCAACGTCAACTATGTGAAGCGCGTGGTGTTTCCGCTGGAGATCCTGGTGGCGGTGGCCACGGGCACTGCGCTCTTCCACGCCGCCGCGAGCCTGGCCGTGCTGCTGGCGGCGCTGCTGGTCTTCAATGGCCAGCTGCACGCCAGCGCCCTGCTGCTGCCCCTGGTCTGGGCACCGCTGATCCTGATGACGCTGGGCATGGGCTGGATCTTTGCGTCGCTGGGCGTCTTCGCGCGCGACCTGGGGCAGATTACTGGCGTGATCACCTCGATGCTGATGTTCGTCTCGCCCATCTTCTTTCCGGTGAAGGCGCTGCCCGAGCCCTTCCAGACCGTGCTGCGCCTCAACCCGCTCACCTTCTTCATCGAGCAGACGCGCGAGGTGCTGGTCTGGGGCCATATGCCGGACTGGATCGGCCTGGCCTGCGCCTATGCCGCCTGCGCCCTGCTCGCCTGGCTGGGATTCGCCTGGTTCCAGAAGACCCGCAAAGGATTCGCCGATGTCCTCTGAACCAGTGAACGACGAGCTGGCCATCGAGGTCGAAGGCCTGGGCAAGTGCTTCCAGATCTATGCCACACCGGGCGACCGCCTGCGGCAGTTTGTGCTGCCGCGCCTGGCCCGCCGGCTGGGCCGGCCCGCCAAGAGCTACCACCGCGACTTTTGGGCCTTGCGCGATGTGAGCCTGCACGTGCGCAAGGGCGAGACCATCGGCATCATCGGCCGCAACGGCTCGGGCAAGTCCACCTTCCTGCAGATGGTCTGCGGCACGCTGGAGCCCACACAGGGCCGGCTGCGCACGCAGGGCCGCATCGCGGCGCTGCTGGAGCTGGGGGCAGGCTTCAACCCCGAGTTCTCGGGGCGCGACAACGTCTACATGAACGCGGCGCTGCTGGGCCTGACCGATGCGCAGATCGCCGAGCGCTTCGCGTCCATCGAGGCCTTCGCCGACATCGGCGAGTTCATCGACCAGCCGGTCAAGACCTATTCCAGCGGCATGTACGTGCGCCTGGCCTTTGCCGTGATCGCCCATGTGGACGCGGACATCCTGGTCATCGACGAAGCGCTGGCGGTGGGCGACGCCTTCTTCACGCAGAAGTGCATGCGCTTTCTGCGCGACTTCATGCAGCGCGGCACCGTACTCTTCGTGAGCCACGACACGGCCACCGTCAAGAGCCTGTGCGACCGCGTGGTCTGGATCGACAAAGGCGAGGTCATGCAGGCCGGCCCCGCCAAGGAGGTCTGCGAGCGCTACCTCCAGGCCTTCTACGAGGCCCAGCAGGGCGGCAGCGCCGCTGCCGCCGAGCCGCTGCCCGAGACGGCGCTGCTGCCGCTGCATGACCAGCGCCAGGACTTCTTCCATGCGCCCCCACTGCGCAACGACATCGAGGTGTTCCGCTTCCAGCCCGATGCGCCTTCGTTCGGCGCGGGCGGCGCGCGCATCACCGGCGTGTGGCTGATGGACACGCAGCAGCGCCCGCTGAACTGGGTCGTGGGCGGCGAGTCGGTCATCCTGCGCGTGGAGGCCCACTGCCACCAGCCTCTGACTTCGCCCATCGTGGGCTTCGTGGTCAAGGACCGCACCGGCCAGACCCTGTTCGGCGACAACACCTGGCTGAGCTACCTGCAGGCGCCGGTCGCCTGCGAGCAGGGCCAGCGGCTGCTGGCTGAGTTCAGCTTCGACATGCCGCGCATGCCCGTGGGCGACTACACCATCGCCATCGCCCTGGCTGACGGCACGCAGCACGACCACGTGCAGCACCAATGGATCCATGACGCGCTGCACTTCAAGTCGGAGTCCACCAACGTGGCCACTGGCCTGCTGGGCATTCCCATGCGCCGCATCGCGCTGCACGCTGGCAGCGGCACCGACAACCCACCATCGACATGAGCAATACCACCCACATTCCAGCGGCCGATTACGCCTGGCTGCATCCGGCGGCATTCATGGAGCCCAGCCACCTGACGCATCCTGCGCCATGGGCCGGGCATATCCCGTTCGCGGCCTGGCTGATCGCCGTGGCGCAGCCGCGGGTGCTGGTCGAGCTGGGCGCCTATTCGGGCATCTCGTACATGGCCTTCTGCCAGGCCATCACCGAGCAGGGCCTGTTCACCCGCGCCTACGCGGTGGACACCTGGGAGGGCGACGCCCACGCAGGCGCCTATGGCGAGCACATCTATAACAGCCTGCGCCAGGCACACGATCCACACTACGCGCGCTTCTCCACGCTGATGCGGATGCGGTTCGACGAGGCGCTGGGCAGCTTTGCCGACGGCAGCGTGGATTTGCTGCACATCGACGGACTGCATACCTACGAAGCCGTGCGCCACGACTTCGAGACCTGGCTGCCCAAGCTCAGCGAGCGCGGCGTGGTGCTGTTCCACGACAGCAATGTCTACCGCGATGACTTCGGCGTGCATCGGCTGTGGGCCGAGCTCCAGGACCGCTATCCCAGCCTGCACTTCGCGCACAGCAATGGCCTGGGCGTCCTGCTGGTGGGACCGCAGCAGCCTGCGCCGCTGCTGGCCTTGTGCACGCCGCCCGACGTCGCTCTGCAGCACCAGGCCCGCACCGTCTTCAGCACGCTCGGAGCGCGGCTGGAGCACCGCGCCGACCTGCTCATGCTGGGCCACCAGCTCGGCAATGCGCAGCAGCAGGCCCAGCAACTGGAGGCAGCCGGGCAGCAGCGCCACGCCTGGATCGAGAAGCTCGATGGCGACATCCTCGAACTGGAGCGCAGCCGACAGCAGCTCGGAGCCCAGGCAGAAGAATGGAAACACAGCACCCAGCATGCACAGGACACGCTCGGTCGCACCCAAGGCGAACTCGATCGTGCGCAGAATGAACTGAAGCAACTGCGGCAGTGGAGCCAGCAGACACAGGAGCGGCTGGAACAGGCCCGGATCGAGTCGGCCAAGCAGCAGTGGCAAATCGAGCACCAGGCCGAGCAGATGCAGGCGCTGGCGCGCCAGCTGTCGCTGCGCTGGCGCATGACCGACATGCTGCGCAAGCTCAAGGGCGCCGCCTTTGCCCTGCGCCTGAAGCTGGCCCGCTATGAGCCGCAACCAGTCCGCAAGGTCCGGCATGCCGCACGCCGGCGACTGCGGCAGGCCCTGGGGCAGGCGCCCCTCACCATGCCGGTGCCCGCTTCGGCCAGCAAACATGTGGGTATCATGGCCACCGCGCATACGCAATTCATCGCCCACGGCCTGGCACGGGTGCTGCGCAAGGCGGGCTTCACGGTCACGCTGTACCAGGAGGCCCCCGCCGAGGGCTTTGGGCTGGGCATGTACATCGTCGTCTGCCCGCAGATGTTCGCGCAACTGCCCCCCGGGGAAAGGCGCATCGTCTTCCAGATGGAGCAAAGCGTCAGCCCCCGCTGGTTCACGGCCGAATACCTCGCCACGCTCGAGAACTCACTGGCCGCCTGGGATTACGCGGAGACCAACCTGGCCTTCCTGGAAACCAAGGGCATCCGCTACCCCCATACCTACCTGGTGCCGATCGGCGGCATCCCGGACTATTCCCAGGTACTGGCCGAATCGGGCGAAGCCCCGCTCGCGACCCCGCCTGCGCCGACGCACGACGTGCTGTTCTATGGCGATGTCAACGCGCCGCGCCGCCAGCAGATGCTGCAGGAGCTGCAGCGCCATTTCTCGGTGCGCATCGAAGGCAACCTGTTCGGCGCGGCCCTGCGCGATGCCGTGCGCCAGGCTCGGGTGGTCGCCAACATCCACTACTACGAGGGCGCGCTGCTCGAAACCACCCGTATCTATGAGTGCCTGAGCCTCGGCGTACCGGTGGTCACGGAAAGCAGCGCTGACATCCAGGCCCACGCCCTGCTCGCGGAAAGCCAGGCTGTACGCATCACGCCCGTGGGCGATGCCCAGGCCATGGTGCGCGCCATCCAGGAGGTGCTGCAGCAGCAGGCGGCGGCTCCCGCCGAGCTGCAACAGGCGGTACAGGCGGCCGTGCAGCGCAGCAGCGACCAATTCGAATTCATGGCCTACCGCGCCTTGTATGCGCTGGGCCGCATCGACACCGACCAGTGGGACCAGCTGACCGAAACGCAGGACCTGCCCGGCACCTGCCTGGCGTTGAGCATGCCGGAGACCACGCGCCGGCGGGAGCATTTCGTGCAGAAGACCCGACCCGGCCTGCAAGGCGAAGTGACCATCTTCAACGGCGTGCGCCACAGCCCCGGCTGGCTCGGCTGCGCCATGAGCTACCACTACCTGGCGCGCAAGGCCCTGCAGGCCGGCGTCGACCGGATCGAGGTGATGGAAGACGACGTGGAAATGCCGCCCGGCTACACCCAGCGCCGCCACAAGGTGGATGCCTGGCTACAGCAGCATGAAGGGCAATGGGACATCTTTGCCGGCCTGATCGCCAAGATCCACCCCGACACCCGGGTCCTGGATGTGCAGCGGCACGACGGCGAGACCTTCGTCGTGCTCGACCGCATGACCAGCATGGTGCACAACATCTATGCGCGGCCTGCCCTGCAGGCGCTGTCCGAGTGGAACGCCCACATCCGCGACCCTCATACCAACACCATCGACTCGTACCTGCAGGGACGAGCGCAGATGCGCGTGGTCACCACCCTCCCGTTCCTGGTCGCTCACACCACTGAGATGGACTCCTCGCTCTGGGGAATCAACAACCAGGAATACCTGGCTGTCATTTACAAAGCCGAACAAGATCTGCGCAACCTCGTCGACCAATTCGAACCAGGTTGAGACATAGTCTTTTCCAAGTGTTCAATATGGGTCATTGATAAATATATCGAAAGAATACACTCAATTAAAATACCAAATCTTGCATTGTTTTCGGAAACCACTTCATCCATGGCCTCCTACCAAATCACCACCACCATATTGGGCATCGGTTTTGCGGCGGTTATCCTGCTGCTGATCACCCGGGATCATCTCAATGTGCGCCATGGCCTGTTCTGGTTCGTGATTGCGCTGGTGGCGATAGTCCTGGGTGCTTGGCCCCGGGTCATGGACTACCTGTCGGACCAGGTGGGCGTGCGCTATTCGCCCGCGCTGCTGCTGGTGGGCGCCGTCATCATCCTCTTCGTCAAGGCGCTGCATTCCGACATCGTCAACACCCGCATCGAGCGGCAGGTGCGCCGCCTCACCCAAAGCCTGGCACTGCTGTATCTGAAGGAAGCCTCCGACGCAGTCCAGCCCCCACAAAAATCCCCCTCGGACAACACATGACCAAAGCACGCAAAGGCATCATCCTGGCCGGAGGCTCCGGCACCCGCTTGCACCCAGCCACGCTGGCCATCAGCAAGCAATTGCTGCCGGTGTACGACAAGCCCATGATCTACTACCCGCTCAGCACGCTGATGCTGGCGGGCATACGCGACATTCTCGTCATCAGCACTCCCCAGGACACGCCGCGCTTCCAGCAACTGCTGGGCGACGGCAGCCAGTGGGGCATCAACCTGCAATATGCCGTGCAGCCCAGCCCCGACGGCCTGGCCCAGGCCTTTCTGATCGGCGAGGATTTTCTCGACGGCGCCCACAGCTCGCTTGTACTGGGCGACAACATCTTCTATGGCCATGACTTCGAGCCTCTGCTGGCCAGCGCCGACCAGCAGCAGCAAGGCGCCTCCGTCTTTGCCTACCACGTGCATGATCCCGAACGCTATGGCGTCGTGGCGTTCGACCGCGCGGGCAAGGCTGTCTCCATCGAGGAAAAGCCCGCCAAACCCCAGAGCAACTACGCCGTTACCGGGCTGTATTTCTACGACAACCAGGTCGTGGATATCGCCAAGAACGTCAAGCCCAGCGCCCGTGGCGAGCTGGAGATCACCGCCGTCAACGATGCCTATCTGCAGCAGGGCCAGTTGAATGTGCAGATCATGAAGCGCGGCTATGCCTGGCTGGATACCGGCACGCACGACAGCCTGCTGGAGGCCGGGCAGTTCATTGCCGTGCTCGAGAAACGCCAGGGCCTGAAGATCGCCTGCCCTGAAGAAATCGCCTTCCGCAAGGGATTCATCGCCGCAGAGCAGCTGCAGAAACTGGCAGAGCCCTTGAAGAAGAATGGCTACGGCCAGTACCTGCTGCATATCCTCGAAGCGGCGAAATAACTGCCTCGCCCTTACACAGACCAGCAAGAACAGCACCTGTCATGTTTGAACTCACTCCCGTCATCATGTGCGGCGGCAGCGGCACACGCTTGTGGCCCCTCTCGCGCGAACAGTATCCCAAGCAGTTTCTGGCGCTCAGCGGCAACGGCATCTCGATGCTGCAGGACACTGCCGGGCGGCTCAATGGGGTGGCCAGGCAGATACCGCAGGGCGCGCCCATCGTGGTCTGCAACACCGAGCACCGTTTCCTGGCCGCCCAGCAGTTGCATGATTCGGGCATCGCCGGCGCCCGCCTGGTGCTGGAGCCCACGGGCCGCAACACTGCACCGGCCCTGACGCTGGCCGCGCTGGTGGCTGAGCCGCAGGCCGTCCTACTGGCCATGCCCGCCGACCATGTCATGACTAAGGTTGCCCAACTGCACCAGGCCGTGGAAGCCGCCTGGCAACTGGCCAAGGACGGCGCCATGGTCACCTTCGGCATCGTGGCCGACCGGCCCGAAACCGGCTATGGCTATATCCAGAAAGCCGGCGCTACGGACGGCGGCTTTGCATTCGGCATCCAGAGTTTTGCCGAAAAGCCCAGCCTGGAACTGGCGCAGGCCTATGTGGCCAGCGGCAGCTACCTGTGGAACAGCGGCCTCTTCATGGTGCGCGCCGACCAGTGGCTCAAAGCCATGGAAACACTGCAGCCTAAGATGCTGCAAGCCTGCCGGACGGCGATTGCGCAGAGCAGCAAAGACCTTGACTTCATCCGCCCCCACAGCGAGACCTTTGCCAGTTGCCCCGCAGACTCCATCGACTACGCGGTAATGGAGCACCTGCCCAACCGGCCAGAGTTGGGCATTCCCGCCCGCGTGGTGCCACTGGACGCGGGCTGGTCCGACCTGGGCGCCTGGGATGCTCTGTGGGAGGTACTGCCCCGCGACGCTCAGGGCAACGCCGTCACCGGCCAGACGCTGGCGGTAGACACCAAGGACAGCCTGCTGTTTTCGGAAAGCCGCCTCGTCACCACCGTGGGCGTGGACAATCTGGTGGTCGTGGAGACCGCCGATGCCGTGCTGGTGGTGGACAAGCGCAAAACCCAGGACGTAAAGAAGATCGTGGCCGAGCTGAAGGCGCAAAAGCGCAGCATGGCTTCCACACACCGCAAAGTGCATCGCCCCTGGGGCTGGTACGACAGCATCGACAGCGGCGAGCGCTTTCAGGTCAAGCGCATCGTGGTCAATCCCGGCGCCAAGCTCAGCCTGCAAATGCACCACCACCGTGCCGAGCACTGGATCGTGGTGAAGGGCACGGCCGAAGTGACCAATGGCGACCAGACCTTCCTGCTGGGCGAGAACGAGTCCACCTTCATTCCCCTGGGCCATGCGCACCGCCTCGCCAATCCCGGCAAGGTGCCGCTGGAAATCATCGAAGTGCAGTCGGGCAGCTACCTGGGCGAAGACGACATCGTCCGTTTTGAAGACACCTACGGCCGCGCGCCGATACTGCAAACAGCCAAGTGAGTACCATTCCCGGATTACCTATGCTCCACGCCCTGTGGAGATACCGCAGCTTTGTCTGGAGCAGTGTACTGCGCGAGTTCCACGGCAAGTACCGCGAATCGCTGCTGGGCGCCTTCTGGTCGGTGGCCAACCCGCTGACCATGATCATCATCTACACGGTGGTGTTCGGCCAGCTCATGCGCAACACCTTGCCAGGGCATGAGCAGACCCCGTTCGCGTTCAGCATCTACCTTTGTGCTGGGGTCATTACCTGGGGCCTGTTTGGCGAAATGCTGGGGCGGCTGAACAACGTGTTCCTGGAGCACGGCAACCTCATCAAGAAATCAAACTTCCCGCGCATCTGCCTGCCCGCCATCGTCACGGTGTCGGCGCTGATCAACTTCGGCATTGTCTTCGCGCTGTACCTGGTCTTCCTGGCCCTCATCGGCCATTGGCCCGGCATGGCATTGCTGGCTCTGGTGCCGCTGCTGGCGCTGCAGATCCTGTTCACGCTGGGACTGGGCATCTTCCTGGGCACGCTCAATGTGTTCTTCCGCGACGTGGGGCAGCTCACCGGCGTGGTGCTGCAGTTCTGGTTCTGGCTCACCCCCATCGTCTATACCTTGCCGGCGCTGCCCGAGAAGGTACGCGGCCTCATGGCTTTGAATCCGATGCAGCCGCTGATGGCTGCCTACCAGCAGATCTTTCTCGACAAGACAGCTCCAGCGATAGGCCCGCTGCTACCACTGGCCGCGTTGACCGTGGTCTTCCTGCTGCTGGGAGCGGGCTTTTTCCTGGCGCGTGTGGGCGAACTGGTGGACGAGCTGTGATGAGTACGCTGACCGTTACCAACATAGGCAAGGCCTACAAGCGCTACCCCAGCAAATGGGCCCGTGCGTGGGAGTGGATTACACGCCGCATCACCCACGAGAAAACCTGGGTGCTGCGAGACATTAACTTTGCCGTGCAGCCCGGCGAAGCCGTGGGGATCATCGGTGTGAACGGTGCGGGCAAAAGCACGCTGCTCAAGATCATCACCGGAACCACACAACCCACCCAAGGACAGGTAACCAGCCAGGGCCGTGTGGCGGCGCTGCTGGAGCTGGGCATGGGCTTCCACCCCGACTTCACCGGGCGGCAGAACGTGTTCATGGCCGGACAATTACTGGGACTGCGACAGGACGAAATCGCCGCCTGCTTGCCCGCGATCGAAGCCTTTGCCGAAATCGGCGACTACATCGACCGTCCGGTGCGCATGTACTCCAGCGGCATGCAGATGCGCCTGGCCTTCAGCGTCGCTACCGCCGTGCGACCCGACGTACTGATCGTCGATGAAGCCCTGTCGGTAGGCGACGCTTACTTCCAGCACAAGAGCTTCAACAAGATCCGGGAGTTCCGCGAACAAGGCACCACCCTGCTCATCGTCTCGCATGACCGCGGCGCCATCCAGAGCCTGTGCGACCGCGCCATCCTGCTGGAGCGCGGCTTCGTCATCAAGGACGGCCGCCCGGAAGAGGTCATGGACTACTACAACGCCCTGATCGCCGAAAAGGAGAATGCCACCGTCGAGGTGAAGCAGTTGCAGGACGGCCGTGCGCAGACGACATCCGGTTCCGGCGAAGCACGGATCGAAGCCATCGAATTGCTGAACGGCAAAGGCGAGGTTGTCGAATATGTGAACGTGGGTGAGCCCGTGCAGTTGCGCGCAAAAATCCGCCTGCATGCGGACCTGCCGGAACTCGTGTTCGGCTACATGCTCAAGGATCGCTTGGGTCAGGAGGTGTTCGGCACCAACACCCACCACTTAGGTCTGGCCTTGAAGCAACTTGTAGCAGAAGAGCTAATCACACTTCATTTCTCGTTTCCAGCCAACCTAGGCCTAGGCTCCTATTCGGTCTCCACCGCCCTGCATATGGCGGACACCCACCTCACAGCCAATTATGAATGGCGAGATTTAGCCTTGATATTCAACGTTATTAACATCGACCGAGTGCCATTTGTTGGGCTAAATTGGTTGCCGCCTCAAGTGAAGTGCCAAAGATGAGTTTAAACGGCTTTTATCGCGCATTTGAAGAGCGCTTCTACGCCCCTCGCAGCGTCATCAAGGAGCTGCGCAGGCAGTATCTTTCATTTATTCAACCACTCTCCATTCTGTACCCAAACTGCCCAACATTTGATATTGGCTGCGGCAGAGGAGAATGGTTGGAACTCATGCAAGAGCTAGGCATGGCTCCTTTTGGCGTAGATCTTGATGAAGGAATGCTACAAGGATGCTTTGACCTTGATCTGCCCGCCAAACAAGGAGATGCAGTTGCTCATCTTAAAACTTTGACGGATAGTAGCCAAGCTGTCATCACTGCATTCCACGTAGTTGAGCATATCTCTTTCGAGCAGTTGCAAACTGTCGTTATTGAAGCATACCGTGCGTTGAAACCAGGTGGCTTGCTCATCATGGAGACGCCGAACCCGGAAAATATTGTCGTAGCGACGCGCAATTTTTACCTGGACCCCACCCATCAGCGCCCAATTCCGCCATCACTACTCAGTTTTTTGCCCGAATTCCATGGCTATGCCCGTGTTGGAACACTCCGCCTACAGGAGAATCGCGAGCTTCGAGCGCGCGCAGATACCAGCTTGCTGGAAGTTCTTAGTGGTGTAAGCCCTGATTATGCCGTCATAGCTCAGAAGGCTGCTACGCCTGAGATGCTAGCCAATTTTGATACAGCCTTCAATGCTCATTATGGGCTAGACTTGAATCAACTCACTCACCGCTATGACAGTCGACTCGCGCAGCAACTAGATAGCCTCGATCAACGGCTCACCCTTATAGAGGGACGCACCAATAACATGGCTGGCAGCCAGGATAGTTTGGCCACGCTGATTCAAGAAAAGCTTGTTGATGCCACTTCGCAGATTGCCATTATTAGTCAGCAACTTGCTAATGCTCGCACCAGTGAGTTAGCAGAAGCCGTCGGAAGCATCTCATCTTTACAGGAAAAGCTGCTCGACATGCAAATGCAGTTGGCACGAAAACAGGCAGAAGCAGATCAGCTGATAAATCAAACCAAGCATAACCTACAGCGCGCCGACGTAGCAGCGGCTCAAACCTTGGTCGCTAAACAACAAACACAGGCACAGACACAGAGAGCCATCTCTGCCGAAACCAAGGCACTGCAAGAGGAGCAGCGCGCCGTGGCGGCCGAAGCCCTTGCAGAAGAATATGCCAACAAAGTGCATGCCATCCTCCATCAATTCAAAGATTTAGAAGCCAAGATCAATGATTTGGGTGGTGATCGCTCTCATTGGTTGCAATGGGTAAAAAAATTAAATATTGAACACCAGATACACCTAAAAAATGCTTCATTGTGCAGTGCCAAACCATTGAAGACAGACTCTCCAATACGCTTGCAATTGCTTCGAAGTGCCGCAAATTTCGTCATCCGGCATTCTATCAATCTTTGCCAGCGACCAATATCAATTCTAATGGCAGCGGTCCTGCGTCGCCCGCAGCTAAGCCATCGAATCAATCAATGGCTACTACGATACCCCGCTCTTCATCAACAGCTACATGGAGTTGCACGCCACAGTGGTGTCATCCCAGGTGATTTCGCTATTGATCACATAACTCAGCGACCAGTTGCACCAGCCTTGGCAAGTCTTGCACCTCGTACTCGCCATATTTATGCTGCACTCCACGCAGCCCTTCAAAAAAATGAAAGGCACGACTGATGCGTATCGTGATTGATATACAGGGAGCACAATCCACAGGGTCACGTCATCGAGGCATTGGCCGCTACTCTCTAGCATTAGCGCAGAATATTGCGCGCCACCGGGGTACACATGAGGTTTTTCTCGTCTTAAACAATCATTTCAGCGGCAGCATCGAGCAGATGCATCGTGATTTCCAAGACTTACTCCCTGTTGAATGTATAAAAATTTGGCATCCAACCGGCCCTACAGCCGAAGCAACTTCAAAAAATGAATGGGATCGTAAATCATCGGAAATCTTGCGTGAAAATTTTATCGCAAGTCTAAAACCGGACATGATACTCATAACAAGTCTATTTGAAGGACTTGTGGATGATGCTGTCACCAGCATTAATCATATAGAGCATGGTATTCCTACGGCCGTCATTCTCTATGACCTGATTCCATTTATTTTACAAAAACCATATCTTGACAACCCTATAACCAAGAACTGGTATACACGCAAGCTGAACTATTTGAAACAAGCCGATCTACAACTTGCCATCTCCAGCTCATCACGACAAGAAAGCATTGATCATCTAGGCACCGAAGTCGAGCACGTCGTCAATATTTCAACAGCTGCGGACCCACAATTTCGCCCCTTGAACATTCAACCCGAAGTTGAACAAGCACTGCGCAACCAGTATGGCTTAACACGGCCTTATGTTATGTATACCGGCGGCATCGATCATCGCAAGAATATCGAGGGATTAATTCGCGCCTACGCTGCATTGCCCAGCGATATCCGTCGCCAGCACCAGCTAGCTGTTGTGTGCTCCATTCAGCCTGCAGATCGCAATCGCTTGGAAGCGTTAGCCAAGCAACATGCATTGACTACGGATGAACTGGTCCTCACAGGCTTCGTGCCAGAAGAAGATCTTTTGACTTTGTACAATCTGTGCAAAGTATTTATTTTTCCATCTTGGCACGAGGGTTTTGGGTTACCAGCGCTTGAAGCGATGGCTTGCGGCCGTGCTGTTATTGGCGCCAATTGCTCAAGCCTACCCGAGGTCATTGGGCATTCAGAGGCATTATTTGATCCACGAGATGATCAAGCCATTACAGAAAAACTGAGAAAAGTGCTAGTCGATGCACAATTCCGACATATATTAGAGCAGCATGCACTGCAGCAAGCAGCCACATTCAGTTGGGAGAAAAGTGCGAAATCAGCTCTTGCGGCTATGGAACGCTGTCATATAAATAAAAAAACGCACCTAGCAAATCAAATAAACAGAAAAACGAGCAGTCTTCCGCGATTGGCCTATATTTCCCCGCTTCCTCCAGAGCGTAGTGGCATTGCAGACTACAGTGCAGAACTTCTGCCCGAGCTTGCGAAATATTATGATATAGATATCATTGTTGCACAAGAAAAATTGAGCTCCTCCTGGATTGATAAAAATTGCGATCAATATGGCGTCGATTGGTTACTTTCCAATGCTGACAAGTTCGATCGAGTCCTTTATCACTTTGGGAACTCCAGTTATCACCAGCATATGTTTGAGCTACTTGAAAAAGTACCAGGCATAGTGGTCTTGCATGATTTTTATCTCTCTGGAATTGTCGCTCATTTGGAGTGCACAGGCAACAAACCTGGCATGTGGATTGACTATCTCTACACTAGTCATGGCTACGCCGCCGTTTTGCAGCGAATATTTTCCAAGCAAACTGCAGATACGATATGGAAATATCCATGCAATTTACCAATTTTACGAAATTCTCAAGGAATTATTACTCACTCCCAGAACTCCCGTGAACTAGCCAACTATTGGTATGGACGAAAGGCCAGTAAGGATTGGAAAAAGATCCCGCTTCTGCGCAAATCTGTTGAAACTAGCAGCGATCTCACTCAAGCAGCACGAGCCACGCTAGGATTTTCACCAGATCAATTTATAGTATGTAGCTTTGGCCTCATGGGAGCAACCAAACTCAACCACCGCCTTCTTTCAGCTTGGCTGCATTCTCCGCTAGCTCGAGACCAGCGCTGCATTTTGGTTTTTGTAGGTGAAAATGATGACGGACAATATGGTGCTTCGCTAAGCCAGGCAATATCGGATAGTGGGCATGAGAGGCAAATAAAAATTACCGGTTGGGCAAACACCGTCCTGTTTCAAAACTATCTTCATGCCGCCGACATAGGTGTGCAGCTTCGAACACTTTCACGAGGGGAAACATCTGCTGCAGTACTTGATTGCATGAACTATGGCTTGGCAACCATTGTTAATGCAAACGGAAGCATGGCAGATCTACCTGACGAAGGTGTATGGAAGCTTCCAGACATTTTTGACGAAGATCAGCTTGTGCAAGCACTGACCACGCTCCATCACGATGCTCGGCGACGACTGCAGCTGGGTGCATATGCACAACAGATCATCCGCACTCAGCATGCCCCACACACATGCGCGGAGCTCTATGCCAATGCCATTGAAGACTTTCATGGAAAATCCAGGACCTCCATGTCGGCATTGATTAAAAAAATTGCAACGATATCCCCCCCACTCGACATGGACCAGTTGAAGCAAGCAGCTCAGGCCATTAATCGAACGATGGAAATCCCACTGCATCAGCCGCAATTATTAATAAACGTTTCCGCACTAATAAATAAAAATAATTCCGATCATGCACAAGAGGCGCTTCTTGATTCGATTCGTCAATGGATCGAAAATCAACCACATGGCTACCGAGTGGAACCTATATATGCTTGCAAAGATAGCGAATCAGGCTATCGCTATGCAAGGCAATTTACCCTTGCCTTATT
The DNA here is from genome assembly GCF_054782535.1 of Comamonas humi. Classification (NCBI taxonomy): domain Bacteria; kingdom Pseudomonadati; phylum Pseudomonadota; class Betaproteobacteria; order Burkholderiales; family Comamonadaceae; genus Comamonas; species Comamonas humi. The sequence goes on along the minus strand of NZ_BAAGSH010000016.1, from coordinate 208,601 downwards.
TAATTGTCCCACTCATATTTTGACTGATGAGCCCATTGACCATCGAAATGGTGATCAATTTATTAGCCTTGAAATGAAACTCAATGATTGGAAGCTTGAAAACGACAAAAGAGAGATTATTTAGTGAAGCTCATTATCCAAATTCCTTGCCTTAACGAGGCAGGCACTCTTGCCATCGCCTTGCAGGATCTGCCACGCCAGGTCCCTGGCTTCGACACCGTGGAATGGTTGATCATCGATGACGGCAGCACCGATGACACGGTGCGGGTCGCCCTTGAAAATGGCGTAGACCATGTGGTTCGGCATACGCGCAATCAAGGATTGGCGCGCGGCTTCATGACGGGGCTGGATGCCTGCCTGCGCCTGGGTGCAGATGTGATCGTCAACACCGACGCCGACAACCAGTACAACGCCCAGGATATCCCGGCGCTTACGGCCCCTATTCTGGCCGGAACCGCCGATATCGTGGTCGGTGCGCGCCCCATAGAGACTATTGAGCATTTTTCACCGCTCAAGAAAATGCTGCAGAAGCTGGGCAGTTGGGTGGTACGCGTTGCCAGCAAGACGGATATTCCCGATGCCCCCAGCGGTTTCCGAGCCATAGGCCGGGCTGCGGCCCAGCGCCTGATGGTATTCAACGACTATACCTATACCCTGGAAACCATCATTCAGGCAGGACAGAAGAACATGGCCATCACCTCGGTGCCGATCCGTGTCAATGGTGATCTGCGTCCATCGCGTCTGGTGAAGAGCATTCCGTCTTACATCAAGCGCAGCATCATCACCATTGTCCGCATTTTCGTCGTCTACCAGCCGTTCAAGTTTTTTGTCACGATCGGCTCGGCGCTTTTTGGCGTCGGACTCCTGATCGGCTTGCGTTTCCTATGGAAATATTGGGGTGGCGACGGTGCTGGGCATATCCAGTCGCTAATTCTGTCGGGTGCCTTGCTGGGCATGGGTTTCCAGACCTTTCTGGTGGCCTTTCTGGCGGACTTGCTGGCTGCCAATCGAAAGCTGATGGAGGAGATGCGCTTGGAATTGAAATCACAAAATGGCAATAGCCAATCTCTCACGAAGATTTGAGGATCAGACTATCAAGGGTGGAGCATGAAAATTTCCGGAGGATTGCAGGAAGATGGCATTGTCGTTGGCAACAATTACGACAAGTACGCCTCTAAAAATCCCATTGCGCGCTGGCTGATGGAGGGGTTTTCCAGTTCCTTGACGACGCTGGTTCACCAGGCTGCACCCCAGACGATCCATGAAATCGGCTGCGGTGAAGGCTATTGGACTCTGGACTGGAAGCAGAAAGGCATCCATGCCCGAGGAAGTGATTTCTCCGAAAAAGTCATTGCGCTGGCACAGGACAATGCACGTGCGCGAGGATTGCCGCCCTCGATGTTTGCACTGCGCAGCATTTATGAGATCGAGCCCGGTCAAGACAGCGCCGATCTGATCGTCTGTTGCGAAGTGCTCGAACATCTTGAAGACCCCCGGGCCGGTCTGGCAGCCTTGCAGCGCGTGACCACCAACCACCTCATTGTCAGCGTGCCCAGAGAGCCCCTCTGGTGTGCACTGAACATGGCTCGCGGGAAGTACTGGAGCAGCCTGGGAAATACGCCAGGACATATCCAGAACTGGTCCAGCCCGGCCTTCATACGCTTGGTAGGCGAGTATTTTCAAGTGCTGGAAATTCGCAAGCCGCTGCCTTGGACCATGCTGCTATGCAAGAAGGCCTGAGCGCCTCGTCAGCCCCGGTGAAACCATCTCTTAAACGGTATCTGCATCTTCTGGGAAGTACGCTGGGCTTGGCTGGCGTATTCTTCATGGCTACCCGGCTTTATCAGTACTCCGATCAAATCGATGTCCATCGATTTTCGACGCCTGAGTGGTTTCTGATGGCATTGTTGGCCTGCATTTATGGTGCGGCCAATGTATTTCTGGCGGTGGCTTGGCAGAGAATACTCGCCTTTCTGCAGATATCGGTGGACTGGCATTGGGCCACCTCCGCCTATGGTGTCTCCCAACTGGCCAAGTATCTTCCAGGCAATATCTTCCAGTTCGCAGGCAGGCAGGCGATCGGCATGGCAGCAGGCTTGGCAGCACGGCCCCTGCTCCAGTCCACCCTCTATGAGTTGGGCTTGCTCGCTGCAGCAGGGGCATTCTTTGGTATTTTGGTGCTTCCTCTGTTGTCGCATGCTGTGCCCGAATGGAGCGCCCTCCTGCTTTTTAGCGGAGCCATGGCTGTGCTGGGCTGGGGGCTGAAGCGCTATGTCTCCCACCACCTCACCACCGCCTGGGGACTGCATGGACTGTTCCTCGCTGTGTCTAGCCTGGTTTTTTGGTCCATCCTGGCGGCGGTCTCGCACGCAGACGATTTACCCGTAGCAGGCATTTGCGGCGCCTATGTGCTGGCGTGGTTGATCGGGCTGGCAACACCAGGCGCACCTGCAGGCGTCGGCGTACGGGAGGCTGTATTGCTATTTCTGCTTGGCACGCTGGTGCCGCCGAGTGACTTGGTGCTCGCCATCGTGATCGGACGTATGGTCACCGTGGTCGGGGATTTGCTGTTTTTCAGCATTTGTCTCGGCATACGTCGGGCCCGGATTTGAAGATGGCTTTTCTTTCCATGCAATCTCTTTCATTCAAAAAGGGCAGTCCTTCATCAGACGCCAAAACTACAGGCTTGTTCCTCATCGCCTGCCTATTTGTGCTTTTCGTGAATGGTGCCCTCCCATTCATTGGCCTCCCCACGCTTGGGCAAGCGGTCTGGACTACCGGCTTCTCCCAGTCCTTCGCCAATGAATCCCTTCTCAGCATACATGCGCATAACTTTGGAGCACCTCATCCCGCGGCCATGGCATTCGGCTTGGCCGGAGCATGGCTGGCAGGGTTGTTCATTGAAATAGGCCTGCACGCTGCCGATGCCTATGCATTCATGGTGGCGTGCTGGCTTTCCGTGGCGTTTTATGGCGCCTACAGGCTGGCGCGGTTCATGGGTGCTTCTCCCCGCTTCTCTATACTGGCGGCATTGTCATGGGGAACCATGCCCATGGTATGGAACCACGCAGCCTATTCCATGCTGTCGTTAGGCATTGCTTTGCTGCCCTTCTACTTCTGGATGGCAGCGAGACTGTTCAGCCCATCCTCGCTCCATCTACTGGCTCATTCAGCCATCTATCTGACGGCCTGTCTCATTGCCATTTTCATGGATGGCTACAGTTTCATGATGTTTGCCATTGGATCCAGTATTTTTGGGTTCTTTATGGTGGTCACAAAGAAAAGCTCCAGCATACGATTTATTCTTCATAGCATCTGCTTTACCCTTGCCTATCTGATTTTCGCGCTTTACATCGGGAAAGGCCAGTACGAAGCAGCGGATCTTGATTTCTTCCGAGGATGGGGCGCTGACATCAGCTTCTTCCTCATTCCTTCTGCAGGCGTACATTGGTTTGCCGACCTCATTGGCTGGAGCACACCGCGCTCCATGGATGAGTATTTTGGTGATACATCGGTGTGGATCACAACCTTCTGCCTGCCTTTGGTTCTGGGTGCTTCGATCATTACTTTTTTTGCAAAAAGCAAATACAAATATTCTTTTTTAATAATAGCGTTCTTTGGTTTTTACATGGCGCTCGGGCCCTCCTTCAAGTTCAACTCCACCAAGCCCACCCCAGAGACCTCGGATCTCATGGAAGCCCAATATGCCATCGGACCGACCGGCTCAGCCTTCCTTTCTGAAACACTCCCGGGCTTCAAGAACATGCGCGCCAGTTACCGTTGGGGTGCCTTGGGATTTTTTGGCACCTGGGCACTGATTGTGCTGGCGCTGTCAAGACAACAGCGCAAGGCTGTCACGATGGCAGCTGCGACTGCCTTGGTGATCATATCGGCTTTGAATCTACCGGACCTCGAGGAAAGCCTCGACGCCTATAGATCGAATCGATCCCAATTCATGGAAATCGACCATGACTTGCTTTCGGGCATGGGAAAACTCTTGAAGCCAGGCGAAAAAGTAGCTTTTCTGCCTTGGAGGAATGATTTTCTGGCTAACTATCTTGCAGCCAAAATGAATATCATTGCCTACAATGTCGGCGGAGATAAAAATTATCAAGAAGCAAAAAAATACTGGCCTGCCGTCTTGAAGGAGCTTCCCATGGGAAGCAGCCAGCGCGACTTCTCTGCCCGCGTGGTTCACCTGCTGATGCAAAAAGACGCAGATGCCATTGTCCTACCCTATATAGACATGTTGTGGGCAGCCCATCAGTGGCCCTCTCCAGAAACCGGCCGTGAGGCCATGACCCCCAAAATCCTTGAGCTAAGAAACTCTGGCTATGTTGACATAGTCGAAGATAATTATTATTCAGTCGTCAGATTGAAGTCGGAATTTTTCTCTTCGGAAAGCCCCATAAAAATTATCCAGGAAATAGAAGATAAGTATTGTCTCGCACAAAACTGCGTGCGAGATTCAAAATTCTCACAAGGCACACTCACGCAAGTTGGGAAAATAGTCGATGGCAGTTTAGTCGCAACAGGGAAACCCGGCTTCCTGCATTTTGGCCCGTATACCGCGCTGCATGCGGGAGACTACATGCTGAGTGTCCATGGAAGTGCAGAGAATGCAGGAGCCGCATGGGTGGACGTAGTAAGCGGCAAAGGCTCGGTCAATCATGGGAAGTTCATGCTTGAAGAATCCGTGAATGTGCAGAAAAACCTGCTTATCCAAACCCCCATTCACCTTCCGCATCGTGTCGATGATCTTGAAATCCGAGTCTATGTAGATGCAGATGCCGAAATATCGCTAGATGGCTACGACCTGTTGCCAGTCACCGGAGAGACCCACCAATGAAAATTACTGTTGCAGGCACCGGCTACGTCGGCCTGTCCGCCGCCGTATTGCTGGCCCAGCATCATGACGTCGTAGCCCTTGATATCTCGCCCGAAAAGATCGCCATGCTGGCCGAGCGGCGCTCTCCCATCCAGGATTCCGAGATCGAACGCTACTTGCGCGAAAAGCCGCTGCGGCTGCATGCCACGCTGGACAAGACCGCCGCCTACGCCGAAGCGGATTTCGTGATCATTGCTACGCCCACCGACTACGACCCGGAGACGAACTATTTCAATACCACCTCGGTCGAGTCCGTGATCCGCGATGTGATGGCGATCAATCCGCAGGCGGTGATGGTGATCAAGTCCACGGTACCGGTGGGCTTCACTGCACGGACCAGGGAGCGCTATGGTTGCGACCGCCTGATGTTTTCGCCCGAGTTCCTGCGCGAAGGCAAGGCACTGCACGACAACCTGCATCCGTCGCGCATCGTCGTGGGCGAACAGTCGGAGCGGGCTCGAGTGTTTGCCGATTTGCTGTGCGAGGGCGCCATCAGGAAAGATGTGCCGGTGCTGTTCACCGACTCCACCGAGGCCGAGGCAATCAAGCTGTTCGCGAATACCTACCTGGCCATGCGCGTGGCCTATTTCAACGAACTGGACAGCTTTGCCGAGCTGCATGGGCTGGATGCGCGCCAGATCATCAACGGCGTGGGCCTGGACCCGCGCATCGGCAACCACTACAACAACCCTTCGTTCGGCTATGGCGGCTACTGCCTGCCCAAGGATACGAAGCAGTTGCTGGCCAACTACCGCGATGTGCCGCAAAACCTGATCCATGCCATCGTGCTGTCCAACACCACGCGCAAGGACTTCGTGGCCGACAGCATCGTGCGACGTCGGCCGCGGCGGGTAGGGGTGTACCGGCTGATCATGAAGGCCAACTCGGACAATTTCCGGGCCTCCAGCGTGCAGGGCATCATGAAGCGCATCCAGGCCAAGGGGATTGAGGTGGTGGTGTTCGAGCCTGGCCTGAAGGAGGACGAATTCTTCCACTCCCGCGTGGAACGCGACCTCGCGGCCTTCAAGCGCGACTGCGACGTGATCGTCGCCAACCGGATGACGGACGACCTGGCCGACGTCGAGAGCAAGGTTTACACGCGCGACCTCTTCGGCGGCGACTGAGCTGCCAGCGCCGGCCTGCGCGCACGGCCTGCTATTTAATTTTGATTACAAATTGGGTACGCGACCTCGATAGCCGCGGCTGCAAAATGTTGCATAGTGATGCAGTTTTGCGTCTCGGTGATGGGCTTTTGCAGGCAATGGCTGGGGCACCATACAGATTACAAGAGAGGAAGAGCAATGAAAAAAGCCATCATCACCGGTATCACCGGACAGGACGGCGCCTACCTGGCTCAGCTGCTGCTGGACAAGGACTACGTCGTCTATGGCACGTACCGCCGCACCAGCTCGGTCAATTTCTGGCGCATCGAGGAGTTGGGCATCCAGAACCACCCCCAGCTGCACCTGGTGGAATACGACCTGACCGACCTGTCGGCCAGCATCCGCCTGCTGCAGACCACCGAGGCGACCGAGGTCTACAACCTGGCCGCGCAGAGCTTTGTGGGCGTGTCGTTCGAGCAGCCGGTCACCACGGCCGAGATCACTGGCCTGGGCGCCGTCAACCTGCTGGAGGCGATCCGCATCGTCAACCCCAAGGTGCGCTACTACCAAGCCAGCACGTCCGAGATGTTCGGCAAGGTGCAGGCGATTCCCCAAGTGGAATCCACACCCTTCTATCCGCGCAGCCCTTACGGCGTGGCCAAGCTGTATGCGCACTGGATGACGGTGAACTACCGCGAAAGCTACGGCATCTTCGGCTCCAGCGGCATCCTGTTCAACCACGAGAGCCCGCTGCGCGGCCGCGAGTTCGTCACCCGCAAGATCACCGACAGCGTGGCCAAGATCAAGCTGGGCAAGCTCGACGTGATGGAACTGGGCAACCTGGACGCCAAGCGCGACTGGGGCTTCGCCAAGGAATATGTGGAAGGCATGTGGCGCATGCTGCAGGTCGACGAGCCCGATACCTTCGTGCTGGCCACCAACCGCACCGAGACGGTGCGCGACTTCGTGCGCATGGCCTTCAAGGGCGCGGGCATCGCGGTGGACTTCCGCGGTTCGGCCGAGAGCGAGACGGCAGTGGACACCGCCACCGGCAAGACGGTGATGCGCGTCAACCCGAAGTTCTACCGCCCGGCCGAGGTGGAGCTGCTGATCGGCAACCCCGCGCGGGCCAAGGAAAAGCTGGGCTGGGAGCCGCACACCACGCTGGAACAGCTGTGCCAGATGATGGTGGAAGCGGACCTTCGCCGCAACGAAGCGGGTTTTTCGTTCTGACAGGAGGCGCCGGAGTCTCCATAATGTGGCGTCCGGTTGGCTGAAGCCTGCTTTGCCGACCCTGTGGATTACAAAAAATCATAGCGGCTTGCGCTTGCAGATAAAGGATTTGACAGTTAATTTACAGTCAAATGCTTGAATAGCAAGCGCTAGTCGCTCTCTTTTTTGAAACCCTCTTCCACCAGATCTCCAACAATGCACACACCACATGGCACAGCCCCGAGGCGGGCACTGATCACCGGGGCCAGCGGCTTCACCGGCCGCTATCTGGCCCGGGAGCTGGAACAGCATGGCTGGGAAGTATGGGGCCTGGGACACGCGCCGCACGACAGCGCCCGCTATGTGCAGGCCGACCTGGGTGACTACGCACAGCTGCAGGCCGCAGTCCGCGAGGCTGCGCCTCAGGCCGTCTTCCACCTCGCGGCCATCGCCTTCGTGGGCCATGGCTCGCCGGCGGACTTCTACCGGGTGAACGTGGGCGGCACGCGCAATCTGCTGCAGGCACTGGCCAGCCTGCCCGAGGCGCCGCAAAGCGTGCTGCTCGCCAGCAGCGCCAATGTGTACGGCAACGCCGCCGAAGGCCAGCTGGACGAAACCACTCCCATGCGACCGGCCAACGACTATGCCGTCAGCAAGGCCGCCATGGAGATGATGGCCAGCATGTGGATGGACAAGCTGCCGCTGGTGATGACCCGGCCTTTCAACTACACGGGCGTGGGCCAGTCCATGGACTTCCTGGTGCCCAAGATCGTCGACCACTTCCGCCGCAAGGCACCGCTGATCGAGCTCGGCAACCTGCAGGTGTGGCGCGACTTCTCGGACGTGCGCGACGTGGTGCGGGCCTACCGGCTGCTGGCCGACCAGCGGGCCGCTGGCACCGTGGTGAACGTGGGCTCGCAAGCACTGCATTCGCTGCAGGACGTGCTGGACATGTGCGCGCGACTGACCGGGCATCCGCTCGAAGTGCGCGTCAATCCGGCCTTCGTGCGCGCCAACGAGATCAAGACCCTGTGTGCCGACACCGCACGGCTCGAAGCCCTGATCGGCCCCAGAACCCTGGTGCCGCTGGAGCAGACGCTGCACTGGATGCTGCAAGCAACCTGACCGGCCTCTTCCCTACCTTCACTGCAGTTTCTCCCACCACATAAAACACAACAGGGGTATAGCGTGCTGACGCGACTCGTCCATTTCCTGAGTGAGCTGGCGTACAGGATGCTGCGCGGCCACCTGCCTTTGTCGCTGCTGTCGTTCCTGACGGTGGGCTCGCTGGGCGTCGTCGTGCACATGGCGGTGCTCAACCTGTCGATCCGGACCTGGGCACCCAGCTTCCTGTGGGCCAATGGCTCGGCCATGCTGGTGGCGGCGACCTTCAATTACTCGCTGAACAACGAAACCACCTTCCTGTTCAAGAAGCTCCGCGGCCGGCAGTGGTTTCTGGGCTATCCCATCTACCTGCTGGTCACCTCGCTGGGGCTGGGCGTGAGCCTGCTGGCGTCCAACACCTTGTACCAGAAGATCCACATGCCCATGGTCGCGGCGCTGGCCGGCATTGTGCTGGGCGCGCTGTGGAATTACCTGATGACCCAGAAGTTCGTCTGGAAGCTGCTGCACAAGGAGCAGCCGCAAGATGGCGACAACCAAGCATCCCTGCCGCCCCCTGGGCGCCCCCAACCATGAAGACCCTCGTCTTTTCTGCCACCTACAACGAAGCCGGCAACGTCCGCAGCCTGCTGGCAGGCATTGCTCAGGCCGCGCCCCATGCAGACATCCTGATCGTCGACGACGGCAGCAAGGACGGCACGGCCGCCGCCATGCGGGAAATGCAGCTGCCTCAGCTCACCATCATCGAGCGGCCCGGCAAGATGGGGCTGGGCACGGCCCACCTGCTGGCTTTCCGCTATGCGATGCACCATGCCTACGACGTGCTCGTCACCATGGATGCCGATGGCTCCCACGAGACCTCCAGCATCCCCCATCTGCTCGGCAAGATGGACGGGCCGCATGACTTCGCCATCGGGTCGCGCTACGCGCCGGGTGGCAGCTGCGACTACTCGGGCTATCGCCTGCGCGTCAGCCAGGCGGCGAACCTGGCAGCCAGGCTGCTGCTGAACATCCGCCTGACGGAATTCACCACCTCGTTCCGGGCATTCAAGGTCGCCCGGCTGCAGGAGCTCCCGCTGTCACGGCTGGACATGGGCGGCTACTCCTTCTTCCTGACCACCGTGGTGGAGTGCGCCCGCCGGGGATTCCGGATGACGGAGATTCCCATCCATTTCCGCGAGCGTGGCTACGGCAGCTCCAAGATCCCGCCTTTCGAGATCTTCCGGGGGATGCAGAACCTCCTGAGGCTGGTGTTCGTCAAAGCATGGGGCCGGCCGCAAGGCAGGCAGCAGGGCGATATGCAGGCCTGCGCTGCCTGTGGCACTACCTATTCGTGGATCTCTCGCCAAGCCGACAGTGTCCCGGCCAGCCATGGTGTCTGCGTGCGTTGTGGGGTGCGCTCGTGATGCAATCGCGGCCCGCCGCCATCAACAAGTCCGGGTGGACGCTCGACCTGCTCCTGCTGGTGCTGCTGGCCGCACTGGCGGGATGGCTGTACCCGATGTCCAAGACCCTGGCCGGCCTGCAGGACGGCGACGGGATACTGACCAGCCTGATCTCGACCCAGAAGCTCACCTGGTATTTCTGGGGCCAGGACCGGCTGCTGAACCTGCTGCCGGCGCTCGCCTACCCCGTCACCGACGTCGAGGCCAACGCCCACTTGCAGATCTCCTTGCGTGCGTTCATGAGCGTCCTCGCCCCGGCGGGCCTGCTGGCGCTGCTGCAAAAAGACAGCCGATCCCTGTTCCTGCCTACCGCGGTGGCAGGGCTGCTGCTGGCGCTTTCGCTGTCCAGCCAGTACGCGCTCTTCAATCTCTACGTGCAACACAACCCGTTCAGCACCTCCCTCGTGCTCTTCGGCATCGGTGCGATCGCTTTGCGCGGTGGCTGGGGGATAGGCCGCGTCCTGCTCGCCGTTGCCACGGGCTTTCTGGCGTATGCCACCAACTTCGCGCTAATGACGCTGATGGTGCCTGTGCTGGGATTTCTGCTGCTTCTCAACCCGGAGTCGAGGGCCTACCTGACCCGGGTATTCGCCGTCCAGCTCATCTGTATCGTGCTGGCCTACCTGCATGCCAAGCTCTTTGGCGAGGCAGCCACCTCGTTTGGCATCCACCCATCCTGGCAGGCCGTGCAGGCCGCTTGGGGCATCGTATCGACCCATGTGCACTATGGCTGGCTGCTGGCCATGGGCCTGGCGGCCAGCGCCGCCGCAGTGCGGCTGCGAACCCAGGAGGCTTTGCTGGTCTGGCTGTTGGCCCTCGCTATGCCCTTCGCCATTACAGCGCTCAGCGCACTCACCTGGGTGCAGATGAACCAGTTCAACATCCGGTATTTCCTGGTTTTCATATTGGCCTATTGCAGCTTCTGCACCTATCTGCTGCATGCCTGCTTTGCAGGGGCCATCAAGCGTCCGCTCCAATGGCTGCTGGCCCTGGGCTGCCTGGCCTATGTCTTCACGGTGACGCTCGGGGGCCTTTCGCCACAGCCCCGCGAAATCGTGTCCCCCGCCTGGCGGACCCAGGCCCAAACCACGGCATCGGTCGCTATTCAGCAGCATGCCAACCTGGTCGTCGGGGAATTCTGGGACACCTGGCCCGTGGTCTTCTTTGCCAATGCCAAGTCGCAGGATGGCCCCCCCTCCTCATCCCAGGTCTACGGCGTCACCTACCGTGGGCATGTGCTTCGCACCCAGTTGCTGGAGCGCGGCCGGCACGGTGAACGGCTCCAGGCACTCTGCCTGCAGGACACCCTGGACCAGTGCGCCAAGCTCACCTGGGACCATCTCATCCAGGACGCACACTTCCATATCGTCAGCCAGAGCGTGCGCTCCATCCCCATCGGGAAAAAAATGGGGCTGTTGTATGAAATCGCCCCAGATTGAATCCCGTCGCGCATGACGCCGCAGGCCGCACCGCGGCCTGCATTTTTGATGAGCGCTCCGTTTCACGATATAAAGTCGGCGATTGTGAAAAACGATTTCATCCGGCCCCAGCGCACTCCAGAGCCCTGGCTCCTCCTCCATGAAACTTGATGTGATCCTGGCAGCCGATGCCCTGCGCCCCCCGCTGACCGGCATTGGCCGCTACACCTACGAACTGGCCAAGCGCCTCACACGCCATACCGATGTAGAGCGGCTGCGGTATTTCTCCATGGGCCGTTGGTTGGCCGACCCCCTGGCCGATCTGGACCGCCCTCCATCCAACGAAGCCAGCCCGTCCAGGCCCGAACGCGCCTCGCTGCGCACCCGGCTGGCCACCAGCCGGCTGGCTGTGCGGGTCTACAGCAAGGTGACCCCCGCGCTCTTCGGCTGGCAGCTGCGGAGCAACCGGCAGTCCATCTACCACGCGCCGAACTACATCGTGCCGCCCTTTGGCGGCAAGACCGTCAGCACGGTACACGACCTGTCGCACATCCTGCACCCGCAGTTCCATCCGCGGGCACGGGTGGACTATCTGAATCTGTCTCTGGGCGACAGCCTGGCCCGCACCGACCATGTGATCACCGTGTCCGAGGCAGTGCGCCAGGAAATGATCGAACGCGGACTGATGCCGGCGGAGCGCATCACGGCCATCCTCGAAGCAGCGGACGCTGCATTCCATCCCCATACCCCGCAGACGCTGGAGCCGGCCATGCAGGCCTTGGGCTTGCGCGTGGGCCAGTACAGCCTGTTCGTCGGCACCGTGGAGCCGCGCAAGAACGTGGAACGGCTGATCCAGGCCTATGAACTGCTGCCAAAGGACATGCGCCGCGAATGGCCACTGGTGGTGGCCGGCGGCAAGGGCTGGAACTCCGAGGCCATCCACGCCCGCATGGCCAGGGCGCAGGCCGAAGGCTGGCTGCGCTATGTGTCGTTCGTGGACCAGCGCTGGCTGCCCGCGCTCTACGCAGGGGCTCGGCTGATGGCCTACCCGTCGCTGTACGAAGGCTTCGGCCTGCCCATCGTCGAGGCCATGGCCAGCGGCACGCCGGTGCTGACCTCCAACACCTCGTGCATGCCCGAAGTGGCCGCCGGTGCGGCGAGGCTGGTCGATCCCCTGGACGTCGAGGACATGGCGCATGCCCTGGCCGAATGCCTCGGCAACGAGGCATGGCAGGCCGAGGCCAGAGCCAAGGGGCTGGCTCGTGCCGCCGGCCTGTCGTGGGACCGCTGCGCGGCGGAAACCGTGGCGGTCTACAAGCGGCTGGCATGAACCTTCGCCCCAGCCACCGCGCCTGCTGGCCCGGTCTGGCCACGGCCCTGGCATTTGCGCTGCTGGCATTGGCATTGCGAAGCTGGGGCAGCTACCCCATCTGCCACAACGACGAAGTCAACTGGATCGGGATTGCACGGCAGCTGGATCAGGGCCAGCCCTGGCCGGTTTCCGGCCCGGCGTTCATCCAGGCCGTTCGCGAGCTGGCTTGGCAATTGCAGACCAGCCACGCCCAGGCCATTTCACTGATCGGCATCGGCGGTGTCTTCGTCGCGGTACTGCTGCTGCTGTGGGGCTACCGCCGGCTGGCGCTTGCCGGCACCGCCGCCACGCTGGCCATGCTGGCACTGTCCAGCTACTTCTGGGCGCCGCTGCTGGAGGCGCGCCCACAGCAGTGGGGCCAGATCCTGGTGTTCTGCGGCACCATCTGCTGCTGGCTGTGGCTGCACCGGCGCGGTGGAACTGCTTTCTTCCTGGTCCTGCCGCTGATCGCATTCACACATATCCTGAGCCACGCCATCCTGCTGTGGCTGTGCAGCGTGCTGGTGCTGGCCGACTATGCCGAGAACCGGCCGCTCACGCGCCGCCATCTGGCCGTACTGCTGGCGCTGCTGTTCAGCCTGCTCACCTACCTGTGGCCTGGCGGCCCGTATGCCGTGATGCTTCAAGACGTCGAGCAGAACCACCTGCACCGCCTGCTGGTATGGGCACCGCAGATCGGTGGCGCGCTGCTACTGGCGGGGCTGATCGCCATCGGCGTGCAGCGCCAATGGCACTGGCGCCCAGCCTGGTCGCAAGCGTTGGCGCGAACGATGCTGCAGCGCAAGACCGCCGCCCGCCTGAGCGCCCTGGCCATCATCCTCACCGCGCTGGCCCTGCAGGCCATCTTGCTGCCCACGGCCGCCTGGCGGCCCTATGGCGGCTCGGTCTGGCTGTTTATCTGGTGCCAGACCGGCAATGTGCTGTTTGCCGCTTTCTTCGTGCTCGGGCTGCACCACTTCATCCAGGGATTGCTGGCGCAGGAGCTGGACCCGCTGATGGGCCGCCTGCTGGTCTGGGTGCTGGTGGCGCTGGGCGCTCTATCCCTGGTGGCCGTCGTGGCCTCGTGGTGGCTGCTGGATACCAATTGGTTCCTGCGGGTGCTCAACTATGGCCTGCTGTTCGCCGCCATCGTCGCCGCCCTGGGTCTGCAGCGCCTGCGGATCACCCGCGCCGCGCCGCTGGCCTATGCGCTGCTTCCGCTGGGCTGCCTGGCAAGCCTGGTCTTCGTGCTACGGCCCCCCTGGCTTCTGGGCTGCTAGTTAATGGCCAGATGATCAAGACCGCTGGCAGGTCAGGCCAGTTCTCCCAGCTTGCGATGCGACGTGGTGGGTTCAGACGCCACGTCGAATCCGATGAACGCCAGGCACAGCTGTACTCCCAGGATGATGGGCAGCGCGCTGGCCATCACGGTCCCCGCGGGGGTGGTGGTGCCCTGCAGCATCGACTGGAGCCAGTGGAACAGCCCGAACAGCGTCCCGCCGCCTACCAATGCCAAGCCCAGCGGCAGCTCCAGTGATGCCAGAGACATGCCCCTCAAGTAGTAGTTATAGAAGATGCGCTTGACGAGATTACGGATGTGCTTGAGCGGGAATTCCGTCAGAACCCTGGATATCTTTAGGTTGCTTACTTCGGTTTCGTATTTGGCATCCATCGGGATATCAAGCACCACGGCGCGGATGGTGTTCAGGCGAAACAGCATGTCCGTCTCGAAGAAGTAGCGCCGGCTGATCCGATCCAGCGGCAGCTGTGCCGCCGTGGCCGCCGCGATGGCGGTGTAGCCGTTGGTGGGGTCGAAGCTGCTCCAATAGCCGGACGACAGCTTGGTCATGAACGACAGCACGGCATTACCGAAGATACGGATCCTGGGCATGCGGCTGATCTTGTCCAGGTAGAAAAAGCGGTTGCCCTTGGTGTAATCGGCGCTGTAGTTCAGGATGGGAGCGACGAAGCGCGGGATCAGCGTGGGATCCATCTGCCCATCACCATCGATCTTGATAATCACCGCATCGCCCTGCGCAATGGCCGCCCGGTATCCTGCCATCACCGCACCGCCCACGCCCAGGTTGACCTCGTTGTACAGCACGCGCACGCGCGGGTCGGTGCTGTGGGCTTCGACAAAGCGGCCGCTTTGCTCGGGGCAGGCATCATCCACCACGTAGATGGAGTGCACTTCTGGCCCTATCTCCTGGAGCACGCCGAGGATGTGCCTGGTCACCTTGTAGCAGGGAATGACGACAGCAATCTTGGATGGAGCTGGATTCATGGATGCTCGTTTATCGTGGTTGTTGCACCAGGGAGAGCTGCTGCGGCGCACCGTCGACGAGACACGCACCCCACATGCGGGGCGACGTACGCAGCCAGCTTTGCAGCGCATCGCCCTCCAGGTGGAAAGTCTCGACTCGCAGATCCAGGCAGGGCATTCCAAAGAAAGAAGCCACCCAGGCACGCCAGTTGCGCCGCCGCTGCCCGGAAGCCGCCATGGGCCCAATGGACAGCTCCTTAACGCCCTGCTCCAGAGCCAGCAGCTGCACCATCTCCACGGCATCGGACAGGCTCAGCCCCTGCGCCAGCCCATCCGCAAGGTCGATCACCAGCCCATGCGTGCGCCAAGGCTCAGCGGCTGCGGCATCGCCCGAGAGGTTGATGAGCAGGATCTGCTCTTCTCCCCCAGGCTGCGCGGCAATGTGTGCCGCCAAGTCGGAAGGAGAAAAGGCGATCCACACCTGCAGCCGGCCCCCGGCCTTCAACGGACTATGCTGGATGGCAACGCCATCGATGCGGTCGAGCAAGCGCAAATAGACATTGCGGATGCCCTGCTCGCACTGGGCAATGGTGAAT
Organism: Comamonas humi; assembly: GCF_054782535.1. Classification (NCBI taxonomy): domain Bacteria; kingdom Pseudomonadati; phylum Pseudomonadota; class Betaproteobacteria; order Burkholderiales; family Comamonadaceae; genus Comamonas; species Comamonas humi. Next base: position 193,203 of record NZ_BAAGSH010000016.1, on the reverse strand, counting down.
TGGCTCTGGGTGGCTTCCTTCGCTGATTCGCCCATGCGGCTCAGCTGCGACTTGGATGCCAGGCACTGCTCGATGGCACGCTTCCAAGCCTGCACCTGATCGGGAGCGTAGCAGCGGCCGCCTTCTGCCTGGCTCACCACCCACGACATGCCCGAGCCTTCCAGATCCGACACCATGCAGGGTTTGCCGTGCTGCATGGCCTCGACCAGTACCAGGCCAAAGGCCTCGGTGCGTTCGCGCGACGCCAACGCGAACACGTCGCAACTGTTGAACAGCGCGTGCTTTTTCGCCTCGGACACCGCGCCCAGCAACTCGACGTTGGCGCAGCCTTGCTCCGCACGCTCCTTGGCAATCAGCTCCTCCAGCATGGGACGCTGCTCGCCCTCGCCCGCAATGACAAGCTTAACCGTGGGATGACCCGCCACGGCGGAGACCAGAGTGTCGAAGCCCTTGTAATAGGTGAGCCGACCCACCGAGAGTATGCGCAATTCGGCATCGCCCCATTCCGCCACCGGCGCAGGCGCTGCAGGGGCCGCATGCTCCTGCGCCAGAGGCTTGAGCCCCAGCGGGATGGCAATGGTCTTGTACAGCCAGCGCTGCAGGGGCTTGCTGGCCGCCATGTAGGGCGGCGAAGTGGCCAGGATGGCCTCGCTCAGCTGCAGCAGCTTGTACTCGAAAGGACGGTACAGCTGGTAGCAGGCGGACAACAGCCAGTCCCAGCGGCTGATGAGCACATCGGAATGCCAATGCACCACCCAGGGGATGCGCCGCGCCCCCGGCACCACCAGTGCCCAGAAGGCCGCATTGTTGGGCATGTGCAGATGGATCACATCGGGCTTAAAGCGCCGGATCGCGCGCCACAGCGCCAGCGGAAAACCTACGGCAATGGGAGCGAACACCAGCTTGATCTGCACCGGCACGCGCAGAACCCACTCGGGGTCATTCGGCAGCGGATCTCCATGCACCAGGGCACGCGCGTCGATGCCGCTGGCGCGCTGCTGCTCCAGCAGGTCGGCCAGGAAAGACTCCATGCCACCGCGAAATGGCGGGTAGTACTTGCCAATATGCAGCACGCGCAGCGGCCGGGCAGCGGGATTGCCGGAGACAGCGGAGAAATCGCCTTGCAGCATGCAGCTCCGGTCTTATTTGCCGGCGCCGCCGGCGGCACGCAGTTGCTGCAGCATGCCCTTGTACAGCGGGTTGGCCGGATCCATCGCGCTGGCCCGGGCCAGGTGCTCGATGGCGGCCGCCACATTGCCCTGCTCGCGGTACACCAGCGCCTTGCCGTACAGCGCGGGCGGGTTGGGCTGGCGGGCCAGCGATTCGTCGAAGATGCGCATGGCCTGCGCGTAGTCCTTCTTGCCGATATGCGCAATGCCCAATCCCACCACGTAGCGCGGGTTGCCGGGCTGGGCCTGCAGCAGCTGCTGGTAGTTGGCGATGGCCGTGTCGTAGTGCCCGGCGGGAATGGCCACCTCGGCCTGCTCCACCAGCATGTGGCTGCGCAGCTCGTCGGGCGGGTTCAGGGCCAGCGCCTTGGCATAGCTCTGGAATGCGGGCTCCAGCTGGCGCATGGCCTTGTACGACACCGCCTCGTGGTAGGGCAGCGCGGCGTTCTTGAAGCCCTGCTGCTCGGCGGCAGCAAAGGCCTTCACCGCCTCGGGGTAGCGCTTGAGCAGCTCCAGCGTCATGCCCCGGTTGAACTGGGCCGAGCCCAAAGGTTCGCCCAGCGCCACCGCAGTGTCGAAGTCCTTCAGTGCCTGTTCGTAGTTCAGTTTCTCCAACCGGTCCACACCGCGGTTGAGGAAGGGCCGCCAGCGGCCGAAAGCATTGAAGGGCGCTTGCATGTCCACCTTCTCGGCGGCATCGCCCCAGGCAGTTTCGGGAGTCTTGAGCGACACCATGCGCTCCACGGCCAGTACCGACAGGCCCAGGCATAGCACGCAGGCCAGCGCCACCATCACCCGCCGCGGAAACAGCAGCAGCACCAGCGCAAACAGCGCGGGCAGGAACATCGCCCACAGGTAGCTGCGGTACAGCACGAATGGGTCCTGCAGCCAGGTGGTGATGAACTCGGTGGCGAACAGCATCGCGCTGCACACCACCACCAAGCCCACCAGGCCCCAGCCGTCTCGCCGGCGCAGCAGCAGGACCACGCCCGCCACCACCAGCGCCACGAAGCCCAGCGCGCCCACCAGTTGCGGCATCGCGGTGAAGCTCACCGGAAACGCCGGCCGCAGGTCCATGGACATCCACTGCACATTGGGCAGCCACCACAGCAGGCCATAGTGGAAGAACTGCGCCGCCTGGTTCATCACGCTCAGCGGATACACCTTCGAGACAATGCCAGGAAAAGCTCGCTCCAGTTGGTGCAGGTAAGCCCCCGAGGTTTCGTCAAATGCCGCAGCCCCGACCATCACGCCGAAGCGGCTCCACAGCAGCGCCGCGAGCACGGCCAGCACCAGCGCCGCGCCGCCCGTCACCAGCGCCACGGTCCTGATGCCGGGGCGCTTCACGAAGATATAGAGCGGCAGGGCCAGAGCCGGCAGCACCACCGCGTACTCCTTGGACATCAGCGCCAGCAGCACGCACAGCAGCGCCACCGCGGCCCAGGCCCAACTGCGCTGTGCCAGCGCCTTCACATAGGCCCAGCAGGCCAGCGCGGAAAACAGCGTCAGCAGGACGGTGCTGCGCTGCAGCAGGTAGCCCACCGCATACACCGCCACCGGATGCACCGCGAACAGCGCCACGCCGGCGAAGATGGCGATGCGCTGGTTGCGTGCGAAGTCGGGGTCGGCCAAGGCATCCTCGGACCACTGCACATGGCGGAACAGTTCGGTCATCAACAGCCAGATGGCGGCACAGGTGGCCAGGTGCAGCAGCACGTTCAGCACGCGCTGGCCGGTGTAGCTCTCGCCCAGCAGCGGCTGCAGCCAGGCGAAGCTGCCATAGGACAGCATGCGCGGCTGGATCTTGAGCAGGCTGCCGTACTGGCCGAGGATGGTGCCGTCGGTCAGGCGCGCATCGTCGAACACCAGTTCGTTGGACAGGCCCATGCCATAGATCACGCAGACGCAGGCCAGCACGCAGGCGATGCCGAGGGCGGGAAGCAGTTTGGACTTGGTCATGGACACCATCAAAAAAAACCTCGCACCAGCGAGGCGGACATGCGCCGGCAAGCGCCGGCGCCATCTTTACACGATTTTAACGGGGCCGATCCCGGTGCCGGCATCAGCCCCGCCCCTTGGCGCCATAGGCGCAGTAGCCCGGTCGCGGCCCCTTTTGCGGGTGCAGGCGGCAGGTTTCAGGGCGCCGCTCATACACCGTGCAGCGGCGCGTCTGCGCGTCGAGGAAGCAGCAGTCGCCGCCGGCGCGGCGCGCCATGGTGAAGATGCTGTGCTTGTGGTTGAAGTGGTCGATCAGTCCGGCCTTTTCCAGCCGTTTAGCGATGCGCTTGGGCTCCTCGTGCTCGGCCTCGAAGGGATCGACCACACCCAGCCGCACCAGATCGGGCAGGCGCACCTCCAGCGGCATGGTGCAGCAGTTGGCGGCGCAACTGTCACACAGGCCGGCGCGGTAGCGCGTCCAGGTGTCCAGGCGGTCGACATCGACGAGGCGGATGGAGGATTTCATGAAAAACAGATTGTTACGCGCATGGATGCAGCGCAGGCAGCTATTGTAAATATAGTGCCTGCCCTAGACCGCCCCCCTGCGCGGCCAGCGCACGCAGGCCTTCGCGGGCGCGCAGCAGCACGGCGCCGTCGTGCGCCGCCGCGTAGACCACCGAAGCCGCGTGCGAGAACTGCGGTGCGCCGGGCACCGCGAACAGCCGGCCCCGCTCCAGATAGGGCGCCACCGTGCCCGCGCGAAAATAGCCCGCGCCGCCCACGGTCAGCACATAGTGCAGCGCCAGCGGCCCCAGCGAGATGGCGACCGGCGGATTGGCCAGCTCGGCGAATGCCGCCTGGTGGTTGACCGCGAAGCTCGGCCCCCAGTCCACATACACATAGCGCTGCGCATCGAGCCGGCCGCCGGGCTCGCTGCTAACCAGCACCAGCTTTTCCTCCAGCAGCAGCTCGCACACCAGGCCGGCGCGCTGCGGCGGGTTGTAGAGCACGGCCATGTCTAGCGAGCCGTCCTCCACCCGGTCGAGCAGGCGCGGCGGCGCATCCACGTCGGCGCGCAGCGCCACGGCGGGACAGGCATGGTGCATCCAGGTGAGCCATTCGGCCAGCAGCGGCTGCCAGATGCTGGGCTCGGCCCCGACGCCGATGCCGTGCTCGCGCCCCGGCGGCAGCGCCACCTGCTGTCGCGCGCGCTCCCAGCCCTGCACCATGCTGGTGGCATGGCGCACGAAGCGCTCGCCGGCCGGCGTGAGCCGCGCCCCCGCCTTGTTGCGCACGAACAGCGGGCGGCCCAGTTGGTGCTCCAGCGCCCGCACCCGGGCGCTCACCGCCGTCTGCGTTACATGCAGGCGCTCGGCGGCGGCCACGAAACTGCCGCTGTCGGCGATTTCGAGAAAGGTGCGGGCGAGGTCGATGTCCATTTCAGTGCAATATTATTGCTTTCAACAAGAATAATATTTCGTTTGCATGCATTCAAACCGGTGCGCATGATGAAGGCCTGTGCTTGACCACCCCGCCGCCATGTCCGATCCGCTTGACTCCCCCGCTTCCCTCCTGCCCGCCACCTCGCTGTGCCAGCTGCTGGGCTGCCGCCATCCGCTGATCCTGGCCGGCATGGGCGGCGTGGCGCGCTCGGAGCTGGTCGCCGCCGTGAGCGAGGCCGGCGGCTTCGGCTTTCTGGGCATGGTGCGCGAGCCGGTGGCGCTGATCCAGAGCGAGGTGCAGCGCGTGCGCGAGCGCACCGGCCGGCGCTTCGGCGTGAACCTGATCCCCGCCGCCACCGAGGCGCGCCTGCTGCGCCGGCAAGTGGACCTGTGCATCGAGCTGGGCGTGCCGGTGGTGTGCCTGTTCTGGGACGTGGCGCATCAGGTGATCGAGCGGCTGCGCAAGGCCGGCGTCATCGTCGTGCACCAGGTGGGCTCGGCCGCCGAGGCGCTGCTGGCACAAGAGGCCGGCGCCCACGCGCTGATCGCCCAGGGCGTGGAGGCCGGCGGCCATGTGCGCGGCCGCCAGCCGCTGGACGCGCTGCTGGCCGACGTGCTGCCGGTGGTGCACATCCCGGTGGCCGCGGCGGGCGGCATTGCCGACGGCCGGCGCGTGGCGCAGCTGCTGGCCCGGGGCGCGCAGGCCGCTGTGCTGGGCACGGCCTTGCTGGCCACGCGCGAGTCCTTTGCCAACGATTACCACAAGCGCCGCATCGTCTCGGCCGAGGCCGGCGACACGGTGCTGACCGAGGCCTTCCACATCAACTGGCCGCCGCACGCGGCGGTGCGGGTGCTGCAAAGCAGCGTCACGCGCGGCGAGCGCGGCAGCCCGCAGGCTGCCGGGCGCACCCAGATCGGCGACGAGGAAGGCCGGCCGATCTACCTGTTCAGCACCGATTCGCCGCTGCGCTCGATGACGGGCGATTTCGAGTCGATGGCGCTGTATGCGGGCCAGGGCGTGGACAGGATCACCGCCATCGAGCCCGCCGCCGATTGCATCGCCCGCCTCGTGGCCGAGGCCGGGGCGGCGTGGCCACCCGCGCGGGTGGCGGCAGCGGCCGGCCCGGTGGAGCTGAGTTCGCCTGTGTGCTATGCCGCCGAGTTCGAGCGCGAGCGCAACGCGCCCCTCATCACGCGGCTGAACGAGCTGCTCGAGGCCGAGCGCGCCGGCGTGCGCGTGACGGTGCAGACGCTGGCGCAGATCGAGGCGTCGCGGGCCCCTGCGCTGCATGGCCTGGTCGAGGCCATCCACCACGACGAGGCCCAGTGGTGCGTGCTGCTGGTGCATGCCATCCGCGACCTGGGCTGCAAGCCGGGCACGCGCACCGGCGACTTCCACGCCCGGGCCATGGCCATTCCCGACCTGCACGAGCGCCTGCGGTTCCTCAATCGCGGCCAGGGCTGGGTGGCGAAGAAGCTGCGCGAGCTGCTGCCGCTGGTCGAGGAAGACCCGGCGCTGCACCGCGGCCTCACGCGCATGCTGCACTCGCACGAGCAGAACCTGGACAAGGTCAACCAGGCGCTGGAAACACCCGCCGCCAGCCGCTGACGTCAAACCGTCATCCGGCGGCGCGAAACTCGGATTGCACATGCCCGCGCGGTGCGGGCCATGGAGATTGCCATGCTGTGGGAGAAGCAACTGTCGCAATGGGCGGGCGAGCTGCGCGCCCAGGCCAACCTGCCGGCCCGCCTGGTGCTGTGGAACGGCGAGCAGCTGGATTTCGGCAGCTTTGCCGAGCCGGCCGTCACGCTCAAGGTCAACCATGCGTCGGCACTGCCGCTGCTGCTCGACCCCAGCCTCGACCACCTGGGCGAGGCCTACGTCAAGGGCCAGATCGACTTCGAGGGCCAGTTGCCCGACATCATCCAGCTGGGCTATGCGCTGGCGCGCAGCGCGGTCGGCAGTGGCGGCAGCGCCAGCCGGCTCGCGCGGGTGGCGCGCTACTTCACGCACACCAAGGCCAGCGACCGCCAGGCCATCCAGTACCACTACGACGTCTCCAACGACTTCTACCGCCTGTGGCTGGACCCGGGCATGGTCTATTCCTGCGCCTATTTCGAGCACGGCGACGAGGACCTGGCCACCGCGCAGTTGCAGAAGATCGACCACATCCTCACCAAGATCCAGCTGCGGCCCGGCCAGCGCCTGCTCGACATCGGCTGCGGCTGGGGCGCGCTGGTGCTGCGCGCGGCCGAGCAATTCGGCGCGCACTGCGTGGGCGTCACGCTGTCGCAGAACCAGTACGACCTGGCCAGCGCCCGCGTGCGCGCCGCGGGCCTGTCCGAGCGCGTGGAGATCCGGCTGCAGGACTATCGCGACGTGCAGGGCCGCTTCGACCGCATCACCAGCGTCGGCATGTTCGAGCACGTGGGCCGCAAGAACCTGCCCATGTACTTCTCGCGCGTGTGCGAGCTGCTGGCCGACGACGGCGTGGCGATGAACCACGGCATCACCTCCACCGATCCGGACAGCGGCGACACGGCGCTGGGCGGCAGCGCGTTCATCGACCGCTATGTCTTTCCCGACGGCGAGCTGCCCCACATCAGCCTGGCGCTGGAGGCCGCGCAGCGCGGCGGGCTGGAGGCCGTCGACGTGGAGAACCTGCGCCGCCACTACGCCCGCACGCTGGAGCTGTGGACGCAGAACTTCGAGGCGCGCACGCCCGAGATCCGCGCGCAGGTGGACGAGGAGAAGTTCCGCATCTGGCGCGTGTACCTGGCCGGCTGCGCCTATGCCTTCGAGCACGACGACGTGGCGCTCTACCAGATCGTCTGCCGCAAGGCCGGCCGCAGCGCCGGCACGCTGCCGTGGTCGCGCAGGTATATGTACGAGGGCCGTTGACAGCTATACAAAAAGGAGCTTCTAGCGCTTGATATGCAATGGTTTCAAAATCATTTCATATTGAAATCAGCTTACAACAAGCGCTAGCAGCTCTCTTTTTTGATACAGCTTCGCCGCCTCAGTCGACCGCGAAGCCGGCCTCGGTGAGCTGCACCTCGCCATAGGGCCCGGTCTGCAGCCAGCCCTGCTGGTGCGCATATTGCAGCGCCGCCTGCTGCTCGGGCTCGCTGATCTGGTGGCGCACCAGGTCTTCCGTCAGGTCGGCCACGCTCAGGCCGTCGCCGGCGCGCAGGCCCTGCTCGTTGACGAGGATGTACAGGATGCGCTTGGCATGGGTTTCGGCGGGGGTGGTCATCACTTGGCTTTCTTCATCCAGTCCGAGAGTTCGTCGGCGTGTTCCTGCTCCTGCTCGAGGATCTGCTCGATCATGCGGCGCGTAGTGTGGTCCTTGTCGCCGATCAGGTCGATGACCTGCGTATAGGCCTCGATGGCCACACGCTCGGCGACCAGGTTGGCGCGGATCATCGCGTGCAGGTCCAGCTCGTCGTTGTAGTCGACGTGCGAGCGCTGCGTGAGGCTGTCCGGGTTCAGGTCCGGCTCGCCGCCCAGCTGCACGATGCGCTGCGCGATGCGGTCGGCATGCGCCTGCTCCTCGTTGGCATGCACCAGGAACTCGTTGGCGATCGCCGGCGACTCCAGGCCCGTGGCCGTGAAATGGTGGCGCTTGTAGCGCAGCACGCAGACCAGCTCGGTGGCCAGCGAATCGTTGAGCAGCTGGATGATGTCTTCGCGCCAGGGGCCGAAGTCGGGCGTCACGGCACCGTCGTCCAGGCTTTGCTTGGCGGCGTCGAGGCGCTGCTGGTCCAGAACCAGCGGTTTGTGGGGCGAAGTCGAATGGCGCATGGAGGCATCCCTTTCATCGTGGTGTGGAGGTTTGCATCCAAGGTAGCGCGCAGCGGGCGGCGCCGCTGTGAGACAGCTTCGACAAAGCGCGTACGCCCGCGCTGCGCCTGAGCGGCCCCGAGGCTCAGAAACCGGCGCCCGGCTGCGCCAGGTAAACCGCCTCGTCGGGCGTGCCGGCCCGCCCCAGGATGGCGTTGCGGTGCGGAAAGCGGCCAAAGCGCGCGATCACCTCCTGGTGGCGCCAGGCGTAGTCCAGCGTACCCTGCACGAACTGCTGCAGGTCCGCATCGCCCGATGCCTCCGTCGCCTGCGCCAGCGCCGCCACGGCCAGCACGCTGCGCCGCTGCATCGCCGGGTCTTCGGCGTGCTCCAGCGGCAGGTAGAAGAAGATGCGCAGCACCTCGGGCAGTTGCAGGTCCATGCCCGCATCGATGGCGCCCAGGGCCAGCGCCAGCGCCTGCCGGTCGCCGGCAAAGGCCTGCGGCGTGCCGCGGTGGATATTGCGGGTGAACTGGTCCAGCAGCAGGATCAGCGCCAGCCGCTCCCACGGCTGCGCGGCCCAGCCATCGAGCCGGCCATCGAGCGCCGCCTGCACGGTGGCGCCGAAGCGCTCGCGCATCTCGGCATCGAAGGCGTCGGATTTGGTGAACCACTGCTGGCGCTGCTGCAGCGCCCGGGCATTGTCCGGGCGGGCGGCGCCCAGCCAGAAGTGGAGGATGTCGTCGGCGGCTGCGATGGCAGGCGCGCTGGGGGGGACGGAGGGAGGATTCGGCATGCCCCGGTTATACCGCGGAGCATGCCAGTGCGCCGGGCCTCAGTTGATCGCCACACCCGCGCTGGCGTAGCCCGTCACCGCATTGATGAGGGTCAGACCAGCGGCCGTGCTGGAATAGACCATCAGCAGGCGGGTTTGCGCCGTTACGGGGATGCTCAGTCCGGTGGTGATGCCGGATGCCACCGTGCCAAGGGCCACGATTCCCGTCAGGGGTGGCGCCAGGCTCACCATCGCGCCAGGCACCGGGGTGAAGGTGTTGTCGGGCGTGGTCGACTGGTAAAGCTGTGCGGTCACGGTGATGGTGGTGCCGACCAGAGCCAAGGCCACCGTATTGCTGAAAAAGGCCGACATGGATGTGATGACCCCGTCCCGGGGCATTGAGAACGCCTGGTTGAGCAAGGTTCCTGCAGCTCCCGTGAGATCGATGTTCGAGCCAACCAGAGATACACCCGTCGCGGTGCTGCCAAAGCCCACCAGGGAACTGGTTCCGACCAAGCCACCGGCAATGGTCGTCATGACAACCGGCGTACCCGATGCGAACGGAATGATCGCACCGGCTCCGGCGGCTCCGGTGGTGCCCTGCGGACCCGCAGGACCGACGGGACCTTGGATACCTGCAGAACCCGCAGGGCCCGCCGGACCTTGAGGGCCTGCCGGGCCGGCAACACCTGCAGGGCCTGGCGGCCCCATGATGCCCATGGGACCAATGGGGCCCACCGGACCGGCAGGACCAGCCACCCCCTGCGCGCCCACGGGACCAGCCGGCCCCTGCGGCCCCGTGGGGCCCGCCGGCAGGGCACCGCTGCCATCAGCCCCAAAGCCCGCATTCGCGGCGCAGGGCCCGACCTGGCCTGAGGCATTGAAGCAGGTGATAACACTCTGCGGCGTGGACGCCGGCAGCGTGGGCAGCAGCACGTTGTCGCTGGCGCCCTCGCCAATGCGCATGCGCGTGGCCGAGCCAGCGCTGTCCTGCACCACGAAGCCGCCGGCGGCCGGCGGCTTGACCGTGATATCGGCCGCCCAGGCCAGCGGAGCAGCGGCCAGCAGGCCCGCCCCCACGGCCCGAATCAGTGCAGCTTGCAAACGGGAGTGCGCCCATGGTTTTGCCGAGATCATTCCAAGTCCCTTCCTGAGATGGTGAATCTGTCTGGTGTATGTGTGCCGGCTTCAGCGGCGGGGCGCGTACTGTCGCGCACGGCGCCGGCCCCAGGCCGCCACGCCGCCCAGCAGCAGCGAGAGCCAGCCCGCGCCCGCCATGCCCAGGCCGGGCACCGGCACTGCCTGGCCACCGGGCGTGCCGCCCCCGCATTGGGCGGGCGGCTGCCTGGCAATCCAGATGCCAGGCCCCAGCGTGACGTTGGCCAGATTGGGAGCAGGTGCATTGGGGCCCAGCAAGATGCCGGCGCAGGTCGGGCCGTTGATGGCGACGGGCGTACCGTTGCCGCCGAATGTGAGGGCGCCGTTCACCGCCGTGACCACCGTGTTGGGGCTGGGCAGGACGACGGTGACCGGTGAATTCGCGTTCTGGCCGCTGATGTCCAGGTTGTTGAAGGTGGTGGCGCCGCTCAGCTGCAGGGTGCTGGCGCCGCAGCGGTTGCTGAGCCTGACCGTGCTGCCCGCTGCGACAAAACTGCCGTTGTTGGTCCAGTCGCCATTGACGTCCAGCGTGCCGGACGGCGATCCGTCGATGGTGCCGCTGTTGCTCACATTCCGGATCTGGACGATCGAGCCGCCATTGAGGGCCACCGTGCCACCGCCCTGCACGATCAGGTCGGTACAGGCCAGCGACTCCTCGCCATTGGCCGCCACGGCATGGACGGCACCCGCGTCAACCGTCAAATCTGCCCAGGCGGATGCACCCTGGCAGAGCGCAAACGCCGTCACCGCGATACCGCGAGCACGTGGAAAAAGTCGCATACAGCCCCATCCCTCGTTCACAGATTTTGACAAAGATGGGCATTTGTATTTTTTTATGCCAATTTCATCCAATTTGTAATTAGGATCGCATCCGGTGCGCTGATAGCGATCCTCACGAAATACTCACCAATCCGAGGGTTCTCCCCAAAATAAACCGCCCCGGCCGCCTTTTGAAGGCTGCCGGGGCGGCTGGGCGAAGGACGCTTACTGGCTCGGCGTCGTGGACAGGAACATCGAACCCGACTGCGTGAGGCGGCCATCGGGATCGGTGATGCGCATCACCGTCAGCTCCGGCGTGGCATCCGGCTCGGCGCCGCCATCACCCTCGATGCCGCGAGAGGCAGCATAGTAGCCGGTGGCAAAGCGGATGACCGGGTTGCCTGCCCCTGGCTGGGCGGGATCGCAGCGGAAGCTGAAGCTGAGCAGTTGCTCCTTCACGCAGACATAGCCACTGGCCATGTCGATGACCGAGCCTTCGGTGTGCGGCGTGAAGCGGAAGATCCGGCTCTTCAAGGGGCCTGCATGCGCCAGCACCACCCACGAGCCGACCAGGGAGTCGATGCTGTTCTTGTCGACACCGAAGTAGTAGCGCTCGATCTGCACCGGATCCTCGCCCGGGAACTTGATGGTTCCGAGCGCCGAGGTGGCGAAGCGGATGCTGTCGGCATTGCCGGGGCTGCCCAGGTAGCTCGCGATCAGATCACCGCTGCCGAAGTACCGTCCGCCCTGGTACTGGCTCACGGCAAGGCTCGGCCTATTGGCCGCGGGCACCGTGGACGGCACATGCGCACCGAGCACGCTGTGGAACGTGGCATTGCCATTGCTCTCGTAGTCGTAGATCGACATGAACAAGGTGTGGTCGGCGCTGTTGACGGGCTTTTGCAGATCCAGCGCGAAGCCGCGTCCCGGCTTACCCGTGATTTCATCGCTGGCGATCCAGGTGCCGGCTTCCGGCGCGTAGTCGGGCCGGAAATAGGCAGCCAGCGAAGTCTTCCCATCGGCCGTCGTGTAGGCAGCACGTGTGATGCGGGCACCGATGATGCGGTGCATGGAAGCCGTGCCGAACTTGACCGAGCCGACCAACTGGTCGACGCTGCGCTGCAGCCGCAGCACTACCGACGTGCTCGCCGAGTTGCCGGAGCAGGCGAACACACGGTCGGCGCCGGTGTAGTCGCATTGGGCGAACAGCGGCGCACCCAGCGAGCCGTCGAAGCCATGCACCGTCACTTTGTTACTGCCGGCATAGGGCCAGGGCGCACTGGACAGAGCCCAGTTGTAGTTCAGGCTGACCTGGTCGCTCGCCCCGATGTCGGCCCACCAGGTGCCCACGGGCTGGTTGCTCTCGTCGAGCTCCACCATGGCCCAGCGGTCCACGAAGGCCGGGTCCGCGAACCTGTCTGCCGGCGTCCCTTCGTAGTCGAAGCGCTGCATGGCCTTGGCATCTTCGCCTGGGAACTTGATGGTGCCCGTGGTGCGGCTGGTGAAGACAATCTCCACATTGCCGGCATCGCCTGCCTCCTGCCCGTCGCGAGGGCCGCTGCCGAAATAGCGGCCGTCCTTGTAGAACTTGAGGGGCGCCACGACCTTGTTGCCGTTCATGGTGCCGATGGCGAGGTGGAACGTGGGTGCGCCGGAGGTGGTGTAGTCATACACCTGCATCACGAAGGCACCGTTCTGCACGTCGATGCCCATGCCGCGGCCAGGCTTGCCGTTGAGCTCTGCCGTGATGATCCAGCTGCCGTTCTGGGGTGCGATGGCTCCACCGCCGCTGCCCGACCCATCGGAGGCCGTCGTCTTGTCCACCTGGCGCGTGGCGCTGCCGGTGTTGCCCGCGGCATCGGTCTGCGAAGCCTTGATCGTCACCGGGCCCTGCGGCAGGCCACCAACGTTCACGCCGGTCACCGTCCACGAGCCATTGATGCAGGGCGCCGAGGTCATCACGTTGCCGATGGCCACGGTCACCGCGCCATCGGCCGTCGTGCAGGTGCCCGATGCGGTGTAGGAGGACTGGTTCGTCGCATCGATGGTCGGAGCGTTGGTGATCGTCACGGCCGGCGGTGTCACGTCCTTCACGGTCGTGCGCGAGCCGCTCACAGGTGCTCCACTGATCGTCTGCGTCGCCGTGATCGTCACGGTGCCGTCAGGCACACCGCTGGCATTGACACCCGACACCGACCAGGTGCCGCCGTTGCAGGTGGTGGTCGTGGTCACGCTGCCGATGGCCACCGTCACCGCCCCGCCCGCCGCCGAGCAGGTGCCCGTCACGCCGCCGTAGGACGACTGGTTGGATGCGTTGATGGGAGGCGCTCCCGTCACCGTCACGGCGGCAGCCGCCGACTCCTTGGTGGTGGCGCGGGTTCCGCTGCCGGTGTTGCCAGCGGCATCGGTCTGCGAGGCAGTGACCGTCACCGGGCCAGAGGCCAGGCCGCCGACATCGACGCCCGATACCGACCACGCACCGCCGCTGCAGGTCGGAGCCGGCACAACGCTGACGCTGCCGACACTGACCGACACTGGCCTGCCGTTCTCGCTGCAGGTTCCCGACACGCCATAGGACGACTGGTTGCCTGCGTTGATCGTCGGAGCCGTCGTGACGGCCACGGTGGGCGCCTGGGCGTCCTTGGTCGTGGCACGCGTGCCCGAGCCGGTCTGGCCGCCCACGGTCTGCGATGCCGTGACCGTCACCGGGCCATCGCCCACGCTGCTGACGTTGACACCGGACACCGACCAGGTACCGCCGCTGCAGGTGGCCTGGGTGGAGACGCTGCCGATGGTCACCGTCACTGGCACGCCGTTCGCCGAGCAGGTGCCCGAGGCGCTGTACGAAGTCTGGTTGGCCGCATTGATGGTGGGTGCGCTGCCGACCGTGACCACCGGAGGGCCTTGCGGCGCGGTGCTCTTGGAGGTGGTCAGCGATCCCTGCCCGGTCAAGCCCCCAACGGTCTGAGAAGCGGTAACCGTTACCGAGCCATCGGGCAGGCCGCTGACATTGACGCCGGAAACCGACCAGGTGCCGCCGCTGCAGGTGGTGGAGGCAGCGACGCCGCCGATGGACACCGATACCGGCACGCCGTTCGCCGAGCAGGTGCCCGAGACGCCATAGGACGCCTGGTTGCCCGCCGTGATGGCCGGGGCGCTGGTGACCGCCACCGTGGGCGCGCCTGGCACCGCGGTGTTCTTGGTCGTCGTCTTGCTGTCCGAGCCGGTGAAGCCGGAGGCCGTCTGCGTGGCGGTCACCATGATGGAGCCATCCGGCAGGCCCGACATGTTGAGCGTGCCGCTATAGGTGCCATTGCTCAGGCAGGCCAGCGACTGGGTTGCGCCGGCCGGGTTCGAGGTGATCGCGACATTGCCGCTGCCGGCGCTGCAGGTGCCGCTGATGGGCACGCTGGACTGGTTGCCGCTGGTGACGGCCGGCAGGGCGTTGAGCGTCACCGTGGGTTTGCAGTCGGTGATCGAGGCCTCGGAATGGCCGACCACGATATCCGCGGTGATCAGGCCCAGCACATTGATGCTGATGTGGATGGCGTTGACCGAGATTTTCTTGCCGTCGGGGGAGAGGCTCTGTTCATTCAGGAGGACGCTGGCAACGCCCAGCACATTCAAGCCCGTGTTGGCTCCTGGGTTGACGGCCACGCCGCTGAGCAGCCCGGTGCCTCCCACGATGGTGGCGCTGCCCGAACCGGCGGGAATGCCGTTGACACAGGCCATCTGCGCGGTGGAGGTGATGGTATTGGCTCCGAGGTTCAGCAGCGATGCGCCCAGGGCACTGACCAGGGAAACATTCAGGCCGTCAACGCTCGAATTCGATACCACGCGGTTTTGCGCCAGCGTGCTCTGGGTCTGGTTGGTGATGACGCCGGTGGTCACCCCCAACACCTTGACGCCCAGGAGGCTCGCGCCTATGTCCGCACTGATGATCGGCCCCGCCACATCGAAATCCGGCGGTGCGGATTGCAGGCCGGTGTCGCCCAGCTGCACCGCGGCTCCCGCCAGGGTAAGGTTGGCGCCCACGTTGACGCCATAGGCCTGGCCTTTGCCACTGGAGGCCGCAAAAGACGTGGCCCCCCAGCCGCATACGGCTGCGATCAGCAGCCAGCGAACCATCCGACGGACGATCCATCCTATTTCCACGGTATTCATGTCGCCTCCTCTTGGCATAGCCTCAAGACATGGGCAGACCTGCACCTACGGGCCTTTCACGCGGCCGGGAGTCAACCCACCACCCGTGAGCTCAAACTGCGATCACTCACACTGCGCTTGCAAATGACTCATGTAACTTCACACTTACAAACATACGCCGTTCAACTCACGTTGGCAAACATACGCCTGTATTTGTTAATCATATAAATTGATTTATTAAATAAATACAATGATATGAAGAGTCAATATTTATTGAGATTTTTCTTTCATTGGCAAAGCGCCATGGCCCAGGAAAATCGCGGCCTCGGTCGAGATCAATGGTTTTTTTGGACTATTGACACAGCAGCGATAGGTGCGGCGCTGCGCGGCGCCATAAACCGATTTTTTGGTAGAAACCCCGGTAAAAAATCCGGTTACAGAATGGCAGAAGCTCACAGTTGTTGACAATGTGAGTATTGGGCGTGCTGAATCGGCCGGCCTCAGCGCCAAGGCTGGCGACGATCAAGGGGTGTTGGAGCAAATCACCACGCCTCACGCCTGTGCATGAGGCGAGAGCGCGGGGGGCAGGCCACTGCCTGACCGTGGGCCCTGCCGTTGCGGCAGGGCTCAGACGGGAGCGGGTTGGCGGGGCGCCAGACGGACGGGAGCCTTGGCCCTGGCCGGTGCGGGGCGCTTGATCCCGTCGCGCCAGCGCAGCGCCCAGCGCTCGACGGTGTAGAACGACAGCGCCGCCAGCGCGATCGACACCGGCAGGCCCACGGCCACCACCACCGGCCACGAGAACTCGGCGCGCAGCACGCGCACCACGGGGTAGTGCCACAGGTAGATGCCGTACGAAACCTTGCCCAGCCAGACCAGCGGGCGGATGCTCAGCATGTCGAACACCACGCCGCGCTGGTGGTAGATGGCCACCAGGATGGCCAGGGTGGCCAGTTCGGCCAGCGCAATGCCCCACAGCAGGGCCCCGCTGTCGCCCCACTCCCAGGTCAGCAGCAGCGGGAACATGGGCACCAGCCACAGCAGGTAGTGCTGGTGCCTGGCCAGCGCCTCGAACCAGGTGTGCCGATGGATGACCAGCGTGGCCAGCAGGCTGCCCAGCAGCATGCCGGTGGCGCGGGTGTCGAAGCGGAAGAAGACCTGGTAGAAGGGCTGCCCCGCGTCCACCCACCAGGCGCGCCACAGGAAGGCCAGCACATACAGCAGCGCCACCGAGCCCCAGACGCGGGCCGGCGGCATGCGGCGCAGCAGGTAGGCCAGCAGCACCGGCCAGACCAGGTAGTAGTGCTCCTCGACCGACAGCGACCACATGTGCAGCAGCGAGTCCGGGCTGTCGAAGAAGGCGATGCCATAGTCCGCCAGATAGGCCATGGACACCAGCACGTCCTGCGTCACCAGGTGCTTGTCGTCGGGCCACAGCAGCGGCGCCACCACCCAGTAAACGGCCAGGAAGAACAGCAGCGCGGGCATCAGCCGCAGGAAGCGGCGGTAGTAGAAGCGGCCGTAGTCGATGTGGCCTTCGCGCCGGTGCTCCATCAGCAGCAGCGAGGTGATGAGGTAGCCGCTGAGGACGAAGAAGATGTCCACGCCCAGGAAGGCGCCGTCGAACAATGGCACATGCGCGTGCGAAAGAAAGACCAGAACGATAGCTATCGCCCGCAATCCATCCATCGCGGGGTTGTACTTGAGATGCAAACCTGACAAACCAACTTCCTCGACTGTGGCGGGCCTGGGCTCGCCGCCGCGCAGGCGCAGAGCCAGCTTGCGCGCGTTGTCACAGTGCCGCTGCGCCCCCTCTTGGGCAGCGGCTCGGGGTCCCCTCACCCGTGCCGGCGGCGTGTCGTGCCGCGCTTGCAAACTACGGGTATGCGGTCTTGCGCCGCATGACTTGGTGTGCGCCATGGCGGGAAAGTTCCCTGCCGGCGCTCATAAAAACTATAGCTGCCTGCGCAATACTGGCTTGCGCAAAGACCGCAAAGAACACATGTTTTTGCATTTACGGACACCACCGCCTCAGCCTTTGTGCACGTCCTGCCAGCACAGCATGTCGGCGATGCGCCCAGCCTTGTCGGCGTCG
This sequence comes from Comamonas humi, assembly GCF_054782535.1. NCBI lineage: Bacteria > Pseudomonadati > Pseudomonadota > Betaproteobacteria > Burkholderiales > Comamonadaceae > Comamonas > Comamonas humi. Next base: position 175,940 of record NZ_BAAGSH010000016.1, on the reverse strand, counting down.
AAGCCCAGGTGCGGCACGCGCTCGGCCGGGTTGGCCCAGGTGCCGAAGATCCAATCCCACACCGGCAGGCCGTAGTTCTGCGCATGGTGGCCATACTGGTGGTGTACGGTGTGCATCTCGGGCCGCTGCACGAGGTAGCCCAGCCAGCGCGGCGTCTTCAGGTCGGCGTGCAGGAACAGGTCGAACGCCCCCGTCAGCCCGATGGCGACGGCCGCCGCCAGCGGGCTGGCGCCCAGCACCCAGTAGCTCGACAGCGCGCTCAGCAGCACGGCGGCGGCGGTGTCCAGGGGATGGGCGAAGAACGCCGTCAGCGCCTCGACCCGCGGCGCGCTGTGGTGCAGCTGGTGAAACATGCGCCACAAAATGTCAAAGCGGTGCGTGGCCCGGTGCCACCAATAGAAGACGAAGCTCGTCAGCACAAAGCTCAGGCCTCCCACGGCCCAGGCCGGCCAGCGCTGGCCTATGTCGAACCAGGCATGGCGGCGGATGCTGTCGGCGAACACATGGCCCATCAGCAGCGTGGTGGCCAACGTGCCCAGGCCCAGCAGCGTGGACAGGATCAGCCAGCGCCGGTCGCAGTGGTTGCGCGACGCGGGCGCGATCACCTCGCGCGCAAACAGCGCGACGAACATCAGCGCCAGCAGCGGATACGCAGCAAACTCCCACATCCCCGGACCATTCCTCCCAGCAAAGCCGCGTAGTGTATCGCCCATGCCCGGGATTTCCCTGACAGGCGACCGCGCGTCTTGTGCCTAGGCTCGCAGTCCATGAGCCTGCCCTCCTCCACTCCCCACCGCCCCGTCGCCCAGATCCGCCTGTACCAGCAGTGGCTGGAGGCGCAGCGCGGCCTGCGCTTTGCCGACTACGCCAGCCTGTACCAGTGGTCGGTCGACCAGCCCGAGGCCTTCTGGCAAAGCATCTGGGACCACCACGGCGTCGAATCCGCCACGCCCGCCAGCGCTGTGCTGGCAGAAGCGAGCATGCCCGGCGCGCAGTGGTTTCCCGGCGCCCAGGTGAGCTATGCGCGCCACCTGCTCGGCCATGCCGATGCGGCGCATGCCCAGGGCCAGCCGGCCATCATCAGCGACAACGAACGCGGCGAGGTGCGCACGCTCAGCTGGCCCGAGCTGCGCCGCCAGGTGGCGTCGCTGGCGCTGACGCTGCGCGCGCTGGGCGTGGAGCGCGGCGACCGCGTGGCCGCCTACCTGCCCAACATCCCCGAGACCGCCATCGCCATGCTGGCCTGCGCCAGCATCGGCGCCATCTGGAGCGTGTGCGCGCCCGACATGGGCGTGGCCTCGGTGAGCGACCGCTTCCGCCAGATCGAGCCCAAGGTGCTGATCGCCGTGGACGGCGTGTACTACGGCGGCAAGGCCATGGACCGAGGCGCCGTGGTGAACGAGCTGCTGGCCGGGCTGCCCAGCGTGCGGCACCGGTTGATCGTGCATACGCCTTTCGCTACCACAAAGATAGCTGATAGCGCAGACTGGATAAGCACCATTGCCCGAAATGATGCCGAAACCGCCACCTTCGAACCCGACTGGCTGCCGTTCGACCACCCGATCTGGATCGTCTACTCCAGCGGCACCACCGGCCTGCCCAAGCCCATCGTCCACGGCACCGGCGGCATGCTGCTGAACCTGCTGGTACAGGGCATGCACTTCGAAGTGGGCGCCAGCTACCGGGACAACAACCGCGGCGAGCGCTTTCACTGGTACAGCTCCACCGGCTGGGTGATGTGGAACATGCAGGTCAGCGCGCTGCTGCGCGGCAGCACCATCGCCATCTTCGACGGCAACCCCTCGGGCAGCCGCGAGCAGGTGGACTGGGGCGTGCTGTGGCGCTTCGTCGCCAAGCACCGCGTCACCACCTTCGGCGCGGGCGCGGCGTATTTCACCAACTGCATGAAGGCCGGGCTCGACGTGGCCGGCCTGCCGGGCCTCGCCCAGGTGCGGGCGCTGGGCAGCACCGGCTCGCCGCTGTCGGCCGACGTGCAGCGCTGGGGCAGCGAGCAGCTGGCGCAGGCCGGCGCGCCCGGCGTGTACTGGTGCAACATCTCGGGCGGCACCGATTTCTGCGCCGCCATCATCGGCGGCAACCCCGAGCTGCCCGACGCGCCCGGCAGCATGCAGTGCCGCATGCTGGGCTACGCCGTCGAGGCCTGGAACGAGCAGGGCCGGCCGGTGGTGGGCGAGGTGGGCGAGCTGGTCTGCCCCCGGCCCTTCCCGGCCATGCCGCTGTATTTCTGGAACGACCCCGGCAACCGGCGCTACCTGGCGAGCTACTTCGACACTTGGCCCGGCATCTGGCGCCATGGCGACTGGCTGAAGATCGAGGCCGACGGCAGCTGCGTCATCTACGGCCGCAGCGACGCCACCATCAACCGCCAGGGCCTGCGCATGGGCACCAGCGAGATCTACAACGCCATCGAGGCCCTGCCCGAGATCAGCGACTCCATGGTGGTCGACCTCGAATACCTGGGCCGCGACAGCTACATGCCGCTGTTCGTGGTGCTGCGGCCCGGCGCCGCGCTCGACGACGCGCTGCGCCAGCGCATCGCCCAGGCCATCCGCCAGGCGCTGTCGCCGCGTTTCGTGCCGGACGACATCTTTGCCGTGGCCGAGATCCCGCGCACGCTCACCGGCAAGAAGCTCGAGCTGCCGATCAAGAAGCTGCTGCTCGGCCAGAGCGCCGCCCAGGTGCTCAACCCCGAGACCATGGCCAACCCCGGCAGCCTGCCCTGGTACGAGGCGTTTGCGGCGCAGCGGCTGCAACGCCTGTAGAGCATCTTTACACTTCCGTCATGCACGGCGGCCCGCGGGGTGCCGGCAGCGGCATGCTCTGTTCTTACAATCGCGCATCATGCACCGCCGCTTACTTCTCTGCTCTACTTTATGCGTTGCCGCCTGGCTGGCCGGCTGCTCGATGGCACCGCGCAGCTACACCTTGTCGCAGCAGGAGCTGCAGGCCCTGGTGGCCAAGTCCTTCCCGCGCCAGTACCCGCTGCTGGGGCTGGTGACCATGGAGGTCTACGCGCCCACGCTCCGGCTGCTGCCCGAGACCAACCGCATCAACGCCACCATGACGGCCAAGCTCTCGGGCAAGGTGCTGCCGCAGAGCTACGACGGCGGCATGGACCTGGACTTCGCGCTGCGCTACGAGCCCACGGACCACAGCCTGCGCGCCACCGCGGTCAAGGTCAATTCGCTGATGATGACCGGCCTGCCCGATGCCGTCTCGACCATGCTGCACGCCTATGCGCCGCGCGCGGCCGAGCAGGCGATGGACAACGTGGTGCTGCACCAGCTGCGCGACGAGGACTTGGCAAAATTGAAGAACCTCGAGCGCGCGCCGGCCACCTTCACCGTCACCCCGGACGGCCTGCGCATCGACTTTGTGGAGAGCAAGTAAAAAGCGCGACGCGGCGGCGCCAAGGCGTTGCACATTGCAACGGCGCCGCGCCGGCTTCTCCCTTATAAACAGCCCTATCGAGGAGGTCCGATGAGCACCCTGGCAAACTTCAGCGTCACCCGCAAATGGCCGGCCAAGCAGCCCGACGTGCTGCAGCTGTACTCGCTGCCCACGCCCAACGGCGTCAAGGTCTCGATCCTGCTCGAGGAGCTGGGCATCCCCTACGAGGTGCACCTGGTCAACTTCGACAGCAACGACCAGCTCTCGCCGGAATTCGTCGGCACCTTCCCCAACAACAAGATCCCAGCCATCATCGACCCCAACGGCCCGCACGGCCAGCCGATCGCGCTGTTCGAGTCGGGCGCCATCATGGTCTACCTGGCCGAGAAGGCCGGCCAGTTCCTGCCGCTCGACCCGGCGCTGCGCTACCCCACGCTGCAGTGGCTGATGTTCCAGATGGGCGGCATCGGCCCCATGTTCGGCCAGGTCGGCTTCTTCAACATCTTCGGCGGCAAGGACTACGAGGACAAGCGCCCGCTGATGCGTTACGTCGCCGAGTCCAAGCGCCTGCTCGGCGTGCTCGACAAGCACCTGCAGGGCAAGGACTGGGTGGTGGGCAGCGACTACACCATCGCCGACATGGCCATCCTGCCCTGGGTGCGCAACATGATCGTGCGCTACGACGCCGAGGCGCTGATCGGCTGGGGCCAGTACCCCGAGGTGAGCCGCGTGCTCAGCCAGTGGCTGCAGCGCCCCGCCGTGCAGCGCGGGTTGCTGATTCCGGCGCGGTAAAGATCCAGGCCCGTGCCGCCGGCCCCGGGGTCGGGCCTGAGTGTCTGTGCCTGGGCCGCCACCAGCACCAGCGCAAACATCAGTGCCAGCAGCAGGCCCCATTTGACGGATTGCATGGCAGCCTCCATTCAGTGGCGCGGCCTGCGCGTTGGTGCGCTGCGGCCGTCACCGGGTTGGATGTTTCATTTACATCAACCTCCCTATTGTTTCAAAATATTACAAAATCAACAAAAGCGCAAGCTGGGGGAATTGCTGAGTATTGGTGAGCACTTTAAAAAAGAGAGCTGCTAGCGCTTATCAAGCATGGATTTCAGCAAGAAATCCATATGAAACATAGGCAGAGTGAGCGCTAGCCGCTCCTCTTTTTATCAGCGCTGCAGTTCGCTGGCCGCGATGCCGGCGTCGCCCGGCGTGGCACCCGACGCCACCTCCGGCCCCGGGGTGGCGCGGCGCCACACGATGCCGCCGTCCTGCGCGGACGCGGGCGGCGCGCCCGGCACCACCACGCCCTGCTGCACCACGGCCTGGCCGGGCGGCGGAGCGCCAGGACCGGTGACCGCGGCGGAAGGCGCGGGGCCGATGGCCGCCGGCGCCCGGGGCGCCTCGTGCTCGATGCTGAAATTGCCCTCGCCGCCACCACCGCGGCGGTTGATGGGCCGCGGCTCGTCGTCGATCACCGGCGGCAGCCCGCCGCCGCCGCGCGTGGCGGGTGGGTTCTCGAAAGGATCGGCCGGCGGGCGATTGTCGGACCCGAAGCCCAGCAGCCAGCTGCGCAGGCGCTGCACGAAGGTATTGTTCTCGGCCGGCCGCTCGAAGCCGGCGCCGGCCTCGACCAGCTTGGCGCGCTGTGCCTGCCCCGCCACCTGGGCCACGATGGGCAGCGCGCTGTGCGCGCCCTGGCCCCAGTAGTCGTTCAGCGTGACCCGGCCGTCGTTGAAGCCGACCCAGGCGCCCGCGACGAACTGCGGATTCATCAGCATGAACCAGCCGTCGGTGTTGTCCTGCGTGGTGCCGGTCTTGCCGGCCCAGTCGCCCTGCACGCCCCAGCGGCGCACGCCCTGGCCGGTGCCATGGGCGATGACGCCGCGCAGCATGTCCACCAGCGCGTAGTCCACGCCCACGTCGAGCGCCAGCTCGGCCTCGGGCGGGGCAAATTCCTCCAGCACCTGGCCGCTGCGGTCGGTGATGCGGGTGACCATCACCGGCGCCCGGTAGCCGCCGCCGTTGGCCAGCGTGGCGTAGGCGGTCACCATCTCTTGCAGCGTGACGGGGCTGGTGCCCAGCGCCAGCGCGGGCACGGCCTCGAGCGGGCTCTGGCGCACGCCCAGCGCCGTGGCCAGCTTGGCGACCTTGGCCGGGCCGACCTGCATCATCACCTGGGCGGTGATGGTGTTCTTGGAGTAGGCCAGGCCGTCGGCCAGGGTCATCGGCTGGTACGAGGGCGGGCCGCCGTCGCTGGGCCGCCAGTGCTGGCCGCCGGCGAGCACGATGTCCACCGGCTGGTCCATCAGCGTGTCGCTGGGCACGGCGCCGTTGAGCAGCGCCGCGCCGTAGACGAAGGGCTTGAAGGTGGAGCCGGGCTGGCGCCGCGCCTGCGCGACGTGGTCGAACGGGTCCTGCGCGAAATCGCGGCTGCCCACCCAGGCCAGCACATGGGCGTTGCGCGGGTCCATGGCCATGAAGCCGGCCTGCACGCGGGTCTTTTCCTCGCGCAATTTCGCCATGAAGTCGCCGTCGGCCAGCAACGCCTTGAGCGCCTCGTCCTTGTCGGCGCCGCCCTGCACGGCCTGGCGGTAGGCGGCGCTTTCGCGCACGAAGCTCAGCACCTGCGGGTTCTTGGCGCTCCACTGGCTGCGCGGGCCCCACAGGCCGTTGGCCACCTTCTGCAGTTGCTGGCCCTGGCGCGCCACGGCCTGGTTGGCCCAGGCCTGCACGCGCGAGTCGATGGTGGTGTGCACCACCAGGCCGTCGGCGTAGATGTTGTAGTCGTGCGCGTCGGCCCAGTCGATCAGCCACTTGCGCAGCGCCTGCGCGAAATGCGGCGCCATGCCGAAGGTGTCGTCCTGGCGCTCGAAGTCGAGCTTGATGGGCCGGGTCTTGAGCGCGGCGAACTCGATGTCGCTGAGCTTGCCGTGCTTGTACATCTGCGCCAGCACGGTGTTGCGCCGCTCCTTGGCGCGCTCGGGGTTCTGCACCGGGTTGTAGTAGCTGGTGCCCTTGAGCATGCCGACCAGCGTGGCGGCCTCCTGCACGTTCAGCTTGTCGGCCGACTTGTCGAAATAGGTGCGCGCCGCCATCTCGATGCCGAAGGCGTTGTACAGGAAGGGCACGGTGTTGAGGTAGGTCTCGAGGATCTCTTCCTTGGAATACGACGACTCGATCTTGAAGGCGGTGACGGCCTCTTTCAGCTTGCGGTTGAGCGAGCGGGCGCGGCCGATCTCCTCGGGAAAGAGGTTGCGCGCGAGCTGCTGCGTGATGGTCGAGCCGCCCTGCGGCCGGCCGGTGGCGGTGTGCACCACCGACGACAGCGTGCGCCGCCAGTCCAGGCCGTGGTGCTCGTAGAAGCGGTGGTCCTCGGTGGCGATCAGCGCGTTGACGACGTTGGGCGAGATGTCCTTGAGCGCCACCCACTCGCGGTTGGAGCGGCGGTACTGCGCGAGCTGCTTGCCGTCGGCCGACAGCAGCTGCGTGGGCGCCTCGAGCTTGGCCTTCTTGATGTCGCTGATCGACGGCGTGAGCGGGATCAGCACCAGCACGTACAGCAGCAGCGCCACCGGCAGCGCGCCGACCGCCAGCAGCCACTGCTTTTTGCTGCGGCCGCGCAGCCATTGCCATCCGCGGCGCGCCAGCGCCGCCACCATGTCGAGAAAACGCATACGAGTCAGTCTGAAAATGGCCCCCATGCTTGCTCACTACGTGTAGCCGCGGCCCCCCAAGGGGGCGCTTTTCATCTTGGGGCGGCCCTGCGATGAAATCTGCGCCATTGTGCGGCAGCAGCATTCGGCGAGGGGGTGGATTTACGGGATATTGACGCAGCCAACTGTAACAAGCGCTGCAAGCCTGTGGGCAGGCGCGCTCTGCCCCCGCGCGGGCATCAAAAAACAGAGCTGCTGGCGCTTGCTTATGCGCAATTTCAAATGCTTTTGTATTTGAAATCCTTGCATACCAAGCGCCAACAGCTTCTTTTTCAATAGCGCAACGGCATCAGCCCAGGTTCGGCGCCAGCTTGCGGCGCAGCTCCTCGATGTCCATGCCGCGGCGCTCGGCCATGTCGGCCAGCTGGTCCTCGCCGATCTGGCCCACGTTGAAGTAGGTCGCGTCAGGGTGGCCAATGTAGAAGCCGCTGACGCTCGATGCGGGGAACATGGCCAGGCTGTCGGTCAGCTCCATGCCGATGTCCTTCGCGTCCAGCAGTTGGAACAGATCGATCTTGGCCGTGTGGTCCGGGCAGGCGGGGTAGCCGGGCGCGGGGCGGATGCCCTTGTACTGCTCCTTGATGAGCTGCTCGTTCGTCAGCTGCTCGTCGGCGGCGTAGCCCCACAGGTCCTTGCGCACGCGCTCGTGCAGGCATTCGGCAAAGGCCTCGGCCAGGCGGTCGGCCAGGGCCTTGAACATGATGCCAGAGTAATCATCCAGCGCGTCCTGGAAGTCCTTGTCCTTCTTCTCGGCGCCGATGCCGGCCGTCACCGCGAACAGGCCGGCGTAGTCGGCGATGCCCGACGCCTTCGTGGCCACGAAGTCCGACAGGCAGCGGCTGGGGCGCATCACCTCGTCCACCGCCTGCTTTTCGGTCTGCTGGCGCATGCCGTACCAGGTCATCAGCTCGGTGCTGCGCGATTCGTCGCCGTAGAACACGATGTCATCGCCCACGCGGTTGGCGGGGTACAGCGCCATCACGCCGTTGGCGGTGAGCCAGCGGCCTTCGATGATCTTCTTGAGCATGGCCTGCGCATCGGCCAGCACCTTGCGCGCCTCGGTGCCCACGACCTCGTCGTCGAGGATGGCGGGATAGGGCCCGGCCAGGTCCCAGGTCTGGAAGAACGGGCCCCAGTCGATGTAGCGCGCGATCTCGGCCAGGTCGAAATTCTTGAACACGCGGCGGCCCAGCGCGCGCGGCGCCACGGGCGGGTGGGCGGCGAAGTCCACCACCGTGGCATTGGCGCGGGCCTGGGCCAGCGGCCACAGCGGCGTCTTCTTCTTGTTGGCGTGCTGGTGGCGCACCTTGTCGTAGTCGGTCAGCAGCTCGTCCAGGTAGGCCTGCTTGCCTTCGCCCAGCAGGCTCTGCGCCACGCTCACGCTGCGCGAGGCGTCGGGCACGTAGACCACGGGGCCGTCGTACTTGGGCGCGATCTTCACGGCCGTGTGCACGCGCGAGCAGGTGGCTCCGCCGATCAAGAGCGGAATCTTCTTGATGCGGAAGTAGTCGTCCTTGTCCATCTCGCCGGCCACGTACTGCATCTCTTCAAGGCTGGGCGTGATCAGGCCCGACAGCCCGATGATGTCCGCGCCCTCGGCCTTGGCCTTGGCCAGGATCTCGTGGCAGGGCACCATCACGCCCATGTTGATGACCTCGAAGTTGTTGCACTGCAGGACCACGGTGACGATGTTCTTGCCGATGTCGTGCACGTCGCCCTTGACGGTGGCGATGACGATCTTGCCCTTGCTCGATACGTCCAGGCCCGCGGCTTCCTGCTGGCGCTTTTCTTCCTCGATGTAGGGAATCAGGTGGGCCACGGCCTGCTTCATCACGCGCGCGGATTTCACCACCTGGGGCAGGAACATCTTGCCCGCGCCGAACAGGTCGCCGACGATGTTCATGCCGTCCATCAGCGGGCCTTCGATCACGTGCAGCGGGCGGCCGCCGCCCTGCACCACGATCTGCTGGTAGGCCTCTTCGGTGTCGGCGACGATGAAGTCGGTGATGCCGTGCACCAGCGCATGCGACAGGCGCTCGCCCACGGTCTTGGGGTGCTCGGGCGTGCCGCGCCATTCGAGCTTCTTGCTCTCGTCCTTGGCGCCGCTCTTGGCGGCCTCGGCGATCTCCAGCAGGCGCTCGGCGGCGTCGGGGCGGCGGTTGAGCACCACGTCCTCCACGCGCTCGCGCAGCTGCGGCTCCAGGTCGTCGTAGACGCCGACCATGCCGGCGTTGACGATGCCCATGTCCATGCCCGCCTGAATGGCGTGGTAGAGAAAGACGGTGTGGATGGCCTCGCGCACCGGGTCGTTGCCGCGGAAGGAGAAGCTCACGTTGGACACGCCGCCGCTGACCTTGGCGCCGGGCAGGTTCTGCTTGATCCAGCGCGTGGCCTCGATGAACTCGACCGCGTAGTTGTTGTGCTCCTCGATGCCGGTGGCCACGGCGAAGATGTTGGGGTCGAAGATGATGTCCTCGGGCGGGAAGCCCACCTCATCGACCAGCACGCGGTAGGCGCGCTCGCAGATCTCGATCTTGCGCTGGTAGGTGTCGGCCTGGCCCTTCTCGTCGAAGGCCATGACCACGGCGGCCGCGCCATAGCGGCGGATCAGCTTGGCCTCGTGCTTGAACTTGTCCACGCCCTCCTTCATGGAGATGGAGTTGACGATGCCCTTGCCCTGCAGGCAGCGCAGGCCGGCCTCGATGACCTCCCACTTGGACGAGTCCACCATCACCGGCACCTTGGCGATGTCGGGCTCGGAGGCGATGAGGTTCAGGAAGCGCACCATGGCGGCCTTGCTGTCGAGCATGGCCTCGTCCATGTTCACGTCGATGACCTGGGCGCCGTTCTCCACCTGCTGGCGCGCCACCGACAGCGCTTCCTCGTACTGCTCGTTGAGGATCATGCGCGCAAAGGCCTTGGAGCCGGTGACGTTGGTGCGCTCGCCCACGTTGACGAACAGCGTGCCCTCGCCGATGAAGACGGGCTCCAGGCCCGACAGGCGCATGGGAGGGACGGCAATGGAGGACGGGGACGCGGCAGCGGACATCAAGCTCACCTGTGAAAACCAGAAACAGAGGACAGAACAGGTGAGCGCCGTTGCCAAGAACGGGTTCAAAGCGCAGCGCGGGCACGCCCGGCCGCCTGCCCAAGCCTGACAGGTTCGCGGCTATCACCGGCCTGCTGCAGCGCTCCTTGGGACAAGGCTGGGTATTTTAAGCCAGGCGCCGCGCTCTGGTGCGGGCATGGGCTTGGCGGCCGGCGCAGGCACCGCCTCGGCGTGCGCTTCCCGCGAAGCGCACGTTTTTTATGGCCGTGCGGCCGATATCCGAAATACAAAACCAAAACATCCGACAAACAAACTACCGATTGATTGCATAACAGATGTCATTTACATTACCACCATCAGACCCTCCCCCCAGAAGAACAGGAAGACACATGCAACCCACCTATGACCTGGTGATCCGCCATGGCCTGGTCGCCACCGCCTGCGAAACCATGGAGACGGACATCGGCATCCAGGGCGGCCAGATCGTGGCGCTCGGCAAGGGGCTGGCGCCCGGCGCGGACGAAATCGACGCCCGCGGCAAGCTGGTGCTGCCGGGCGGCGTGGACGCCCACTGCCACTTCGACCAGCCCATGGGCGACGGGCTGAAGATGGCGGACGACTTCCTGTCCGGCACGCGCTCGGCGGCCTGCGGCGGCACCACCACCGTCATCCCCTTCGCCGCCCAGATCCAGGGCGAGTCGCTGCGCGCCGCCGTGGCCGACTACCACCGCCGCGCCGACGGCAAGGCGCTGGTGGACTATGCCTTCCACATGATCGTCACCGACCCCACGGCCGCGGTGCTGAACGAGGAGCTGCCCGGCCTGATCGCCCAGGGCTACACCTCGTTCAAGATCTACATGACCTACGACGACATGAAGCTCGACGACCGCCAGATCCTGCAGTGCCTGGCGGTCGCGCGCCGGCATGGCGCGCTGGCGATGGTGCATGCCGAGAACACCGACTGCATCGCCTGGCTGACCGAGGCGCTGGAGGCCGCCGGCCACACCGCGCCCAAGTACCACGCCGAGGCGCGCCCCATGGTGGTCGAGCGCGAGGCGACGCACCGGGCGATCGCGCTGTCCGAGCTGGTGGACGTGCCCATCCTGATCGTCCACGTCTCGGGGCGCGAGGCCATCGACCAGATCCGCTGGGCCCACGGCCACGGGCTGCGCATCTATGCCGAGACCTGCCCCCAGTACCTGTTCCTCACCGCCTCGCACCTGGACAACGGCTACGAGGGCGCCAAGTGCATCTGCAGCCCGCCGCCGCGCGACAAGGCCAACCAGCGCGTCGTCTGGAACGGCCTGTCGGACGGGCTGTTCACCATCGTCTCGTCGGACCACGCACCCTTCCGCTACGAGGGCAGCGACGGCAAGAAGCCGGGCGGCAAGGAAGTGGAGTTCCAGTATGTGCCCAACGGCATCCCCGGCGTGGAGACGCGCCTGCCCCTGCTCTTCTCGGAGGGCGTGCGCACCGGGCGCATCTCGCTGAACCAGTTCGTCGCGCTGACGGCCACCAACCCGGCCAAGCTCTACGGACTGAACCCGCGCAAGGGCACGATCGCCATCGGCTCGGACGCCGACATCGCGATCTGGGACCCGGAAAAGCAGGTCACCATCACCAACAGCATGCTGCACCACAACGTGGACTACACGCCCTACGAGGGTATGCAGGTCACCGGCTGGCCGGTCACCACACTGGTGCGCGGCCAGCGCGTGTGGGACGGCGGCGAGGTCGTGGGCAGCGCCGGCTACGGCCAGTTCCTGCCCTGCGGCCGGCCCGACATGGCACGGCCGAAGGTGTCCGACGAGGCCGCCGCCGGCCACTATGTGGGCCATGTGCCCGATGCGCTGCGCCAGCTGGCGAGGTCCACCCATGCATGAACTGTCCGCCACCGAGATCGCCGCCGGCTGCAACAGCGGCACGCTGGACCCCGGCGCGGTCGTCGCCGCCTTCCTGCAGCGCATCGCGGCGCTCAACCCCGGGCTGAACGCCGTCGTCGGCGCCGTGCCCGCGCGCCTGGCCGCCGACGTCGAGGCGCTGCGCCAGCGCCTGCGCCAGGGCGAGCACCTGCCGCTGGCCGGCGTGCCCGTGCTGGTCAAGGACGTGATCTGGGTCGAGGGGCAGAACGTCACCCAGGGCTCGAAGCTGTTCCAGGACTTCGTCGCGCCCGAGGATGCGCCGGCCGTCGCCCGGCTGCGCCAGGCCGGCGCGCTGATCCTGGGCATGGCCAACACCTCGGAGTTCGCCTGCAAGGGCCTGACCACCAACCGGGTCTACGGCCTGACCCGGCACCCGGCCGATCCCTCGCTCACGCCCGGCGGCTCCTCGGGCGGCTGCGCCGCCGCCGTGGCGGCGCGGCTCGCGCCGCTGGCCCTGGGCACCGACGGCGGCGGCTCCAGCCGGCGCCCGCCGGCCCATGTGGGCGTGGTCGGCTTCAAGCCCTCGCAGGGCGCCATCGCCGATCCGGTCGGCTTCCCGCATGCCTTCAACGGCCTGCAGGTGCTGGCCCCCATCGCCCGCGACGTGGCGGACACGCAGCTGATGTTCGGGGTGCTGGCGGGCGCCGAGCTGCGCGATCCGCAGTCCATCCCGCTGTCCGCCGAGCCGCTGCGGGGCGCGGCGGAGCTGCGCATCGCCTTCAGCCCGCGCTTCGGGCTCGACGTGCCGGTGGATGCCGATGTCGAGGCCTGCATCGCCCGCGCCATCGAGGCGCTGCGCCGCGCCGGGCTCGGCATCGCCGACGCCGATCCGGCCTGGCCGGCCGGCGCGGACGAAGACGCGCTCATGCCGCTGCAGCACGTGGGCCTGGCCAACCTCTTCGGGGACGCGTGGAAGCGTGATCCCACGCAGTTCGATCCCGACGTCGAGAAGCAGATCGCACGCGGCCTGCAATGGAGCGGCGCCGATGTGGCCCGCGCCCGCGAGGCCGGCTGGCGCATCGCCCTCACGCTGGGCGAGTTCCTGTCGCGCCACGACCTGCTGATCTGCCCGACGACACCCTGCGTCGCCTGGAGCGCCGACCGCCTGGGTCCCGAGACCATCGGCGGCGTGCCGGTGCAGCCCCGAGGGCATGCGGTCTTCACCCCCTTCGTGAACCACGCCATGGCGCCCGCGATCTCCATCCCCTGCGGAACGGGCCGGGCCGGCCTGCCGGTGGGCATGCAGGTGATCGCCGCCCGGGGCCGCGACCGGCAGCTGCTGGCCGCCGCCCGCGAGATCGAAGCCATCCTCGCCGCCGCGGCGGCGTCCGCATAACCCATCGGAAGGCAGCAGCCATGCGCATCCTCGTTCTGAATCCCAACACCAGCCAGGGCATCACCGACCGGCTGATGGCCGCCGCGCTGCCCGCGGCCGCGCCCGGCACCGAGCTGGCCAGCCTCACGGCGCCGCGCGGGTTTCCGTACATCTCCACCCGAGCCGAGGCCCAGATCGGCGGCGCCGTCGCATTGGAGATGCTGGCCGAGCACCACCAGGATTACGACGCGGCCATCATCGCCGCCTTCGGCGACCCCGGCCTCTTCGGCGCGCGGGAGCTGTTCGACATTCCGGTCGTCGGCATGGCCGAGGCCGCGATGCTGACCGCCTGCATGCTCGGCAAGCGCTTCGCCATCGTGACATTTGCCCGGTCGCTGGGCCTGTGGTACCAGGAGTGCGTGGAGGCGCACGGGCTCACCAGCCGCCTGGCCGGCATCCGCATGCTCGATGAGCAATTCGGCTCCGTCTCCGATGTGCAGGAAGAGAAGATGCAGTTGCTGGTGGACCTGGCCAACCAGGCCGTGGTGCAGGACGATGCCGATGTCGTCATCCTCGCCGGCGCACCGCTGGCGGGCCTGGCCGACAAAGTCCGCGACCAGGTGCCCGTGCCGCTGGTCGACCAGATGGCCGCCGCCGTCAAGCAGGCCGAGACGCTGGCCAGCCTGCGGCCGCGCAAGGCCACGGCTGGCAGCTTCCGCCGCCCGGCGGCCAAGCCCACGAGCGGGCTGCCGCCCGCGCTGCAGGCGCGCTTCGAGCACCGTTGAGGGATTCGGCCCCGTCGGAGCCGTCAGAAACGCTCAGGCGAAGATGGCCGCGAAGTCCACCTCGGGCTCCTCGGGCATCTCCAGCCGCAGGGCGTTCTCCACATGCGTCAGGTGCTCGACCATCAGGGCACAGGCGCGGTCCACCTCGCCCGCCTCCAGCGCGTCCAGGATTGCATCGTGCTCATGCTCGGGGCAGGAGGGCACGCCCGGCGCGTCGTACAGCGCAATCACCAGGCAGGTCAGCGAGCACAGCTCGCGCATGTACTTGGTGAGGTAGGTGTTCTCGGACATCTCCGCGATGAGGATGTGGAACTCGCCGGCATGGCGGATCGTCGCCCGGCGCTCGTTCTGCGAGCGGGCCTGCTTTTCCAGCGCGACATTCCTGCGCAGGCCCTCCAGGTGCTCGGGCCGCAGCCGGCTCGCCAGCTCGCGCAGCAGGCAGGGCTCGATCAGGCGCCGCGTGGCCAGTACCTGCCTGGCCTCTTCCACCGTCGGGCTGGAGACGAAGGTGCCGCGGTTGGGCTCCACGGTCAGGATGCCATCATGGGCGAGCCGCGCCAGCGCCAGCCTCACCTTGGTGCGGCTGACATGGAACACTGCCGCGAGCCTCTCCTCCACCAGCTTGGTGCCGGGCGGAAGCTGGTTCTCCCAGATGGCGCCCAGCACCCGCTCGGTGATCTCCTCCACGGACGCGGGCTCGCGCGACTTCGCACCCTTGGCGGAGGACAAGGCGGGTGATTCCTGGCCGGCAGTCGCTTTCTTCATCTCGTCGCAATTTTTGTATGGAACATGTGCAGAAATTGTACGCCAATCCACAAAACGACGCTTTTCCCCATATGGTTACAGCGTGTGGGCCTGCAGGCGCTGAGCACCAGGCACCTTCTGATGATATCCAGCATCCAAATTCAATAAAACCGACATACAAAATACGAATTGATTGAATTTCGGTATTGGTATATCTTGGCGACGGACTGTATGCTGCAGTCCGTAGACTAAAAAACAGGAGACATACCATGCAGGCAACCATCAGTGGCTCGGCGGCCACGCCGGCCGTACCCGCCAACTCCGTCAGAAAGGTGGCAGCGGCGAGCTTGGCGGGCACCACGCTCGAGTTCTATGACCACTTCATCTACGGCACGGCGGCCGCGCTGGTCTTTCCCAGGCTGTTCTTCCCGCAGAGCGACCCGCTGGTCTCGACCCTGCTCTCCTTCGCCAGCTATGGCGTGGCCTTCGTGGCCCGGCCCATGGGGGCTGCAATCTTCGGCCACTTCGGCGACAAGATCGGGCGCAAGTCCATCCTCTTCATCACGCTGATGATGATGGGCCTGGCCACCTTCGCCATCGGCCTGCTGCCCGGCTATGGCACGCTCGGCATCCTGGCGCCCATCCTGCTGGTGCTGCTGCGCATCATCCAGGGCACCGCGCTCGGCGGCGAATGGGGCGGCGCCACCATCATGGTCAACGAGCTCGACCCCAGCGGCAAGCGCCGCGGCCTGCTCGGCTCCGTGGTGCAGATGGCCGCGCCCATAGGGCTGCTGCTGGCCAACGGGGTGTTCGCGGTGGTGACCAAGCAGCTCAGCGACGAGCAGTTCCTCAGCTGGGGCTGGCGCATCCCGTTCCTGCTGAGTTCGGTGCTGGTCATCATCGGCCTGTACATCCGCGCCCAGGTCCATGAATCGGCCCTGTTCGAGAAGCTCGAATCCCAGGGCGAGGAGTCGCCCGCCCCGATCAAGGAGCTGCTGAGCCACTACAAGCGCAAGCTGATGATCGGCTTCGGCGCCCGGCTGGGCGGCGACATCTCGTTCTACGTGTTCACGCTGTTCCTGCTGTACTACGTGCCCACCAAGCTCGGCCTGCCCAAGGACATCGCGCTGTACGCCGTGCTCGCCGGCGCCGTGGCGCAGATCATGTTCATCCCCGTGGCCGGATGGCTGTGCGACAAGCTCGGGCGCCGCCCGGTGCTGATGTTCGGCGGCCTCGGCGGCGCAGCCTGGACCTTCGCGTTCTTCGCGCTGATCGAAACCCGCATTCCCGGCCTGATCGTGCTGGCCGCCTTCGTCGGCATGGGCTTCGTGTCCTTCATGTTCTCGCCGTTGGCGTCCTTCCTGCCGGAGCTGTTCGCCACGCGGGTCCGCGTCACCGGCGCGTCACTGGGCTTCCAGTTCGCCGGCGTCTTCGGCGGCGCACTCGCGCCCATCATCTGCACCAGCCTGCTGGCCGCCTATTCCACGACCCTGCCGGTCGCGCTGTACTGCGCCATCGCCTGCGCGCTGATCGCCGTCGCAGCCTGGTGCGCCCGCGAAACGGCGCGCGCCCACCTGAACGACATCGACTCCCGCTGAGCCGCCACGCTTTCTACCACCACGCAACCACCATGAACAAGATCCGCATCACCGCCGCCGAACACCAGTTCATCGCCGAGTTCCACCCCGACGCCCCGCTCACAGCAGCCGCCTTCCGCAAGCTGCTGCCCTACCAGGAGCGCATCATCCACGTGCGCTGGAGCGGCGAAGGCTGCTGGATTCCGCTGGGCGATTTCGACCTGGGCGTGGGCTACGAGAACGCCACCAGCCACCCCGCACCGGGGGAGATCATCTTCCACCCCGGCAGCGGCGCCAGCGAAACCGAGGTGCTGCTGGCCTACGGCGGCGTCGACTTCTCCAGCAAGGTGGGCCAGCTGGCGGGCAACCACTTCCTGACCATCGTCGAAGGCAAGGAGCATCTGCGCGCCCTGGGCACCAAGGTGCTGTGGGAAGGGGCGCAGGAGATTCTTTTCGAGGAGCTCTGATGGACTGCGCGGGCCACCAGGGCCCGCGCGCTTCATGCCAATCCGGACGGCATGCGCCCTGCCCGTCAGGCTACTTGCTGCCCAGCAGCATGATGGCTGCGATGGTGCCCGCGCCGAACACGACGGCCCACAGGGCCTGGGCAATCATCTCGGCGCGAAACAGCTGGTCCCAGGCCATGCCGCCGGACTCGCTGCCGGCGCCCGCCTGGTGGCTGTCTTTCTGGTCCATGAACACTCCTGTCTCGGTTTGACCGGAGCGCGAGTCTAAACACTGGGCGCCGCGCTGGGCGTGACAGAGGGTAACAAGCGTCGCAGCCGGGGCGGTCACTGCGCCGCCGCCGGCAGGCCGAAGACGCGGTCGAAGCTCCAGTTGAAGACGAAGGTGTAGACCAGGAAGAACAGCAGCAGGCCGATGTCCATCACCAACGCCTCCCACAGCGACACCTGGAACCACCACGCGAACAGCGGCACCAGCATGAAGACCAGGCCGCCCTCCATGCCGATGGCATGCGCAATGCGGCGGGCGATGCTGCGGCCGCGCACGCTCTGGCGCGCCTCCCAGCGCTCGAACAGCGAGTTCCACACCAGGTTCCAGACCACGGCGATGGCCGACGACACGGCCGAGATCACGCCCGAATGCATGGCCCCCTGGCCGGTGGCCGCCGCCAGGCCCGCCGTGGCGACCATGATGGCGAACACCTCGTACAGCCCCACGTAGGCCACGCGGCGCATGGGGCCCTGCAGGGGCCGGAGAATCGGTTTGGATAGTGCTTGCGTTGACATAGGGCGCATGGTATATCCGCAATACTGAAAGATAAAGTCAGAATCTTTCAGATATTTTGATAAATCAGGCGAAAACCGCTGCCATGGCATTTACTTCCGACAACATCCATGTCTTCCTCGCGGTGCTCGACCGGGGCTCGTTCTCGGCCGCGGCCCGGTCCCTGGGCCGCGTGCCCTCGGCGGTGAGCATGTGCATCGCCCAGCTCGAGGCCGAGCTGAACCTGCCGCTGTTCGAGCGCCGCGGCCGCGAGCCGGTGCCGCTGCCCGCGGCGCTCGCGCTGGAGCCCCAGGCCCGGCTGCTGGCCACGCAGTTGCAGCAGCTCAACACCCATGCGCTGGCGCTGGAGCAGGGCCTGGAGAGCCGGCTGACGCTGGCCATCGCGCCCGAGCTGCTGTCCGCGCCGTGGACGGTGCCGCTCGCCGCGCTCACCGGCGAGTTTCCCCAGCTCAACGTGGAGGTGCTGACCGCGCCGCAGGCCGATGCGCTGGCCATGCTGCACAGCGGCCGCGCGCAGCTGGCCATCGTCTTCGAGCGCCCCAGCATCGACGGGCGCGAGGGCTTCCAGGAGGTGGGCGAGGACACGCTGCTCGCCGTCATCGCCCCCGGCCACCCGGTGATGCAGGCGGCCCGCGCGGGCTTGGCCGACGGCGCCCCGGTGCTGCTGCGCGAGCACCACCTCACCAACACGCGCCAGATCGTAGTGGCCAGCCGCGACTGGAGCGTCACCGACGGCCGCCTCGCCTATGCCCGCGACATCTGGCGCACCGACAACCACTGGGCGGCGCTGAGCATGATCAGCGCCGCCATGGGCTGGGGCTGGCTGCCGCGCCAGCTGGTCCAGCCCTCGGTGCAGGCCGGTACGCTGGCGGCGATGGAGTTCGACAACCTGAGCAACGGCGTGACCCTGTATGTGGACGTGGTCTGGTCCAAGGAGCACCCGCAGGGCCTGGCCGCACGCCGCTACGTGCAGCTGGCGCGGCAGCTGATGGCCGGCAGCCCCTGACATTTCAAGCCAAATTGGCATCCAGCGCTTATGCAGTAAGCGCGAACAGCTATTCTTTTTAATATTGAACACCGGCAGCCCTGCTAGCGGTACAGTTGCACCGGTGTCTACCTTGCCCTGCTGCCGATGCACGCCTTCCGGACTTTGATTGCCGCCCTTGCGCGCCGCCTCGGGCCCGCGGCGCTGTGCCTGCTGTTGCCGCTGCTGGCAGCCGCGGCCGAGGCGCCCGCCGTGCCGACCTCGCCCGCGGGCGCCCTGGGCGTGCTGCGCGCCAACCTGGGCAGCAGCAAGCTCGACGACGACCGGCGCAACGCCGTCCAGGCCCAGGTGGACGCGGCCGAGACCGCCACCAAGGAGGCCGACGCGCTGGCGCAGGAGCTGGACCGCCTGCGCGCCCGGGCGCAATCGCCCGCCCCCGCGCTGCCCGCGCCGCTGAACGACGAAGAGGCCGGCAGCCTGCTGCAGCGCTGGCAGGAGCGCATCCCCGCCAGCGCCGGCATGGACGTGCTCGAACGCCTGCTGGCCGACGAGCGCGAGGCCATCGCGGCGCTGAAGACCAGCATCGAGAAGACCGCGGCCGACCAGGCCAACCTGGTGTCGCAACCCGGCCCGGGCCGCACCGACCTGGCCACGCTGCGCCTGCGCGTGCAGGAGAGCGCCGAGGCCGTGACCGCCGAGCCCGGCGAGCCCGCCGCGCTCACCCAGGCCCGCCAGCTGCGGCGCCGCGCCGAGCACCGCCGCGCCCAGCTCGAACTGGCCGTGCGCCAGGAAGAGCAATCCACCACCGAGGCCCGCCAGCGCCTGCTCGATGCCCAGCTGCAGGCGCAGCGCCGCGAGCTGCTGGAGCGCACGCCGCGCGTGGCCTGGCTGAACCAGCGCATCGCCGCGCGCAGCCGCCAGCAGCTGGAGCTGCAGGCGCGGCAGGCGGTTGACGCCGCCGCCCAGGCCGACCCGGCCAACCGTGACCTGGCGCAGCAGAACGCCCGCATCGCCGCCCAGATCCTGGACTACACCAACCGCCTGGCCCAGGAGCGCCAGAGCCTGGCCAGCGACGAGTACCGCCGCGACCAGCTCGCCTCGGCGCTGCGCGACACCCAGGCCCGCCTGCGCCTGGGCGGCACCGGCGCCACCGTCGGCCAGTGGCTGTGGAAGCAGCGCGTGGCCCTGCCCACGGACAACGCCGTCAAGGCCCGGCGCAAGGAGTTGCAGCGCCACCTGGCCGAGCTGCGCCTGGCGGTGTTCAACTCCAGCGAATCGCGCTTCGGCCTCAACGGCACGGCCGCGGCCGCTACAGATGGCGCCGTGCCGGTCCCCGCGGAGGCGGACAGCGCCGGCATCGCCGCCCAGCGGGCCGGGCTGATGAACCGGCAGCTCGCGCTGATCGACCAGCTGCAGCCGGTGCTGCTGCGCCGCATCGCGGTGCTGGAGCAGACCGACGACATGCTGCAGTCGGCGCTGCGCAGCAGCAGCGCGCTGCTGCAGGTGATGGACAAGGAGTTGCTGTGGTTCCCCAGCCACCGGGCCATGGACGGCACCTGGCTGCGCGAATGGCGCACCACGCTGCCAGGCGGGTCGGCCGCGACAGGCGCCTCGCCCTGGGCGACGGCCCGCGCGCTCGGCGCCAGCATGCAGCAGGACCCCTGGGCCTACAGCGCCATCGGCGCGGTCGTGGCCCTGCTGCTCGGCCTGCGCCGCTATGCCTCGCGCCAGCTGCACGCCATCGCGCTGCGCGTGGGCAATTTCGCGCAGGACCATTTCGGCCTGAGCCTGATCGCGCTAGGCTGGAGCCTGCTGTATGCCCTGCCCTGGAGCTTTGCCACGGCCGGCCTCGGCGGGCTGATGCAGGCCTCGGAAACCCACGGCGTGGCGCTGGAGCCACTGGGCCGCACGCTGGAGCAGCTGAGCGACTTCATCTTCGTCGCGACGCTGCTCAACGCGCTGTTCCGCCCCGGCGGGCTGGCGCTGGCCCACTTCGGCTGGGCGCCCGAGCGCGTGCAGGCGCTGCGCCAGCTGGTGCGCCGCGCCACCTTGCTGATCGTGCCCACCGAGCTGCTGGGCGGCCTGGCCTTCTTCAGCCATGACGACATCGCCATCAGCACCTGGGGTCGATTGTCCATCCTGGTGCTGTCGCTGGGCCTGGGCTGGATGGCCTGGAGCCATTTCCGGCGCAGCGCGGCGCAACGCCAGGGCTTCCACTGGGCCCATTTGCTGAACGGGCTGCTGGTGCTGCTGCTGGCCGGCGTGGCGGCCGGCATCGTGCTGGGCTATGTGTATACCGCCACCGAAGTCATCCAGGCGCTGCTGGGCAGCTTCGTGTTCCTCGCGGCCTCCGAGGTGGTGGTCAGCCTGCTGCGGCGCTGGCTGCTGCTGGGCGAGCGGCGCCTGGCGCTGAACCGGCTGCGCGAGGCGGCCACGCAGGCCCAGAGCATCGGCGCGGCGGACACGGGCAAGCCGCCGCCGGACGAGGCCAGCCAGATGGCCCTGGTCACGGTGAGCACGCAGGCGCACCGGCTGCTGGGCCTGCTCCAGCGGGTGCTGGTGGTGCTGAGCCTGGCCTATGCCTGGTCGCGGGTGCTGCCCGCGCTGCTGCGCTTCGAGGGCGTGGTGCTCTGGTACACGACCAATACCGGCGCCGACGGCGTGGGCCACACCGCGCCGGTGAGCCTGATGGACGTGCTGCTGGGCGTGCTGATCCTGCTGCTCACCTTCAGCCTGGCGCGCAACCTGCCCGGGCTGATGGAGGTGGCGCTGTCCGCGTCGCTGCGCTTCAGCCACTCCGCACGCTACACCGCCGCCACGCTGGCGCGCTACGTCATCACCATCGCCGGCACGATCAGCGCCTTTGCGCTGCTGGGCCTGCGCTGGGGCCAACTGCAGTGGATGGCCGCGGCGCTGACCGTGGGCCTGGGCTTCGGCCTGCAGGAGATCTTCGCCAACTTCGTCTCGGGGCTGATCCTGCTGGTGGAGCGGCCCTTCCGCGTGGGCGACGTCATCACCATCAACACGCTGGACGGCACGGTCACCCGCATCCGCACCCGCGCCACCACGGTGCTGGACTTCGACAACAAGGAAATCGTCATCCCCAACAAGACCTTCATCACCGGCCAGGTGACGAACTGGACGCTGAGCGACGACGTCACCCGCCTGGTGATCGAGGTGGGCGTAGCCCACGGCAGCGATTCGGAACAGGTGCGCGACCTGCTGCTGGCCGTGGCCCGCGAGCACCCGCGGGTGCTGCGCGAGCCCGAGGCGAACTGCTGGTTCATGGCGTTGGAAGGCAGCGGCCAGCGCTTCGAGCTGCGCGCCTACGTGGGCTCGGTGGCCGACCGGCTGCAGGTGCGCCATGACCTCAACCGCCGCATCAACGACAGGCTGGCGGCCGCCGGCATCGCCATCGCCTTCCCGCAGCTGGACCTGCATGTGCGCGACCTGCCGCCGGACGCGGCGCACCCCTCCACCCCATCCGACGCGGCGCCCAGGCACCGCGCCCTTCCCCCGAAAGCATCCTGACCATGCAACGACGCCACTTCCTCTCCCTCGGCGGCAGCGCCGCGCTCGCCGCCGCGCCCTGGCCGGCGCTGGCCCAGTCCGGCGGCCACTGGCCGGCCAAGCCGGTCCGCATCGTCATCCCGTATGTGGCGGGCGGCGTCACCGACAGCGTGGGCCGCCGGCTGTGCGACCAGCTGGCCAAGGCCCTGGGCCAGCCGCTGGTGGTGGACAACAAGGCCGGCGCCGGCGGCACGCTGGGCATGGCCGAGGTGGCGCGCGCCCAGCCCGACGGCTACACGCTGGCGCTCAGCGCCATCAGTCCGGTCACGCTGTCGCCGCACCTGATGAAGCTGCCCTACGACCCGCTCAAGGACATCGCCGCCGTCGCGCCGATGATGTACTCGCCGGTCTATGTGCTGGCCACGCCGGCCTTCACCGGCAAGAGCTGGGACGACCTGATCGCCCAGGCACGGGCCAAGCCGGACAGCATCCGCTTCGCCACCTCGGGCATAGGCTCGGTGGGGCACATCATGCTGGAGCAGATCCAGGCCAGGCTGGGGGTGCGGATGATCCACGTGCCCTACAAGGGCGTGGGCCAGACGGTGAACGACGCCGCGGGCGGGCATTTCGAGATCATGCTCGGCAACCCATTCGGCACCATCAACGGCCTGCTGCAGCAGGGTACGCTGCGCCTGCTGGCCACCACCGGGCCGCAGCGCGCGCCCAACCAGCCGCAGGCCGCCACGCTGGCCGAGCTGGGCGTGCCCGAGGCCAACCTGACCTCGCTGTTCGGCTTCATGGCGCCGGGCAAGACGCCGCCAGCCATCATCGGCCAGCTGGTCCAGGCCATCCATGCCCAGCTGCAGCAGGACGATATCCGGCAGCTGATGCGCAGCACCGACAACGTACCCCTGCAGCTGGGCGCGCAGGAATTCGCCCAGCTGCTGCGCGACGAAAGCCGCAACAACGCCGCCATCATCGAGAAGGCGAATATCCGACTCTGAGCCGCTGCAGGCGTCGCCCGGGAAAGCCCTGCGAGCGACGGGTTCACACTTTCAATATCTGTCAAACAATGTCTTGAGACTATCAAATTCACTGCATAGATTGATAAAATAAGTCTATCGATTACGCTTTTACGATTGCATTCGCCATCGGCAGCCTATCGATGCTCTCTGTCCTGCCGTGAATGCGATCCTGACCTCTGTCGCCCTGCGACACCGTGCCCTGGCTGCAGCCTTGTTCGCAGCTCCCGCCCTGGCCCAGGCTGCCGACGGGTCCAGCTCCAGGCTCTGGTCCTGGCTGCTGAGCGGCTGCATGGCCGGCCTGCTGCTCATCGTGGCGCTGGAAGCGCTGTACACGCTACGCCACTATGTCTTCACCTTCCACCGGCTGTTTGCCAGGCAGCGCCCCCTCTACGCCGGCATCGAGCAGGCCCATTGGCCCCACGTCACCGTCTTCATCGCCGCGCACAACGAAGAGGCCGTGATCGCCGGCTGCATCGAGGCCCTGCTGCAGGTGGACTACCCGCGGGACCGCCTGGTCATCATGCCGGTCAACGACCGCTCCAGCGACGGCACGCGCCAGATCATCGACCGCTACGCCAGCGCCCATCCCGGCCGGCTGCACCCGTTCCACCGCCAAGATGGCCCGCCCGGCAAGGCGGCGGCGCTGGCCGATGCCACCGCGCTGGCCCAGCGCCAGGGCCAGTCCGAGCTGATCATCATCTTCGATGCGGATTACCTGCCCGGAAAGCAACTCATCAAGCAGCTGGCGGCCCCGTTCCTGGACCCCGAGATCGGCGCCGTCATGGGCCGCGTGGTACCGCAGAACGCCGGCGTCAACCTGCTGACGCGGCTGCTGGACCTGGAGCGCGCCGGCGGCTACCAGGTGGACCAGCAGGCGCGCTACAACATGGGTGCGGTGGCCCAGTACGGCGGCACGGTGGGCGGCATACGGCTGAGCGCCCTGCAGGACGTGGGCGGCTGGACCCCCGAGGTGCTGGCCGAAGACACCGACCTGACCTACCGCCTGCTGCTGCAGGGCTGGCAGATGGCCTACCTGGGCTATGCCGAATGCTACGAAGAGGTGCCCGAGAGCTGGGCCGTGCGCTTTCGGCAGATCGGCCGCTGGGCCAAGGGCCACAACCAGGTGCTCACCAAGCTGGGGCACCGCATGGTGACCCGCCCGGGCCTGCGCTGGACGGCGCGCATCGATGGCATCGCGCTGCTGGGCGTGTTCCTGATGTCGCCGCTGCTGCTGCTGGGCTGGCTGCTGGCGCTGGTGCTGACCACCACCGGCTATGGCCTCAGCACCGATGTCAACATCGCGCTGCTGATGCTGCTGGTCACCGCCGGCTTTGCCTGCGTCGGCAATTTCGCGGCCTTCTTCGAGGTGGCGGCCGCCGTGCACCTGGACGGCCACCGGCGCAGGCTGCGCCTGCTGCCGCTGCTGCTGACCGGCTTCGTGGTCAGCATGATCGCCGTCTCCAAGGCCACCGTCGATGGCCTGGTGCTGGACCGGCTGCTGCGCCGCCAGTTCAAGTGGGACAAGACCGTGCGCTACCGCCAGGGCGCGCTCCCCGCCCTCCGCCCTGCGCCATGAACGCCTCCACCGATTCGCCGCTGTTCGGCGCCCTCTGGCTGCTGGCCACGGCCCTGGTCTTCCTGGCGCCGCTCATCCCCTCGCTGCGCGAGCTGTTCTCGCGCAGCGATGCGGGCGCGCTGGACATCGACCACCTGGACAATGGCCGCACCGACTATGCCGCGCAGTCCGTGCGGGAGCAGCTGCCGTCGCTGGAGGACCTGCCCCAGGCCGCCGGCTGGCCGCGCACGGCCACCGGCCTGCCCATCGTGCCGCCCGGGCACGAGCGCCTGATGGCCCAGGCCTCGCAGCCACTGGTGCTCGCACCCCATGCGGGCGCCCACACCCTGGTTTCCAGCGCCACGGTCTACCTGCGGGCCCACAGCCGGGTCGAACGCATCCTCCATGCCCGCAGCATCCGCAGCCGCGGCCCCGTGGACCTGGCCTCCCGGACCAGCGCCGACGGCCATGTCACGCTCTCGCCCGGCACGCGCTTCGAGCGCCTCTCCGCCGCCTGCATCTGCAGCCTACCGCTGCGGCGCGAAGGCCGCATGCGGGCCGCCGGCCCGGCCAGCGGCATCCCCCTCACGGTGGCGCACCGCCGCCACGACGGCGACCTGCGCATTCCCGCAGGGGCCACGGTGCAGGGCGGCCTGGTGGTGACTGGGGACCTGTACCTGGAAGACGGCGTCGTCGTCATCGGCCATGTCAAGGTGCATGGCAGCGCCACCCTGGGCCGGGAGGCCAGCGTGCGCGGCGCCCTGTTTGCGCTGCAGGCCATTCACACCGAGGGCGACAACCATATCGACGGGCCGCTGTGCGCCGGGCAGGCCCTGCGCCTGGGCACCGGCAGCCGCGTGGGCAGCCCGGCCATTCCCTGCAGCGTGTCCTCGTGGTCCATGGAGATGGGCGCCTCGGTACGCATCTACGGAAGCCTGTCGACAGTGCGTGGCGGCGAGGTGCTGCCATGAAGCTGCGCGCCCCCCGCCTCCGCGCCGTCGGCGCCGGTGTCGCCGCCATGGCCCTGCATGCCGCGGGCCAGGCCGCATCGCCGCCGCCCCTGCAGGATTTCGGCACCGGCGACGGCGCGTACTACACCACCGTCGGCGGCCAGCAGGTGGACCCGTACTTCGTCAACAAGGGCTTCATCATCGCGATGCAGGCCGGCGCCCCTTTGCAGGCGGAATTCCTGCTGTGGCTGCGCTGGCTGCTACCGCGCCAGCGCAGTGACGGCGGTTTCGACCGGTACTGCCGACGCGAAGGCCAGGGCTGGAACAGCTGCATGAAGGCCGATGCCGATGACTCCATGGCCGCGACCACGATGCAGATGCTGACGCTGGCGCTGCAAAAGCGCTGGGTGCCCGACGAGCAGCGCGCCGCCACGCGCCGGGCCATCGACAGGGCCTCTGGATTGCTGGCATCGCTGCTCAATACCCGCACCCAGATCTACCGGGTGTTTGCCGATGCCGAGGTGTACTACCTCATGGACAACGCCGAAGTCTATGAAGGCCTGCGCGCGGTCGGCGCCGCCGCCAGCGCCAACCAGCTGGCTGCCGCCATCCGCCGGCAGTTCCTGAATGGAACGCAGTGGAAGCCGGCCATCCCCGAATACACCGCGCCGCAGTTCTACCCCCACACGCTGGCCAGCACCTACCTGTGGAGCACCAGCGTGCTGCCGCGGGAGGAATCCGCTGCGATGGCGGCCCAGTGGCTGGCGCAGCACGGCAACACCTGGCTGAGCCGCAGCGGCGACCGGTTTGCCTGGGGCCTGGTGGCCTGGCAGATCCACCGCGACGCGCCCCTGCAGGCCGCCTGCTGGCGGGCATCGCTGCGCCCCTTCGACCCCGCCATCGGCTGGACCGTGCTCGATGCCCTGGTCGACCAGTCGCTGGCCTCCCGCCATATCAGCCGCCAGTGCGCACTGGCGGCCATGCCGGCGCCGCGGCCCACTGCCGCGCCATGAAAGCTTCCGCTGTGTTCCGGCCCTGGACCGTGGCCCTGGTCCTGGTGGCAACGGTGCTGGGGGCCACGGCATGGCACCAGGCGGCAAGCGTGCGGGCCAGCCAGGTCTATGCCGCAGTCACCCTGCTCATCCCCGACACCATGCGCGCCGATGCGCCGGAGGTACGCATCTGGACCGACGCGGCCAGCGAGCGCGGCGTGCGGCTGCATCCGCTGCGCGCCAGCGAGTGGATGCGGGGCGTCAACTATGGTGCCCCCGCCGCGCGACAGTCCGTCATCGTGCCGGACACCTTCCACCGGGAAATGCCCGACGCCCTGGTGCAGACCATCTACCGCGTCGTCGAATCGGGCGGCAACGCCATGGTGGTGCACGATGCGGGCCTGCTGACCGAGCGCGGCTTCTACCATGCCGGGTCGTCGCGCTTCTCGGACCTGCTGGGCGTGCGCTACGGCGACTTCGACCGCTGGAAGGAGCAGCTGTCGCACTACAGCGAGATCCGCGGCGCACCCGCCACGCTGGAACAACTGGGTATCCCGCCAGGGCGCTACCTCGACGCCGCTGCCGCGACCCGGCTCACCTCCATCGCCCGCACGGTCCTGCAGCAGCCGGACCCCTTGTTTCCCGCCTTCGTGGCCGGCTACAGCCACGACTCCCAGCGCTTCGCCGTGCTGCGGGCCGAGCCGGCCGGTGCACCCACGGTGCTGCTGTCGTCGGGCAGCGGCGACGTGGTGGCCAGCCTGCAGGTCCGCGGCCGGGGCAAGGCGGTGTTCGTGAACCTGCCGCTGACCTACTTGGTGGAGCGCACCGACGGCATCTTCCTGCATGGGTTCCTGCGCTATTTCGCCAGCGAGATCGCGGGCCAGCCCCTGCTGCTGGCGGCACCGAACGGGATCGGCGCACTGGCCCTGAACTGGCACAACGACGACGGGCAGGCCATACGCTTCCTGCACACGCTGCAGCAGGCAGGCATCTTCGACCACGGCCACCAGTCCATGCACTTCACCGCCGGCCCCGACGTGAACCGCCAGGGCGACGGCATGGGCATGGACCTGGATCGCAACCCCGATGCCCAGGCCATGATCGCCCGCCTGCGCGAGCAGGGCCACACCATCGGCAACCATGGCGGCTGGATGCACAACTACTTCGGCCATTCCGCCCATGACGGCAATGGCGAGGCATTCGCGCCGCTGCTGGACCTGAACAATGCCGCGGTCACCCGCGCCAACGGCGGCCAGCAGCCGCGGGAATATTCCGCGCCCATGGGCAACCAGCCGCTCTGGGTGTACGACTGGTTCTCGCGCAACGGCATCGAGGTCTACTACACCTCGGCCAACGTGGGCATGCCGCCCACCCGGCTGTGGATGGGCAAGCGCCGCATGGGCAGTGCCTGGTCCTTCCCGGTGCTGACCTACGGGCAGGTGGCCTCTGCGGAAGAAGCCTCGTTCCAGGACATGCCCATCGCCGAGTTCGATGCCTGGCTGCAGCAGATCGCCCGCTTCATCGAGCAGCAGCGCGCCGTGCGCCTGAGCTACTTCCACCCGATCGGCGCGGTGATGTACCTGCCCGCCATCAAGCACTACATCGACACGGTGCAGCGCTGCGCGGATCGCCGCCAGTGCCAGTTCATCTCCATGACCGAGGCGGCCGAATTCCTGAGCCGCCGCGAACAGGCGCAATGGTCCCTGCGTGCCGTCGGCGACAGCGATGAACTGTCGGCACACCACCCCACCTCGCTCGAGACCCTGACCTGGAGCATCCCCCGATCCCGCTATGCCGCCGTGCACGTGATCAGCGGCCAGGCCACCATCGAAGAAAGCCCCACATCCTGGCTGGTCCGCGTTCAGCGCGGCCGGGAACTCTCCCTGCAACTCCGTCGACCATCATGACTTCGTTTTCCTCACCCCTGGTGGTGGCCATCATGGGCACCCGCCCGGAAATCATCAAGATGGCGCCCGTCGTCCTGGCGCTGCGCGCTCAGGGCCTGAACACCCTGGTGCTGCACACCGGCCAGCACGAGGAGATGGCCTGGCCGCTGTATGCGTTCTTCGGCATCCCGCCGCAGGAAGTCATCCAGCTCCAGCGGGCCGTCAACACCCTGTCCGCGCTGGCCGGCGAACTGGTCTCCGAGATCGGCGCCGTGCTGTCGCGCCTGCAACCGTCGACCGTGCTGGTGCATGGCGACACCAGCAGCGCCGCGATGGGTGCGCTGGCGGCGGCGTTCCTGCGCATTCCCGTGGGCCATGTCGAGGCGGGGCTGCGCTCGGGCCGCATCGACGAGCCCTTCCCCGAGGAGATCAACCGCTCGCTGATCGGGCGGGTCGCGCAGTGGCATTTCGCCCCCACGGACCAGGCCAGGAACAACCTGCGCTGGGAAAACGTGCCCGGCAATATCTCGGTGGTGGGCAATACCGTGGTCGATGCGGTGCAGCATGCCTCTCGCCATGTGCGCCAGCAACGCCAGCAGGGCACCCCGATTGCCAACCCCGACTATCAGTGGTTCCTGGGCAGCGGCGCGGCCAGGCTGGTCCTGGTCACCGCGCACCGGCGCGAGAACTGGGGCCAGCCCATGGAACAGATCGCCGCCGCGGTGCGCGAGCTGCTGGCGCAATGCCCCGATGCCGCCGTGGTGTGGCCGGTGCATCTGAACCCTCTGGTTCAGCAGGCCGTGCGCGGCGCGCATGCCGCCAGCCCGCCGGACATCCAGCGCCGCTGGCGCCTGACCGCGCCGCTGGACTACCCGCCCATGGTGGAGCTGATGGATGCATGCCAGTTGCTGCTCACCGACTCGGGCGGCATCCAGGAAGAAGCGCTGTCGCTGGGCAAGCTCCTGCTGGTGATGCGGGATGTCACCGAGCGCCCGGAAGTCATCCACTGCGGCGGCGGCATGCTTGTGGGCGCCGATCCCCAGCGCATCGTGGCTGCGGCGAAGGCCGCCCTGGACACCGGCCGGCTGCCGCAGGCCAAGCCGCCCGCCGCCGAGAACCCGTTTGGCGACGGCACCAGCGGCACGCAGATCGCCATGGCCATCGCACGCCATGTGCAGGCCCCGCCCAACCCATGATCCATCGCCTCCTCCACCTTCCCGCCGTGGCCATGCTGCTCAGCGCCACGGCCGCAGCGGTAGCCGATCCGGCCGCCCCCGACAGCGCGGTGCATGGCCGCGTCGAGGCCGGCCTGGGCTACGCGGCGCTCAACGGCGGCAACCGCAACTGGAACGACGAGTATGTGCGCGGCCATGTCGGGCTGAAGCCCGGCACCACGCTGAACTGGGACCTGGCCAGCCAGAGCCACTTCGGGCAACGCGGCACCGTGGGCGCGCTGTCGCTCACCCAGGACCTTTCGCCCGTCTGGTACATGGGGGTGGGCGCGAGCAGCGGCAGCGCCGGCTTCCACAACAAGTACCGCGCGGACCTGTCCCTCTACCGCAAGTGGACCGATACGCAGCAGTGGGTCACCGGCCTGGCGCTGATGAAGTCCGCCAGCCGCGATGGCATCCACCGCGACACCGGACTCACCGCCTCGCTGGCGTATTACTCCACCCGGGCCTGGGTCGCCGAGGGCGGCGTGGTCTACAACCGCTCCAGCCCGGGATCGGTCGACGGCTTCCGCGGCTATGGCGCCATCACGCTGGGAACCGAGAAGCAGCACTACTTCGTCGCCCGCATCGACCACGGCAAGGAGGCCTATCTGCCGCTGGGTGCGATGGCCGGTGGCGGCAACCATGTCGGCTTCCAATCCACCGAGCTCACGCTGCAGTGGCGCCAGTGGCTCGCGCGGGACTGGGGCTACACCATCGGCGGCCAGCTGTATCGCAATCCGTACTACCGCCGCGTGGGTGTCACTGCCGCGGTCTTTCTCGACTTCTGAGCAGGCCGAGCCATGCATCCATTGCCCCTCACCCGCCAGCACCGCGGCCTGCGAAGCTACCAGTGGACCTGGCAGCATGCGATGCGCCTGGCATTGCTGCTGTGCCTCTTCTGGCTGCTGCTCTGGTGGGGCCTGCCCCACATCGTCCGGGGCTGGGCCGAACTGCTGGGCTGGGCCTGGCCCCGCCTCGGCCTGGGGCCAGCGGACGCGGTGCAACTCAAGACGCTGGTCTCGCTGGGCATTCCGGTCGAGGTGGTGCGCACCCGATTTTTCACGCCCGCGCCCAACCTGCTGCAATGGTGGCTGGGCGCCAGTGTCTCGGTGGCGCTGCTCGCGGCGTCGTGGCAACTCTCGCGCGAACGGCTGCCCTTGATCTACGGGCTGCGCATCGTCGGCTTTCTGGGCCTGTTCAGCCTGCTGGCCTATGAGTACCTGTCCGCCCAGGCCGTCAGCGATGCCAACCGGCTGCTGGCCGACAACATGCTGGACATCGGGCTGGCGATGCTGTGGCTGCTGCCTGCGGTGCACGCGTTCGTGCTCTATATCTTTCCCATGCCCATGCTCACCAAGGCCCTGGCTACCCTGAGCGGGCTGGTCTTCATCGCCGTCAGCATCCCGCTGCAGGCGGCTTCGCTGGCCTGGCTGGCCAGCGAGTGCAGCGTGGTGGTGGCCGTGCCGCTGTACATGCTGTGCACCTTCCTGCCCCAGGTGGTGAGCCAACTGGGCATCTACGGGTTCTTCATGAGCCTGGCCCCCGCTCCCCGCGGGAGCACATCCGTTATGTGAATATTGTATACACAACTATGCATTAAATGCATTACATGCAGATCATCCGGCCTTGGACAAGCGCAGGCGGCAGATTTAAGCTGTGCGTACCTCTTCAAACATGTGGATACCATGACGTCCTCTGCCACCCCCGGCGCCGCCGGCGCCCAGCATTCCCTGCCCTCGTACCTGCAGGCTGACCACCTCGGCCCCTGGGGCATCTACCTGCAGCAGGTGGATCGCGTGACGCCCTACCTGGGCCACCTGGCGCGCTGGGTCGAAACGCTCAAGCGCCCCAAGCGCATCCTGATCGTGGACGTGCCGATCGAAATGGACAACGGCACCATCGCCCACTATGAAGGCTACCGTGTGCAGCACAACCTGAGCCGCGGCCCCGGCAAGGGCGGCGTGCGCTTCCACCAGGACGTGACGCTGTCCGAAGTGATGGCCCTGTCGGCCTGGATGTCGGTGAAGAACGCCGCGGTCAACGTCCCCTACGGCGGCGCCAAGGGCGGTATCCGCGTCGACCCCAAGACCCTGTCGCGCAGCGAACTCGAGCGCCTGACGCGCCGCTACACCAGCGAGATCGGCCTGCTGATCGGCCCCTCCAAGGACATTCCCGCCCCCGACGTGAACACCAACGGCCAGATCATGGCCTGGATGATGGACACCTACTCGATGAACGTGGGCGCCACCGCCACCGGCGTCGTCACCGGCAAGCCGGTGGACCTGGGCGGCTCGCTGGGCCGCGTCGAGGCGACCGGCCGCGGCGTGTTCACCGTGGGCGTGGAAGCTGCCAAGCTCACCGGCCTGCCGGTGGAGGGCGCGCGAGTGGCCGTCCAGGGCTTTGGCAACGTGGGCGGTATCGCCGGCAAGCTGTTTGCCGAGGCCGGCGCCAAGGTGGTGGCCGTGCAGGACCACACCGGCACCATCTACAACGCCAAGGGCTTCGACGTGCCTGCCCTGCTGGCACATGTGGCGGCCAAGGGCGGCGTGGGCGGCTTTGCCGGCGGCGAGGCCATGGACGCCAAGGATTTCTGGGGCGTGGACTGCGAGATCCTGATCCCGGCCGCACTCGAAGGCCAGATCACCAAGGACAATGCCGGCCAGATCAAGGCCAAGCTGGTGATCGAGGGCGCCAACGGCCCCACGACCCCCGAGGCCGACGACATCCTCAGCGACAAGGGTGTGCTGGTGCTGCCCGACGTGATCGCCAACGCCGGCGGCGTGACGGTGAGCTACTTCGAATGGGTGCAGGACTTCTCCAGCTTCTTCTGGAGCGAGGACGAGATCAACGCCCGCCTGGTACGCATCATGCAAGAGGCCTTCGCGTCCATCTGGCAGGTGGCCCAGCAGCACGGCGTGACGCTGCGCACCGCGACCTTCATCGTGGCCTGCCAGCGCATGCTGCACGCCCGCGAGATGCGCGGCCTGTACCCATAAAGCGCAGCCTTCTTGCCTGCCCACAAAAAAAGCCGCGGATCGCGGCTTTTTTATTGGGTTCAGGCGGCTTGCACGCGTTGCTGCAGGCGCAGTCCGGTGATGAAGCCGATCTGGCGCAGCGCCTCGCCCAACTCGTTGTCGGTGTCGCGCTCCGAGCGCGAGGTCAGTTCAGCGAACAGGCCAATCCGCGTGTAGTGGCGCACGCAGGCGATGAACGGGAAGCCGTGCTTGCTGCGGTAGGCTTGGTTCAGCGTGGTCAGGCGGTCGGCCTGGTCGGCCGGGAGGTCGCCCAGGCCAGCGCCCTGCTGCTCCTGCTGCGAATCGCTCGTCAGGGTGCCTGCATGCACCGCATGCGCCGACAGCTCCGGGTGGCCGCACAGGAAGCGCACCACCTGCTCGCGCGGGCTGGCGTGCACCACGGCCATCATGCGGCGGTGCATGTCCTGCACGCTGGCGAAGGGACGCTGCTCCCAGGCGGCTTCGGCCACCCAGGGGGCGTACTCGAATACTTCGCCCAGGGCGGCGACAAAGTCCTCACGCTCCATGGCGTTGAGGGCGGTGAGGGTCAGGGGAGTGGTTGCAGTGGTCGTCATGCAGCCAGTGTAGGGAGCGGTCTCGCGCCTTTCCCAGTGGCGAATTGTTATAGCCCGTATAACAGGTCTGCAGGGCGCACCGGCCCTGCGGGTTAACCATGAATGCCCGGCACCCTCTCAGGCCGCGACGAGCGTCTGCGCCGCCGCCGTCAGCACGCTGCGCAGCCAGGTGTGCGATGCGGCCCGGTGCTGCGACGCATGCCACAGCAGGTAGAAGCGCATGGAGCGGGGGCCCATCGGCAGCGGCACGATGCGCAGCGGCAGCCGCCTCGCGTGGTAGGCCGCGAAATGGCGGCCCGTGGTCATCAGCAGGTCGGTGCCCATCAGCAGGTCGGGAGCCAGCCCAAAATACGAGCACTGCACCCGTCGGTCGCGGCTGACGCGCATGGTGCCCAGGCTGGACTCGACCACGCCACGCTGGGCGATGGAGTAGGGCGTGGGCACGATGTGCGCGCCCTGCAGGTAGCGCTCCGGCGTCAGCTCGCCGGGCTCGGCCCAGGGGTGGCTGGCGTCCATCAGGCAGACGATCTCGTCCTCCAGCAGCGTGGACATGTGCAGGTGCTCGGGCGGGTTGGGCCAGTTGCCGATCACGACGTCGATCTCGCCGCTTTGCAGCGCCTGCTCGTAGTCGAAGTGCGGCCCCAGCGGCAGCACCACCAGGCGGGCACCCGGGGCCTCGGTCCGCAAGGTCTGCGTCACCCGAGCCAGGAACGGCGGCGCCAGGTAGTCGGGCGTGGCAATGGTGAAGCGCAGCTGGGTGGTCTGCGGCGCAAACGACTTGCCGGCGTTGACCATGCCGTCGATCAGGTCCAGCGCCGCCCGGGCCTGGTCGGCCGCCAGCAGCGCGCGCGCGGTGGGCACCATGCGGTTCTTTTCGCGCACCAGCAGCGGGTCGCCAAACAGCAGCCGCAGGCGCCGGAGCGCCGCACTGATCGCCGGTTGCGACTGGTCCAATCGGATCGCCGCCCGCGATACGCTTTGCTCGCTGATCAGCGTGCACAGCACCCGCAGCAGGTAGGTATCGAACGCATCTTCGTTTCGTGACAAACGTATTCCTCCGCCGCCTTGCACGCCCACCCCGCAGCCTGCCTTCGGCGGGGTATATGCGCTTTGCTATTCAGTCTATAGATATTGCGCAGTTTCTTTCCGGGGGGCAAGCCGCGACCATGCCGGAGTGAAAACGCAGATAACCGTTGGAGACAAGGATCACATTATGAGTGCTCAAACCATGCAGACCGTCGGCACACCGGCGGCCGACGACCAGGTGAATGCCACCTATTCCAAGATTTCGTGGCGCCTGCTGCCATTCCTCGGCGTGCTGTGGGTGCTGGCCTGGCTGGACCGGGTGAACATCGGCTTCGCCAAGCTGCAGATGCTGGACGACCTGAAGTTCAGCGAGGCCGTCTACGGCCTGGGCGCCGGCATCTTCTTCCTGGGCTACTTCTTCTTCGAAGTGCCGTCGAACATGCTGCTGCAGAAAATCGGCGCCAAGAAGACGGTGATGCGCATCACCATCGGCTGGGGCCTCATCTGCATCCTGCAGGCCTGGGTCAGCACACCGACCCAGTTCTACATCCTGCGATTCCTGCTGGGTGCATTCGAAGCCGGCTTCTACCCCGGCATCATCCTGTACCTGACCTACTGGTACCCCTCCAAGCGCCGCGCCAAGGCCTTCGGCACCTTCATGTCGGCCTCGGCGATCGCCGGCGTTCTCGGCGGCCCGCTGGCCGGCGGCATCATGACCTGGACGGCAGGCCTGCATGGCATGCACGGCTGGCAGTGGCTGTTCATCATTGAGGGCATTCCCTCGGTGCTGGCCGGCATCTTCGCCTACTACTACATGACGGACCGCCCCGAGCAGGCCCACTGGCTCACCGATGCGGACCGCGCCATCGTGCGCCAGCAACTCGAGATCGACCAGAAGGCCCAGGGCGACCGCGACAGCGACTGGCGCACCCTGTTCAGCAACCCGATGGTGTGGCTGCTGATCGCCGTCTTCTTCTGCCTGCTGTGCGCCAACTCCACCCTGACCTTCTGGATCCCCACCGTGATCCGTGAAGCCGGCTTCACCTCCCCCATGCAAGTGGGCTGGATCGCCGGTGCTGCCTACCTGCTCGGCGCGGCCG
Organism: Comamonas humi; assembly: GCF_054782535.1. Taxonomy (NCBI): domain Bacteria; kingdom Pseudomonadati; phylum Pseudomonadota; class Betaproteobacteria; order Burkholderiales; family Comamonadaceae; genus Comamonas; species Comamonas humi. The sequence continues at coordinate 140,350 of NZ_BAAGSH010000016.1, read as the reverse complement.
GCATGATCATCAACGGCCGCCATTCGGACCACCGCGGCGAGGTGCGCTGGCACTTTGCGGGCTCGGCCTTGCTGGGTGCCGTGGGTATGCTGGCGCTGGCCATCACCATGGGCATGAGCAGCATTCCCGTGCTGTTCGCCCTGAGCGCCATGGTCCTGGCCCTGGTCGGCACGATGAGCGCCATTCCCGTGTTCTGGCAGATGCCCAACATGCTGCTGAGCGGCGGCGCTGCCGCGGTGGGCGTGGCGCTGATCAACTCGGTGGCCAACCTGGCAGGCTTCGGTGCCCCCTACCTGATGGGCGTGATCAAGGCCTCGACCGGCAAGGTCGCCCCGGGCCTGTACATGGTGGCGGTCGTGGAAGCGCTGGCGGCCGTCCTGGCCATCGCCTTCATCGCCCGCATCCAGCGCCGCAAGAGCAACTAAGAAGCAAGCAGGAGACATGAGCATGCAACCCACCAAACCGCTGGCGCCCTCGCGCAGGCAATTCGCCCTCTCCGGCATGGCGCTCGGCGCCTCGGCCCTGGCCGCCGCGCGCGGCGCGATGGCCGCTGACGCCCCGGCGCCGGCCGCACCGGCCCAGAGCAGCGGCCCCATCTCGCTGCATGGCGTGAGCCCGCGCCTGACGGTGCACACCATCGACACCTTCCACGGCATGGCCGCCACCGGCCTGCGCATCGACTTCTCCCGTTTCGACGGCGAGGCCTATGCACTGGTGCGCTCCTTCACCATCAACGCCAACGGCCGTGCCGACGAGCCGCTGCTGATCGACGACAGCTACCGCGCCGGCCGCTACGAGCTGCTGCTGCACGTGGACGACTATTTCGCCGCCAAGGGTGCCAAGCTGCCGCGCCCGCCGTTCCTCTCGAAGCTGCCGGTGCGCTTCCTGATCTCCAACGTCTCGGAGCGCATCCACCTGCCGATCCAGTTCGGCCCCTGGAGCTACACCTACTCGCGTGGCAGCTGATAGCAGCCCCGACCTAGACAGCTCTATCGCAACCCCATCGAAAGGCACGCCATGGCAGGCATCAGCACCCATGTACTCAACCTCACCAACGGCCGCCCCATCAGCGGCATGCGGGTGGAACTCTACGACGTCGCGCAGAAGCCCCCCGTGCGCATCAACGCCACGCGCACCAACGCCGATGGCCGCACCGACGCACCCATGATGGCCGCGGCTGCGGCCCGCACCGGCGACTTCGAACTGCGCTTCTATGTGGGCGAGCATTTCAAGGAGCCCACCGCGCTGTCGGACGAAGTGCTGGTGCGCTTCTCCATCTTCGACGCAGCCCAGCACTACCACGTGCCCATGCTGTGCTCGCCGTGGTTCTTCAACACCTACCGCGGCAGTTGATTCCACCTCGCGACTTGCGCCCGGCAGGCCTCGGCCTGCCGGGCGCAAGCCTTGTTTCTTTACCTAGGAGAATGACCCGATGAGCAACGACAACGACGCCGGCAAGTACCTGCTCGAATCCATCCGCCTGGCCATGGGCAACGTCAAGGACCGCCAGCAGGCCACCTGGCCGTTTGGCGCCGTGCTGGTCAAGGATGGCCAGGTGCTGGCCCGTGCCGTCAACCAGGTGGACGACCTCTGCGACCCCTCGGCCCACGCCGAGATGCAGGCCGTGCGCGCCGCCGCCAAGGCCCAGGGCCACACCGACCTGAGCGGCGCGGTGGTCTACGCCAGCGGCTATCCCTGCACCATGTGCTACACGGCCATGCTGCTGGCCGGCGTGAAAACGGTGTACTACGCCTACTCCAACGAAGACGGCGAACCCTTCGACCTGTCGGCCGCCCGCGGCTACAACGAACTCGCCAAGGCACCCGAGGCACGCGAGATGCAACTGGTCTCGCTGCCCGTGCGCGACGAGGGCGAAGACCTCTACGAAGCCTGGCAGAAGAAGGTAGCGCAGTAAGCGCCACGGCTTACTGCCTCCCGAAAGCGGCCCGCACTGGGCCGCTTTTGCTTTCTGCGCTCAATGCGCGTGGGCCAACGCGCCGCAAGCGTGCGCATCCTTGCTGCACATGCGCTGGTAAGCCAGGATGGCCCGCTTGCGCTGCGCCACCGCTGCCGGCTTGCGGAACGGCGTGAGGATCTCGTCGAGCGAGTAGCTCACGCCATTCTTCACCACGTAGCGCACATCGGCCGCCGCCTTCAGGTCCTGCAGCGGATTGCCGTTGACGATCGTCAGATCGGCCAGCTTGCCCACTTCCACCGTGCCCAGGTCCTTGTCAAGCATGCTCATCCTGGCGGCATTGATGGTCACGTTCTGCAGCGCCTGCACGTTGGAGCTGGCCAGCGCCGCGGCACGCAGGTTGGTGTGCAGCGCAATGCCTGGCGCCACCAGCGGCGTGTCGGTGCCGATCGCCAGCAGGCCGCCGGCGCGCTGCACCTTGGCCGACTGCTCGGCATCGCGGCGGATGCCGGCCATGGTGGCGGCATCGGGCGCCTTGGTGCTTTCCAGGCCGGCGATGAAGTTCGGCGGCGTCAGCAGCTTGTGGCGGTCATCGCCGATCAGCGCCGGGTCCGCGCCCACCAGCGCGAGCGAGGAGAACAGCGTGTCCACCACATGGAAGTCGGCCTTGGCGTGCAGGTCGTAGGCGTCCTGGTAGGTGATCAGCCCGGTGAAGGACTTGGCCCAGCCGTAGCCCATGCGCTGCGTCGCCGACAGGTGCGTGGTGCCGCCGATGCCCGCCGCCGCGCCCGGCGACAGCATGTGCGTGCCGGTGGGAATGCCGGTGTCCAGCGCGGCCTGCGCGATCTTGGTCATGATCGGGATCGGCGCGCGCACATAGGACTTCAGGTAGTCCACGCCCATCGCCGTGGCCTTGGCGATCTCCAGGTCGGCCACCTCCGGCGTGCGCAGCGTGCGCGCGAAGCTGTAGAAGAGGCGGTTGCCTTCCCACAGCGGCGGCGACGCGAACACCCGTGGCCCCAGCAGGTTGCCCGCGTCCAGCGCCTCGCGCATCTCGATGCTCTGGTGCAGTGGCCCGGCCACCGATTGCGTGGAGGTGATGCCGTAGGCCAGCATGGCCGCCGACACCTGGCCGTACTGGCCGCCCTGGTACAGCGTGAGTGGGTGGAAGTGCGGGTCCCACAGGCCGGGGATCACCGTCAGCTTCGAGGCGTCGACGAACTTCACGTTCGGGTCGGTGGCCGAGGCCGGGTCGTGCGCGCGGACCGCCTTGATGCGGTTGGCCTCGATCACGATGTCGACGTTGCTCTGCAGCTCGGCGTCCTTGCCGCTCCAGAGCTGGCCGGCGTGCACCACCGTGGTCTTGGGCGCCACCGCTTGCTTCCACGCCAGGGTGATCGGCACCTCGGCCGCGCCCGAGCCATCGGCGCGGATGGTCTTCAGCTTCTCGGTGGCCTTGTACAGGATGGTGTTGGAATCGCCGGCCCATGAGGGCAGGTCGGCCGCCTCCTGCGTGATGGCCACCGCCTTGCCATCGGGCGAGCCGTTGGGCTTGAGCCGCATCACGTGCAGCAGCGAGTCCATGATGAAGGCGACCTTGGTGCCGTCGGGCGACACCGCGGCCGCGCCTTCCTCGCGGTCGGAGATCTGCTGCGGCGCCTCGGCCACCGGGTAGAAGGTGCCGGTCTTGCTGGCCACGTCGATCACGCGCAGCTTGTTGTAGCCCTCGCGGAAGCGGTTGTTCATGCGCTCGTTGTCGACCACGATGATCTGTTTGCCGTCGGGCGTCCACGAGGGCGTGCTGACCTGCCAGGCGATGGCGTCCACCACCTTCTCGCCGCTGCCTCCGCCGCCGGCATTCACCACTTCGATGGTGCCCGACCCGGTGCTGTAGGCGATGCGCGAGCCGTCGGGCGACATCTTCGGCGTCACCATCGACTTGGCATCGGCTGCGGCCAGCCGCGTGCGCGCCTTGCTCGCGATGTCGACCTTGTCGATGGCCAGCGCGCCGCCGTTGTTCTTCTCGGTCGAGAAGTAAACCGCCGTGCCGTCGGGCGTGAACTGCGGACTGCCATCGCGGTCCTTGTCGTTCGTGAGGCGCACCGGCGCCTCGCCGATCTTCATCACCCACACGTCGTTGAGCGCGACGAAGGCCACGGACTTGCCGTCGGGCGAGATCACCGGACCGCTGATACCGCGCACCGGCTGATCGCCCAACTGGTCGAAGCCGCGGTCGCGGCTCTTGGTGAAGACCGGGCGGCGCATCTCCAGCGTGGCACTGAAGGGCACTTCGGCCAGGCCGTCGCCGCTGGCGTTGCGGATCTTGATCTTGCCGTCCGCGGTGTACATGAAGCGGCCATCGGCCATCCAGCGCACCGGGAACGGAAAGAAATCCTCGTTCGGCGCCACGTCCTTGCCCCGCACGCTCAGCGCCCGGGTCGCGGTCTGGAAGGCCACCGCGCTGCTGTCGGGCAGCCAGGACGGCATGGTGCCGGGGCCGACCAGCTTGGCCGCATCGGCGCTGCCCAGGGCCTTGGTGAAGACGCGGTTGGTGTCGACGAAGGCCAGTTGCTTGCCGTCGGGCGAGACCACCGGGTTGCTCTCGGCTCCCGGGCCCTGCGTCAACACGGTGTACTGGCCCGAGGCGATGTCCACGCGCCAGGTCTTGTACTGCCCGTCCTGGCTGCGGTCGGAGGCAAAGACCAGCGACCTGCCATCAGGTGCCCAGGCCGGCTCGCGGTCGTCGAAGGGGCCCTTGGTGATGCGCGTGAGGTCGGCGCCATTGGGCCTGATGGTCCAGAGGTGGTAGTTGCCCTCCACATCGTAGTTCTGGAAAGCGATGGTGCTGCCGTCGGGCGCCCACACCGGTGCGGTCGGCTCCATCTGCCAGCCCGTCAGGCGCGTCGCCTTGCCGCCGGCGATGGGGATGATCCACAGCGCGCCCTGCGCGGTGAACGCCACGCGCTTGCCGTCGGGCGAAGGCGCGGCCGCCATGTTGGTGCCTTCGTGGAACTCGAGGCTCACGTCCTTCGTCGAGCCGCGCAGCGTGTTCATCGTCTGCACCGGCATCACGGGCGGATCGTCGCTGCCGCCTCCGCCACCGCAGGCCGTGGCCAGCAGCGAGGCCATGGCCGCCGCGAACCAGGTGGTGCGCGGCGGCCTTAACGATTTATTACCAAAAACCCAGGGGAAAGATGCTGCCTGATGCGAACCGCAGGGGCGTGGCGAAGCCTGCCCGGCCTGGCGCTTGTGCATGGGGTTGTCTCCTGTTGAATGTTGTTGCTTCGCTGCCGTAAGAGGCTGCGGCGGCGTCCTTGGGTCGACGCCCGATTCACTCTCAACAGGATTGCTTACAAACTGCTTACTGCCTGCGCCGTGGTGTAACGGCAGTAGCAGACACCGCCAACCGCCAGCCTCAGCGCCCGGCCTGCTTGCGCTCCCGGGCCGCGGTCAGCGCGGCGCGCAGGGCGTCGTCGCCGCTGGCCTGCCCCGTGGCATCCACCGGCTGCTGGCGCAGCAGGCCCGTGATCTTGCCGTTGCCCGTCATCAGCCGCTGCGCATAGAGCGCGCCGATGCTGCGGTCGTTGACATTGCTCCAGTCGCCCTCGCCCTGGTTCACGCTGTAGCTCATCCAGTAGTCGCGCACCGCTTCGCCCGAGGTGCCGCTGCGCATCTTCACGCACAGCACCCGGCCCGCATCGCCGCCCACCACCTGCTGCTCGCAGGTGTACTGGCCGGTGGCCGACACCACGATGCCGTTGCCCGACGGCGTGCCCGGCGCCACGCGCACCAGCTCCACCGTGTCGTACTCCACCGTGCCGTTCTCCCAGGCCGAGACGAAGCTCCACAGGCCCAGCAGGCTCTCCGCCGCGGCCGGGTAGCCGAACTGGTAGCGCTTGATCGGCTTTTCCGGCTCGCCCGGCAGCGTGATGAAGCCGTCGGTGCCGCTGGTGAAGCGCAGCCGCACATTGCCCGGGCTGCCGCTCTCGGTGCCCGACAGGTCGCCGCTGCCCAGGTAGCGGCCACCCACATAGCGGCCCAGCCGGGCATCGACGATGATCTGCTCGTCCACCGTGCCCGGGCCCGCCGGCACATAGGCCACCGGCGCCGAGGCCATGTAGAACGTGGGCTGGCCGTTCTGCTCGTAGGCGTACATCTGCATCACCAGGGTGTCGTTCTGCATGTCGATGGCCAGGCCGCGCCCCGGCTTGCCGTTGAGTTCCGACGACACCACCCAGGTCCCGGCCTGCGGCACGAAGGCCTGGGCCGCGCCGCTGAGGGCCAGGCAGGCCATCCAGATCATCCATTGCTTGCGCATGTTCAGCACTCCTGTGGTTGCAGCTGCATGCCGCCATGATGCGCCGATCGGGCGCAAAAATGACAACAGCATGTGAGGTGTGCGGTTTTTTGCAGCCGGACGGGAACGGCGGCGAAAGGGCAACCGGTTGCAATGTCCTACACGGAACTGCCATGCGGCCATGGTAAAAAAGGGAACCCCGGGCCCTGCGCCTGCGGGCACCCCACTCCAGCGCCCCACCCATGCAGTGGAGCGCGCAGCGCCCTCCGGCGCACTATGCCTGCCGTGACGGCAGGCCCCTCCCCCATGTTTTCGCCCATTCCGGGCCCCTCAGCAGGAGCAATCGATATGACGACATCCCAACAACCCGCGTACAGCGGCGAGTTTCAGGCCCGCGTGGTCGGCCCGGTGCAGCACCGCATCGGCGACGGCCAACTGGAAGAGATTCCCCGCGACCTGGACGTCCAGGTCTCCACCGCCATCGCCAGCTACGTGCTGTCGTGGGAGGAGGACGGTCAGCCGGTCACGGTGAGCCTGTCCACGCCCGACTTCGACTACCACGTCGAGCAGGGCAACATCCTCGTCAAGTAAACCCTCAATCCAGCTGCGTGGCGATGCGGATCTCGCCGCTCAGCAGCTTGTGCACCGGGCAGGCCTCGGCCACCTGCTGCAATCGGCTGCGCTGCTCGTCCGTCAGCGCGCCTTCGAGGTGGATGGTGCGCACGATGGCATTGCCCTGCGCGGGCTTGCCATCGGGGTTGAGCGCCAGCTCGACCCGCACCGCCTCCAGCGGCCAGGCCTTGCGCTGGGCGTACATCTGCAGCGTGATCGTGGTGCATGCGCCCAGCGCCGACAGCAGCAGCTGCGACGGATCGGGCCCCGCATCGCCGCCGCCCTTGTCGGCGGGCTCGTCGGCCAGCCACTGGTGGCCGGCCGGGTCGGACAGCTTCACCTGGTAGGGCGTCGTGGTGCTGCGGGCGGTGGCTTGTTCGCTCATCCCTGTCTCCTGGGCCAAAGGGGGCATCTTAGACCAGGCTTAGGCGCTGCACCTGGATACAGAAGGCCCCCTTTTGCCACGCCAGACCGGCCCCATCTTCGTGCTGCACGCCCCATCAGGGGAGCAAGGACGAATGCAATGACTTCCCAGGAACAGCAATGGCTCGATGAATTCCTGCAGCGGCTGGCCGCCGCGCAGGCCGGGCCCAAGGACCCGCAGGCCGACGCGATGATCCGCGAGCGGCTGGCGGGGCAGCCCGATGCCACCTACCTGCTGGTGCAGCGCGCACTGCTGCTGGAGCGGGCGCTGAACGATGCGCGCCAGCAGATCGCGCAGCTGCAGCAGCAGGTGCCGGCCCCCGGCAGCGGCAGTTTTCTGGGCCAGGGGCTGGACACCCAGTTCGGCCGCAACCCGGTGCCGCTCGCCTACGCAGCGCCATCCGTGCCGGCCTATTCGGCACCGGCCTATGCCGCGCCCGCCGCCCAGCCCGGCTGGCGCGAGCGCATGTTCGGCGGCGCTCCAGCTCAAGCTGCCCCGGCGCAGCCCGCGCCGGCCTCGGCCGGCAGCAGCTTCCTGGGCCAGGCCGCGGCCTCGGCGGCGGGCGTGGCCGGCGGCATGTTCCTGTTCAACGGCATCGAGAACCTGCTCGGCCACCGCAACGCAGCCCAGGCGGGCCAGCAGCAGCCGTCCACCGGCAACGCCACGCAGAACCTCCAGGGCGACGCGCAGAACCAGGCCGGCATCGACCGGCTGGCCCACGACGCGGGCGGCGACGCGGACATCCTGGGCGGCAACGGCAACAACGATGGCTATGGCGGGGACGGCGGCGGCTTCTTCGACGATGGCGACGACGGCCTGGCCTGATAAAAATGTGAGCTGCCAGCGCTTACTGTGCAATGAATTCAATGCGAAATACCTTTGAATTCCTTGTATATCAAGCGCTAATAGCTCCTTTTTTTGATATTCCACCCAGCAAAAAGGCGCGTCCGTGGACGCGCCTTTTTTCGTGGCAGGTGGAAGGCGGCGATTACTTGCCGGCCACCACGCGCACCATTTCCAGGCACTTGTTCGAGTAGCCCCACTCGTTGTCGTACCAGCTCACCAGCTTGACGAAGGTGCCGTCCAGCGCGATGCCGGCTTCGGCGTCGAAGATGGAGGTGCGGGTGTCGCCACGGAAGTCGGTGGCCACCACCTTGTCCTCGGTGTAGCCCAGGATGCCCTTGAGCGCGCCCTGCGACTGTGCCTTCATCTCGGCGCAGATCTCGGCGTAGGTCGCGTCCTTGGACAGTTCCACCGTCAGGTCCACCACCGACACGTCGGAGGTGGGCACGCGGAAGGACATGCCGGTCAGCTTGCCTTTCAGTTCGGGCAGCACCACGCCCACGGCCTTGGCAGCGCCAGTGCTGGAGGGGATGATGTTCTCGAGGATGCCGCGGCCGCCGCGCCAGTCCTTGTTGCTCGGGCCGTCCACGGTCTTCTGGGTGGCGGTGGCGGCGTGCACGGTGGTCATCAGGCCGCGCTTGATGCCCCACTTGTCGTTCAGCACCTTGGCCAGCGGGGCCAGGCAGTTGGTGGTGCACGAGGCGTTGGAGACGATGGCCTGGCCGGCGTAGGTCTTGCAGTTCACGCCGAAGACGAACATCGGGGTGTCGTCCTTGGACGGGGCCGACATGATGACCTTCTTGGCGCCGGCATCGATGTGCTTCTGCGCGGTTTCCTTGGTCAGGAACAGGCCGGTGGACTCGATCACCACGTCGGCGCCGACCTCGTTCCACTTCAGGTTCGCGGGGTCGCGCTCCTGCGTCAGGCGGATCTTCTTGCCGTTCACGATCAGGGTGTTGCCCTCGACGGCGATCTCGCCCTGGAAGCGGCCGTGCACGCTGTCGTACTGCAGCATGTAGGCCAGGTAGTCGGGCTCCAGCAGATCGTTGATGCCCACGATCTCGATGTCCGAGAAGTTCTGCACCGCGGAGCGCAGCACGTTGCGGCCGATGCGGCCGAAGCCGTTGATACCTACTTTGATCGCCATGAAAGCTCTCCCAAAAGTGAAAAAAGAAACTGCTTACTTGCGCTGGAGCACGGCCTGCACCGTGGCCGCGACGTTCGCGGGCGTGAAGCCGAAGTGCTCGAACAGCACCGGCGCCGGGGCCGATTCGCCGTAGACGTCGATGCCCACCACGGCGGCGCAGCCGTACTTCCACCAGAAGTCGGTCACGCCCATCTCCACCGCCACGCGCGGCACGCCGGCGGGCAGCACGCCGGCCTTGTACTTGGCGTCCTGCTTGTCGAAGGTGGTCGTGCTGGGCATGGAAACCACGCGCACCGCGATCTTCTTCTCGGCCAGCTCGCGCTGGGCCTTGAGCGCCAGCTGCACTTCGGAGCCGGTGGCGATGATCACGGCCTGCGCGGCCTTCTTCAGGCCCACGTCGGCGGGCTCGGACAGCACGTAGGCGCCGCGGCTGATGTTGCCCACGGCTTCGCCGTTCTTGGGCGCATAGGGCAGGTTCTGGCGCGACAGCAGCAGCGCGGTCGGCAGCTGGCGGTTGGTCAGCGCCACGCTCCAGGCCACGGCCGTCTCGGTGGTGTCGGCCGGACGCCAGACGTCGAGGTTGGGGATCAGGCGCAGGCTGGCCGCGTGCTCGATCGACTGGTGCGTGGGGCCGTCCTCGCCCAGGCCGATGGAGTCGTGCGTGAAGACGTGGATCACGCGCTGCTTCATCAGCGCCGCCATGCGAATGGCATTGCGGCTGTAGTCGCTGAACGTGAGGAAGGTGCCGCCGTAGGGGATGTAGCCGCCGTGCAGCGCCACGCCGTTCATGATGGCGGCCATGCCGAACTCGCGCACGCCGTAGTTGATGTGGCGGCCGATCTGGCCGTCTTCGGTCTTGACCACGGCACCCTGGTCATCCATGCGCAGGGCGGGAGTGGACTTGGTGTTGGTCAGGTTGGAGCCGGTCAGGTCGGCCGAGCCGCCCAGCAGCTCGGGCAGCGCGGCGGTGAAGGCTTCCAGCGCCAGCTGGCTGGCCTTGCGGCTGGCCACGGTCTCGCCCTTGGCATGGGCATTGGCCACGGTCTCGACGGCCACCTGCGCGAAGTTCTTCGGCAGGTCGCCGGCCATGCGGCGGGTGAAGGCCTCGGCCAGCTCGGGGTAGGCCTTGGCGTAGGCGGCAAAGCGCTCGTTCCAGGCGGCTTCGGCCTTGGCGCCGGCGGCCTTGGCGTCCCAGTCGCCATAGACCTCGGCCGGGATCTCGAACGGGCCGTGGTTCCAGCCCAGCGCGGCGCGGGTCAGCGCGATCTCGTCGGCGCCCAGCGGCTCGCCGTGGGCCTTGGCCGTGTCCTGGCGGTTGGGGCTGCCCTTGCCGATGTGCGTCTTGCAGATGATGAACGAGGGCTTGTCGCTGCTGGTCTTGGCCTGGGCGATGGCGGTGTTCAGCGCCTGCACGTCGTGGCCGTCGATGGGGCCGATCACGTTCCAGCCATAGGCTTCGAAGCGCTGCGCCGTGTTGTCGATGAACCAGGGCGCGACCTTGCCGTCGATGGAGATGCCGTTGTCGTCGTACAGCGCGATCAGCTTGTTCAGCTTCCAGGCGCCGGCCAGCGCGCTGGCCTCGTGGCTGATGCCTTCCATCAGGCAGCCATCGCCCAGGAACACATAGGTGTGGTGGTCGACGATGGCGTGCTTGTCACGGTTGAACTCGGCGGCCAGCAGCTTCTCGGCCAGCGCAAAGCCCACGGCATTGGTGATGCCCTGGCCCAGCGGGCCGGTGGTGGTTTCCACGCCGGGGGTGATGCCCACCTCGGGGTGGCCGGCGGTCTTGCTGTGCAGCTGGCGGAAGTTCTTCAGCTCCTGCAGCGGCAGGTTATAGCCCGTCAGGTGCAGCAGCGCGTAGATCAGCATCGAGCCGTGGCCGTTGCTCAGGATGAAACGGTCGCGGTTGGCCCAGTGCGGGTTCGTGGGGTTGTGCTGCAGGTGCTGCCCCCACAGTGCCACGGCCATGTCTGCCATGCCCATCGGGGCGCCGGGGTGACCGGAGTTGGCTTGTTGGACGGCATCCATTGCGAGTGCGCGGATCGCATTCGCCATATTCTGAGTGTTGGCCATGGAGGGGTTTCCGACGGGGGAAGGGGTTCAAATTATCAACAAACCCCGCATTTTAACGGGCTGGCCCGGCAGCCCTCTGTCGCGCCCGGCAATGCCGCAGCCTGCAGCGCGTGTTTAGGGCTGGCAGGCCTGCACCATGTAGACCGCATCGGCGCCATAGCTGCGCAGGCGCCGCAGTTGCTCCGACGGCAACTGCTGGCACAGCTCGTAGCCGTGCCGCGCCCAGTAGGCCTGCGCGCCCTGCACGGCCACCAGCGCGCTGTAGCGTGGCTGCCAGGCTGCCGCCGCGGCCCAGGCAGCCCGAAGCAGCGCGCCGGCCAGGCCCTGGCCGGCATGGGCCGAGCCCACCGCCATGTCGTGCAGGTACAGGGTGTCGGGCGCCTCGATCACGCCAAAGTCGCCATCCAGCGGCGTGATGGCATGCAGCCGCGACCGGTAGGCCGCCAGGTAGGCCAGCACCGCGCCTTCCCCATCCACCGCCACCAGCGAGCATTGCGCGCCGCTGGCGATGCGCCGGCCATAGACCTCGGCCGACTCGACGAAGCCCGCGCCATAGCAGGCCAGCTGCACGCGCAGCACGCCGCCCAGGTCGGCAGCCCGCATGGGCCGGATCCGCCAGCTCACGGCTGCTGCAGCGTGCGCGCACGCCAGCGCCAAGCCACCGTGAGCAGAGCCAGTGCCGTCAGCAGCAGCGGCGGCAGCGAGCCCCAGTTCAACATGGTCCAGCCCTGGCTGGTCACCAGCGCGCCCGAGGCGAACGAGGTCACCGCCATGGTGGCGAAGACGCAGAAATTGATCGTGGCCTGGGCGCGGTCCTTTTCCTCGGGGCGGTAGTGGTCCATCGCCAGGCTGGTGCTGCCGGTGAAGAGGAAGTTCCAGCCCACGCCCAGCAGGGCCAGCGCCCAGGTGAAGTGCATCACCGACTGCCCCGACAGCGCCACCCCCACGCAGACCAGATTCAGCAGCACGCCCAGGCCCATGATGCGCATCACGCCAAAGCGCTTGATGAGGTGGCCGGTGACGAAGCCCGGCGCGAACATGCCCACCACATGCCACTGCAGCACGCCGGCGGCCTCGGAGAAGTCGTAGCCGCACACGTCCATGGCGATCGGCGTCGCGGCCATCAGCAGGTTCATCACGCCATAGCTGGCCGCGGCGCAGAAGGTGGCCACGGCAAAGCCGGGCTGGGCCAGCAGCTGCCAGGCAGTGCGCGGGGGTGCCGCAGCGGCGGCGGCCGATGGGGCCGCAGGCGCCGGAAACCGCACCCGGCCCATGCACACCATGCCGATGGCCGCAACCACCATCAGTGCTAGGTAAGCGCCCAAAAAAGGCGTGGGCAGCCAGTTCTTGGCGTGGCTGGCCAGCGCCGGCCCCAGCGCCGCGCCCAGCAGGCCGCCAGCCAGCACCAGCGAGATCGCCCGCTCGCGCTGCGGGGCCTCGACCAGCTCGGCCCCCGCAAAGCGGTAGAGCTGGCCGTTGGCGCTGTAGTAGCCCGCCACCACGGTGGCCAGGCACAGCAGCGCGAACTGCTGGAAATAGGCCGCCACCGCGCACAGCGCCGCCGACAGCAACGCCACCAGCAGGCCGAGCTGGAACGAGCCGCGCCGCCCCCAGCGCCGCTGGCTCGCAGCCACCAGCGGCGTGGAGAGCGCGCCGCCCACCACATAGCCCATCACCGGCAGCGTCGCCATCCAGGGGCGCGGCGCCAGGTGCAGGCCCACCAGCCCGTTGACGGCGATGAACACCACGTTGTTGGTGAGCAGCAGGCCCTGGCAGAGCGTGAGCCAGGCGATGGAGCGGTTCATGGGTGCCTTCTGTTTCGTCTTGGTGACCTGGCCGGCAGCGTATGCCACGTCGGCCCGCCCTTCCGGCACCTGCGCGACAGCCGTTAAATGGACCGCCCCCCATCGACCGGCATCTCCACACCGGTGAGAAAGCGGGCCTCGGGGCTGGCCAGGAAAACCGCGGCATGCGCCACGTCGGTGGGGTCGCACATGCGCCCCAGAGGGATTGTAGAGATGAAGCGCGCCCGGTTCTCGTCCGTATCGGCCACGCCCATGAAGTCCTGCAGCAGCCCCGTCGGCGCCATCACCGGCGAGATCAGGTTCACGCGGATGCCGTCCGGCGCCAGCTCGACGGCCATCGACTTGGACATGACCTTGACCGCGCCCTTGGAGCTGTTGTACCAGGTCAGGCCGGGCCGCGGCCGGATGCCGCCGACCGAGCCGATGTTGAGTATCACGCCATCCTTGCGCGGCCGCATCAGCGGCACCACGGCGCGGGCCATGTGGTAGATGGACTTGACATTGACGTTGAACACGCGGTCGAACGTCTCCTCGTCCACCTCCAGCATCGACTGGTTGCGGTGGGTGGTGCCGGCATTGTTGACGACGATGTCCGGCGTGCCGAAGTGCTCCACGCACTGCCGCACCATGGCCCGCACCTGGTCGAAGCTGGCCACGTCGCAGGCGACCGCCAGCGCGTTCTCGCCCAGCGGGGCGGCCACGGCCTGCGCGGCCTCCAGCCGCAGGTCAGCCAGCACCACCTTGGCCTGCGCCGCCACGTAGGCCCGCGCAATGGCGGCCCCGAACCCGCTGCCCGCCCCCGTCACGATCGCCACCTTCTGGCTCAATGTGTTGCTCATCGCATGTCTCCTGTCTAGTCGTAATGTTGAACAATGGTCTTGGTGGTGCTCATTTCCTCGAGCGCCAGCAGCCCCTTCTCGCGGCCATAGCCGCTTTTTTTGACGCCGCCGAAGGGCAGCTCCACGCCGCCGCCGGCGCCGTAGCAGTTGATGAAGACCTGGCCGCTGGCCACGCGCCGCGCCATGCGCGACTGGCGGCCGCCATTCTCGGTCCACACCCCGGCCACCAGACCGTATTCCGTGGCGTTGGCAAGCTGGACCGCGTCCTCCTCGTCGCTGAACGGCATGACCGAGAGCACGGGGCCGAAGATCTCCTGGCAGGCCAGGCGGTGCGTGCGCGGCACCGGGCCGAACAGCGCGGGCGGCACGAAGTACCCGTGCGGCGACAGGCCTTGCGCCAGCCGGCCCTGCGCCAGCAGCGGCACGCCCTGATCGATGGCCGAGGCGACGAAGGCACGCACGCGGGCCTGCTGCTTGGCATTGATCATCGGGCCGCAGTCGAGGTCCATTTCCGGCGTGCCCACCTGCAAGGCCGAGAAATTACCGGCGATGGTGTCCACGAAGCGGTCGTAGATGCCCTGCTGCACCAGCAGGCGGCTGCCCGCGGAGCAGGTCTGGCCGGCGTTCTGCACGATGGCCTTCACGATGATGGGAGCGGCCTTCGCGAGGTCGGCATCGTCGAAGACGATCTGCGGCGACTTGCCGCCCAGCTCCAGCACGCAGGGCACGTGGTGGCGCGCCGTCGCCTGCTGCACCTGCATGCCTACCTCGGGCGAACCGGTGAAAGTGGCGAAGTGGATGCCGGGGTGCCCGGTCAGAGCCGCACCCGCCTCGGTGCCATAGCCGGTCACGATGTTCAGCGCGCCCGGCGGCAGTCCGGCCTCCAGCGCCAGCTCGGCCAGCTTCAGCGTGGTCAGGCAGGCGTCTTCCGAGGGCTTGACCACGGCGGCGTTGCCCATGGCCAGGGCAGGCGCCAGCGTCCGGCCCATCATCTGCGCCGGGTAGTTCCACGGAATGATGTGGGCGGTGACGCCATGCGGAATGCGCACCACGCTGACGTTGTAGCCATTGAGGTACGGGATGGTCTGCCCGTGGACCTTGTCGGCGGCGCCGCCGTAGAACTCGAAGTAGCGGGCGACGGCAGCGGCATCGGCGCGCGCCACGGCCATGGGCTTGCCGGTGTCCTTCGCCTCGAGCTGCGCCAGCTCATCGCCATGGGCGAGGATGAGCTGCGCCCAGCGCTGCAGGATGCGCCCGCGCTCGGTCGCCGTCATGCGGCCCCAGGCCCCTTCGAGCGCGCGCTGCGCCGCCTGCACCGCCCGGTCCACATCCTCAGCCCGGCCGCGGGCGATGGTGCCGAAGGGCTGCCCGGTACAGGGATCGAGCACGGCGATGGTTTCGCCCGCGGCCGCATCCACCCCGCGGCCCTCTATCAACAACTGCCTATGCATATTGGTTCCTTGGAGATCGGACAGGCACCCGCGCCGCGCCTTCCTTCGACCGGCTGGGCCGCAGCGCGCGACGCCGTGCTTCAGCCAGCCGCCGCTACCCGCTCCGGCTCGACTTCCTTCATGAAGTTGGGGTCGTTGTAGTGGTACAGGTCGTCCAGGTAGGGCACGAAGAAGTCGTAGAAGGAACGCGAGTCGTACTTGGCCTTCTCGCCGGGCGCGATGCATTCCGGGATCGGCCCCACGTTGGCATCGTCGTCGGGGTAGAAGAAGAAGGTGAGCGCATAGCGCTCCATCGGCGGGTTGACGACCCGGTGGGGGGTGGCGATGAAATGGTCGTTGGACAGGCGGTTCAGCACCTGGCCGGTGTTGACGATCAGCGCATCCTTCACATAGCGCACCTTCAGCCACTGCTTGTCGGGCGTCATCACCTCGAGGCCAGGCACCGGCGTCATGGGCAGCAGCGTCAGGAAGCTGCCGTCCGAATGCGGCGCCAGCGCGTACTGGCCCTCCTCCATCTTCTCCTCGGGGTGGTAGTAGGCACAGCGCTGGTAGTACTCGGGCGCCTTGAACATGCTGTCGAAATAATCGCCCCGCAGATGCAGCGCACGGGCATAGATGGGCAGCAGCCGCTGGCCCAGCTTTTCCATGGAGGTCTGGTATGCGTGCAGCGCCTGCTTGAACTCCGGCAGGCTCTCGGGCCACTGGTTCAGCCCGCGGTGGCGCACATTGGCGCGCACCTTGGGGTCGTCGGCCGTGCGGTTGCGCATGAACAGCCAGGCGGCATTCGTGTCCTTCTTGGTGTTGAGCGCGATCTTCTCCTGGATCGCCTTGGACTGCAGGATCGACGACTTCGGCGGCAGATAGCCCTGGTGGTTGTATCCCACGCGGTGCTTCATCTTTTCTTCCATAGTGATCTTGAACAGGCGCGCGGTCTGCTTGAACGACTCGTCGATCAGCGCCTGCGGAATGCCGTGGTTGACGATGGCGAAGAAGCCCAGGTTTTCCTGGATGAGGCGCACGTCTGCGCCCAGCTGCTCCAGGGCCCCGGGCACGCCCGCCAGGTAGGGCCCCACATCGAGGATGGGCAATTCCTTGGCCTCGGCGATGGCCTTGCGCACGGCCTCGGACGGCTGCGCCGTGTTGGGAACGGTGTTGTTGGTCGATGCGGTCATGGTTGTTGTCTCCTGCTGAAAAACGCTTTTTGCAATAACGGTTGCGGGGTGGATGTCGTCTTGTCTATGGCTACCCTCCCACCCAACTCTTGCACTTGGACTCCGCCTTCGAGGCAAAGGCCTGGCTGCCAGGGATCACCTGGACTTCCTTGTAGTAGTCCCAGGGGCGCGTCGACTCGGAAGTGCTCTTGATCTCCATCAGCTTCAGGTCGTGGACCATCCGTCCGTCTTCGCGGATATGGCCGTTGGCCGTGTACATGTCGTCGATCTTCTGCTTCCTGAGCTGCGCCATGACGGCCTCGGCCTTGTCCGTGCCGGCAGCCTTCACGGCGATCAGGTACTGCAGTGCCGCCGAGTAGCTGGCCGCCTGCATGCTAGTCGGCATCTTCTTCATCTTGTCCTGGAAACGCCGGGCCCATTGCCTGGATCGCTCGTCCGAATCCCAGTACCAGGCCTCGGTCAGGTTGATGCCCTGGGTGAGCTTGAGCCCCAGCGCGTGCACGTCGGTGATGAAGAGCATGAGGCCGGCGACCTTCATCGACTTGCTGATGCCGAATTCGCTAGCAGCCTTGATGGAGTTGATGGTGTCGCCACCACCATTGGCCAGGCCCAGCACCTGCGCCCCCGACGCCTTGGCCTGCACCAGGAACGAGGAAAAGTCGGACGCCGACAGCGGATGCCGCACGCTGCCCAGCACCTGGCCGCCGCCGGCCTTGACGACCTGCGAGGTCTCGCGCTCCAGCGAGTCGCCGAAGGCGTAGTCCACCGTCAGGAAATACCAGGTCTTGCCGCCCCGCTTGGTCATCGCGGCACCGGTGCCTCGCGCCAGGGCGACAGTGTCGTAGAGGTAGTGCACGGTGTAGGGCGAGCATTCCTCGTTGGTCAGCTGCGCCGCCACCCCGCCGGTGACCATGACGATCTTCTTCTTTTCGGCCGCGATCTTCGCGATGGCGAGGCTGGTGCCCGAGCTCGGGCCGCTGATGACCATGTCCACCCCCTGGGTGTCGAACCATTCGCGCGCCCGGGTCGCAGCGATATCGGCCTTGGCCGAGTGGTTCGCCGCGACGATCTCGATCTTCCTGCCCAGCACTTCGCCGCCGGCATCGGCGATCGCCATCTTCACCGCCTCGGTGATGCCGTTGCCGCCCATGTCCGAATAGATGCCGGACATGTCCGCCAGCACGCCGATCTTGACCGCATCGCCATCGGCCTGCGCAAACGCGCTGCCGCTGGCTGCCAGAGCTACCGCGGCCATGGCGGCCTCGGCGATGTGCCTGCGACGTGAAATACCCCTCGCAGACGAGGGCTGCATACCCAATGCCATTCCTGTCTCCTTCGTTGTTGAACTCAAACGGTGAGTGAACAATGCCTAACGGCTCTGCAATGCGGTGGCGGTGTTGCGGCGCATGGTCTTCAGCATCCGCAACTGGTCGGGATCGGCCTGCGAACTGGCCACGGCCTGGCAGTGGTCCCAGAGCGCATCGTCGATGCGGGCGCGCAGCCGCACGGCATCGACCAGGCGCAGGATGGCCAGGCGGTCATGCTTCATCGCCACGCTGCGGCGCAGCAGATGCAGCGCTGCAGCACGCGCCTCCAGCGCCTGCGCCGGAGAGGCCAGGGCTGCACCACCTTGCTGGACGGTGTTCTTGAGCGATCGGATCTGCCTGCGCGACATGGTTCACTCCTGCGGCATGTGCAGCATGCCGAACAGCTGCGCCAGTTGCTCCACCAGGGGAGCCTCGAAGAAATCTGCGTCCTGGCGCGCCAGTGCCTCGCCAATGCGCAGCTCCGCGAGGCGCCGAAGCCGGTAGCGGGCACGCTGCACGCGCTGCGCCTGCCGCTGCTGCGTGGCGGCCAGCCATTCCTGGTGCTGGTCGATGGCCTGCGACAGGGCCTGGATGGATTCGGGCTGGCTGGAGGACGCCAGCAGGATGGGCGCGACCCAGGACCGCGGTGAGTGCTGCGCCACGGCCGCGATGCGGCGCAGATCCGTCACCATGCGCTGCGCACCCGGCAGGTCTGCCTTGTTCACCACATAGATGTCGGCCAGCTCCATGATGCCGGCCTTCATGGCCTGCACCACGTCGCCGCTGTCGGGCAGCAGCACCAGCACCAGCGTGTCCACCTGGCTGCGCACGGCGTATTCCGCCTGGCCCACGCCCACGGTTTCGAGCACCACCTCGTCGAACCCGAACTGGTCCATCAGGTCCAGCATCTCCGGCAGGTTGTCGGCCAGGCCATCGCTGGTCCTGCGCGAACCCAGCGAGCGGATGTACAACTGCTCGCTGCCCGCCAGATCGTCCATGCGCACACGGTCGCCCAGGATGGCGCCGCCGCTCCTGGGGCTGCTCGGGTCGACGGCCAGCACGCCGAGGCGCCCCCGGGGCAGCCGCTCCAACGCCAGGTGCCCCACCAGCGTGCTCTTGCCGGCGCCGGGCGCGCCGGTGATGCCGATGCGGCGCGCGAGCTGTGGCGAGGGCTCCGGCAGCGGCCGCTGGGCCAGTTCCAGCGGGCTGGCATTCGCCAGCCGGGTGAGCGCCCGGCTCAGGGCCCAGCGGTCCAGCGGCGCGCTCATGCCAGCTCCTTTCCCAGGACCGCGTCCGCGTGCTCGTTCAGCAGCGGCGGCATGCCGTAGGCCGGGCTGAAGTCGTCGAACCGGACCGGGCAGGCCACGGCCTGCAGCGGCAGCGTTCCGTCGCCCAGCGGCACGACCAGCGACCGCGCGGCCGCGATGTCTCCGCGCAAGGCCTGGTTCAGCGTGCCGACCTCGGCCGCGACCACGCCCAGCGGCGCCAGCCGGCGCACCCACTCGGCGGCCGAAGCCTGGCCCAGCACCTGGGTGATGGCGGCCACCACCTCGACGCGATGCGTGCGCCGGGCGGCCATCGTCAAGAACTTCGGGTGCTCGGTCCACTCGGGGCGGCCGATTTCGCCGCAGAAGATCCGCCAGAACCGGTCGTGGGTGATGAAGAGCGTGAGCCAGCCTTCGGCCGTGGGAAAGATCTGCGCCGGCACCACGTAGGGATGCGAGGAGTCGGCCTGGCGCTCGATGGTCTCGCCGGCGTTCAGGGCCGCGCCCGCCAGGTAGTTGAGCTGGGACAGCATCACGTCGTACATGGCCACATCGACCTGGCCGCCCCGGCCCTGCACGATCTTGGCCAGCAGCCCCATCGCCGCCACCAGCCCCGCCGAGTTGTCGACCGCCGAATAGCCGGCCTTGGTCGGCGGCGCCGAGGGGTCGCCCGTCAGCGCCATCACCCCGGTGAGCGCCTGGATGACATAGTCGTAGGCGGGGTTGTCGGCATGCGGTCCGTCCAGGCCGTAGCCGGTCAGCGCCACGCAGACCAGGCGCTCGTTCCGGTGCCGCAGTGCCTCGTAGGTAAGGCCCAGCTTGCGGATGGCCGAAGGCCGCAGGTTGGTGACGAGCGCATGCGCGGTGTCGGCGATGCGGCCCAGGGCTTCGCGGCCCTCCTCGCTGGCCAGATTGAGCACCACGCTCTTCTTGTTGCGGTTGAGGCTGGCGAAGTAGGCGTTGTGGGGCCCGATGAAATGCGGGCTCACCGTGCGGCCGATGTCGCCTTCCGGGGTCTCGATCTTGATGACCTCGGCGCCCATGTCGGCCAGCATCAGCCCGCAGTACGGACCTGCCAGCATGTGGCCGACCTCGATGATGCGGATGCCCGCCAGCGGCGCACTCATGCCAGACTTTCCGCGAGCGAGGCGACGACCTGCTCCAGCGGCATGTCGGCGGTGAAGACCGCGCTGACACCCAGGCGGCGCAGATAGTCATGGTCCTCGGCGGGAATGGTGCCGCCCACGAAGACCTTGACGTCCAGCGCCCGCAGCGCGCGCAGCTGCTCCAGGACGTCGGCCACCAGCTCCTTGTGGCTGCCCGACAGGATGCTCAGGCCCACGGCGTCGACGCCTTCGTCCACCGCGACCTGCGCGATCTGCAGCGGGCTGCGCCGCAGGCCCGTGTAGATCACCTCGGCGCCTGCGTTGCGCAGGGTCAGCGCGATGATCTTGGCGCCGATGTCGTGCCCGTCCAGGCCGGGCTTGCCGATCAGGATGCGCTTGGACGCCAGCATGGCGGAGTGTTGTTGCGTGCTCATAGATTCACCGGCTCCTTGAATTCGCCCCACTGCGCCTTGAGGCAGCCCACCATCTCGCCCACGGTGGCGTAGGCATGGCAGCACTCCACCAGGTAGGGCATGACGTTCTCGCGGTCCTGGGCGGCGGCGGCCGACAGGCGCTCCAGCGAGCGCTGTACCGCGGCGTTGTCGCGCGTGTCCATGACCCGCTGGAACTTCTCGAGCGCCCGCTGGGCCACCGTGGGGTCCAGCGTGAAGACCTCGCCGACCTTGATGTCCTCGTTCTCTTTCTTGAAGTGGTTCTGGCCCACGACCACGTTGACGCCCGAGTCCGTGTTCAGCTTGCGCTCCAGCCCGCGCTCGGCCAGCCGCATCTGGATCCAGCCATCCTCGATGGCCCGCACCACGCCGCCGTAGGCGTCGATCTCGTCCATGACGCGGGCGATCTGCTCCTCCATGCGATCGGTGTGCTGCTCGAGAAAATAGCTGCCGCCCAGCGGATCGACGGTGCGGCCGATCCCGCTCTCGTAGGCCAGGATCTGCTGCGTGCGCACCGCCAGCTCGGCCGAGAACTCGGTCGGGATCTGGAAGGCCTCGTCGAAGGCGCAGGTGAAGATGGACTGCGCGCCGCCGAACACCGCCGCCATGGTCTCCACCGCCACCCGCACCACGTTGTTGTAGGGCTGCGGCGCAACCAGCGAGGAGCCGCCGCACACCACGCCGAAGCGGAAGTGCTGCGCCTTGGGGTCCTGCGCGCCATAGCGCTCCTTCATCAGCCGCGCCCACAGGCGGCGGCCGGCGCGGAACTTCGCGATCTCGTCGAAGAAATCCATGTGCACGTAGAAGAAGAAGGACAGCCGCTTGGCGAACTTCTCCACGTCGCCACCGCGCGAGCGCAGCTCATCGACATAGGCCAGGCCATTGGCCAGCGTGTAGGCCATCTCCTCCGCCGCGGTCGCGCCCGCATCGCGCACATGGGCGCCGGCGATGCTGATGGGGTTGAAGCGCGGCGACACCTCGTTCGAATAGAGGATGGTGTCGGCGATCAGGCGCATGGAGGGGCGCACCGGAAAGATCCAGGTGCCGCGCGCCACGTACTCCTTGAGGATGTCGTTCTGGATCGTGCCGGTGAGCAGCTTGCGTGGCACGCCCTGCTTGTCGGCCACCGCCAGGTACATCGCATAGATGATGGCTGCGGTGCCGTTGATCGTGAACGAGGTGGAGATCTTCGACAGATCCAGGCCCTGGAACAGGATCTCGGCCTCGCTGAGGTTGGACAGCGACACCCCGACCTTGCCGATCTCCGGCCGGGCCATCGGATGGGTCGGGTCCAGCCCGCATTGCGTGGGCAGGTCCAGGGCCACCGACAGGCCCGTCTGACCCTTGGCGAGCAGGAACTTGTAGCGCTCGTTCGATTCCTCGGCGGTGCCGAAGCCCGAGTACTGCCGGATGGTCCACAGCCGGCCCTGGTAGCCATCGGGAAAGATGCCGCGGGTGAACGGATACTCGCCGGGCTGGCCGATGCGCGCCGCATCCACCGCGGATGCGTCCACGGAGGTAGGCACGTCGATGCCGCTGGGGCTGGTGGGCCGCAACTGGGGCTCGATGCCCGCGGTTGCGAGGTGGTCGTCTCGGTTCATCGGCTGCCCTTCGCAAGAAATCGGTCGGAGGCGCGCCAGTGGTCGTCGTGCAGCCAGGTGTTCACCACCTGCTGCCGCTCCACCTGGCGCCGCTGTTCATAGGATTGGCCGCTGCGCCATGCCATGGCCTGGGCCTTGATGCCGCGCAGCACCTGCGGCGGGCATGCCAGCATCGGCGCCAGGAAGGACGCCATGTCCTTGCCGCCGGGGCCGTCCTCGATGACGGCATCCGCCAGACCCCATGCCTGCGCCTGCGCCGCATCGACCATTTCGCAGCGCGCCATCAAGCGCATCGCACGGGCGCCGCCAACCAGTTGGCACAGATCGGGGCCCCCGCCCCAGGCCGAGCTGATGGCCAGGCGCGCCTGGATGAAACCTATGCGCGCATGGCTGGCCTGCAGGCGCATGTCGCAGGCCACGGCCAACTCCGCGCCGCCACCGATGGCATCGCCGTTGAGGTAGGCCAGCACCGGCACCGGGCATTGCCGCACGGCATCGAGCGCCGCACGCGCGCCGTCGGCCATCGCATGGGTGGCTTCCTCGTCGCGCACCCGGGACAGTTCCACCAGGTCGCCACCGGCGGCAAAGAAACGCTCGCCTGCGCCACGGACCACCAGCAGGCGCGTGGTTGGCCGGGCACCCGCGTCGGCCACGGCCCGGGCCAGCGATGCCAGCACGCTGCCTGCCAGGGCGTTGTGCTTGTGCGCACGATCAATGGTGATCCATACGACGCCGTCCGCGCGCTCGTCGATGCTGATGTCTGGGCTGGCTTGCACTCTGCGTGGTCTCCGTCAAATGTCGTGAGGCCATCGTAGAAAGCAAAATATTCGAGGACAAGAATGCTTGTTCGGCATTACGAACAAATTGCATAATGACTCTCGGAATCGAATGCATCGCGCCCCATTTGTTCAGCAGGCTGAATTTCCGTTCTCAGCCGGCGTTGCAGCCAGGAGGAAAAGCATGACCGGAATCACCGTCACCGCCATCGATCGCGTGATCGACATCTTCGAAGCGTTCCAGAACAGCCAGCAGCCGCTGTCGCTGACCGAATTGGCGGAAGCCGTCGAAGTACCCAAGAGCACCTGCCACGCCATCGTTTCCACGCTGACGGCGCGCGGCTACCTGTACACGCTCAGCAGGCCCCGGGCGCTGTACCCGACGCGGCGCATGTACGACGTGATGCACGACATCTCGGCCAACGACCCCTTCATCAAGCGCGCCATGCCGGTGCTGGAGCGGCTGCGCGATGCGACGCGCGAAACCATCATCCTCGGCAAGCGCCAGGGCGACTCGGTGATCTACCTGCAGGTGGTCGAGGGCCTGAACTCCATCCGCTACTCCGCCAAGCCCGGGGAGTTCAAGCCGCTGCACTCCAGCTCCATCGGCAAGGCCCTGCTGGGCAGCCTGAAGGAGGCCGAGCTGCGCACCTGGCTGAAAGAGCGCAAGCTCCAGGCCATCACGAACGCCACCAAGGTCGAGCACGAGGCGCTGGTGCAGGATGTGCTGGCCAGCCGCAAGCTCGGCTATTTCGTGACGCGCGGCGAAAACGTCAGCGACGTGTGGGCCGTGGCCGCCTTCATCCATGTGCATGGCGAAACGCTGGCCGTGGCCGTCGCCGGGCCGCAGCACCGCATCGAGGCCAATATCGACGAAATGGCCCGGCTGCTGGTCGCCAGCTGCAGCTTTCTTTCGCGGCAGCTGGTGCACGACTGAGGCGCTACGCCCGCAAGGCCCCCGCCTGCACGAACTGCAGCAGCGTCTCGACCATGCGGCGCACATGGGGCTGGATGCGTGCGGCGACCGCAGGCAGGTAGTCGAACGGCAGGGCTTCCTGCATGTAGGAGCACTGCGTCATCTCCAGCTGCACCGCATGCACGTTCTGCCCGGGCTGGCCGTAGTGGCGCGTGATGTAGCCGCCGGTGTAGCGGCCGTTGAGCACGGCGGTGAAACCGTCGGCCGCGGCCTGGCCGGCCTGGGCCAGCAGTTGCTCGCCCAGGCCGGGGGCGCAGCTCGCGCCGCGGTTCGTGCCGAGGTTCAGGTCGGGCAGCTTGCCCTCGAAGAAGCGCGGCAGCACCGAGCGGATCGAATGCGCGTCCCACAGGCCCGCCGCGCCGAACTGCTGGCGCAGGCGGGCCAGCTCGGCGCCGAGCTGGTCATGGTAGGGCTGCCACACCAGTTCGCGGCGCCGCTCGATCTCGGCATCATCGGGTGCCAGCGCCGCGTCCCGGTACACCGGCGTGTCGTCGAAGGTGTCCACCGGGCACAGGCCGGTCACGCTCTGCCCGGGGTAGAGGCTGGCGCCGTCCGGCGGCCGGTTCAGGTCCACCACGTAGCGCGAATGCGTGGCCACCAGCGTCGAGGCGCCGATCTCGCGCGCAAACGCATAAAGGATGGGCAGGTGCCAGTCGGTGTCGGGCACCTGGCGCGCTTCATCGGTCAGGCGCTCGGCCACCACGGGCGGCACGTAGGTGCCCGCGTGGGGAAAGGAAATCAGCAGGGGCGCGGTGCCCTGGTGGAATTCGAACGCGGCGCGGTCGGTTTCGAAGTGCATGGTTCAGTCCTCCTGGATCAACGCGGCACGGGTCTTGACGAAAGTATCCTGGGCAGGGCAATGCCCGGCGTGGCGCCCCTGTTCCACCACGCGCCGCCCGCCCACCCATACGCCCTCCACCGCGCTGCTGCGGCTGCTGGCGAAGACGTGCGAGTCGAGCTGCGCGGCGGCATCGAGGCCGGCCAGCGCCACATGCCCGGCGTCGAGCATGACCATATCGGCCTGCTGCCCCACGGCCAGGCCGGCCACGGCACGGCCCGAGGCCTGGGCGCCGCCGGCCACCGCCTGCAGCAGCAGGTGGCTGGCCACATGCGGCTGCCGGGCGCTGGCCGCGACATTGCGCTGCATGAGACGCAGGCGCTGGCCGTATTCCAGCACCATCAATTCCTCGGCCGCGTTCGTGCCGATATGGCTGTCCGAGCCCAGGGCCCAGCGGCCCGCGGCCTGCTCCCAGCGCGGCAGGTCGAAGAGGCCGTCGCCCAGGTTGGCTTCGGTCAGCGGGCACAGCCCCGCCACGGCCTGCGAAGCCGCGGCGCGCGCATATTCGGCCTCGTCCATGTGCGTGGCATGCACCAGGCACCAGCGCGCATCTACGGGCATATGGTCGAGCAGCCAGGCCACCGGGCGCTGGCCGCTCCACTGCAGACAGGCGTCCACTTCCGCCATCTGCTCGGCGATGTGGATATGCACCGGCGCTCGCGGCTGCATCGCATGCAGGCCTTGCACTGCTTCCTGCAGCGCCTGGGGCGCCACGGCGCGCAGCGAGTGCGGCGCCAGGCCCAGCACAGCGCCCTGCGCGGCGCAGGGCGCCGCCAGTGCCTGCAGCAGCGCCAGCATGTTGTCAGTACTGCGGATGAAGCGCTTCTGCCCCTCAGCCGGCGGCAAAGCGCCAAAGCCGCTGTGCTGGTAGAGCACGGGCAGCAGCGTGATGCCGATGCCGACGTTCGCGGCGGCACGCAGCAAGGCCAGGCTCAGCTCGGCGTCCGTCGCATAAGGGGTGCCGTCAGGCTGGTGGTGCAGGTAATGAAATTCGCACACGCTGGTGTAGCCGGACTCCAGCATCTCGATGTACAGCCAGGTGGCGATGGCCTCCAGCTGCTCGGGGCCGAGCCGGGCGGCAAAGCGGTACATCAGCGTGCGCCAGCTCCAGAAGCTGTCCTGCGCCTGACCGCGAAACTCGCTCAGCCCCGCAAAGCCGCGCTGGAAGGCGTGCGAATGCACATTGGGCATGCCGGGCAGCACCGGGCCGGTCGCGCGCGGCGTGCCAGGCGAAGGCGCCGCGTCGGGCTGCACCTGCGTCAATTGGCCGCTGGCGTCCCAGCGCAGCTCCACGTTGCGGGCCCAGCCGCCGGGCAGCAGTGCATCGGCAGCGAACAGGCTCTGGGTGGATGGCTCCATGGTCGTCATGCGTTTCCCGCTCAGCGGGTCACGTCGTGCAGTTCCACCAGCAGCAGCTGCGCATCCGGTGCCAGTGGCGTGGCGGCCACGGCGGCGCCGTCGCCATCCGCCCAGTACACGCCGTCCTGCGCGCCAGCCGCCAGCGTGGCCGTCCCCGCGGCGCCGCTCAGGCTCCAGGCGCCGCGCAGCGCCAGCAGCAGGCCATGCGGCGCGACCACCTGGCCGGCCTGGCCTTCGGCGACCCGTACGCTGGCCCGCAACGCGCCGCGGCGCACCATCACATTGAAGTCGCGCGAGACGCCGCCCAGCATCCGGCAGTCGAGCGCCACGTCGCCCGAAAAGGCGAACGGTACCAGCGGCCGGTTCAGCGCATGGTCGATGCGACCGTCCGCCGAGGTCAGCTGCACGCCATCGCCTTGTAGCAGGCAGATGCTGCGGTCCACGCCCGGAAAGGCCGAGAACGGCCCACTGCTGGCGATCTGCGCGATGCTGATGCGCCAGGCAAAGCTGGAGAGGTCCGCGCCCGGGGGCCAGCACACCACTTCCTGCGTGGTGCCGCCGCCGTTCTTCCAGGGCATCGCGGGTAGCTGCGCGCTGCTGAAAAATGCAACCGTCATTCCATGTCCGCCTATTGCCGGGTGAGCACCGCCTGCAGGAAGTTGCGCGTGCGCTCCTTGCTGGGGTTCGAGAAGATGGTCGCCGGGTCGCCAGCCTCGACGATGACGCCGCCATCCATCACCACCACGACGTCGGCCACCTCGCGGGCGAAGCCCATCTCGTGGGTCACGACCATCATGGTCATGCCTTCGCTGGCGAGCAGCTTCATCACCTGCAGCACCTCGCCGACCAGTTCGGGGTCGAGCGCCGAGGTGGGCTCGTCGAACAGCATCACCTTGGGCCGCATCGCCAGCGCCCGGGCAATCGCCACGCGCTGCTTCTGCCCGCCCGAGAGGCTGGCCGGCATGGCATCGGCCTTGTGGCCCAGGCCCACCTTCTTCAGCAGGTCGCGGGCCTGCGACTCGGCCTCCGCCCGGCTCATGCCGTGCAGCTTGCGCGGCCCCAGCGTCACGTTGTCGATGACCGACAGGTGCGGGAACAGGTTGAACGACTGGAACACCATGCCCACTTCTTCGCGCAGCGCGTTCAGCTCCTTGTCGGGCAACATGCGGCCGTCATCGGCCAGGGTGCGGCCGCAGATGTCGACGCGCCCGCCCTGGGGCTGCTCCAGGCCGTTGCAGCAGCGCAGGAAGGTGCTCTTGCCCGAGCCGCTGGGGCCGATCACCACCACGACCTGCTGGGGCTGCACGTCGAAATCGATGCCGTCGAGCACCACATGCTCGCCATAGGCCTTGCGCAGGCCGCGGATGCGCACCATGGGTTCGCTTCCGGAAGGGATTGCAGCAGCCTTCATTGCACCATGCCTCCTGCGCGCATGCGCTTCTCGAAATGGCGCAGCAGCAAGGTCGTCGCGCCGGTCAACACGAAATAGATCACGGCGATCGCCAGGTACACCTCGAGCGAGCGGTACGACACGCTGATGATCTTCTGGCCCTCGTGCATCACGTCATGGATGGTCAGCAGCGACACCAGCGCCGAGTTCTTGATCAGCGCGATGAATTCGTTGCCCAGCGGCGGGATCATGCGCACCACGGCCTGCGGCAGGATGACCGAGGCCATGGCCTGCGCCGACGACATGCCGATGGAACGCGCCGCCTCCATCTGCCCGCGGTCGATGGACTGGATCGCGCCGCGCACCACCTCCGACACATAGGCGCCCGAGTAGATGCCCAGGCCCAGCACGCCGCAGGCGAAGGCCGGCAGCATGATGCCGAACTGCGGCAGACCGAAGAACAGGATGAACAGCTGCACCAGCAGCGGCGTGCCCCGGATCGCCGCCACGTAGGCGGTGCAGATGCCGTAGACGAGGCGGCGCTGCGGGTTGAGCCGCCCTATGCCCACCAGCAGGCCCATCACGCAGCCCAGCAGCAGCGATGCCGCGGTGATCTCCACCGTCACCGCCGCGCCGCGCAGCAGCTCGGCCCACCCCGCCCAGACGGGGGAAAAATCCAGATCCATGTCGCTACCCTGCCATTTCCGTCACGCCGCGCGCATCACTTGGAGGGGAACCACTTGTTCACCAAGGCCTGGTAGCCGCCATCGGCCTTGAGCTGCGCCAGCGCCTTGTTCACCGCCTGGGTCAGCTCGGGCAGGTCCTTGCGCACGGCCATGCCGTATTCCTCGGTGGTCAGCTGCTCGCCCAGCACCGTCATGCCGCCGCGCGTGCGCACGTACTGGAAGGCCGCGGGCTTGCCGGTCACCGCGGCATCGGCGCGGCCGATGGCCACCAGGTTGAACATCTCCTGGTTCTTCTCGACCTCCACGCGCTGCACCTTGGGGTAGTGCTCGGTCAGGAAGCCGACCGACTTGGTGCCCACCTGCACCGATACCTTCTTGCCCTCCAGGTCGGCCAGCTTGGCGATGGGGCTGCCGTCCTTCACCATGGCCACCAGGCCGCCCGCGTAGTAGGGCTGGCTGAAATCGACCACCTTCTTGCGCTCGTCGGTGATGTAGATCGCCGAGACCGCCATGTCGAAGCGCTTGGCGATCAGGCCCGGCACCAGGCCCTTGAAGTCGATGTCCACCCACTGCACCTTCTTGCCCATCTTCTGCACCACGGCCTCGACCAGCTCCACGTCGAAGCCGGTGCGCTTGCCGTTCTCCACGAACTCCATGGGCGGGAAGGTGGCATCGGTGGCGACGCGGACCACATCGGATTGGGCGAACGCGGCGTGGGCACCGAAGGCCAGGGCAATCACGGCGGTGGTGCCGGCCTTCAAGACAGTGCGGCGGAAGTTCATGGGAGTGTCCTTTCTAGGGGGAATCAGGGGGCTAAACATCATTCGGCCAGCAGGCGCGAAATGCGCGCCGCCGCGGCCAGGGTCGCTTGCACCAGCGAGGCCTCCTGGTGCAGCACGCGCTGGTGCGGTGCCATCAGGGTGATCGCGGCCACGGCGCGGCGCGCGTTGCCGAACAACGGGGCGCTGCAGCCCCAGACGCCGGCATCCACTTCGCCGACGGTGGTGGCGTAGCCGCGCTCGCGCAGCTGCAGCAGCTCGGCCGCCGCCTGCGCCCGCGCGGGCGTGCCGGCGCCGTAGTGCCGGTCCAGCAAAGGGTCACGCTGCGCCGCCGGCAGGTAGGCGAGCACGCACTTGGCCGATGCGCCCACCGACAGCGGCACGCTGCTGCCCTTGGCGAACGAGCAGCGCAGCGACAGCGGGCTTTCCACCATGTCCAGGCACACGGCCTGGCCGTTGGCGGCCACCAGCAGGCCGACGCTTTCGCGGGTCTGGTCGGTCAGCTGCACCAGGATGGGACGGGCGACCTGCACCAGGTGCGAGCCATCGTCGAAGCCGCGCGCCAGCTGCAGGCCCAGCGGGCCGGGCGCATACAGCGCGCCGCTTTCCATCACGAAGCCAAAGCGCTTGAGCCGCGCCAGCTGCCGGTACAGGCTGCTGCGCGGCAGGCCGGTGCCCTGCATCAGCTCGCCCGCCGTCAGCGCCCGGCCCGCGCTGGCCAGGACGGCCAGCACCTGCAGCACGCGGTCGGCCGCCGAGACTTCGGCAGGGGCGCTATCGGCGGTAAAGGGATCTGGCGCGTTCATTTCATATTCCCATTTAATGGGACTAAAAATCGAATCCAAAGAGGAATCTCAACGCCACGATTCTCATTTTCCGCTCTCTGCCATTGGCTAGCGAAAACCCTAGGTGATGGCCAAATAGCAAAGCACATTCCCATCCATTGGGAATTTTCAAGGCGCAATGCCCCACGCGCCGCGCAAGCGCGGCATGGCGCCAAAGCCGGAGAAGCGGGTTTACTGGAGGGTCAAGGCGGCCAGCGCCGCCAGCGGTGCCGTCTCGGCGCGCAGCACGCGCGGGCCCAGCGTGACCGGCGCAAAGCCGCTGGCGCGAGCCAGCGCCTCCTCGGCCGGCGAGAGGCCGCCCTCGGGGCCGGAGAGAAAGACCACGGCAGGCGCCTCGCCTGCCAGCGGCCCCAGCGCCTGCGGCAGCGGCCGGGCGCCATCGGCCAGCGACAGCACCAGGCGCAGCGCGCCGGCCGGCTCGCCAGCCTGCACCCACTGGCGCAGGTCGACCGGCGCATGGATGACCGGCACGCGGTTGCGGCCGCACTGCTCGCAGGCGCTGGCGGCGATGGCCTGCCAGCGCTCCTGGCGCTTGGTGGCGCGCTCGCCCTTGAGGCGCATCACCGAGCGCTCGGCCTCGATGGGCGTGATGCTGGCCACGCCCAGCTCAGTGGCCTTTTCCACCAGCCACTCCATGCGCTCGCCAGCGGTGATGCCTGCCAGCAGGTGCACGGCCACGGCGGCCTCGCGCTCGACGGCGTCGTGGCTGTCGACGCGCACAGCCACCTGGCTGCGCCCCATGCGCGCGATGGTGGCGCCGTATTCGCCGCCCTCGCCGTTGAACAGCGTGATGGCATCGCCGGGCTGCAGCCGGAACACCTGGGCATGGCGCGCGGCCTCGGGCGGCAGGTCCAGTTCGGCGCCAATGGCCAGACTCACGGGGCAGTAGAAACGCGGCATGCGGTGCAGATACTCATGAATTGATAGCTGTCAGCGCTTGCTACATGAGCGCTGGAGGCCAATTTGACTTAAACCCGACCAAAGGCCCAGCCGGACGGGGTCTCGATGCCCTCGATCTCGTCCACCAGGCGCAGCAGGGGCTTGAGCTCGCGGTAGCGCGACGCGGTGGCGCGGATGTATTGGATGAAGCGCGGCGTGTCGGCCAGGTACTTGGGCTTGCCGTCGCGCAGCGTGAGCCGCGCGAAGATGCCCGCGACCTTCAGGTGCCGCTGCAGGCCCATCCACTCGACGGCGCGGTAGAACTCGCCGAAGTCGTCCTGCACCGGCAGGCCGGCCTTGCGGGCCTTCTCCCAGTAGCGCACGGTGATGTCGATGACGAAATCCTCGTCCCAGCTGATGAAGGCATCGCGCAGCAGGCTGGCGATGTCGTAGGTGATGGGGCCGTAGAGCGCGTCCTGGAAGTCGAGCACGCCCAAGGGCGCATGCTCCTGGGCTGGCACCATCAGGTTGCGCATCATGAAGTCGCGGTGCACGAACACCGGCGCCGCCGTCAGGTTCTGCGCCACGATGGCGTCGAAGGCCTGCGCCAGCACCGCCTGCTGCTTGTCGTTCAGCACCACGCCGCGGTGCCTGGCGATGTACCAGTCGGGAAAGAGCTGCAGCTCGCGCCGCAGCACGGCTTCGTCATAGGGCGGCAGCACCTCGGGGCGCGAGGCCTGCTGCCATTCGACCAGGATGTCCGTGGCCTGCAGGTACCAGGTCCGGGCCTGGTCCGCGCCGGCCTGCTCGGACAGCAGCTTCTCGAGCACCGTCTGCGCGCCCAGGTCGCTCAGCAGCATGAAGCCATGCGCCTCGTCCCACTCCAGGATCTGCGGCACGTTCAGCCCGGCCTCGCGCAGCAGGGCCTGCACGCGCACGAAGAGCGGGCAGTCCTCCTTGTCGGGCGGCGCGTCCATGACGATGCGGGTGGCGCCATCGCGGTCGTCGATCCGCAGGTAGCGGCGAAAACCCGCGTCGGCCGACGCGGCGCGCAGCGTCTCGGGCAGCAGCCGCTGCGGGCCGGCAATCTGCGCCAGCCACTGCGCAAACAGCGCCT
This sequence comes from Comamonas humi, assembly GCF_054782535.1. Classification (NCBI taxonomy): domain Bacteria; kingdom Pseudomonadati; phylum Pseudomonadota; class Betaproteobacteria; order Burkholderiales; family Comamonadaceae; genus Comamonas; species Comamonas humi. The sequence continues at coordinate 108,396 of NZ_BAAGSH010000016.1, read as the reverse complement.
GGCGCTGGGCATCGGCCCAGGCCACCGCCGTAACAGTGGGTAAAGCTTGCGCTGCGGAATTGGCGGCGGAAAGGTCGGTCATGGGGGGATTCGGATGGCTCATGGATAATGGCAGGTCACGTCCTAGATTCTACAAACCCGACCCCGCCGCTGGCGGGAACTGACGCGGGGCCGGCCCGCTTCTCCCAACGCAATGCCGCCGCCGCAGCCAGCCCTGTCCATGGATATCGATTCTTCAACCGACGCGCATCGCCCCCGCATGACCGCCATCGCCAGCCTGTGCATGGCGATGCTGTGGCTGCCCTGGAGCCCAGCGGCAGCCCAGACTGCCGACGACGGCCTGCAGCTGCAGGCCAGCCCGCGCCTGCGCGAACAGCTCACGTCCGAGGAACGCGCGCAGATGCCCGTGTTCCTCGAGGGCGACGACCTCACCGGCCAGTCAGCCGGCACCACGGTGGTCACCGGCAACGCGCAGCTGCGCCGCGCCGACACCATGATCCGCGCCGACCGGCTCGAATACCGCGAGCCCAGCGACACCGCCTTCGCCCAGGGCAACGTACACATCAACCGCGCGGGCAGCATATTCGACGGCCAGGAGCTGCAGATGCAGCTCGACTCGCACGAGGGCTATTTCAAGGACGGCAACTACCGCCTGCTGATGAACAACGCCTACGGCGTGGCCTCGCAGGTGGACTTCATCGACCGCAACCGCTCGCTGGTGCACGAAGGCACCTACACCACCTGCCAGCGCACCGACGAGGCCAGCTGGCAGCCCGACTGGATCATCCGCGCCGACAAGATCCACCTCGACACCATCGAGGACGTGGGCGTGGCCGAAAACGCCGTGCTCGAATTCAAGGGCGTGCCCATCCTGCCGGTGCCCCGCATCAGCTTCCCGCTGTCGGACAAGCGCAAGTCCGGGCTGCTGCCACCCACCTTCACGCTGGACAGCAATAGCGGCTTCAGCTACGCGCAGCCCTACTACTGGAACATCGCCCCCAACCGCGACGCCACCATCACCCCGAGCCTGATGACCAAGCGCGGCGCGGCGCTGGCCGGCGAGTTCCGCTACCTGGAGCCCAGCTACAGCGGCCTGTTCGCTGCGCTGTACATGCCCAATGACAAGCTGCGCGAGCGCGACCGCTGGTCCTACGTGCTGCAGCACAACCAGAGCCTGCAGTCGCCCATCGGCGGGCTGGGCCTGAACCTGAACCTCCGGCGCGTGAGCGACGACCAGTACTGGCGCGACTTCATGCGCAACAACTACCACCTGAACGAGCGCCTGCTGAGCAGCGAAGGTTCGGTGAGCTGGGCACGCAACGACCACAGCGTGCTGCTGCGCGCCCAGTCGTGGCAGACGCTGCAGGACCCGCTGTCGCCCATCGTGCCGCCCTACGACCGCATGCCGCAGCTGCAGTACCGCTACACGCCGCGCGACCTGGGCTATGGCCTGGAAGCCAAGCTCGAGGCCGATGTCACGCGCTTTCGCGCCGACCCGCTGCTGACCAACCAGTCGAACGCCGACCGCGCCTATGTGCAGGGCGAGATCAGCCGGCCCTTCATCGCGCCGCAGGGCTACATCACGCCCAAGCTGATGTTCAACTCGCGCCACTACCGCTTCGACGACCCGTCGATGACCGGCATCTCCGGCAAGAGCGTGACGCTGCCCACGTTCAGCCTCGACAGCGGCCTGATGTTCGAGCGCAATACGCAGCTCTTCGGCCGCAACCTGATCCAGACCCTGGAACCGCGCGCGTTCTATACCTATACGCCCTACCGCGACCAGAGCATGATCCCGGTGTACGACACGGCGCCGTACGACTTCAGCTTTGCCACGATCTACAGCGAAAACGCCTTCAGCGGCTACGACCGCATCTCCGACGCCAACATGCTGACCGTGGGCGCCACCACGCGCTTCCTCGATGCCGACAGCGGCGCCGAGGCGGCGCGCTTCAGCGTGGCGCAGCGCCTGCGCTTCAAGGACCAGCTCGTCACCATGCCGGGCGTGGCGCCCGACACCACCAACGGGCGCTGGTCCGACATCATGCTGGGCGCCGGCATCAACTGGACGCCGCGCTGGGGCTTCGACACCACGGTGCAGTACAGCCCCGAAATCAACCGCTCGGTGCGCTCCACCATGGCCGTGCGCTACAAGCCCGGGCAGTACAAGACGCTGAGCATGGCCTACCGCTACCAGCGCGACAACAGCGAGCAGGTCGACTTCGGCTGGCAATGGCCGGTCGAGTCGCTGCTGGGCGGCGGCGCCCGCAAGCCCGGCGACGGGCGTTGGTACACTGTGGGCCGCCTCAACTACAGCATGCGTGACAGCAAGTTCGTCGACTCCCTGGTCGGCCTCGAATACAGCAGCTGCTGCTGGTCCACCCGCGTGGTGCTGGAGCGGCTGCAGACCAGCCTGATCCAGGCCAACACCCGGCTGCTGTTCCAGGTCGAATTCCAGGGCCTGTCCAGGCTGGCGCTCGGTGCCGACCCATTGGTCTCACTGCGCGACAATGTGCCCGGCTACCAGCCGGTGATACGCGAGACCCCCGCGGCCAGCCGCTTCAGCAGCTACGATTGATTCCCTTCACTATGACCTATCGCTTTCTCCTCGGCAGCCTGTGCCTGGCCACAGCCGTCGCCGCCAGCGCCCAAGGCTTCAAGAATCCTCAGCAGGCGCCCTCGTCGGGCTCGGGACTGCGCGGCGCGGCCGGCATCTCCGCCCCGGTGCCGCTGGAAGGCCGCAGCAACAGCGCCTCGTCCAGTGCCTCGCCGCGTTCCGCCGACTACATCGTGGCCGTCGTGAACTCCGAGCCGGTGACGAACTTCGAGGTCCAGCAGCGCACGGACCGGGCCCTCGCCCAGCTGCAGAGCCAGGGCGGCGAGATTCCGCCGCGCGAAGCGGTGCGGCGCGAGATGCTGGAGCGGATCATCGCCGAGAAGATCCAGCTGCAGATGGCCACCGAAGCCGGCATCAAGGTCGACAATTTCGCGCTCCAGCAGGCCGAGCAATCCGTGGCCCGGCAGAACAACCTCAGCGTCGAGGAGATGGCCAGCCGCCTGTCCCGCGACGGCATCTCCCGCGACCAGTTCCGCGCCGACCTGCGCCGCCAGCTGGTCATCCAGAAGCTGCGCGAGGCCGAGGTGGACTCCAAGGTGCGCGTGAACGACCTGGACGTGGACCAGTTCATCCGCGAGCAGAAGACCAAGTCCGGCACGCCCACGGCGGCCGCGCAGATCAACCTCGGCCACATACTCATCGCCGTGCCGGAAAACGCCGGCGAGCAGCAGGTCAAGGAGTTGCAGGCCAAGGCGCAGGCGGCGGCCGACAAGGCCAAGGCCGGCGAGGACTTCCTCAGCGTGGTGCGCGAATACTCGGACGCCCCCGACGGCCGCGGCGGCGGCGCCATGGGCCTGCGCCCGGCCGACCGCTATCCGGAGCTGTTCGTGAATGCCACCAAGAGCGCGCCCGTGGGCGGCGTGGTCGGCCCCGTGCGCTCGCCCGCGGGCTTCCACGTGCTCAAGCTGATCGAGAAGTCCAGCGGCGACGTGCCGGTGATCGCCGTGCAGAGCCATGCGCGCCACATCCTGCTGCGCCCCAGCGCCAAGCTGAGCGAGGCCCAGGCCGTGGAGCGCCTGGAGGACTACCGCCGCCGCATCACCGCCAACCAGGCTGACTTCGCCGACCTGGCGCGCCGCTACTCCGAGGACGGCAGCGCCAAGGGCGGCGGCGACCTGGGCTGGGCCGGCCCGCACAAATTCGTGCCCGAATTCCAGGCCGCGCTCGACCACCTGCAGCCCGGCGAGGTCAGCGAACCCGTGGCCAGCCGCTTCGGCATCCACCTGATCCAGCTGCTGGAGCGCCGCGAGGCCAAGCTCAGCCAGCGCGAACAGCGCGACATGGTGCGCGACCAGGTGCGCGAACAGAAGCTCGAGAAAGCCTTCGGCACCTGGGCCCAGGAAGCCCGTGCCCGCGCCTACGTGGAATACCGCGAACCTCCACAATGAAGCACATCCCCCGCAAGCGCTTCGGCCAGAACTTCCTGACCGATGGCGGCATCATCGACGCCATCGTGCAGGCCATCGCACCCCAGGCCGGCGAGCCCATGGTAGAGATCGGCCCCGGCCTGATGGCCATGACCCAGCCGCTGGTGGAGCGCCTGGGTCGCCTCACGGTCATCGAGCTGGACCGCGACCTGGCCGCACGGCTGCGCCTGCACGCGCAGCTGCAGGTGGTCGAATCCGATGTGCTCAAGGTCGATTTCACGGCGCTGGCCGACCAGCTCGGCGCGCCGCGCCTGCGGGTCGTGGGCAACCTGCCCTACAACATCTCGTCGCCCATCCTGTTCCACCTGCTCCAGCACGTCGACCGCATCCAGGACCAGCATTTCATGCTGCAGAAGGAAGTGATCGACCGCATGGTGGCCGAACCCGCCACCAGCGACTACGGCCGGCTGACGGTGATGCTGCAATGGCGCTACGCGATGGAAGACGTGCTGTTCGTGCCGCCCGAGAGCTTCGACCCGCCGCCCAGGGTGAACAGCGCCGTGGTGCGCATGGTGCCCCGCGAGACGCCAGCGGCGCTGGATGCGGCCGTGCTGGAGGAGTTGGTGCAGGTCGCCTTCAGCCAGCGCCGCAAGATCCTGCGCAATACGCTGGGCCGCTGGCTCGAGGACAAGGGCTTTGCCGGCGACTTCGACCTGCAGCGCCGCGCCGAGGAGGTCCCAGTGGCCGAGTACGAGGCACTGGCCGCCGCATTTTCTCAAAAATAATAGCAGCCAGCGCAGACCCCATCTGCGTTAACTGCCATTTTTGTATATAAAATTTACAGGAAAGAGTAGAAGCAGCGGAACGGGATCTTGCGCTCTGCCCAGTATTCGGCAGCGTCGCGGAAGACGTCCAGCAGCTGCTCGCGCGCTTCCTTGTCGAATTTCATCGCGGTGGGGATCTGGTCCAGCACCACGACGAAACCCGGCTGCTTGCCGCTCTTGTGCAAGGGATCGGTCAGGCAGTCGAACAGCGCATCGAAGTTCTTGCCGTAGTGCGGCGGAAAATGGAACTGCGTGCCGATCAGCTCCAGCACATCCGCCTTGGACAGGGCATGGGCCAGATTGGCATACAGAAAATGCTGCTCCAGCGCCACGGCCGCGTCGCGCAGATCCTGCAGACGGTAGGCCCGGATCGACTGCACGATGTTGGGCCGCACGAAACGCAGCTGCGTATCCTGTTCCTGACGAAGCGGAGTTTCCATCTCCGTTGCTCTTTCCATTAGCATGTGTGACAACTCGAGTTCCACGATTCCCGGATGGGCTCCGTTGATTGTTGATCCGCTGCAGTGCAATGCGCAAGCAGTTTCTTGTGCAAATATGACAACAACGTGCGTCGGATCAGCGCTTATTTCACGATCACGCGGAAGCTGGCATAGTGATCGTTCGTGTAATAGCACGCATCGGGCTGCGTCGGCACCTGGCCGCCGCAGATGATCCGCCGGGCACCGCGATTGCGCGCCCGGGGCGTCTTCACCGTGTATTCGCGGTAATAGCCGCGCTTGTGCGGCGGCAATATGCGCTCGCGGTTGCCGAAGACCGAGCCGTCCTTGTCGTAGGGGAAGGGTCCACCCTCCAGGATCAGTGCGTAGGTGGTGCGCCCCTGCTCGGGCAGATCGGCCAGTCCCACCGCATCCGGCACCGCCGGGGTGGCGGTTTCATAGCGAGAGTCGCGCGCCTCGCCAGGTAGCGAAGCACCCAGCAATACCATCCCCAGCACACCTGCAACAACCGAACGATATCCGTGGGAGGCCAGCGCCTTCAGCATGCGTACCTTTCAAGATTACGGGTTATCCCGCAATTCAAGGGCGAAAGTGTGACGGATGCAGGCACAAAAAGCAAGAGGACTGCTCAAAATTTGAGCAGTCCTCAAGGGTACCCACCCGAAAGCAAGTATGTTTCAATTTTCGCTAAAAACCAACATCAGCGTGCAAAATTCGCATCTGCCACCGTGACGGCCGTCATGTTGACGATGCGGCGCACCGTGGTGCTGGGCGTCAGCACATGTACCGGCTGGGCGGCGCCCAGCAGGATCGGGCCGATGGCGATATTGCCGCCCGCCGCGGTCTTGAGCAGGTTGTAGCTGATGTTGGCGGCATCCAGGTTGGGCAGCACCAGCAGGTTGGCGCTGCCGGTGAGCTGGCTGTTGGGCATGATGCCGTTGCGGGCCTTCTCGTCCAGCGCGACGTCGCCATGCATCTCGCCGTCCACCTCCAGCCAGGGCGCCTGCACGCGCAGCAGCTCCAGCGTGGCGCGCATCTTGATGGCGCTGGGCTGGTTGCTGGAGCCGAAGCTGCTGTGCGACAGCAGCGCCGCCTTGGGCTTGATGCCGAAGCGCATCATTTCCTCGGCCGCCATGATGGTGATCTCGGCCAGTTGCTCGGCCGTGGGATCGTAGTTGACGTGCGTGTCCACCAGGAACACCTGGCGCTCGGGCAGCAGCAGGCCGTTCATGCAGGCGAAGGTGGCCACGCCGGCGCGCTTGCCGATCACCTGGTCGATGTACTGCAGGTGGTGGGTCGAGTGCCCCCAGGTGCCGACGATCAGCCCATCGACCTCGCCCTTGTGCAGCAGCATGGCCCCGATCAGCGAGAGGCGGCGACGCATCTCGATCTTGGCGATCGGCGCGGTGATGCCCTTGCGCTCGGTCATGCGGTGGTAGGTCTGCCAGAAATCGCGATAGCGGTCGTCATGCTCGACGTTGACCACGTCGTAGTCCACGCCTTCCTTCAGGCGCAGGCCGAACTTCTCGATGCGCTGCGCGATGACGGCCGGGCGGCCGATCAGCGTCGGGCGGGCGATGCGCTCGTCCACCACGATCTGCACGGCACGCAGGATGCGCTCTTCCTCGCCCTCGGCGTAGGCCACGCGCTTCTTGGTCGCCTTCTTGGCCGCGGTGAAGATGGGCTTCATCGCCGTGCCCGACGCGTAGACGAAGGTCTTCAGGTGCTCGCGGTAGGCGTCCAGGTCGGCGATGGGGCGCTGGGCCACGCCGCTCTCGGCTGCCGCCTGGGCCACGGCCGAGGCGATCATCATCATCAGCCGCGGGTCGAAGGGCTTGGGAATCAGGTACTCGGGGCCGAAGCTCAGCTCCTGGCCCACGTAGGCGGCCGCCACCTGCTCGCTCTGCTCGGCCTGGGCCAGCTCGGCGATGGCGTGTACGCAGGCGATCTCCATCTCGGTGGTGATGGTGGTTGCCCCGCAGTCCAGCGCGCCCCGGAAGATGTAGGGGAAGCACAGGACGTTGTTGACCTGGTTCGGGTAGTCGGAGCGGCCGGTGGCCATGATCACGTCATCGCGCACCGATTTGGCGTCTTCCGGCGTGATCTCGGGGTTGGGGTTGGCCAACGCAAAGATCACCGGACGGGCCGCCATGCGCGCCACCATGTCGGGCTTGAGCACGCCGCCCGCCGACAGGCCCAGGAACACGTCGGCGCCGTCGATCACCTGCGACAGGGTGCGCTTGTCCGTCTCGCGGGCAAACTCGGCCTTGTCGGGGTCCATCAGCTCGGTGCGACCCTGGTAGACCACGCCGGCCAGGTCGGTCACGAACACGTTCTCGCGCTTGAGGCCCAGCTTGAGCAGCAGGTTCAGGCAGGCCAGCGCTGCGGCGCCGGCGCCCGAGGCCACCAGTTGCACTTCGCCGATGTTCTTGCCGGCGACCTTCAGCGCGTTGATCATGGCCGCAGCCACCGTGATGGCCGTGCCGTGCTGGTCGTCGTGGAAGACCGGGATGTTCAGGCGCTTGCGCAGCTCGCGCTCCACATAGAAGCACTCGGGCGCCTTGATGTCCTCAAGGTTGATCGCGCCGAAGGTGGGCTCCAGCGCGGCGATCACCTCCACCAGCTTCTGCGGGTCCTTCTCGTTGATCTCGATGTCGAACACATCGACGCCGGCGAACTTCTTGAACAGCACGCCCTTGCCCTCCATCACCGGCTTGGAGGCCAGCGCGCCGATGTCGCCCAGGCCCAGCACTGCCGTGCCGTTGGAGATCACGGCCACGAGGTTGCCGCGGCTGGTGTACTTGAAGGCGGCGGAGGGGTCCTTGACGATCTCCTCGCAGGGTGCGGCCACGCCGGGCGAATAGGCCAGCGCCAGGTCGTGCTGGTTGGCCATGGGCTTGGTGGCCGCGATCGCCACCTTGCCGGGGCGCGGGAACTCGTGGTACTCCAGCGCTGCCTGGCGCAGCAGAGCACGTTTGTCGCTGGGGGAATTCGTGGAAGAAAGATCAGGCATGGCGGTCTCCGGCACTCGATGTCGCTGCCGCCCCGAGGGCCTGTTGAAAAAAACAGGCCTGGCCCGAAATCCCGGGCCGGCGGCACTGGACGGGCCATTGTAGGCCGACGCCGACGTATTCCGGCCCGCCGCCGAGCGGGGAGGTCGGAGAAAACACTTATGACCTTTTTGCACCTAGTCCGCTCAAATGCGAGCCAGTTCCATGCTTCAAAGTTCATGGTGCACTGCAATAACCGCAGCAGGCGACCCAGCGGGATACGGAAGAGGCCCCTAGAATCACCACTGTTTCAGCCCGACAACCCGCGTTGCATATGGACTTATTGCTATTCGTCGTCCTGGTCCTCGCCGCCAGCTTCCTGCTGCGCGCCAAGGCCCAGAAGCAGCGCATCCAGTTGCTGTCGCACTACCTGCGCAACTACGACATCGAAAAACTGCTGGAGCGCCTGGTGGGCGGCTACATGCGGGCGCTGGGCGAATCCGATCCGGCCCGGCAGGCGCAGATCTGGGAGCTGCAGCTGCCGGTGGAGAAAAGCCTGTGCAGCCAGTTCAGCAGCTTCGCCGACACGCTGGCCCAGGCGCCCGAGCCCGACAGCGGGACCGGCTTTCGCATGAGCAACCAGGCACTGGGCCTGCCGTTCTCGCGGCTGATCGCCAAGCTGCAGGGCAAGCCCGGCGGCTTCGACCTGCGCACCGCCATCCGCCTGCATGCCGACGGCATCAACCGCGTGGCGCAGAACGCCGAGGGCCTGCCCCCCAAGGACAAGGCCTACACCCTGCTGGCCGAGCTGTACCTGATGCAGCACACCTGCCACTGGTTCTGCAAGTCCAAAACCGTGGCCTCGGCCCGCATGCAATTGCGCAACCAGACCCGCTATGAGCAGGTGGTGCAGAGCGTGTCGCCCGAAACCCGGCAGGCGTATCTGGCGCTGATCGGCGGGCGTTGATTTATATTTTTTGATAGCTGCTTGCGCTCACTGCAAGCCGATTTCATGAATTTATCTATTTGAAATCAAATACAGATAATCGCAAACAGCTATCAAATTTAAAGCGCGTCCAGCGGAAACACGGGCCGCTGCACCCGGCTGAACGGAAAGCGCGCGTAGTCCGAGGTGGTCACGCCGGGGCTGTCGCACTCCACCAGGCCCGCGGACAGCGGCACGAACACCGGCCGGCAGTACATGCGCGACTTCAGCAGCAGGTAGCGGAAGCGCGTGGGATCGATGCCCACGCAATGGAACACGCCCAGGTCCCAGGGTTCGTGCGTCTGCTCGGTCACCACGATCTGCGCGGCGCCGGTGTCGAGCAGCGCCGTGCGGCCCATGTGGCATTCCATGCCGTTGTAGATCGGGCCTGAGACGATGTACCGCCCTTCGCTCAGCCTGCGTACCGTGCCATGCAACTGCAGCGGCTGCTTGTGCAGGCCCAGGTGCGCCAGCGAGCGCTTGTTGCCCAGCGCGATGTCGATGGCGGCGCCCTCGCCCGCGGCGAACATCTGCGCCACCACCTGCGGATCGCACAGCGGGCCGACGGCGATGCCGTCCATGCCCAGCGCGAGCGCGGTCTGCAGCACGTCCATGGTGTCGCAGGTGCCGCCCGACATGCAGTTGTCGCCGTGGTCGAGCAGCAGCACGGGCTTGCCCTGCGCCCGGCCTGCGGTGGACGCGATCTGCCGGGCCTGCTGCAGCGAGGCCTCCAGCGGCTCACTGCGATAAATGAACTCGGCGCGGCGCTGCCAGATGCTGTCTGCAAATGCGTCGATGACCGCCTGCTGCGTGCCGGCCGTGCCCTTGTCCACCGTGGCCACCACGCTCACGCACGGCGCGGGAATGTCGGCCAGCGAGAAGCCGCCGAACACCGAGACCGCGGGCAGGCCCTGCCGCACCTCCATCTCCCGGGCCTGCTCGCAGGCGTCCTTCATCGGGCCGCCCAGCGTGGTGCTGCGCAGCGTGTGGCTCATCAGCGCCAGCGGCTTCCAGATCACCTCGTACTGCGCCTGGCCGCGCCACATCGCGATCAGCAGGCGGCCGGCGTGCTCGCCGGTCTCGTACATGTCGATGTGCGGGTAGGTCTTGAAGCCCACGATCACGTCGGCATGGCGAACGATCTTTTCGGTGATGTTGCCGTGCAGATCGAGCGCCACGCCCAGCGGCACCCCGGGTGCCGCGGCACGCACGCGAGCAAGCAGGTCGCCCTCGCCATCGCTGCTGCTCTCGGCCACCATCGCGCCATGCAGGTCGAGCAGGATGGCGTCGCAGCCGGGCACGGCCTCGACGATACGGCGGGTGAGTTCATCGTAGGCGTCGGCATGCACCGGGCCGCTGGGGTTGGCCATCGCCGAGACGGGCGTGACCAGCTCCGCCCCCTCGGCTTCGGCCAGCTCGATGAACGCGGCCATGGCCGTGCGCATGCCCTTGTTGGCACGGTAGGCCTCGGCGCCATAGGTCGGGGTGAAGGCCGCCAGCGGCGTGGGAACGGGCGAGAAGGTATTCGTCTCGTGGTTCAGGCGCGCGATGAGGAATCTCGGCTTGCGGGCTGCCGTCATGCTGCGACCCCGGCGCTGTCCAGCATGGCGCGCAGCAGCACGTTGCAGCCGGCCTCCAGGTGCTCGGGCTCGGCATCCTCGATCTCGTTGTGGCTGATGCCGTCGGCGCAGGGCACGAAGATCATCGCCGCCGGCGCCAGGCGCGCCACGTAGACCGCGTCGTGGCCGGCGCCGCTCACGCAGTCCATGGCGCTGTAGCCCAGGTCGGCGGCGTTCGCGCGCACAGCCTCGACCAGCGCCGGCGTGAACGGCTGCGGCGGAAAATACACCACCTGCTCGATGCCGATCTGCAGGCCGCGCGCCTGCGCCACGCGGGCGCAGGCGGCGCGGATCGCGGCGTCCATGTCCATGAGCTGGGCATCGTCGGGCGCGCGCAGGTCCACGCTGAACTTCACCCGGCCCGGGATCACGTTGCGCGAATTGGGGAACACCTCCAGCGAGCCCACCGTGCCGCGCGCATGGGGCTGGCGCTCCAGCGCGATGCGGTTCACTTCGTGGATGAGATCGCTGGCGGCGAGCAATGCATCCTTGCGCAGCTCCATGGGCGTGGGGCCCGCATGCGCCTCCATGCCCTGTACCGTCACGTCGTACCAGCGCTGGCCCAGCGCGGCCTGCACCACGCCGATCACCTTGCCGTGGTTCTCCAGCACCGGCCCCTGCTCGATGTGGGCCTCGAAGTACGCGCCGATGGCATGCGGCGCCGCGCCCTCGCCCGCATAGCCGATGGCCTGCAGCGCCTCGCGCACGCTGGTGCCCGCGTGGTCGCGGGCGCTGAGCGCATGCTCCAGCGTGAACGCGCCGGCGAACACGCCCGAGCCCATCATCACCGGCACGAAGCGCGAGCCCTCCTCGTTGGTCCACACCGCCACCTCGAGCGGCGCGCGGGTGCGCACGCCCACATCGTTCAAGGTGCGCAGCACCTCGATGCCGGCCAGCACGCCGTAGTTGCCGTCGAACTTGCCGCCCGTGGGCTGGGTGTCGATGTGGCTGCCGGTGGTCACCGGCGGCAGGCTGTCATCGGTGCCGGCGCGGCGCGCGAAGATGTTGCCGATGGCGTCGACGCGGATCGTGCAGCCCGCCTCGCGCGCCCATTGCGAGAAAAGATCGCGGCCCTGGCGGTCCAGCTCGGTGAGGGCCAGGCGGCAGACGCCGCCCTTGTCGGTGCCGCCGATCTGCGCCAGCGCCATGAGAGATTGCCACAGGCGCGCGCCGTTCACGCGCAGCGCCTTGAGATCCTGGGATGCCGCGGGGGCAAGGGTGTTCGTGTCCATGGGAAAACTCCAGTGCTATGCCTTCTGCGCGTCAGGCCATGCCGACACCCAGGTACCGGTCCTTCACGTCCTCGTCGGCGAGGAAGTCGCTGTTCGAGCCCTGGTACACGATGGTGCCCTGCTCGATGATGTAATGCCGGTCCGCCAGCTGCGTGCAGACCTCGAGGTTCTGCTCCACCAGCAGGATGGACACGCCCGCCGCCTTGATGACTTTCAGCTGCGCGACGATCTCCTCGACGATCACCGGCGCCAGTCCTTCCACGGGCTCGTCCAGCATCAGCAGGCGCGGCGCATTCATCAGCGCCCGGCCGATCGAGAGCATCTGCTGCTCGCCGCCCGAGAGCTGGCCGCCGCCGTTGCTGCGGCGCTCCTTCAGGCGCGGAAAGATGCGGTAGATGTCGTCCAGCTGCCAGGGCGAGCGCTTGCGCAGGCCGAGCAGCAGGTTCTCCTCCACCGTCAGCAGCTTGAAGACGCCGCGGTGCTCGGGCACCAGGCAGATGCCGCGCCGCGCCACCTGGTGCGTGGCCAGCCGGCTCACCACCTCGCCGCCGAAGCGCACCTGGCCCTGCGTGGGCGGCATCGCGCCGGCGATGGCCTTGAGCGTGGTGGTCTTGCCCGCGCCGTTGCGCCCGAGCAGCGTGACCAGCTCGCCGTCGCGCACCTCGAGCGACACGCCCTGCAGCACATGGCTCTTGCCGTAGTGCGCATGGATCTGTTCTGCCTGCAGCAACGTCCCTGCCGTCATGCCTTGCCTCCGGTGATCATGTTGCCGAGGTACGCCTTGCGCACGCGCTCGTCGTTGCGGATGTCGCCCGGCAGCCCCTCGGCCAGCACCCGCCCCTGTTGCATCACGGTGATGGTGTCGGAGATGTCCATGACGATGTTCATGTTGTGCTCGATCAGCACCACGGTGTGCTCGCGCTTGAGGCCCTGGATCAGGTGCTTCATCTCCTCCAGGTCGTCGATGCCCATGCCCGAGGTCGGCTCGTCGAGGAAGATCGCCTTGGGCCGCGCCGCCAGCGCCATGCCAACCTCGAGGCGGCGCTGCTGGCCGTGCGAGAGATTGCCGGCCGGCGTGTCCGCAAAGCGCTCCAGGCCCAGCGTGGCCAGCACCTTGGCCACCATGTCGGCGCACGACAGCGCCCCCACCGGCTGGGTCCAGCAGTTCAGCGCCTTGGCCGGTGCCGTGCCCTGCGCGGCCAGGCGCAGGTTCTCGCGCACCGGCAGCGTGAGGAACAGGCTGGTGACCTGGAACGAGCGCGCCATGCCGCGGCGCACGCGCAGGTAGTCGGGCTCGCGCGTCACGTCGTGGCCGTCGAACACGATCCGCCCGCCGCTCACGCCCTTGGTGCCGGTGAGCATGTGGAACAGCGTGGTCTTGCCCGCGCCGTTCGGCCCGATCACCGAATGCACGGTGTTGGCGCGCACCTGCAGGTTCACGCCGCCCAGCGCGACGAACTTGTCATAGCGCTTCTCGACGCCGACGGCTTCGAGCAGTACCGGGGTTGGTGCCGCGGTGCTCATGCGTGGCCCTCCTTCGCGGGCGCCAGCGCCTTGCCGTCCGCCTTGTCATTGGCCTTGCCGCCGCGCGCCAGCTGCCACAGCTTCTGGCACAGGCCCCACAGGCCGCCCTGCATGCCAAGGCTCACCACCATCAGCACCACGCCGAGGATCAGCAGCCAGCGCGGCCACAGCGTGGACAGCCAGTCACCCAGCAGCACGTAGAAGGCCGCGCCCAGCAGCGAGGCCAGCAGGTTGCCGCTGCCGCCGATCACGGTCATCACCAGGATCATCTCGCTGGTGTGGTACTCGGCGTTGGACAGCGGCGCGATGCCCGTCATCAGCGCGTGCAGCGCGCCGGCCAGGCCGGTCACCGCGCCCGAGATCACGAAGGCCTGCAGCTTCAGCAGGCGCAGGTTGTAGCCCACGGCGGCGGCGCGCTCCTCGTTGTCGCGCACGGCCAGCAGCGTGCGGCCGAAGATCGAGTCGCAGACGCGGCGCAGCAGCCAGAAGACGAGCAGGAACAGCACCGCCACGAAGCCGTAGTACTGCCACGGCGAGGCCAGCGGCAGCACGGTCTGCCCCGCCACGGCGATGGAGTGGCGCGGGATGTCCATCAGCCCGTTGTCGCCGCCGGTCAGGCCCGGCAGGCTGTAGGCGATGAAGTAGAACATCTGCGCGAAGGCCAGCGTCAGCATCACGAAGTAGGTGCCGCGCTGGCGGATCGCCACCCAGCCGACGAGGGCCGCGCCCGCGGCGCCCATCAGCACCGCGCTGGCCAGCGCCACCGGCATGGGCAGCGGCAGCCGCGTGAGCAGGATGCCCAGCGTGTAGCTGCCCAGGCCGAAGAAGATGCCCTGGCCGAAGGACAGCAGCCCCGTGTAGCCCAGCAGCAGGTTGCAGCCCATGGCGGCCAGGCCGTAGATCAGCACCTCGCTGGCGAGCGAGCCCGACTGCATGAACAGCGGCATGGCGACCACGATGGCCACTGCTATCAGGAATTGAACGTGCTTGGCTTGCATGACGCCCCTCCTATACCGCGCGGCCCAGCAGGCCGTTGGGGCGCAGCAGCAGCACGGCAGCCATCGCCACGTAGATCATCAGACTCGCGCCCTCAGGCCAGACCGTGCTCATCAGGCTCTGCACGATGCCGATCAAGAGGCCGCCGACCAGCGCGCCGCTGAAGCTGCCCAGCCCGCCCACGACCACCACGACGAAGGCCACGCCCAGCGCCTCGACGCCCATGAACGGGCTCACGCCGCGGATGGGCGCGGCCAGCACGCCGGCCAGCGCCGCCAGGCCCACGCCCAGGCCGAACACCAGGCTGAAGACGCCGAACACGTTCGTGCCCAGCAGCGACACCATCTCGGTCGACTCGCTGCCTGCGCGCACCACGCTGCCCAGGCGCGTGCCTTCCAGCACCCACCAGATGACCACCGCCAGCACCGCGGTGAAGCCGATCACGAACAGCCGGTACTTGGGGTAGACGAAGCCGCCCCACATCACCACGCCGTTCAGCAGCTCGGGCACGGCCACGCTGTCGCCCAGCGGGCCCCACAGCAGGATCACCACCTCCTGCACGACGAGCGCGAAGCCCACGGTGACGAGGATGTGGAACTCGTGCGGCTTGGCGTACACGTGGCGCAGCACCAGCTTCTCGGTGAGCCAGCCGATGGCGCCGACGGCCAGCGGCACCGCCACCAGCGACAGCCAGAAGCTCACGCCCCACTGCGCCATCTGGTAGCAGAAGTACGCGCCCAGCAGGTAGAAGGTGCCGTGCGCGAAGTTCACGAAACGCAGCAGGCCGAACACGATCGACAAGCCCACGGCCAGCAGGAAATACAGCATGCCGATGCCGATCCCGTTGATGGTCTGAAGCAGATAGATGCTCATGGCGGTGGCGGCTTGCCGGGGTTCAGGCCAGCTTGCAGCCGGTCTGGTCGACCGGCAGGAAGGACTTGCCGGAGCTGACGATGTCGGCGTAGTCGTCCTTGTTCTTCATCTTCGCCTTGGCCTTTCCCTTGAGCAGGTAGTAGTTCTTGAGCACCTGGTGGTCGGCCTTGCGCACCTCCTCCTCGCCGGTCAGGCCCTGGTATTTCAGGCCTTCCAGCGCGGCCACCACGGCCTTCTGGTCCACGCTGCCGGCCTTGACGATGGCGTCGATCAGCAGCTTGGTGCAGATGTACGAACCCGCCAGGCTGTAATTGGGGTTGGCCTTGAACTTGTCGTTCGTGCGCTTGACCAGGTCGAGGTTCAGCGGCGTGTCCACCGTATGCCAGTACTGCGCGCCGAAGTACACGCCATCGCACAGGTCGGCGCCCAGCGACTCGAACTGCTCCAGGCCCGAGGCCCAGGCGATCAGGATGGTCATGCTCTTGTTCATGCCGAAGCTCACCGCCTGGCGCAGCGTGTCGGACGACTGCTGGCCGAAGTTCAGGATCAGCAGCACGTCGGGCTTGGCCGCGATGGCGTTGGTCAGGTAGCCGCTGAACTCCTTCTCGGTCAGCGAGTGGTAGCTATTGCCCACATGCTCGATGCCGCGTTCCTTGAAGATGTTCTTGGCTGCGGTGAGCAGGCCGTCGCCGAACACGTACTGCGGCGTGATGGTGTACACGCGCTTGGCCTTGGGGAGTGCGTCCAGCAGCGGGCGCACCGTCTGCTCAATGGCGCCGAAGGTGGGCACGGACCAGCGGAAGGTCGCGCTGTTGCAGTCCTTGCCGGTGATCTCGTCGGCGCCGGCGGTGGTGATGAAGATGCCGCCGGCCTTCTCGGCCTCCTTGCCCATGGCCAGCGCCTCGGACGACAGGATGCCGCCGGCGAAGAACTTCGCGCCCTGCTGCGAGGCGTCCTGCACCTTGCGGATCGCGGTCGCGGGCTTGCCCTCGGTGTCGAGCAGCGTGTAGGCCAGCGGGCGGTCCAGCGCCTTGCCGTACTGCTCGATCGCCAGCTTCATGCCCAGGTCGGCGAACTTGCCGTTGGCCGCGAAGGCGCCCGACATGGGCACCGGGCAGCCGAACTGGATGGGACCCTTGGCCTGCGCGAAGGCAGGGTGGACCAGGCCCAGCGAGGCCGGCAGCGCGCCGAGCGCGGACAGTTGCAGGAAGTTGCGACGATGCATGGTGTGGTGACTCCTTGGTGGATCGAGGCCGTGGGTGGCCTTCTTTTCAGAGCACGATGCATGCCAGGTTGCAACCGGGTGGTTTCTGCGCGCACAGGCTCCTTATTCATATTTATAGTGATAAATAGAACAAATATGACGCGGACAAACCCTAGACGCGCGGGCGACTGCACGATCGCGGTGCATACTGCACAAAAAGCGCGAAGGGCTCGCACGGACCTGGGCTCTCGCCGCACACACTACCGACATGGCAACCAAGAAGTCTTCCCCCCTGGCGATCAAGCAGCTCAAGCGCTCGGACCTGGTCGCGCAGGAGATCAAGCGCATGGTCACCGAGCGCAACCTCAGCCCCGGCGATCGCCTGCCGCGCGAGAGCGAGCTGCAGGAGCAGTTCCAGGTCAGCAAGGGCACGGTGCGCGAGGCGCTCAAGTCGCTGGAGGTGCAGGGGCTGATCACGATCTCGACCGGCCCCTCGGGCGGCGGCACCATCGTCGAGGTGCCGCTGGACCGCACGCTGCAGTTCATGCAGAACTACCTGTTCTTCAAGGAAGTGACCATCGACGACATCTACGCGGTGCGCCTGACGCTGGAGCCCGAGCTGGCGGCCGGCGCGGTGCCGCACCTGACCGAGGCGGACTTCGAGGCGCTGGAGCACAGCATCACTTGCTGCGATCCGTCGTCGAGCGACAGCGACCTGCTGGTGCAGCGCCGCGAGGACGTGAACTTCCACGACATCCTCGCCGCGGCCAACCCCAATCCCTTCCTGCGCTTCACCTGCGAGCTGATCAACGAAATGATCCGCCAGCTCATCGTCTTCGGCAACCGCACGCCCAAGACCGAACACCGCCGCTTCGGCGAGGAGAACGCCAACTACCACCGCGAGATCGTGCAGGCCGCGCGCGAGCGCGACGCCGAGCGCGTGCGCGCGCTGATGCTCAGGCACATGCAGGACGCCACGCACGCCGTCAAGCGCATGAAGGGCCGCATCCAGGGCCGGCTGATCCTCGACGCCGAGACGCTGCGCAGCCCGCGGCCCGCCGTGGCGCGCAAGGCACGGGATTGAAGCTCCTTCATTTTTGATAGCTGCTTGCGTTCACCATCAGCCAAGCTCAGGTATTTTTCTATCTGAATACCAATAAGGACAAGCGCCAGCAGCTATCAAAAATAAAAAAAGCCCAGGCGGATGCCTGGGCAAGTTGGGTATGCAGGGAACCGGCCTCGCGGCCGGTGCCGGCGCTCAGCGGCTGCTCGGGAAGCTGAACACCGCGCCTTCGCGCACGCCGGCCGAGGGCCAGCGCTGGGTGATGGTCTTGCGCTTGGTGTAGAAGCGCACGGCATCGGGGCCGTAGGCGTGCAGGTCGCCGAACAGCGAACGCTTCCAACCACCGAAGGAGTGGTAAGCCACCGGCACCGGCAGCGGCACGTTCACGCCCACCATGCCGACCTGGATGTGGTCGCTGAAGTAGCGCGCGGCCTCGCCGTCGCGGGTGAAGATGCAGGTGCCGTTGCCGTATTCGTGGTCGTCGATGAGCTTCATCGCTTCCTGCAGCGTCTTCACGCGCACGATGCCGAGCACGGGGCCGAAGATCTCTTCCTGGTAGATCTGCATGCCGGGCTTGACCTTGTCGAACAGGCAGGGGCCGAGGAAGTAGCCTTCCTCGTGGCCGGCCACCTTCAGGCCGCGGCCGTCGACCAGCAGCTCGGCGCCTTCGGCCACGCCGCTGTCCACGAAGGCCTTCACCTTCTCGAAGTGCGGCTTGGTGACCAGCGGGCCCATGTCGTTGGCGTTGTCGGTGCCGGGGCCGACCTTCATCTTGGCGATCTCGGCCTTCAGGCCGGCGATCATCGCGTCGGCGGTGTCGTCGCCCACGGCCACGATCAGCGGCACGGCCATGCAGCGCTCGCCGCAGGAGCCGAAGGCCGCGCCCATCATGGCGTTGACGGCGTTGCCGATGTCGGCGTCGGGCATGACCACGGCGTGGTTCTTGGCGCCGCCCAGGGCCTGCACGCGCTTGCCGTGCTTGCAGCCTTCGGCGTAGATGTATTCGGCGATGGGCGTGGAGCCCACGAAGCTCACGGCCTTGACGCGCGGATCGGTCAGCAGCGTGTCCACGGCTTCCTTGTCGCCGTTGACCACGTTCAGCACGCCGGGCGGCAGGCCGGCTTCCAGCGCCAGCTGGGCCACGAACAGCGCGCTGGTCGGGTCGCGCTCGGAGGGCTTCAGGATGAAGCAGTTGCCGCAGGCCACGGCCATGGGCCACATCCACAGCGGCACCATGGCCGGGAAGTTGAACGGCGTGATGCCGGTCACCACGCCCAGCGCCTGGAACTCGCTCCAGCTGTCGATGCTGGGGCCGACGTTGCGGCTGATCTCGCCCTTGAGCAGCTCGGTCACGTAGCTGGCGTATTCCACGTTCTCGATGCCGCGCTGCAGCTCGCCGTGCGCATCGGCCAGCACCTTGCCGTGCTCGGCGGTGATCATCGCGGCGATCTGGTCGGCGTGCTCTTCGAGCAGCACCTTGAGCTTGCTCATCACACGGGCACGCTTGAGCGGCGGCGTGTTGCGCCACGCGGGGAAGGCCTTCTCGGCCGAGGCGATGGCCGCCTCGACGGTGGCCTTGCTGGCCAGCTCGACGCTGGTGGACGACTGGCCGGTGGCGGGGTTGAACACCGGCTGCGAGCGGCCGTTGTCGTAGACGATCTGGCCGTCGATCAGGTGGCCAACGGTGGCGGTGACGTTCTTGTCGTGATTCATGGAAGTCTCGGATTTATACAAAAATCAGCCGCAGCGCCCGTTCATCAAGCGCCAGCAGCTATTAAAAATATAGTTTATGCAGTCTCGGCCAGTGCATCGCCCAGCGCGCTGACCAGGCGGTCGATCTCGGCCTTTTCGCTGATGAAGGGCGGTGCGAGCTGGATGGTGTCGCCGCCGTAGCGCACGTAGAAGCCCTTTTCCCAGCACTTCATCGCGATCTCGTAGGGGCGCTTGGCCGGCTCGCCCGCCAACGGGGCGATGGTGAAGCCGGCGGCCAGGCCGTAGTTGCGGATGTCCAGCACGTGCTTGGTGCCCTTGAGGCTGTGCACCGCCTGCTCGAAGTAGGGGGCCAGTGCCTTCACACGGCCGGGCATGTCTTCCTTCTCGAGGATGTCCAGCACCGCCAGGCCGGCCGCGCAGGCCACCGGGTGGGCCGAGTAGGTGTAGCCGTGCGGAAACTCCAGCATGTAGTCCGGGCCGCCCTGCGCCATGAAGGTGCCGTAGATCTCCTTCGTGGCGATCACGCCGCCCAGCGGCTGCGCGCCGTTGGTCACCTGCTTGGCGAAGTTCATGATGTCGGGCACCACGCCGAAGGCGTCGGAGCCGGTCCAGGCGCCGCAGCGGCCAAAGCCGGTGATGACCTCGTCGAAGATCAGCAGGATGTTGTTCTGCGTGCAGATCTCGCGCAGGCGCTGCAGGTAGCCCTGCGGCGGGATCACCACGCCGGCCGAGCCGGAGAAGGGCTCGACGATGACCGCGGCGATGTTGCTCGCGTCATGCAGCGCGATCACGTCCAGCAGCTTGTCGGCCAGCTCGCGGCCGCCCTGCTCGGGCATGCCCTTGCAGAACGAGCCCAGCGCCGGCTGGGTGTGGGGCAGGTGGTCGGCCTCGACGCCCTGGCCGAAGGTCTTGCGGTTGCCCACCATGCCGCCGACGGAGATGCCGCCGAAGTTCACGCCGTGGTAGCCCTTCTCGCGGCCGATCAGGCGCGTCTTCGTGCCCTGGCCCTTGGCGCGCCAGTAGGCGCGGGCCATCTTGAGCGCGGTGTCGGCAGCCTCGGAGCCCGAGCCGGTGAAGAACACGTAGTCGAGGCCGGCGGGCGTCAGGTCCTTGATTTTGTTGGCCAGCGCGAACGACGCGGGGTGGCCGAACTGGAAGGCCGGCGCGTAGTCGAGCGTGGCGATGGCCTTGCTCACCGCCTCGGTCACCTCGCGGCGGCCGTGGCCGATGCCCGAGCACCACAGGCCCGACAGGCCGTCGAAGATCTTGCGGCCTTCGCCATCGGTGTAGTAGGCGCCCTGGCCGCCGACGATCATGCGCGGGTTGGCCTTGAAGTCGCGGTTGCCGGTGAACGGCATCCAGTGGGCGTCCAGCCACGCGGCATCCTGGCGCACGGCGGCGGTGGAATCGTCGATCTGCACAAAGCTCATGGTGATCTCCTTGGAAGAGGACCGCACGGCAAGGGCCGCACGGCAACATGGACGGATTGTGGGCGCGAATCTTTCTTCGTCAAATAGTGAAATATCAATGTTTACTTGCTGAATTCAGAAAGTAATCGACGGCAGTCGCCGACGCTGCAGCCGTTTCGGCCCGGTGGGCCCGAAACGTGGTAGCTTCCGCGCCTTCCCCATTCACCGGAGACATCCCATGAAGACTTTTTCCAGGCACCTGCTGGCACTGGCCGTGGCCACCGCTGCCGCCGGCGCGGCCCAGGCGGCGCCCGTGCTGGTCGAGGCCGTGAACGGCTACACGCTGCAGAACAACCAGCTCGCGCAGTTCAGCGGCCTGGTGTTCGATGAAGGCAAGGTGCTGGCCACCGGCGACGCCAAGGCCCTAGCCCAGAAGTACCCGCAGGCCCAGCGCGTGGACGGCGGCGGCCGCACCCTGCTGCCCGGCCTGATCGACGTGCACGGCCATGTGTTCCGCCTGGGCTTCAAGACCTCGGAGATCTCGCTGTCGGGCACCAAGACCCTGGCCGAGGCGCAGGCCAGCATCCGCGCCTACGCCGAGAAGAACCCGCAGCGCGCCTGGCTGCTGGGCCATGGCTGGAACCAGGTGAATTGGAAGCTGGGGCGCTTTCCCACCGCCGCCGAGCTGGACGCCGCCGTGGCCGACCGCCCGGTGCGCCTGATCCGCGTGGACGGCCACGCCGCCTGGCTCAACACCAAGGCGCTGCAGCTGGCCGGCATCACCAAGGACACCAAGGACCCCGCGGGCGGCCGCATCGAGCGCGACGCCGATGGCAACCCCACCGGCGTGCTGGTGGACAAGGCCCAGGCCCTGGCCAATGCCGTGGTGCCGCCCTACAACGACGACGACCGCCGCCGCGCGCTGGCCGCCGCCGTCTCGCACCTGAGCGCGCTGGGCCTGACCGGCGCGGGCGATGCCGGCGTGGTGGTGGACGACGACCGCATCTACCGCGAGTTCGCCGACCAGGGCAAGCTCAAGGTGCGCATCTACGGCATGATCAAGGACATGGCCGAGGACTACGACAAGCTCTCGGCCAAGGGCCCGCTGGTGGGCTACGGCAACGACCGCTACTCGCTGCGCGCCGTCAAGATGTACGGCGACGGCGCGCTGGGCAGCCGCGGCGCGGCGCTGATGTCACCCTACTCGGACGACCACAGCCACAGCGGCCTGCTGTTCATGAGCGACGCCGTGTTCCAGGCCAATGCCACCAAGGCGCTGAAGGCCGGCTACCAGGTGAACGTGCACGCCATCGGCGACGCCGCCAACCACCAGGTGCTGGACGGCATGGAGGCCGCGTTCAAGGCCGTGGACGGCGGCCGCAAGCTGCGCAACCGCGTCGAGCACGCGCAGGTCATCGCGCTGCCGGACATCCCGCGCTTCAAGCAACTGGACCTGATCGCGTCGATGCAGCCCACGCACGCCACCAGCGACATGAACATGGCCGAGGACCGCGTCGGCAAGGAGCGCATCAAGGGCGCCTACGCCTGGCAGACCCTGCTCAAGCA
This sequence comes from Comamonas humi, assembly GCF_054782535.1. Classification (NCBI taxonomy): domain Bacteria; kingdom Pseudomonadati; phylum Pseudomonadota; class Betaproteobacteria; order Burkholderiales; family Comamonadaceae; genus Comamonas; species Comamonas humi. Next base: position 85,956 of record NZ_BAAGSH010000016.1, on the reverse strand, counting down.
GGGCACGGTGATCGCCGGCGGCTCGGACTTCCCGGTGGAATCGGCCAACCCCTTCTTCGGCCTGCACTCGGCCGTGACCCGCACCGACCACGAGGGCAAGCCCATCAACGGCTGGCACCCCGAGGAGGCCATGACCCTGCTGCAGGCCTTCCGCGCCTTCACGCTGGACGCCGCCTACTCGCAGCACCAGGAGAAGACCCTGGGCTCGCTGGAGGCCGGCAAGTGGGCCGACTTCGTCGTGGTCGACCGCGACATCTTCAAGATCCCCGCGGCCGATCTGTGGAAGACCCAGGTGCTGCAGACCTGGGTGGGCGGCGAGCGCGTCTACGAAGCCAAGCCCTGATCCTGCACACGCCACGCCAGGCCCGCATCCGCCCGGATGCGGGCCTTTTTCGTTGTGCCCGGGGCCGCCTCATGCAGGCATGGCCGCGCCTGGATGGGCCCGGGCCAGCGCCACGGCATCCGCCCCCGCCGCAAAGCGCAGCCGCGGCGAGGCATCGTGCGCGGCCTGCCATACCGCCTCGGCCACGTCGCCCTCGGTCGTCACCGCCGCCGGCCTGGCAAATGCTTCGAAGATGGGCTGCGCGAAAGGCCGGTAAGCCTCGGGGATCAGGCCCTGCATGCGGGCGCCGCCGTTCTCGGTGAAGCGGGTGGTGGGCGCGTAGCCGGGCTCGACCAGCTTGACGCGGATGCCGAAGGCCGCCAGCTCGAAGGCCACCGAGCCCGTGAGCCCCTCGACGGCCGTCTTGCTGGCCGTGTACACGCCGGCCAGCGGCATGGCGGCGAGCGCCACGCTGGAGGTCACGTTCACGATCACGCCGGCCCTGCGCTCGCGGAAGCGGGGAATCACCGCCTGCATCATCGCCATGACGCCAAAGGTGTTGGTGTCGAACACCTCGCGGGCCGTGGCCAGGGGCGTGGCCTCGAAGGCCCCGACGACGCCGATGCCGGCGTTGTTGACCAGCACGTCGATGGCGCCCGCGGCCTCGACGGCGGCGGCGATGCTCGCGGGCTGGGTGACGTCCAGCGCCAGCAGTCGCATCCGGTCCGAGGCGGGCAGCAGTCCTTCGCGCGGCTGGCGCATGGTGGCGATGACGTTCCAGCCTTGCGCGTGGAAATGGCGTGCGGTTTCGAGGCCGTAGCCGGACGAGCAGCCGGTGATGAGGACGGTCTTCATGGGTTCACTCCTGAGGGGGTTGGTTGCGATGGAGTGAACGATATGGCACGATGGCCGGATGATCTACGCTGAATCGTCCTTTAGATTTTTGAAATCGTCCAGATTGGCGCCATGAGCGATCCCCTCACCGAAGTCGTCGCGCTGCTGCAGCCGCGCGCCGTCCTGGCCAACGTCATCAGCGGCAAGGGCGACTGGGCCGTGCGCTATGCCGAGTACGGCCACCCCGGCTTCTGCATCCTGCTGGAGGGCAGCTGCCTGCTTGCCGTCGACGGGCACGCGCCGATCACCCTCGGCGAGGGCGACTTCGTCCTGCTGCCGGCCACGCCGCCCTTCACGCTCTCCAGCTTCGCGCCTGCGCCGCCCGTCTTCATCGATCCGAAGCAGGTGCCCGGCGGCCAGGGCGAGCGGCGCCACGGCGACCCGACGGGCGCGCCGGACATGCGCTCGCTGGGCGGCGCCTTCATGTTCGACCACGCCGACCCCGGCCTCCTCGTGTCCTTGCTGCCGCCGGTGGTCCACGTGCGGGGTTCGGCACGCCTGGCACAGCTGGTGCAGATGGTCGGCGACGAGTACGCCGGCCAGCTGCCCGGCTGCGACTACATGCTTTCGCGGCTGGCCGGCATGCTGCTCATCGAGGCGCTGCGCTCCACGACGGCCGGCAGCGCGCCCCCGGGCCTGCTGCGCGGCCTGGGCGATGCCCGGCTGGCGGCGGCGCTCCAGCAGATGCATGCGCACGTGGACCGGGCCTGGACCGTGGCGGAACTGGCGGATGCGGCCGCGCTGTCCCGCTCGGCCTTCTACGACCGCTTCACCCGCACGGTCGGCGTGGCGCCCATGGAGTACCTGCTGGCCTGGCGCATGGAGATCGCCAAGCGGCTCCTGCGCCACGGCCAGCGGCCCGTGGCCGAGGTCGCCGAGCGCGTGGGCTACGGCTCCGCCAGCACCTTCAGCGTGGCCTTCAGCCGGCGCGTGGGGCAGACGCCCAGCCGGTATGCGCGGCAAGGCTAGGGCCGGTCCCGGTCCATTCACGGTGCTGTCATCCGCGCGGGCTAGCCTTGCGGATTCGTTCCGTCTCGCACCCCACCACACCATGTCTCTGCTCCTCCGCCGCCGCTTCCTGCTCTCTTCCACCGCCGTGGCCGGCGCCGGCCTGCTGCCCGCCGTGCTGCGCGCGCAGGCCGCGCCCGCCGCCATCACCCGCGACGCCGCCCGCCCGCTGCTGCCCTCGGGCGTGCAGAGCGGCGACGTGCTGGCCGACCGCGCCATCGTCTGGGCCCGCGCCAGCCGCGATGCGCGCCTGTGGCTGGAATGGTCCACCACGGCCAGCTTCGCCAACGCCACGAAGCTGCGCGGCCCCGACCTGCTCACGTCCAGCGACGGCACCGGCCGCATCGACCTGCAGGGCCTGCCCGCCGGGCAGGAGATCTTCTACCGGGTGGTGCTCGAAGACCTGGCCAGCGCCAATGTGCGCTCGCCCGCGGCGCAGGGCCACTTCCGCACGCCCGAGGCCAGCGGCGGCCCCGCCACGCGCCCGTTGCGCCTGGTGTGGAGCGGCGACACCGCCGGCCAGGGCTTCGGCATCAACGAGGCCTTCGGCGGCATGCGCATCTATGAGGCCATGCGCAAGACCAATCCGGACGTCTTCCTGCACAGCGGCGACACCGTCTATGCCGACGGCCCCATCCCCGCCGAGCTCAAGCTCAAGGACGGCACGCTGTGGAAGAACCTGGTCACGCCCGAGGTCGCCAAGGTGGCCGAGACGCTGGACGAGTTCCGCGGCCGCCACCGCTACAACCTGATGGACGCCAACGTGCGCGCGCTGGGCAGCGAAGTGGCGCAGATCTGGCAGTGGGACGACCACGAGGTCAGCAACAACTACTCCGACAGCAAGAGCGTGGCCGCCGACGCGCGCTACACCGAGAAGAACGTGCAGCTGCTGGCCGCGCGCGGCCAGCGCGCCTTCATGGACTATGCGCCGATGCGCCCCTTCGGCGCCGCCGAGTCGCAGCGCGTCTACCGCCATCTGCCGCAGGGCCCGCTGGCCGATGTCTTCGTGCTTGACATGCGCAGCTACCGCGGCCCCAACACCCACAACCTGCAGACCAGCGAGGGCCCGGACACCGAATTCCTCGGCCGCCCGCAGGTGGACTGGCTGCTCGCCGGCCTGAAGCAAAGCCGCGCCACCTGGAAGCTCATCGCCGCCGACATGCCGATCAGCCTCTTCGTGCCCGACGGCAAGGACGCCGAGGGCCGTGCCCGCTGGGAGGCCGTGGCCAACGGCGACCACGGCGCGCCCAAGGGCCGCGAGATGGAGATGGCGCGCCTGCTCAAGGGCATCAAGGACGCGGGCATCAAGAACGTGGTCTGGCTCACCGCCGACGTGCACTACACGGCGGCCCACCACTTCAGCCCCGAGCGCGCGCAGTTCCAGGACTTCGACCCGTTCTGGGAATTCGTCTCCGGCCCGCTGAACGCCGGCGGCTTCGGCCCGAACGAGATGGACAAGACCTTCGGCGGCGAGGTCGTCTACCAGAAGGGCGCGGGCTACGACAACTCGGCGCCCACCGAGGGCTACCAGTTCTTCGGCCAGGTGGACATCGACCACCGCAGCCAGGCCCTGACCGTCACGCTCAAGGATCTGGACGGCAAATCGCTGTTCACCAAAGTGCTGGAAGCGCAGCGCGCCTGAGCCTGCCGCGACTCAAGGCATCGCCCGCCGGAAGTAGTCCTGCAGGAACTCCACGCAGGCCCGCACCTTGGCCGAGCGGTCGAGCCGCGTGGGGTAGACGGCCCAGACATTGGCCTCCTGGCGCCACTCGGGCAGCACCTGCACCAGCTGCCCGGACTGCAGCAGCGCGGCCACGTCCCAGACCGAGCGCAGCACGATGCCGTGGCCGTCCACCGCCCACTGCACCGCGATCTCGCCGTGGTTGGCCGACAGCGGCCCGGTCACCTTCACCGTGCGCTCCTCGGCGCCGGCGCGCAGCTTCCAGACGCCGAACGGGTGGTCGCGCTCCTTGATGACCAGGCAGTCGTGCGCCGAGAGCTCGGCGATACCGCGCGGCGGGCCCTTGCGCTGCAGGTAGGCGGGCGCCGCGCACAGCACGCGGTGGTTGTCGGCCAGCTTGCGGGCGATCAGGTGCGGCGCGATCTCGTCGCCCACGCGCACATCCAGGTCGATGCCCTCTGCCGCCACGTCGACCAGGCGGTCGAACACCTCCAGCCGCACTTGCAGGCCCGGGTGCCGCGCCACCAGCTGCGACACGGCCGGCGCCACCACGTTGCGGCCGAAGCCGAAGCTGCTGCTCATGCGCAGCAGGCCGCGCGGCTCGCCAGCGGCGGTGCTCACGTCCTGCACCAGGTGGTCGATGTCGTCGAGGATGCGCTGCGCCCAGCCGAACACGCGCTCGCCGTCCTCGGTAACTGCCACGCGCCGCGTGGTGCGGTGCAGCAGCTTCACGCCCAGCTCGGCCTCCAGCAGGCGTATGCGCTTGCTCACATAGGCGGGCGAGGCGCCCAGCTCCTGCGCCGCCGCGGCAAAGCTGGCGCGGCGCACCACCGAGAGGAAGACGCGCAGGTCGTCGGGCAGCAGGTTTTTGAACACGATCCGTAAACAATCAGACTACAAATACGGGATTGTCTTCATAAACGCAGGGTATGAGAATACGGCCCAGCACTTTCAACGACGGAAACCGCCCATGTCCACCACCTACAAAATCGCAGTCCTCGCCGGCGACGGCATCGGCAAGGAAGTCATGCCCGAGGGCCTGCGCGCACTGCAGGCCGCCAGCCAGCGCTTCGGCCTGGCGCTCGAATTCCACCATTTCGAATGGGCCAGTTGCGACTACTACGCCGCACACGGCCAGATGATGCCCGACGACTGGAAGGCGCAGCTCTCGGGCATGGACGCGATCTTCTTCGGTGCCGTGGGCTGGCCGGCCACCGTGCCCGACCACGTCTCGCTGTGGGGCTCGCTGCTCAAGTTCCGCCGCGAGTTCGACCAGTACATCAACCTGCGCCCGGTGCGCCTGTTCGAGGGCGTGCCCTGCCCGCTGGCCGGCCGCAAGCCCGGCGACATCGACTACTACGTGGTGCGCGAGAACACCGAGGGCGAGTACACGTCGCTGGGCGGCATCATGTACGAGGGCACGGACCGCGAGATCGTGATCCAGGAATCGGTCTACTCGCGCCACGGCGCCAACCGCCTGCTGAAGTACGCCTTCGACCTGGCCCAGAGCCGCGCCAAGAAGCACGTGACCCTGGCCACCAAGAGCAACGGCATCGCCATCAGCATGCCCTGGTGGGACCAGCGCGCCGAAGAGGTCGCCAAGCAGTACCCCGAGGTGACGCTGGACAAGCAGCACATCGACATCCTGACCGCGCGCTTCGTGCTGCAGCCGGGCCGCTTCGACGTGGTGGCCGCCACCAACCTGTTCGGCGACATCCTCTCCGACCTGGGCCCGGCCACCACCGGCACCATCGGCCTGGCGCCGTCGGCCAACCTGAACCCCGACCGCACCTTCCCCAGCCTGTTCGAGCCGGTGCACGGCTCGGCGCCCGACATCTACGGAAAGAACATCGCCAACCCGATTGCGATGGTCTGGTCGGGCGCGCTGCTGCTGGACTTCCTGACCCAGGGCCAGGGCGCCGGCCGCGCCGCGCACGACGCCATCGTGGCTGCGATCGAGGAAGTCCTCAAGAGCGGCCCGCGCACGCCGGACCTGGGCGGCACGGCCAATACCACGCAGGTGGGCGAGGCGGTGGCGGCGCTGATCGCCCAGGGCTGAGGCGGCGGTCGCTTTGGTTTTGATAGCTGCTAGCGCTTGTCATTATTGGATTTCAGATGCATAAATATCTGAAATCCATGCATATCAAGCGCCAACAGCTCCCTTTTTCATAGCCCAACCAGCGGACCGCACCCGGCCTATGCCCGCCCTTCGTGCGGGTGGTTGAAGGCCAGGAAGTGCCGCACCACCGGCCGCTGCCCGCCCTGGTGGTAGCGCAGCACCTCGTCCTGCACATCGGCATCGGCCTTGGAGACGCGCTGGTGCTGGCGCAGGTGCTCGGCCCAGGACTCGACCTGGAACCATTCGAGCATCAGCCCCGGGTCGGAGGAATCCTCCGCCACGCCCCAGGCGTAGGCACCGTCGCGCCGCCGCTCGGACGAGAGCCGGGCCAGCGCCTTCAGGAAGTCGGCCCGGCTCTCGGGCGCGATGCGGTACTCGATCTGGATCAGCACCGGGCCGCGGTCGTGCTCCACGGGCGCGGCCGTCAGCGGCTCGGGCCAGTGGTTGGACGGCACCAGGTCGGCATCGCCCGTGGGCAGCTTGATGCGGTGCGCCACCAGGCCGACCAGCACCAGCCCGGCGGCACCGATCAGCAGCGCAGCCGGCACCGAGGTCCATTGCGCCACGGCGCCCCAGCTCAGGCTGCCCACCGTCATCGCGCCGTTGAAGACCGTGAGGTACACCGCCAGCGAGCGCCCCCGCACCCAGTTCGGCAAGATCGCCTGGGCCACGCCGTTGAGCGTGGTCAGCGCCGTGATCCAGGCCATGCCCAGCACCAGCAGCGCAGCCACCGCCGCCCACTGCGGCGGCGCCCACGAGAGAAAGGCCATCACCGCCGCCGTCAGCAGCGCGGCCAGCAGCAGCAGGCCGTCGGCGTCCAGGCGCGCGCGCAGGCGCGGCATGACGACGGCACCGCCGATCGCCCCCACGCCGACCGCGCCCAGCAGGATGCCGTAGAAGCTGGCGCCGCCGCTCAGCAGCTGGCGCGCCACCAGAGGCAGCAGCGCCCAGACCGAGCTGGCCAGCAGGAAGAACAGGAAGGCCCGCAGCAGCACCACATGCAGCTCGCGGCTGGCGCGCGCATAGCGCAGCCCGGCGCGGAAGGCGCCGGAGAAGCGCTCGGACAGCGCATCCTGCGTGGCCTGGGGACGCGGCCACCACAGCAGCGCCGCGACCACGAAGGCGTAGCTGATCACGTCCACGCCATAGGTGAAGGCCGCGCCCATGGCCGCCAGCACCAGGCCGCCCAGGGCCGGGCCCACGGCGCGCGCGATGTTGATGCCCAGCGAGTTCAGCGCCACCGCGCTCTTGAGGTCCTGCCGGGGCACCAGCTCGGGCACGATGGCCTGCCAGGTCGGCCCCATCAGCGCCGCGCCCACGCCGCCGAGGAAGGTCAGCGCCACGAGGGACGCCACCGACTGCAGCCCCAGCGCCGACAGCAGCATCAGCCCGGCGCTGGTGCCGGCGAGCAGGAACTGGATGGCCAACAGGAATTTGCGCCGGTCGAGGATGTCGGACAGCACGCCGGCGGGAATGGCCAGCAGGAACACCGGCAGCGTGGCCGCGGCCTGCACCATGGCCACGGCGGCCGGCGACGGGGACAGGTCGGTCATCAGCCAGGAACTGGCCACGTCGCGCACGAAGCTGCCGGTGTTGCCGATCACGGTCGCCGTCCAGAGCACCAGGAACAGGCGCTGGCGCAGCGGCGCGAAGCTGCCCGATGCGGGCGCCTGCGCGGGGGTGGAAGTGGTCGTCATGCCGTGGGCTCCTGCAGGTCCAGCCAGGCCACGAGCAGGAATCCGCCGACCAGGCCCAGGTGTTCAAAAAAGGAATTGGCCGCCATGAAGCGCTCCTGCCCCGCGGGCAGCTCCCAGAAGCGCAGCGCCAGAAAGGTGGCCAACAGGGTGAAGCCGCCCAGCGCCAGCGCGCCCAGCCAGCGCAGCCGGCCGAAGAGGACCAGCGCCGAGGCGCCCAGCTCCAGCGCGATCACCAGCACCGCGAACAGCGGCGCCGGCGCCAGGCCGAAGTGCTGCATCTCGGCCAGGGCGCCGGGAAAGTCGGTGAGCTTGACCAGCCCGCCCTGCAGGTAGGCCGCGCACAGGCCCAGGCAGGCCAGCCAGCGCAGCGCGGCGCTGCCGAAGACGGGGCGTGCCAGCGCGGCCAGGCGGTTTTCCAGGTGGGTGCTTGTCATGGCGGCCTCCTGCTTCATGCCATCCAGCACGAGCAGCCCAGCGCGCCGAAAAAGCTTTTCGGATCGGAGGACGGCACGCTGGACGCCCAGGCGCTGGCGTGGCTGTGGCCGTGCAGGCCGCAGCTGGTGCCGCAGCCGCAGGCAGCAGCCAGGCTGCGGTAGCGCGCGGGGTTCAGCGAGTGCTTGCCCGCGCCCTCGGGCTCGCCCCAGGCGCCGTAGCCGCCGAATCGGCGCACGGGCGACCAGTCGGGCATGGCCGGCGGCAGCGGGTTGTCGTCGTGCTGCTGGAACGGGCCCGCGCCATAGACCACGCGGCCGCCGACCACGGTGAGCTCGGATGTGAGGAAGGAGATCTCGTCCTCGGGCACAGTGAAGTAGTCCTTGCTCGGCACCAGCATGTCGGCGAACTGGCCGACCTCGATGCGGCCGCGCCGGCCTTCCTCGTTGCTGAACCAGGCGACGTTCTCGGTCCACATGCGCAGCGCGGTCTCGCGGTCGAGCAGGTTGCGCTCGGGGTACATCTGCAGGCCACCCACGGTCTTGCCGGTGACCATCCACGACAGCGACACCCAGGGGTTGTACGAGGCGACGCGCGTGGCGTCGGTGCCGGCTGAGGTCTTCACGCCGCGCTCGAGGATTTTCTTGACGGGCGGCGTGGCCTCGGTGGCGCGCGCGCCGTAGCGCTCGGCGAAGTACTCGCCCTGGTAGGCCATGCGGTGCTGCACGGCAACACCGCCGCCCAGCGCGGCGATGCGGTCGATGGACCGGTCGGAGATGGTCTCGGCGTGGTCGAAGAACCAGTTCAGGCCGGTGAGCGGCGTGTCGCGGTGCACCTTCTCGAACACGTCGAGCGCGCGGCTGATGGTCTCGTCGTACGTGGCGTGCAGGCGCCAGGGCCAGCGGTTCTGCACCAGCACGCGCACCACTTCTTCCAGGTCGCCCTCCATGCTGGGCGGCATGTCGGGGCGCGGCTGGCGGAAGTCCTCGAAGTCGGCGGCCGAGTACACCAGCATCTCGCCGGCGCCGTTGTGGCGGAAGTAGTCGTTGCCCTGCTTGTACTTGACCGAGGACGTCCACTTCAGGAAGTCGGCCTTCTCTTCCTGGGGCTTTTGCGTGAACAGGTTGTAGGCCAGGCGCACGGTGATCTGGCCCGCATCGGCCAGCTGCTGGATCACCTCGTAGTCCTCGGGGTAGTTCTGGAAGCCGCCGCCCGCATCGATCACGCCGGTCACGCCCAGGCGGTTGAGCTCGCGCATGAAGTGGCGCGTGGAGTTGACCTGGTAGTCCAGCGGCAGCTTGGGCCCCTTGGCCAGCGTGGCGTAGAGGATGGTGGCATTGGGCTTGGCCAGCAGCAGGCCCGTGGGGTTGCCGTTGGCGTCGCGCACGATCTCGCCGCCGGGCGGTGCGGGCGTGTCCTTGGTGTAGCCGACGGCGCGCAGCGCGGCCGCGTTGAGCAGGGCGCGGTCGTACAGGTGCAGCAAGAAGACCGGCGTGTCGGGCGCGATGGCGTTGATCTCGTCGAGGGTGGGCAGGCGCTTCTCGACGAACTGGTGCTCGGTGAAGCCGCCGACCACGCGCACCCATTGCGGCGCCGGGGTCACGGCCACCTGGCGCCTGAGCATGTCGAGCGCATCGGCCAGCGAGCGCACGCCGTCCCAGCGCAGCTCAAGGTTGAAGTTCAGGCCGCCGCGGATCACGTGCGTGTGGTTGTCGAACAGGCCGGGCAGCACGCTGCGGCGCTGCAGGTCGATCCGGCGCGTGCCGCTGCCAGCCAGGGCCAGCACCTCGGCGTCGGAGCCGACGGCGATGAACCGGCCGTCCTTGACGGCCACGGCCGTGGCCGTGGGCTGGGCCCGGTTCAGCGTGGTGAACCGGCCGTTGTGGAAGACGGCGTCGGGCGTGGGGTCGGTCATGGAGGCTCCTTGGCGTGAGGGGGTGCTGCAGCCCAGCAGGCCACCCATGGCGAGGGTAGCGGCGGAGCCCAGGACTTTTCTGCGCGTGCTCATGGGACAGTTTCCTTGAAGATGGGGCCGGTGTCAGCCCTGGTGCTGGTCCGCGCCGGGGTTGTGGCGGCCGGGCAGCTGTCCCAGCACATGCTCGGTGGCCTGGGTCTGCTCGCAAGCCGAGCTGAAGGCCGTGCCCTGCAATAGCTGCTTGCCGACAGGGATGATCTGTTCGCCCACCAGGATGCCCAGCAGCCCCACCAGGGCCACCAGCGGCGGCGCGGGCGAGCGCACCTGCAGCAGGCTGTAGACCACGCCGACCAGCAGGCCGGCACCCAGGGACAGTGCGTAGAGCTTCATGGTGTCACTCCTGTGGCGGGGCCGGCGGCGCGGGGGCTCAGGCCTGGGCGGGGTTGGGGCCGACGGTCTCGCCGTGCTGCACGCGCTCGGGCGCCTTGTGCACCATGGTGTAGGCATAGTCCACGCCCATGCCGTAGGCGCCGGAGTGCTCGCGCACGATGTCCATCACCGCGTCGTAGGTGCCGCGGCGCGCCCAGTCGCGCTGCCACTCCAGCAGCACCTGCTGCCAGGTCACGGGCACCACGCCGGCCTGCACCATGCGGTCCATGGCGTAGTCGTGCGCGGCGAGCGAGGTGCCGCCCGAGGCGTCGGCCACCATGTAGATCTCGTAGTCGGTGTCGTGCAGGCACGAGAGCGCGAAGGTGGTGTTGCAGACCTCGGTCCACAGGCCCGAGACCACGACCTTCTTGCGGCCCTGGGCGGCGCCCGCGGCCAGTGCGTCGCGCACGTTCTGGTCGTCCCACGAGTTCATCGAGCTGCGCTCCAGCAGCTTGTGCTCGGGAAAGACGGCCAGCAGCTCCGGATAGGTATGGCCCGAGAAGCTTTCGGTCTCGACCGTGGTGATGGTGGCGGGGATGCCGAAGGCCTTGGCAGCCTTGGCCAGGCCGACGACGTTGTTCTTGAGCACCTGGCGGTCGATGGACTGCACGCCAAAGGCCATCTGCGGCTGCTGGTCGATGAAGATGATCTGGCTGTTCTGCGGCGTCAGTACTTCGAGGTAGTTGCGGTTGGGCATGGTGGTCTCCTGGGGTGGGTGGTTAGCGGTGAAGGAAAGGAAAACGGGCTCAGTGCACTGCGGGGGCGTCGACCAGCACGATCTCGGCGTCTTCGCTGGCGGTGATGCGGATGCTGGCTTCGGCATGCACGGCGGCGCCGTCGCGGGCCTCCAGCGGCACGCCGTTGACCTCAGCGCGGCCCTTGGCCAGCACCAGGTAGCCGTAGCGGTCGCCGGGGGCGAAGCGGTATTCGGCGCTCTCGCCGGCCTGCAGCGCGGCGCCCAGCACGCGGGCATCGGCGCGGATCGGCAGCGCGTCCTCGTCGCCGGCGATGCCGCTGGCCAGCGTCACGAAATGCCCGGCGCGGTCATGCCTGGGGAAGGGCTTGGTGCCCCAGGCGGGGCGCTCGCCGCGCTGCTCGGGCAGGATCCAGATCTGGAAGATGCGCGTGACGCCGGGCTCGAGGTTGTATTCGGAGTGGCGCACACCGGTGCCGGCGCTCATCACCTGCACGTCGCCGGCCACCGTGCGGCCCTGGTTGCCCAGGTTGTCGCGGTGGGTGATGGCGCCTTCGCGCACATAGGTGATGATTTCCATGTCGGCATGCGGGTGGGGCGGAAAGCCCGAGCCGGGGGCGATGGTGTCGTCGTTCCACACCCGCAGCGCACCCCAGTGCACGCGCTCGGGATCGTGGTACTCGGCAAAGGAGAAGTGGTGCCTGGCGTCGAGCCAGCCGTGGTGGGCGGCGCCCAGGCTTTCCAGGGAACGGCGTTCGATCATGGTCTGCTCCTGCGACTGCGTTGATGTCGATGGCGCCAGTCTAGGAACCGCGGATCATGCTGAGAAGCCCAGGAATGGAATTCCATCCTTTCCGTTTTTGACATGCCCGGAGGGCCGCGGCGCTGGCATATTGCGGGGGTGTCCCACACCTGCGCCCAGCGATCCCCACCATGAACAAACTACCCGACCTGGAAGCCTGGGCGATCTTCGCCAAGGTCGCGGAAACCGGCTCGTTCGCGCGCACCGCGGCCGAGTTCTCGCTGTCGCAAGCCACGGTATCCAAGGCCATCTCGCGGCTGGAGGCGCGCATGAAGACCGTGCTGTTCCACCGCACCTCGCGCCGCATCTCGCTGACCGCCAACGGCCATGCGGCGCTGGAGCGCGCCGCGCGCATCCTCGAGGAGGGCCAGGCCGTCGAGGCCGAGGTGGCCGAGCAGTCCACCAGCCTGCGCGGCACGATACGCCTGTCCGCGCCCATGTCCTTCGGCATCGCGCGGCTGGCGCCGGTACTGCCCGGCTTTCTGCAGGCCCACCCCGACGTGGAGCTGGACGTGCAGTTCAACGACCGGCAGGTGGACCTGGTGGGCGACCGGTTCGACCTGGCGCTGCGCATCGCCAACCTGGTGGATTCCAGCCTGCTGGCGCGCCAGCTGTGCAAGGTGCGCATCCTGCTCGTGGGGTCGCCGGAATACTTCGAGCGCCACGGCCGGCCCCGCCACCCCAGCGACCTGGCGCACCACAAGGCGCTGCAGTACAGCTACCAGAGCAGCGGCACGCACTGGCGCTTCAAGCATGCGCGGCATGGCGAGTTCACGCAGTCGATGGCGGTGCAGATGCAGGCCAACAATGCCGATGCGCTGACGCCCGCGCTGCTGGCCGGCCTGGGCGTGGCGCTGCAGCCGGCCTTCCTGGCCTGGCCGGCCCTGCAGACCGGCGCGCTGGAGGCCGTGATGGAGGACTGGCAGGTGGACCCCATCGCGCTGCACATCCTGACGCCCCCGGGCCGCAACCGCCCGGCACGCGTGCAGGCCCTGATCGAGCACCTGGCCCAGGCCTTCGCCAGCGAGCCCTGGGCCGGCGTGGCGGACCTGGTGCGGCCGCTCTGAGCCGGACTACTTCGCCCGCGCCGGCCGGCGCACGGCCCGGAGCCTGCCGCTGGCCCCGCCGCCGCAGAAGAAGCGCTCGCCGCCGTCAGACTCCAGCCCCGACACGCCGGTGCCGGCCGGCATCTCCAGCCGCTCCAGCACCGCGCCGCTGTCCGGGTCCACGCGCCGCAGCTCGCTCTGGTCTTCCTCCCAGGTGCCGTGCCACAGCTCGCCGTCGACCCAGGTGACGCCGGTCACGAAGCGGTTCGAGGCTATGGTGCGCAGCACCGCCCCGGTCTCGGGATCGATCTGGTGGATCTTGCGCTCCTGGTACTGCCCCACCCACAGCGAGCCCTCGGCCCAGGCCAGGCCCGAATCGCCGCCGCCGCCGGGCGCTGGGATCGTGGCCAGCACGCGGCTGGTCGCGGGGTCGATCTTCTGGATGCGGTTCTCGGCGATCTGGAACAGGTGCTTGCCGTCGAAGGCCGTGCCGGCGTGCCCCTGCACATCGAGGCTGCGCACGATCTGGCCGCTGTCGGGATCGAGGGCCTGGACGTGGTCGCCGGTGGCGAACCAGACCTGCCGGCCGTCATAGGACACGCCATGCACTTGCGTGATGCCATCGAACGGCCCGTACTCGCGGATGATTTCTGCGGTGGCTGCTTTCATGCTGGACTCCTGAAGGTTTCGGTCAGTCCATGCTAGCCCCCTGGCAGCGCAGCGGGGAGTAACAAAGTCGTCGTGAATCCCGGCGCGGGCTGGCTCATCCAGCGGCGCGCACGGCCGCGCCCCACGGGCTGCACCAGGCCGTCGGCCGCCAATGCGTCCAACGCTCTCTGCACGCTGCGCTGGCTGGCATCCAGCGCCAGCGCCAGGGCCGAGCTGGCCCAGGCCTCGCCATCGGACAGCAGCGCCAGCACCGCGCCATGCGCCGTCTCCACGGGCCGCGCCAGCACGGCCACGGGCTGGCGATGGGGCACGAGCACAAAGCCCTGCGCCGTGGCGCGCACGCCGGCCAGCGGCCGCAGCAGCCGGCGCAACCGTCCCAGCTCGACCCGCAGGCGCGCGCGGTACGACTCGTCGGCCTCGCGGGCGCGAAACACCCGCGCCGCCAGCGCATCGCGCGACACATCGGCCGGCCAAGCCTCGCCCAGCACGCGCGCCAGCGCAAACAGCACCGGCCGGCCGGCCAGCGGCACCACCACATCGCCCGCCCGCACGGCATGGCGGCAGGCATCGACCACCAGCGTGCCCGAGGCGAGCAAGGCCTCGACCTCGTCCAGCGCCAGCAGTTGCTCCGCCTGCCCGGGCACCAGCAGGCGGGCCGCCGGTGCGTTCAAGGCGGCCGCGGCCCGTTCCACCTCGGCCACCAGCGCGGCAATGCCCGCGCCCTGGGCCGCCTGCGCGGCATCGGCCAGCGCGGTGCGCGCCGCGCGGGTATCGAGCCGCCGCATGGCAATGCCTGCCACGGCCAGGCCGTGGATCGCCCTCAGCGCGGGCGGCAGCAAGGCCGGCTGCAGCCCGTCCAGCAGGCGCGCCGCCTCGCCCAGCCGCCCCACCAGCAGGCAGTGCCGGATTTCGAGATAACGTGCATGGGCGGCGTTCACGCCATCGCCATGCGCCTCCAGCGTGGCACGCGCCGCGTCCAGCCGGCGGGCCGGCCAGCCCAGGTCGCGCTGGGCCAGGGCGATCTCGGCCTCGGCCACCACGCAGCGGGCGCGGGCCACGGCCTCGCGGGCACCAAAGGCGCGCGCCGCGCTGCGCACCAGGGCCTTGGCGCGCACCAGGTCGCCCAGCTGCGCCATGGCGATGCCGCGCAGCGCGAGCGCGGGGGCGTCGCTGCGCAGCGCCACCCGGTTCAGCGCGCCAAAGGGGTCGCCGGCGGCCAGCGCGCGGGCCGCCGCCGTGATCAGAGAGTCCATGCCCATCCCGCCATCCCTGTCGCTCCTGGCCTGCCAGACATGCCGTTGATCTTAGGACACGCCGCGAAAGCAGCCGCCAGGGTGCGCATCACTTGAGCGCCCGGGCCTGCTCCCGCAGGCATTCCACCAGCAGCCCCGTCACCGGCGTCATCGGCTGGCCGCGCAGCGTGATCAGGCCCACGGGCGGCAGCTCCACCGGCACCGCCAGCCGGAGCACGGCCAGCAGCCCCTGCTGCGCGAAGTGCTGCGCCACCGTGCGCGCCATGAAGGCCACGGCGCCGCGCTGGTGCAGGAAGCTGATCTGCGACAGGAACGAGGCCGACTCCACGATGTCGGCCGGTGGATGCAGGTCGTGGGCGAAGAACTGCTGCTCGAGCTTGACGCGCAGCGACGCCCAGGGCGGCGGCAGCACGCAGGGCTGGCCGGCGATATCGGCCCAGCGCACCTGGCGCTTGCGCGCCAGCGGGTGGCCGGCCCGCACCACGGCCACCATGGGGTCGCGGTACAGCGCCTCGGTTTCCAGGTCGGGCGCGGCATAGCCGGGCTCCAGCCGGCCCACGAACAGGTCCAGCTCGCCCAGGCGCAGCTTGGGCAGCAGGCGCGTCAGGTCGCCCTCCTCGACCAGCACCGTGGTCTGGGCCGAGCGCGCCTTGAGCCGCTCCACCGCCTGGGCCAGCAGCACCGGCGTGGCCACGACCATGGCGCCCACGCTGGTGCGCCCGC
This sequence comes from Comamonas humi, assembly GCF_054782535.1. Lineage (NCBI taxonomy): Bacteria > Pseudomonadati > Pseudomonadota > Betaproteobacteria > Burkholderiales > Comamonadaceae > Comamonas > Comamonas humi. The sequence goes on along the minus strand of NZ_BAAGSH010000016.1, from coordinate 70,272 downwards.
GCGCGCCGCTGGCCTCGGCGGCGATCTCGTCGCGCGTGCGCTCGAAGCCCGCCAGCACCGAGCGCGCAAAGCGCACCAGACTCACGCCGGCGGCCGTGGGCACGGTGCCGCGCGGGCCGCGCTCGAACAGCGGCGTTTCCAGCATGCGTTCCAGCTCGGCCAGGGTCTTGGAGACGGCAGGCTGCGTGACCGACAGGAACTCCGCCGCCCGGCCCACGTGGCGGAACTGGTCCAGCGCCACCAGCAGCTGCAGGTGGCGCAGCTTGAGGTTGCTGCGCAGCACGCGATCGATCTTGCTCATCATTACTCTCTGGTTATGAAGATAGTCCGCATCTTCATTGGATTGTCATGGCGCATTTTTGAACAATCGCAGCACTACGACAAGATGCAGGAGACCTACGCATGCCATCCCTCCGGCCCAGCCGCCGCGACTTTCTGTACACCGCTGCCGCCTTGGCGGTAGCCCGGCCGCTGATGGCCCAGCAATGGCCCGAGCGCCCCATCACCTTCATCTGCCCCTGGCCCGCCGGCGGCACGGCCGACCAGTCGATGCGCGCGCTGTGCACCGTAGCCGCGCGCGTGCTGGGCCAGAGCATCGTGGTGGAGAACCGCGCGGGCGCCTCGGGCATGATCGGCGCCAAGGCGCTGGCCGCCGCCAAGGCCGACGGCTACACCATCGGCCAGATCCCGATCTCGGTCACGCGCTTTGCGCAGCTGGGCATGCTGCAGGCCGATCCGCGCAAGGACTACAGCTACATCGCCCGCACCTCGGGCCAGACCTTCGGCATCGCCGTGCCGGCCAACTCCCCCTTCAAGACGCTGAAGGACCTGGTCGATGCGGCCAAGGCCCGCCCGGGCCAGGTGAGCTACGCCCACGCCGGCGTGGGCGGCGCCACGCACGTGGGCATGGAGGAGTTCGCCGGCGTGGCCGGCATCCAGTTCAACGCCGTGCCCTACAAGGGTGGCGCCGAGGCGCTGGCAGGCGTGCTGGGCGGGCATGTGGATGCGCTGGCCGATTCCAGCTCGTGGGCGCCGCATGTCGAGGCCGGCAAGCTGCGCCTGCTGGCCACCTGGGGCGAGCAGCGGCCGCCGCGCTTCAAGGACACGCCCACGCTCAAGGAACTGGGCTACCACGTGGTCGTCGATGCGCCCAACGGCATCGGCGCGCCCAAGGGCGTGGACCCGGCCGTCCTGGCCAAACTGCGTGCGGCCTTCAGGCAGGCCGTGGCCAGCCCCGAGTTCAAGGCCGTGACCGACAAGATCGACGCCCCGGTGATGTACCTGGACGGCCCCGACTACGAAAAATACGTGAACACGGTCTACCAGAAGGAGACCATGCTGATCGACAAGCTGAAACTCCGCGAATTGATGAAGGGTTGACCATGACCACCAGCCCCCTGCTGCACCTGCACCCCAACGACAACGTCTTCGTCGCCAAGACCGGGCTGGCGCTGGGCCAGGAGATTCCCGGCCTGGGCGTGCGCACGCGCGCCCAGGTGCCTGCCGGCCACAAGATCGCCGCGCGCCGCATCGCCGCGGGCGAGCAGGTGAAGAAGTACGACACCGTGATCGGCGTGGCCACGCGCGAGCTGGAGCCCGGCGACTACGTGCACAGCCACAACCTGCAGCTGGTGGACTACTACCGCGACCCGGCCTTTGGCGCCGACGTGCGCCCCGTGGACTACGTGCCCGAGGACCAGCGCGCCAGCTTCCAGGGCTTCGTGCGCGCCGACGGCCGCGTGGGCACGCGCAACTTCATCGGCATCCTGTCGTCGGTGAACTGCTCGGCCACGGTGATCAAGAACATCGCCGCGCACTTCACGCCCGAGCGGCTGGCGGCCTTCCCCAACGTGGACGGCGTGGCCGCCTTCGCGCAGACCAGCGGCTGCGGCATGTCGTCGCCCAGCGAGCATTTCGACGTGCTGCGCCGCACGCTGGCCGGCTATGCGCGCCATCCCAACCTGGCGGGCGTGCTCATCGTCGGCCTGGGCTGCGAGCGCAACCAGGTCGATGGCCTGATGGAGTCGCAGGGCCTGCACGAAAGCCAACTGCTGCGCAGCTTCGTGATGCAGGACGTGGGCGGCACGCGCGCCACCATCGCGGCCGGCATTGCCGCCATCGAGGAAATGCTGCCCATCGCCAACCAGGCGCAGCGCAGCACGGCGAGTGCCAGCCACCTCAAGATCGGCCTGGAATGCGGCGGCTCGGACGGCTTCTCGGGCATCACGGCCAACCCGGCCCTGGGCGCGGCCATGGACATCCTGGTGCGCCACGGCGGCACGGCCATCCTCAGCGAGACGCCCGAGATCCATGGCGTGGAGTTCATGCTCACGCGCCGCGCCATCAGCCCCGAGGTCGGCCAGAAGCTGCTTGACCGCCTGGCCTGGTGGGAGCGGTACACCGCCGGCCAGAACGCCCAATTCAACGGCGTGGTGGGCCATGGCAACCAGGCCGGCGGCCTGGCCAACATCTTCGAGAAGTCGCTGGGCTCGGCCATGAAGGGCGGCACCACGCCGCTGCGCGCGGTCTACGAATACGCCGAGCCCATCACCGAAAGCGGCTTCGTCTTCATGGACTCGCCGGGCTACGACCCCGTGGCCTCCACCGGCCAGATCGCCAGCGGCGCCAACCTGATCTGCTTCACCACCGGGCGCGGCTCCATGTTCGGCAGCAAGCCCGCGCCCACCATCAAGCTGGCCAGCAACACGCCCATGTACCAGCGCCTGTCGGAAGACATGGACATCAACTGCGGCCTGATCGTGGACGGCGAATGCACCGTGCCCGAGATGGGCCGGCGCATCTTCGAGCAGATCCTGCGCCACGCCAGCGGCGAAGCCACCAAGAGCGAGCTGCTCGGCCTGGGCGACCACGAGTTCGTGCCCTGGCACCTGGGCATCGTGAGCTGAACTATCAAAATAATAGCTGCTAGCGCTTACCACATAAGCCCTGGATGCCAATTTCATTCAAAACCATGCCCCTGACCCTCACCCGCCCCGACCTGATCCGCAGCGCCAACTTCATCGCCGGCGAATGGCGCGATGCGCCCGCCGCGCCGGCTCCCCGTTTGGCCGTGACCGATCCGGCCACCGGCGCCCTCATCACCGAAGTGCCGGACTCGGGCGCCGCCGAGGCCCACGCAGCGCTCGATGCCGCGCATGCCGCCTTTCCCGCATGGCGCAAGCTGCCAGCCAAGCAGCGCGCCTCCATCATCAAGCGCTGGAACGACCTGGTCATCGCCCACCAGGACGACCTGGGCACGCTGATCTCGCTGGAGCAGGGCAAGCCCCTGGCCGAGGGCAAGGGCGAGGTGGCCTATGCCGCCAGCTACATCGAATGGTTTGGCGAGGAGGCCACGCGCATGAACGGCGAGGTGATTCCCGCGCCCGTGCCGGGCCGGCGCATGTTCGCGCTGCGCGAGCCCGTGGGCGTGGTGGCCGCCATCACGCCCTGGAACTTTCCCGCCGCGATGATCGCGCGCAAGATCGCGCCCGCGCTGGCCGCCGGCTGCACCGTGGTCTGCAAGCCCGCCGAGGACACACCGCTGACCTCGCTGGCCCTGGTGTTGCTGGCACACGAAGCCGGTGTGCCGGCCGGCGTGCTCAATATCGTCACCGCCTCGCGCGAGCAGACGCCCGAGGTCGTGGATGTGTGGCTGGGCGATGCGCGCGTACGCAAGATCACCTTCACAGGCTCCACGCCGGTGGGCAAGCACCTGGCGCGCCGCAGCGCCGATACGCTGAAGAAGCTCTCGCTGGAGCTCGGCGGCAACGCGCCCTTCATCGTGTTCGACGACGCCGATGTGGATGCGGCTGTCGACGGCTTCATGGCCGCCAAGTTCCGCAACGGCGGCCAGACCTGTGTCTGCCCCAACCGCGTATTCGTGCAGCGCGGCGTGTTCGATGCCTTTGCGCAAAAGCTCGCCGCGCGCGTGGCCGCACTGCAGGTGGGCCCGGCCAGCGATCCGGCCTCGCAGATCGGCCCCATGATCAACGCCCGCGCCGTCGAGAAGATCGAGCGCCATGTGCAGGACGCCGTGGCCAAGGGCGCCCGTGTGCTCGCCGGCGGCAGGCGCCTGGCCGAGCTCGGCCCCCGCTACTACGCGCCCACGGTGCTCGCCGGCGCCGATGCCAGCATGGCCTGCGCCTGCGAGGAAACCTTCGGCCCCGTGGCGCCACTGACCGCCTTCAACGACGAAGCCGAGGTGCTGGCCGCCGCCAACGACACGCCCTTCGGCCTGGCCGCCTACTTCTACAGCCAGGACGTGCGCCGCATCTGGCGCGTGGCCGATGCACTGGAGACCGGCATCGTCGGCATCAACGAAGGCGCCATCTCGGCCGAGGCCGCGCCCTTTGGCGGCGTCAAGGAATCGGGCTACGGCCGCGAAGGCTCCACGCACGGACTCGACGACTACCTGCACACCAAATACGTCTGCCAGGGACAACTGGATTGACGCCCGTCGGTCGCTAGCACCCAATCACAACAGGAGACAAACCATGAGCCATTCCCAATACCCCACCCGCAGGCCCCTGCTGGGCGCGCTGGCGGCATTCGCCCTGGCCGGCGTCCTGCCGCTGGCGCAGGCGCAAGGCCCCTTCCCCAGCAAGCCCATCACCTTTATCGTGCCCTACCCCGCAGGCGGCGCCAACGACATGCTGGGCCGCCTGGTGGGCCAGAAGATGGGCGAGGCGCTGGGCGCCTCCACCATCGTGGACAACCGGCCGGGCGCCGGCGCGCTGCTGGGCGCGGGCATCGTGGCGCGAGCGCCGGCCGACGGCTACACGCTGCTGGTCGGCGGCCTGGCCACGCACGCCGCCAGCCCGCACCTGATCAAGGCCGAGTACGACCCGGTCAAGGACTTCGAGCCCATAGGCATGATCGGCAGCGCGCCCATCATCGCCATCACGGCCAACGACTCGCCCTACAAGACGCTGCAGGACGTGGTGGACGCCGCGCGCAAGGACCCGCAGGCCGTGATGTACGGCTCGTCGGGCAATGGCTCGCCGCTGCACCTGGCCGGCGAGCTGTTCGTGTCCATCGCCAAGGTCCAGATGACGCACGTGCCCTACAAGGGCGGCAACGCCCATATCGTGGACCTGATCGGCGGCCGCGTGCCGGTGATCTTCGACACCGCCACCAACTCCATGCCGCTGCTGCGCGGCGGCAAGGTGCGCGCGCTGGCCGTGGGTGCGGCCGCGCGCCTGCCCGAGCTGCCCAACGTGCCGACCTTTGCCGAGGCCGGCTACCCGCAGTTCGAGTTCTCGGCCTGGTATGCGCTGTTTGCGCCGGCGAAGACGCCCGCCGATGTCAGCGCCAAGCTCTCGGCCGCGCTGGCCAAATCCCTGAAGCAGCCCGACGTGGCCACCAAGCTGCGCGACCTGGGCGTGACGCCCGGCACCGGCGATGCGAACGAGCTGCGCGCCTTTGTGCCCGGCGAGTACCAGCGCATCGGCGGACTGATCAAGACCGCCAAAATCAAAGCCGACTGAGGAGAAGCCCATGCCCGATGGATTGCTGCGCCCGCACCCCGAAGACCCGGCCCGCCAGGTGGCCGACCTGCCCTCGCCCTGCGTGCAGGCCCATGCCGCCAACCTGATGCTGCTGGACGACGGCACCCTCGCCTGCGTGTGGTTCGGCGGCTCGATGGAGGGCCGCTCCGACATCTCGGTCTTCATGTCGCGCCTGGCACCCGGCGCCGTGCAGTGGTCCGCGCCCGTTCAGCTGTCGCACGATGCCGAGCGCTCGGAGCAGAACCCGGTGCTGTTCCCGGCGCCGAGCGGTGCGCTGTGGCTGCTGCACACGGCCCAGCATTCGGGCCACCAGGACACCTCGGTGGTGCGCCGCCGCCTGTCACGCGACCATGGCCTGAGCTGGGAGCCCACCGAGACGCTGGCCGATGCCCCGGCCGGCACCTTTGTGCGCCAGCCCATCCACGTCCACACCGATGGCAGCTGGCTGCTGCCGGTGTTCCACTGCCGCAGCCAGCCCGGCCAAGCCTGGGACGGCAGCCATGACGACAGCGGCGTGCTGCGCTCCACCGACCAGGGCCTCAGCTGGCAGCGTATCGCCGTGCCCGGCAGCCTGGGCTGCGTGCACATGAATATCGTGGCGGCCTCGGACGGCAGCCTGCTGGCGTTCTTCCGCAGCCGCTGGGCCGACCACGTCTACCGCAGCCGCAGCGACGACGGCGGCCTGAGCTGGCAGGCGCCCGAGCCCACGGCCCTGCCCAACAACAACTCGTCCATCCAGGCCCTGCGCCTGGCCGACGGCCGCCTGGCAATGATCTTCAACGCCAGCAGCGCCGCCGATGCCACCGAACGGCGCGAATCGCTGTACGACGAGCTGGACGATGCCTCGGCAACGCCGGCACAGGCTTCGGCCGGCGAGCGCCGCTCGTTCTGGGGAGCGCCCCGCGCACCGATGACGCTGGCCCTGTCGGCGGACGACGGCCTGAGCTGGCCCTGGCAGCGCAACCTGGAGGTGGGCGACGGCTGGTGCATGAGCAACGACTCCGAACGCGGCCGCAACCGCGAGTACTCCTATCCCTCCATCCGCCAGGGCGCCGATGGCGCGCTGCACCTGGCCTATACCGTGTTCCGCCAGCACATCCGCCATGTGCGCGTGCAGCCGGACTGGGTGACGGGAGCAGCATGACCACTACCTTCAACGTTCTCGTCACCGCCGAGCACTGGGCGCCCGAGGCCCAGGCCCTGGTGCAGGCCGCTGGCGGGCAGATCCATTGCATGGCCGAACCCATCACCGAGGCCAGCCTGGCCGAGCGGCTGGCGCAGACCGGCGCCCAGGCGCTGGTGCTGCGCGGCTCCAAGCCCGTGACGGCCGCGGTGCTGCGCGCCGCGCCCGCCTTGCGCATCGTGGCCAAGAATGGCGCCGGCGTGGACAGCGTGGACCTCGAAGCCGCCCGCGCGCAAGGCGTAGCCGTGGCCGTGGCGCTGGCCGCCAATGCCCCAGCCGTGGCCGAGCATGCGCTGGCGCTGATGCTGGCCCTGGTGCGCCAGCTGCCGCAGCTGGACCAGCAGGTGCGCTCCGGCGGCTGGGCCGGCAGCAACTGGCAGGGGCGCGACTTTCGCGGCTCCACCGTGGGCATCGTGGGCTACGGCGCCATAGGCCGCGCCACCGCGCAGCTGGCCGCGGCCCTGGGCGCCAGGGTGCTGGTGCTGCGCCCCGCGGGCCAGGCCGACGGCTTGGACTGCGAACCCGAGCTGCACCGGCTGCTGCCCCAGGTGGACATCCTGAGCCTGCACTGCCCGCTGACCGAGCGCACGCGCGGCCTGATCGGTGCACCGGAGTTGGCGCTGCTGCGCCCCGGCAGCCTGCTGGTCAATACCGCGCGCGGCCCGGTCGTCGATGAAGCCGCGCTGCTGGCGGCACTGCAAAGCGGCCACCTGGCCGGCGCCGGCCTCGACACCTTCGACACCGAGCCGCTGCCGCAGGACCACCCGCTCACCCGCCTGCCCCAGGTGCTGCTGACCCCGCATGTGGCCGGCGTCACGCGCCAGGCCGCGCTGCGCGTGGCCACCCTCACCGCCGCCAACATCGTCGACCACCTTGCGGGCCGGCCCTTGCCCGCCGGCCATCTGCTCTGACCCTTCCTCCGTATTCCATGCCCGCCCACAATCCCTTCAAGACCGCCCTGGCCGCAGGCCAGCCCCGCATCGGCCTGTGGCTGTCCATGGCCGACCCCTACCTGGCCGAGGCCGCCGCCACCTGCGGCTATGACTGGCTGCTGATCGATGGCGAACACGCACCCAACGACCTGCACAGCACGCTGGCCGCGCTGCAGGCCGTGGCGCCCCACCCCGGCCAGCCCGTGGTGCGCGTGGTGGAAGGCAGCACGGCCCTCATCAAGCAGATGCTGGACATAGGCGCCAAGACCCTGCTCGTGCCCATGGTCGACACGCCCGAGCAGGCGCGCGCCATCGTGGCCGCCACGCAATACCCGCCCCGGGGTGTGCGCGGTGTGGGCAGTGCCGTGGGGCGCGCCTCGCAGTGGAGCAGCCGCGGCGACTACCTGCAAGTCGCCGACGACGAAATCTGCCTGCTGGTGCAGGCCGAGACCACCACCGCACTGGCCAACCTCGAGGCCATCTGCGCCGTCGACGGCGTGCACGGCGTCTTCATCGGCCCGGCCGATCTGGCCGCCTCGATGGGCCACCGCGGCAACCCCGGCCACCCCGAGGTGCAGGCCGCCATCGAAGGCGCGATGAAGACCATCGTCGCCAGCGGCAAGGCCGCCGGCACGCTGACCTCCGACCCGGCCCTCGCACAACGCTACCTGGATCTGGGCTGCACCTTTGTCGCCGTGGGTGTGGACTTGCTGATGTTCGTGAACGCGGCGCGCAAGCTGCGCGGCCAGTTCGCGGGCGGCAGCCCGGCCGCGGTGGCACGGCCGGGCGCCGGGTACTAGACGGCGGACGGCGCCGGCCCTACAGCTTGATGCCGTTGTCTTCGATGATCTTGCGCCAGGCCAGCATGTCGCGCTGCATGAGCTGGCGGGTTTCGGGCGGTGTCGAATGCCGGGGCACCATGTTCTGCTCCTGCATGGACTGGGCGATATCGGGCTTGGCCACTACCCTGCCCACGGCGGCGGCCACCTTGCTGGCCGCCGCATCGGACATGCCGGGCGGGCCGGCCAGCACGACCCAGGGCACGGCAGAGACTTCCTTGAAGCCCTGCTCGGCCACCGTAGGCACGTCGGCAAAGCCCGGCACGCGCACCGGGTAGTTGACGGCCAGCGCGCGCACCTTGCCCGACTTGACGTGGGGAGCGATGAGGGTCGAGTCTGCAAAGACAATGCCGACATGCCCGCCCAGCACATCGGTCACCGCCGGCGCCCCGCCCTTGTAGGGCACGTGCTGCATCTTGACGCCCGCCAGGCTGCATACCCATTCCATGGCCAGGTGCCCGGTGCTGCCCACGCCCGAACTGGTATAGGTCAGCGCGCCGGCCTTCGCCCTGGCGACCTGCAGCAGGTCCTGCAACGTGCGCACGTTCTCAAGGCCAGCCACCTGCGGGTTGATGGCCAGCACCGCGAACTGCTCGTACAGCAGCGAGATCGGCGTGATCCGGTCGAGCGCGGGCTGCTGGCCGTTCAGCAGAAAGCCCAGCAGCGCCAGCGTGGGGTAGAGCACAAAGCTGTTGCTGGATGGCGCACTGGCCTCCACGGCCTTGATGGCCAGCGCGCTCGATGCCCCCGGCCGGTTCTCCACGATGAAGCTCTGGCCCAGCTCGGCCGACAGCGCCGGCGCCAGCATGCGCGCCGCCAAGTCGGTCACGCCGCCGGCGGCGAAGCCCACGTAGATGCGGGCGACCTCCTGGCTCCAGGCAGGCATTGCGAGCCCGCCCAGCAGCGCGCTGCCGCCCAGCAACACGGAGCGGCGGCGAAGGGGCACGGTGGGACAAAACGGATGGGACATGGCATTCATCTCCTGAAGAACACGAACGTGAGAAGCCGAAGGCTACTCAGCCAGCAGCCTGAACTGCGGCAGCGCCAGCTCGCCTCCCACGCGCTCGAAGACCACCTCGACGCGCTTACCTATGGCCATGTCGCCGGGCTGCACATCCAGCACATTGGCCATCAGGCGCGGGCCCTCGTCGAGCTCGACCATCGCCACCACATAAGGCAGGCGCGCCTTCATGAACGGGTTGGGCGCGCGGTGGTTCACGGTGTAGGTGTAGACCTTGCCGGTGCCGGCCACGCGACGCCACTGCGGAGCGTCGGCCTCGCAGTGCACGCAGAAGGGGCGCGGGTAGAACTGCCAGCGGCCGCAGGCGCCGCAGTGCTGCATGTGCAGCTCGCCGCGCGCGGCGGCCTCCCAGTAGGGTCGGGTCAGGTCGGTGGCCTGGGGCAAAGGGCGCAATACATCGCTCATTTCATACTCCCAAAATCAGGGTGGTATTGCAGGAAAAAACCAGCCCCGGCGCATGGCACAGCGCCAGCTCGGCCCGGGGCAGCTGCCGCTCGCCGCATTCGCCGCGCAGCTGGCGCACGGCCTCGATGGCGACGAACATGCCGAACATGCCCGGATGTCCGTACGACAGGCCGCCGCCCGAGGTGTTGATGGGGAAGCGCCCGCCCGGGCCCAGCGCACCGTCGGCCACGAAGGCGCCGCCCTCGCCGCGCGGGCAGAAGCCCAGTTCCTCCAGCGACTGGATCACACCGATGGTGAAGTGATCGTAGATCTGCACCACGTCGATGTCTTCGCGCGCCACACCGGCCATGCGCAGGGCCTCGTCGGCCGTGGCCGCCACGCCCGTGTCCAGCCAGTCGCCGGTGTTGAAGGGCGTGTAGTGGTGGGCATGGGTTTCGGCCGCGCCCAGCACGTAGACCGGCTTGCTGCGCAGATCGCGGGCGCGCGCGGCGGACACCACCACCAGCGCGCCACCGCCATCGGTCACCAGGCAGCAGTCGCGCTGGCGCAGGGGCTCGGCCACCACGGGCGAGGCCATCACCTCGTCGAGACTGGTGGGTTCGCGCCGGTAAGCCTTGGGGTTGAGCTGGGCCCAGCGCCGCGCGGCCACCGCCACCTCGGCCAGGTCTTTCGGCGTGGTGCCGTAGCGGTGCATGTGCAGCTGGGCCACCATGGCGTAGTAGCCGATGGGGCTCAGGTGGCCGTAGGGCAGGATGAACTGGCCGCGCGGCGTGTGCGGCGCATCGGCCGCCACGGCACCGCCCTTGCGCGAGCCGTCGGACAGCTGCGTGCTGCCATAGGTGATCAACGCCACCTCGCACAGGCCCGCGGCAATCGCGGCCATGGCGCGCCGGATGTGCAGCAGGTTGGACATGCCCCCCACATTGGTCGAGTCCACATAGCGCGGGCGTATGCCCAGGAACTCCGACACCTGCAGGCTGGAGAAGCGGTCGTCCGTGTGCGCGAAAACCGCGTCCACATCGCGCAGCGCGAGGCCCGCATCGGCCAGCGCCAGCCGCGCGGCCTGGGCCTGCAGCTCCAGCGCCGACTTGCCGGGCACCTTGCCCAGATCGGATTCGGCCACGCCGGCGATGGCGACGGACCGGGACAGCGATTGGCTCATACGCCCCACTCCTTTTTCATTACAAAGCCCGCGCGATCACTTCGCGCATGATTTCCGACGACCCGCCATAGATCCGGTTCGGCCGCACGTCGGTGTAGGCCCGCGCGATCGGGTACTCGCGCATGTAGCCATAGCCGCCGAAGAACTGCATCAGGTCGTCGATGGAACGCGTGGCCTCGCTGGCCCAGAGCTTGGCCATGGCCGCGCCGTCGGGCGTGAGCTCGCCCTGCAGGTACTGCTGCAGGCAGCTGTCCACCAGCGCCCGCGTAGCCCAGGTCTGGGCCTTGATGTCCGCCAGCCGGAAACGAATGAACTGGTTCTCGACCAGCGCGTGGCCAAAAGCCTGGCGCTGCTTCACATAGTCCACCGTCCACTGCAGCGCCACTTCCAGCGCCACCGCGCAGCGCAGCGCGATCAGCAGGCGCTCGCGCACCAGGCCGCTCATGCCGTAGGCAAAGCCGCGGTTCAGCTCGCCCACCAGCATGTCGCCGGGCACGAACACGTTGTCGAAGAACAGCTCGGCCGTGTCCTGCGCCTTCTGGCCGAGCTTGTCGAGCAGGCGCCCGCGGCTGAAGCCCTCGCTGCGCGTGTCCACCCACAGCAGGCTGATGCCCTTGGCCCCGGCGGCCGGATCGGTCTTGGCGAACACCAGCACCCTGTCGGCGTGGTAGCCGTTGGTGATGAAGGTCTTCTGGCCGCTGAGCCGAAAGCCCCCATCCACCGGCACGGCCGTGGTGCGGATGGCCTTCAGGTCGCTGCCGGCGCCGGGCTCGGTCATCGCCACCGAGCCCACGATGTCGCCGCGGGCCATGCCGGGCAGGAACTGGCGCTTGAGCGCCTCACTGCCGAACTCCAGCAGGTAGGGCGCCACGTTCTCGGAGTGCGTGGTGAAGCCGGTGACGCCGGTGGCCAGCGCGCGGGCGATTTCCTCGACCACGATGGCGCTGTGCAGGAAGTCGCCGCCACCGCCGCCGTAGTCCTCGGGGGTGCCCGGCAGCAGCAGGCCGGCCGCGCCCGCCGCGCGCCACAGCTCGCGCGGCACCAGGCCCTGGGCCTCCCAGTCCTGGTGGTGCGGGGTGATCTTGTCCGCGATGAACCGGGCCACGCTGGCACGGTACAGCTCGTGGTCCGCCGAGAACGCGGTGCGCTTCATCGCCTGGTCCTGGGAATGGCTCATAGGACTTTCCTTCAATGGGCTATCTGGCTTTGCTCGGGCCAGTACCGGGCCTTCACCAGGCGCTTGAGCAGCTTGCCCGACTCGGCCCGCGGCAGCTCCGTGACGAAATCCACCGAGCGCGGGCACTTGAGGGCCGAGATCTGGCTGCGGCAGTGCGCGATCAGCTCGGCCGCGAGCGCATCGCTGGCGGCGGCCGCATCCTGCAGCTGCACCACGGCCTTGACCTCCTCGCCGAACTCGGCGTTGGGCACGCCGACGACGGCCACGTCGGCCACGGCCGGGTGGGCGGCCAGCACGTTCTCGGCCTCCTGCGGGTAGATGTTCACGCCGCCCGAGACGATGGTGTTGGCCAGCCGGTCGGTCAGGTACAGATAGCCCTCGCCGTCCAGGTAGCCGATGTCGCCATAGGTGGCCCAGCCCCGATCGTTGTAGGCCTGGCGGGTCTTGTCCGGGTCGTTGTGGTACTCGAAGCGGCCGCCGCCCGAGAAATACACCACGCCGGGCGTGCCCGCCGGCTGCTCTTGGCCCTGGTCGCCCACGATGTGCACCTGGCCGAACTCGGCCCGGCCGACCGAGCCCGGGTGGCTCAGCCATTCGTGCGAGTCGAGCGAGGTGCGCCCCACCAGTTCGGTGCCGCTGTAGAACTCGTACAGGATCGGGCCCCACCAGTCGATCATCTGCTGCTTGACCGCCGGCGGGCACGGCGCCGCCGCGTGGACGGCATAGCGCAGGCTTGCCAGGCTGAAGCGCGCCCGCTCTTCCTCGGGCAAGCGCAGCAGGCGGATGAACATGGTGGGCACCCACTGCGCATGGGTCACGCGGTAGTGGTCTATGGCCTCGAGCGCGACCAAAGGATCGAACTTCTCCATCATCACGCAGCTGCCGCCCACCTTCATCACGTTCATGTTCCAGCGCACCGGGGCCGTGTGGTAGAAGGGCGCGGTCGACAGGTAGACCGTGCCGGCGTCGAAGTCCTTCCAGCGCATGCGCGGGTCGTCCTTGGCGGCAAAGAACTTGTTCGCATCGGCCAGCGGCCGCTTGATGCCCTTGGGCAGGCCGGTGGTGCCGGACGAGTAGCAGAAATCCATGCCCGGCAAGGTCTCGGGCAGCGCCACGGTGGGCGGCTGCGAGGCGATGAAGGCCTCGTAGTTCGTGAAGCCGGGCCGCGTGCCGTCGAGCAGGATGCGCTCTACCGACAGTCCAGGCAGTGCATCCAACGCGCCGGCCTCCACATCCTGCAGCGTGCGCGCCGAGCAGAACACCGCCTTGGCGCCGCAGTCCTGCAGGATGTAGCGCACCTCATCGGTCTTCAGGTGGCGGCTGATCGTGGTGTAGTACAGGCCGATGCGGAAGGCCGCCCAGAGGATCTCGAAGTAGCGGACATGGTTCTCCAGAAAGATGGCGACGACGTCGCCCTGCTGCAGCCCGGCCGCCCGCAGCGCCGCCGCGCACTGGCGCGAACGCTGCTCCAGCTCCCGCCAGGTCACCACCTGCTCGGACGGCACCATGCGGTAGGCCACGCCATCGGGCTTGTCGCGGGCAAAGGTCTCGATAGTCGACATGCGTTCTCCTTTCAAGCCACGGCCACCGTAGTGACGGCCACCGTGGCGACGCCGTGACTCAGCACCTTCAGGCCGCGCTCCTTCGCGTGCACCTCGAAATGCACGCGGGCACCGTCGCGCCACTGGCTCAGCACCAGGGTCTCGCCCGGGTATACCGGCGCGGAGAAACGCGCCGCCAGGCTCTGCAGCCGCGCGGGGTCATTGCCGCAGGCCAGCTTCACCAGCCCGCGCGCCGCCATGCCATAGCTGCACAGGCCGTGCAGGATGGGCTGGTCGAATCCCGCCTGGCGCCAGGCCGCGGGCACGGCATGCACGGGGTTTCGGTCGCCGTTGAGGCGGTACAGCAGCGCCGCATTGCGCTGCGTGGGCATCGACAGCTGCACATCCGGCGTGCGCGCCGGCGCGGCGGGCAGGGGCTCCAGCGGCGCATCGCTGGGCGCGCCGGCCGCCGAGTAGCCGCCATCGGCCCGGCAGAACGACACATGCTCGACCTGGGCCAGCAACCGGCCGGAGTCGGCATCGGAGACCTCGCGCACCGTGGTCACCAGCGCACCCTTGCCCGCGCCCTTGTCGACGATGCCGCCCACGCGGGTCTGGCTGCGCACCCGGGCGCTGGCCGGCAGCGCGCCGAAGAAGCGCATGCGGTGCTCGCCGTGCAATATCTGCAGCCAGTCTATGCCGGTCGCCGGGTTGGACGCCCAGGCGCCCGGCGCGCCCACCGTGGCCAGCAAGGTGGGCAGCACGCGAATGTCGTCCTCAAGCACGAAGGGCAGCTCGTCCTCGTCGAGCGGATCGGCGGCCAGCCCCAAGCTCAGCGCGTAGCGGATGCAGTCGTCCACGCCGTAGGCGGTGATATCGTCGCCGAAGGGCCACTGCTTGACGGTGTCGTAGTGGATCATGCGTGCCTCACACCGGGTCCCAGCAGAACACCTCGGGCGAGCGCTCCAGCGGCGTGAAGGCGCGCTTCAAGGCCGGCAGCGCATGCGACTGCAGGCTGTCCTGGTCCCAGCCCGTGGCGCTATGCACCGAGGCAACCGGCCGGGGCTGGCTCATCACCATCACCTCGTTGCCGCGCACCGCCAGGATCTGGCCATTGATCTCGCGCGCTCCGTCGCCGACCAGGAAGGCCGCCACCGCCGCCACCTGCTCCGGCTTCATGGACTGCATGCGCGCCAGGCGCTGCTTCTCCGCCTCGGTCTCGCTGGGCAGGGTGCCGATCAGGCGGCTCCAGGCAAAGGGCGCGATACAGTTGGAGCGCACATTGAAGCGCGCCATGTCGAGCGCGATCGACTTGGACAGCGCCGCGATCCCGAGCTTGGCCGCCGCATAGTTGGCTTGGCCGAAGTTGCCGATCAGCCCCGAGGTGGAGGTCATGTGCACCAAGGCGCCACCCTGCTGGTCCTTGAAGAAAGGCGCCGCCGCGCGGCTCACGTAGAACGAGCCGTTCAGGTGCACGTCCAGCACCGCGCGCCACTCGTCCTCGTTCATCTTGTGGAAGATGCGGTCGCGCAGGATGCCGGCGTTGTTCACCACGCCGTCGATGCGGCCGTAACGGTCCACCGCCGCCTGCACGATGGCGGCCGCACCGTCGCGCGTGGCCACCGAATGGGTGTCGGCCACCGCCTCGCCGCCGGCCGCCACGATCTCCCGCGCCACCTGCTCGGCCGGCCCCGCGTCCTGGCCCTCGCCGCTGCCGCTGGCGCCCAGGTCATTGACCACCACCCTGGCGCCCAGTGCGCCCAGCAACAGCGCCGTCGCCCGGCCAATGCCGTTGCCGGCGCCCGTGACCACCACCACCTTGTCTTTCATCGCTCGTTCTCCCTGTGTCTGCTGTTCGGTGCGCGCCCAGAGGCACTCACTCCGTCTTGATCTTTCCGACCCGAATCACCTGGGTCCAGCGGTCCTTCTCGGCCTGCACGAAGCGCTCGAAGTCCTCGGGGCTGCCGCCCACGGCCGTGCCGCCCTGCTGGGCAATGGTCTTGCGCACCTCGGGATCGGCCAGCACCTTGTTGAGCTCGGTGTTCAGCGCCCGCACCACGGCCGGCGGGGTCTTGGACGAAACGAACAGCCCCAGCCACACCGACACGTCGAAATCCGGGTAGCCCAGCTCCATCAGCGTGGGCACGTCGGGCAGCTCGGCGCTGCGCTCGCGCGTGGTGACGGCGATGGGGCGGATCTTGGCGCCGCGGATCAGCGGCAGCGCGGTGATCAGGTTGTCCACCATGTAGTCCACCTGGCCGGCGATCAGGTCGGTCAGCGCCGGCGCTGCGCCCTTGTAGATCACGTCCACCGCGTGGATGCCGGTGCGCTGGTTCAGCAGCGCGCCGGCCAGGTGCCCGGACGAGCCACTGGTGGACACGGCTATCGACAAGCCCTGCGGCCGCGCCTGCGCATACTGCTTCAGCTCGGCCACCGACTTCACCGGCAGCTTGGGGTTGACCACGACCACATCGGGCATGGACAGCACATGAACCACCGCCGTCATGTCCTTGTAGGCATAGGGCAGCTTGCTCTGCAGCTCGTAATTGGCCGCGTTTGGCCCCAGGCTGCCCATCACCAGCGTGCGGCCGTCCGGCTCGGCGCGCAGCATGGCCTGGATGCCCAGCACGCCACCGGCGCCCGGGTGGTTTTCCACGATCACCGGCTGGCCGGTCTTCTCGCCCAGCGACTTGGCCAGCAGCCGGCTGGTCAGGTCCAGAATGCCGCCGGGCGAGCTGGGCGCAATGATGCGGAAGGGCTTGCCCGTGGGCAGGTCGGCCGTCTGCGCCAACAGGCTGCAGGGCAGCGCGGCGGCAAGTACCGCCGCCACGGCCATCGCGAATGGACGTCGCTTCATCTTTGTCTCCTTGAGGAAGGGCTTTGCCCTTATACTGTCCGCCTAGCGGATTTATATATCCGTCTAACGGTTATTTAAGGCCATTTTCTGCAGACCGTCAATATCGCGGGCGGGGGTGGCACTTTGGGTATCGTTAAGGGGCCCTTTGCCTGGGTTCGCCAGACCCGCACGCCGGTGCGCTCAGACGCCTGCGAGCGGCGGTCCGGCAAGGGCGCAGAAAGACAGACCATGACCAATCCGGAAAACGAAGGCTTTGTGCGCGCGTTCGCGCGCGGCCTGTCCGTCATCGAGGCGCTGGGCCAGAGCGGCCCGCACACCGTGGCCAGCGTGGCCGCGTCGTCGGCGCTGCCGCGCACCGTGGTGCGGCGCATCCTGCTCACGCTGTGCGAGCTGGGCTATGCCGTGCTGGCCAAGGACAAGAGCTTCCACCTGACGCCCAAGGTGCTGAACCTGGGCACGACCTACCTCACCTCGCTGCCGTTCTGGGGCCATGCGCAGCGCGTGCTCGAGAACCTCTGCGCGCAGCTGCAGGAGTCCTGCGCGATGGCGGTGTTCGACGGCAGCGAGGCCGTGTTCGTGCTGCGCATCCCGTCCACCAAGATCATGTCGCTGCGCCTGGGCATGGGCAGCCGGCTGCCGGCCTACGCCACCGCGCCGGGGCGGGTGCTGCTGGCCCACAGCGAACCCGAAGTGCTGGCGCGCTACCTCGGCGGGCACGAGCTCAAGCCGCTGACCCCGGCCACGCTGGCCACCGAGCAGGACCTGCTGGGCGCGCTCGACCGCATCCGCCACGATGGCTTTGCCTGGGTCGAGGGCGAGTTCGATCCGCATGTGGCCGGGCTGGCCGTACCCATCTACGACGAAAGCAACCGGGTTGCCGCGGCCATCAGCGCCAACCTGCTGCGCTCGGACTTCAGCCGCGAACAGGCTGTGCAGGGCGTGCTGCCGGCGCTGCGCAGCGCCTCAATGCAGCTCGCCAGCCTGGCGCCGGCCTTTCTGCGCGCGCCGGGCTAATCAGCCGCGTTTTGCTGCCGCATCGCACCAGCGCTGGGCCACGCCCGGCGAGGTGGTGCAGACCACGCCCAGCGTGACGGTGGTCACGGCGCGCTCCAGCAGCTGGATGTCGGCCTCGTGCTGGCGGGCCACATGCGGGTCCTCGAAGAAGATGGCGCGGTGGCAGCGGCCCTCGAGCACCAGGTCGGCGATCTGCGCGTCGCCGCCCAGCGGGCCACTGTTGTAGCGGTCCACCCAGGGCTGGCCCGCGGGCCAACCCTTGCTCCAGGCCATCTCATTGAGCCTGCTGCCCGTGGTGCCGGTGCCCACGCGCCGGCGGAACCGCGACAGCAGCGCGAAGTTGCGCTCGGCAAACTCCAGCATCGTGGGCTTCATCGCATCGTGGGCGATCAGCGCCAGTGTCTGGTTCTCGTAGTCGTGCAGGCCATCGGCGCCGCGGTCGCGCGGCAGGCCGGCATGGATGCGCTCCATCTCGATCCAGTCGCGCGCGCTGGCCACGGTGGAGAGAAAGGGCTTGCCGTGGATCACGCACTGGCGCTTGAGCGCCAGCGCCTCGGGAAAGATCGACGACGGGTCCACCGGGTCCATCAGGTAGATGGCGCCGTCCAGCGTGCGGCCCTCGCCCATGCCCACCACCTCGGCCACCAGTTTCATCAGCCCGCCGTCGCGGCCGTAGGGCATGCGCACCAGGCCGGCATAGCCCTGCAGCATCTGCGCAGCGGCGATGGCGTCGTAGGTACGGCCCACCGCGTGCAGGCCCAGCTGCAGCTCGCGTATGCCGTGCTCGCAGGCGCGCAGCAGCGCGAACAGCGCGCCGTCCTCGTTGTGGTGGTGCAGGCGGTTGGCGGCAAGTCCCAGAAGCATGGCGGTCCTCAGGCAGGAAAGAAAAGGGAGTTTTTAGAGCGCAGCAGCCTCGGCCAGCGCCACGCGCGGACCAAAGCTGCCGATCGCGGGCAGCGTGGCATTGTGGTGCGCAATGATCTGCGGCGCGGCGAGCGCCGCATGGCCGACGGTGGTGTGGCCGTCGCTCACCAGCGTGACCGGGTAGCCGTGGCGCAGCGCGGCGCGGGCCGTGGTGTCCACGCAGAACTCGGTCTGCATGCCGCAGACCACGAGGCGCTTCGCCCCCAGTGCCTGCAGCCGCGCCAGCAGATCGGTTTTCCAGAACGCATCGGGCGTGGTCTTGCCCACGCGCTGGTCGCCGGGCTCCACCTGCAGGCCCTGCGCCAGCTGCCAGCCGGCGCTGCCGTGGCGGAACGCGCCGTCGGCCTCCTCGTGCTGCACCAGGATGACGGGCACGCCGCGCCGGCGCGCCTGGGCGGTGACCTGGTTGATGCGGGCGATGGTGCCCGCGCCGTCCCACACGGCCTGCGCGCCTTCGCACAGGGCCTGTTGCACATCGATCACGATCACGGCGGTATCCGGGGGCACGTCCACTCCTGTTGCGTCCATCCAGGCCGGATTCTGCCTGATGCCGCAGCGCTCAGACGCCGAAACCGCCCGCGACCGAGATGGTCTGCCCCGTCACGTAGTTCGCCCGCTCCGACGCCAGGAACACCGCCGCCTGGCCGATGTCGCGCGCCTGGCCCCAGCGCTTGAGCGGCAGCATGGCCTTGACCGCCGCCTCCCACTCCGGCGTGAAGGTGCCCGCCGCCTGGCCGGTCTTGAACTGGCCGGCATCGATCACGCCGACCAGGATGGAGTTGGCGCGGATCTCGTGCCGCCCCTCTTCCTTGGCGATGCCCTTGACCAGCGCCTCGTTGGCCGCCTTGGGCACCACCGACAGCCCGTCGAGCTGCGGCCACCAGTCGTGGCCGGCCGAGCCCAGGTGCACGAAGGAGCCACCGCCCTGCTCGCGCATATGGCCCAGCGCCGCATGCACGGCGCTGGCAAAGCCGAAGGCCTCGATGTGCATGGATTCGCGGAAAGTCGCCTCGTCCCAGGTGGAGATGGGCTGCTGCGGCACGACCGGCCCCGCGCCCCAGACCACCGTGTGGATGCGGCCGTGCGCGGCCACGGCGGCGGCAAAGGCGGCCACCACCTGCGCCCGCTCGCGCACATCGACGGGGTGGACGGACGCGGCCACGCCCAGCGCGCGGAGTTCGTCGGCCAAGCGCTCGGCCCGCTCGCGGCCGGCGCGGTAGCCGATGGCCACGGCCGTGCCGGCGCGGGCGAACTCCCGCGCCACGCCGGAGCCAATGCCGCCGCTGCCGCCATAGACGAACACAGCGCCGTCGGGAAAATCTCGTGGAATGCTCATGCTACTGTCTCTCTCCAGGGAAATTAATTGGTGCTCATCGCGCTGCCGGCGCAGCGCCGGCCGAGGCCGAGCGCCCGGCCACCACCACGCGGTCGCGGCCGTCGGCGTCGCCCTCGCGCACCAGGGTCGAGAGCTTGCGGCTCAGGCTGCGCGTGATGCGCCAGCCCTCGGGCGTGCGCACGAATTCGTCCTCGTACCAGACGGCAAGCTGCGTCTGGCGGTGGTTCAGCGTGTCGATTTGGAAGAAATGCAGGTCGAACCAGCCGCGCGCGGTGTCGCCATCGACCTCGACGATGTCGTTCTGCCCATGGTGGGTGTCGACGATGTGCGGCACGCAGCCGAATTGCTGGTACAGCGCCACGAAGGCATCGCGGCTGGTGAACAGCGGGAAGTCCTCGTAGTCGATGACGGCGTCGGGCACGAAGCAGGCCCGCACCGCCTCGGGCTGCTTGCGGTCGCAGGCGCGCAGGTAGCGCCATTTCAGCTGCCGGATCGCCTCCCGGTCTTCGATGCGCGCGATCCGGCGCTCCAGCTCAACGTAGGGTTCACTCGCCATGCCTTGTCTCCGTAGGCGGTGCAGCACTGCACCGTTTCGCGGCGATTAAAGCACATTTATGCAAATTTGTGACATTACACGTGGCTGTGCTCGCGCTCCAGCAACTGCTGCTTGCGCTCCACGCCCCAGCGGTAGCCCGAGATGTCGCCGTCGCGGCGCACCACGCGGTGGCAGGGGATGGCCACCGCCAGCCGGTTGGCGCCGCAGGCCTGGGCCACGGCGCGCACGGCGCGGGGCTGGCCGATGCGCTCGGCGATCTCGGCATAGCTGGCCGTGCGGCCGGCCGGGATCTCGCGCAGCGCCTGCCACACCCGCTCCTGGAAGGCCGTGCCGCGCACGTCGAGCGGCAGCGCCAGTCCCAGCGACGGCTGCTCGACGAAACCCACCACCTGGGCCACCAGCTGCTCGAAGCCGGCATCGGCCCCCACCAGCTCGGCCTGCGGGAACTGGTCCTGCAGGTCGCGCACCAGCGCCTCGGGGTCGTCGCCCAGGAAGATCGCGCAGATGCCGCGCGCGCTCTGCGCCACCAGGATGGCGCCCAGCAGGCTCTGGCCCACGGCGAAGCGGATGCGCGCGCCGCGACCGCCCTGGCGCCAGGCGCTGGCGTCCATGCCCAGCCGCGCGCCCGAGGTGGCGTAGAAGCGGCTGCTGGAGTTGAAGCCCGCGTCGTAGATGGCGTCGGTGACGGTGGCGGCGTCGCCGGCCAGGGCCTCGCGCAGCCGCCGCGCCCGCTGGGCCGAGGCGTAGGCCTTGGGCGTGAGCCCGGTCTCGGCCTTGAACACGCGGTGGAAGTGGAACGGGCTCATGCCCACCTGGGCGGCCAGCGCATCGAGGCTGGGCGGCTCGTCGGCGGCCTCGATGCGGCGGCAGGCGGCCGCCACCAGCGCCGCGTGCTGCTCGGCCACGGCATGGCGGTCGCTGGCGCTGCGGCGGCTGGGCCGGTAGCCGGCGGCCTGCGCCTGTTCTGCGCTGGCGAAGAAGGCCACGTTCTCGCGCCGGGGCAGGCGTGCCGCCGTGCTAGGCGCGGCGTAGACGCCGGTGGTGCTGACGGCGTAGACGAAGTGCCCGTCGGCCGCCGGGTCGCGCGCCTGCAGGGCGGCCCAGCGCTGCTCGTCGGTGGCGAAGGCCAGGGGTTCGGTGCTCATGGCAAGTCCTTGGAGTTGGCAATGGTGCCAGCTTAGAAAAACATTGCAGCGCAAGCACCCTTGTTCTTGCGCTGCAATTGGGCCTGGCATTGGTTGCGATCCGCAAGTATTATGGAATTGCGACTCGCAACCTTTATCCCGCCACCGGAGATCCCCATGGACACCACCACCACCCCACCCCGCGACCAGACGGTGCAGGAGCTGCGCGCGCTGTCGCGGCAGCTGGTGCGGGAGCTGGGCTTCATGCGCACCACGCTGGCCGACAGCGGGCTGGCGCCGTCGGCCGTGCACGCCGTGCTGGAGGTGGGCGCGGCGCCCGGCATCCAGGCGCGCGACCTGGCCGGCATCCTGCGGCTGGACAAGTCCAACACCAGCCGGCAGCTCGCCAAGCTGGAGGCGCTGGGCCTGCTGGAGCGGCGCCGCGCGGACGGCGACGCCCGCTCCGCCGCGCTGCAGCTGACCGCCGCCGGCCAGGCGCTGCGCCAGAAGATCGACCGCTTCGCCACCGACCAGGTCTCGGACGCCCTTCAGCGCCTGGTGCCCACCGAGCAGCAGGCGCTGCTGCGCTCGCTGGCGCTGTACGCCGGTGCGCTGGCGCCCGCCTCAGGCCCCACCGAGCCACGCGGTACCGCCATCGTCGAAGGCTATGTGCCGGGCTGCATCGGCGACGTGGCGGCGCTGCATGCGCGCTTCTACGCGCAACATGCCGGCTTTGGCGTGTATTTCGAGCAAAAGGTGGCCAGCGAGCTGGCGACCTTCGCCGGCTCGCTGCCCGATGCGCGCAAGGGGCTGTGGCTGTGCGTGGCGGGCGGCCGCACGCTGGCCTCGCTGGCCATCGACGCGGACATGGCCGACGACGGCAGCCGCCTGGCCCACCTGCGCTGGTTCATCGTCGACGACTCGCTGCGCGGCACCGGCATGGGCCGCGAGCTGCTGGCGCGCGCCATGCGCTTCGCGGACGCGCATTTCGACGCGACCTACCTCTGGACCTTCCGCGGCCTGGATGCCGCCCGCCATTTGTACGAATCGGTGGGCTTTGCACTCACCGACGAGGCCGAAGGCGACCAGTGGGGCGCGCGCGTGACCGAGCAGCGCTTTCTGCGGCGCAGGCCGGCGGCTTGATCGAATTTGATAGCTTTTAGCGCTTACTACAAGCCATATTCAAATAGTTTTGACGTGAAAATCAAGACACAGAAAGCGCTAGCAGCTATCTATTTCGATATCCGCAAAACCCGCTAAGCTTGGCGCCCATGTCCACCGCCCCGCTGTCCACCCCCCGCGCCGCGCGCGCCCGCGCGCTGCTGGGCCAGCTCAGCGACATGGACCTGCGGCTGCTGCAGGTCTTCAAGAGCGTGGTCGAATGCGGCGGCATGGCGGCCGCCGAGCTGGAGCTGAACATCGGCACCTCCACGCTCAGCCGCCACATGAAGGACCTGGAGACGCGCCTCGGCATGGTGCTGTGCCGGCGCGGGCGCGCGGGCTTCGCGCTCACGCCCGAGGGGCACCAGGTCTACGAGGCCACGCTGCAGCTCTTGGGCGGGGTGGACCTGTTCCGCAGCCGCATCGACGACATCCACGCCCGCATGGGCGGCAACCTGGAGATCGCCGTCTTCGACAAGACTGCCGGCAACCCCGAGGCGCGCATCCACCAGGCGCTGCGGCTGTTCCACCTGCAGGCGCCCGACGTGAACCTGCAGCTGCACGTCAGCTCGATCAACGCCATCGAGCGCGGGCTGATGGACGGGCGCTTCCACATCGGCATCATCCCCGCGCACCGCAGCTCGGCCAGCCTGGTCTACCGCGACCTGTTCGGCGAGAACATGCTGC
This sequence comes from Comamonas humi, assembly GCF_054782535.1. Taxonomy (NCBI): domain Bacteria; kingdom Pseudomonadati; phylum Pseudomonadota; class Betaproteobacteria; order Burkholderiales; family Comamonadaceae; genus Comamonas; species Comamonas humi. Next base: position 46,846 of record NZ_BAAGSH010000016.1, on the reverse strand, counting down.
TGTACTGCGCGCCCGGCCATGCGCTGTTCGGCGGCGACCACGCCGCGCTCGACTGGGAGGCGCTGCGCCGCTACCCCTTCGCCGGCCTGGGCTACCACTCGCCCAACATGGAGCTGAGCCACCAGGTGCGGCTGGCGCGCCAGGCCACCGGCTTCGACCAGGAATCCATCGCCACGCTGATCCTGTCGGGGTGCTTCCTGGGCTTTTTGCCCGACCACTATGCGCGCAGCTTCGTCGAACAGGGCCAGATGCAGGCCGTGCGGCCCGAGCTGTTCCACTACCACTGCCAGTTCGTCGCGCTGTGGCGATTGTCGCCCGCGCCCAGCCGGGTGGCCCAGGCCTTCATCGACTGCCTGCAACAGACCCATTCCGTCGCGTAGCTGGCGATTTATACACAGATTTGGCGCAGCGGCTGTGGATTGTTCCTCCATAGCTGGCTGCTCCTGTGTTGCAAGTGCATATGTTCGGTTTTCCCACAAAGTTATCCACAAGTTGAAGAGTTATTCAACAGCCGCGAAAATGGCAAGCGCCACGCGGATTTGACTGCCTGCCGGGTCCGTCTGGGTTACGCTGTCGCCCTTTCCCTCCAGGTTTTCCCGTGCCGCCCACCGCTCCCGCCCCAGCTCCACGCCGCGCCGCGCCGGCGCGCGCCACGATCGCCGACGTGGCGGCGCAGGCCGGGGTGTCCAAGGCCACGGTGTCGCGCTTCCTCAACGGCCGCACCGAGCTGCTCACGCCCGACATCGCCGAGCGCGTGCGCGCCGCCATCGCCGAACTGCATTACCACCCCAGTCCCATGGCCCAGGCGCTCAAGCACGGGCGCTCGCGGCTGATCGGCCTGGTGGTGGCCGATGTGACCAACCCCTTCTCGGTGGCCGTGCTGCAGGGCGCCGAGAAGGCCTGCCAGGCCGCCGGCTACCTGCTGGTGCTGTTCAACCTGGGCAACGAGCCAGGGCGCGAGCGCGAGGCCCTGCAGGCGGTGCAGGCCTACCAGCTCGACGGCCTGATCCTGAACCGCGTGGACACCAACGTGCAGCTATGGCAGCCCGCCACCGAGCACGGCAAGCCCATCGTGCTGGTGGACCGCTTCCAGGCCGGGCTGGATGCCGACTTCGTCAGCGTGGACAACGCCGCCATCGTGCACCTGGCGCTGGAGCACCTGCTGGCCAACGGCTTCGGCGAGCTGCTGCTGGTGAGCGAGCCGACCGAGGGCGTCAGCTCGCGCGCCGAGCGCCGCACCACGTTCGAGGCCGCCCAGGCGGCCCAGCCCGCCCCGGGCCGCTGGCGCGGCGACTACTGGGAAAGCCCCGGCAACGAGCCCGCCGACGTCGCCCGCCTGGCCGAGCGCCTGCGCCGGCTGGTGGACCAGGGCCGCGCGCGCGGTGCGATGCCGGCGGTGCTGGCCAGCAATGCCATCGCCACGCTGCGCGTGGCCACCGCGGCGCAGCACGCGGGGCTTGCGCTGGGGCGCGACCTGGGCTTCGTCGGCATCGACGAGACCGACTGGGCCGGGCTGATCGGCCCCGGGCTCACCACCATCGCCCAGCCCACCGACGCGCTGGGCCAGGCCGCCGCGCGCTGCCTGATCGAGCGCCTGCACGGCCTGCAGGAGCCGGCGCGCACGCTGGCGTTACCGGGCACGCTCATCGCCCGCGGCTCGTCGCAGCCGCTAAACCATTGATTTTCTTCGGCTCATTTTTCGATAGCGACCCAACCCAGGGTAAATACCAGTAACACCCTGGTAACCCGCGGTCTTAAACTTTGCGCTACTGAAACCGGTTTCAACACCATCCCCATGACCTACCAATTCCAGTTTGACCAGGTGCTGGCCGCATGGCCCCAGCTCTTGCACGGCACCTGGATCACGATCCAGCTCTCGCTGACGGCCACGGTGCTGGGCCTGGGGGTGGCCATCGCCTGCGCCTGGGGCAAGACCTCGGGGCCGGGCTGGCTGCGCTTCGTGATCAACGCTTACATCGAGCTGATCCGCAACACGCCCTTCCTGGTGCAGCTGTTCTTTTTCTTCTTCGCGCTGCCGGCCATCGGCCTGCGCTGGACGCCGCACACCGCCGCGCTGGTGGCCATGGTGGTGAACCTGGGTGCCTACGCCACCGAGATCATCCGCGCCGGCATCGAGGCCATCCCCAAGGGCCAGATCGAGGCGGGCCTGGCACTGAACCTCAAGCGCTGGGAGATTTTCCGCTTCATCATCCTCAAGCCCGCGCTCAAGACCATCTACCCGGCGCTGACCAGCCAGTTCATCCTGCTGATGCTGAGCTCGGCCGTGGTCTCGGTGATCTCGGCCGACGACCTGACCTCGGTGGCCGCCAACATCCAGTCCGAGACCTTCCGCAGCTTCGAGGTCTACATCGTCGTCGCCGCGATCTACCTGCTGCTGTCGCTGCTCTTCAACGCGCTGTTCAAGCTGGTCTACCAGGCCTGCCTGAACTACCCCGACCGCCGCTGAACCCGAGGAACAAGACATGCGTACTTTTGGCTGGCCCGAGTTGTGGTTCATCGTGGAAGCGGCGAAGTGGACGCTGGCGCTGTCCGTCATCGCCTTCGCCGGCGGCGCCATCGTCGGCCTGCTGGTGGCGCTGGCGCGCACCGGCGGCAACGCGGCGCTGGCGCGCATCGCCACCGTGTTCACGCAGATCTTCCAGGGCACGCCGCTGCTGCTGCAGCTGTTCCTGGTGTTCTTCGGCGCGCCCATCCTGGGCTTCGAGATCAACCCCTGGATCGCCGCCGCCGCCGCGCTCATCCTCAACAGCGGCGCCTTCCTCGGCGAGATCTGGCGCGGCTGCATCCAGGCCGTGCCGCGCGGCCAGTGGGAGGCCGCCGAGGCGCTGTCGCTGTCGTATTACTGGCGCATGCGTTCGGTGGTGCTGCCCCAGGCGCTGAAGATCGCCGTGCCGCCCACCGTGGGCTACCTGGTGCAGATCATCAAGGGCACCTCGCTGGCGGCCATCATCGGCTTCACCGAGATCACCCGCGCCGGCCAGATCATCAACAACGCCACCTTCCAGCCGCTGATCGTGTTCGGCGTGGTCGGCGCCGTCTACTTCATCCTCTGCTGGCCGCTGTCGCTGTGGGCCGGGCGCCTCGAAAAGCGCCACGCCAAGGCCCTGGCCCGCTGATTTCCCCCGTTTTCCGCCCATCCACCTTCAGGAGACACGCATGTTGAACCCCCAACGCCGCCACTTCACCCTCGGCATGGCCGCCCTGGCCGCCGCCGGCCTGCTGCCGGGCATGGCCTCGGCCCAGAGCCTGGCCGACCTGAAGAAGAAGGGCAAGATCACCATCGGCATGCTGGTGGACTTTCCGCCCTACGGCATCATGAGCAGCAGCAACCAGCCCGACGGCTACGACGCCGACGTGGCCAAGCTGCTGGCCAAGGACCTGGGCGTGAACGCCGACATCGTGCCCGTGACCGGCCCCAACCGCATCCCCTTCCTGCTCACCGGCAAGGTGGACATGCTGATCGCCTCGCTGGCCATCACGCCCGAGCGCGCCAAGCAGGTGCTGTTCTCCAAGCCCTACTCGGCCGCCTCCATCGTGCTGTACGGCAATGCCAAGACGCCCATCAAGACCGCCGCCGACCTCAAGGGCCAGCGCGTGGGCGTGGCCCGCGCCTCGACCCAGGACGTGGCCGTGACCAAGGCCGCGCCCGAGGGCACGCAGATCCGCCGCTTCGACGACGACGCCTCGGCCATGCAGGCCCTGCTGTCGGGCCAGGTCGATGCCATCGGCTGCTCGGTGACCGTGGCCGCGCAGATCGCCAAGCGCGCGCCGGCCGGCCAGTTCGAGACCAAGTTCCAGCTGCTGCAGCAGAACATGGCCGTGGCGCTGCGCCCGGGCGAAGACGAGGTGGCCAAGGCCGTCAACGACTTCATCGCGAAGAACACCGCCAACGGCGAGCTGAGCAAGCTCTACCAGAAGTGGCTGGGCGCCCCGCTGCCCAAGCTGGACTGACCGCTGTTTTCCCCGCTGGAGCCCGCATGACCACCCCCACCGCGCAAGAGCCCATCATCCGCCTGCAAGGCGTAGAGAAATGGTATGGCAGCTTCCAGGTGCTGACCGACATCAACCTGGAGGTGCGCGCCGGCGAGCGCATCGTGATCTGCGGGCCCTCGGGCTCGGGCAAGTCCACGATGATCCGCTGCATCAACCGCCTGGAGGCGGTGCAGAAGGGCAGGATCACCGTCGACGGCATCGACCTCACCGCCGGCGGCCACAACGTGGACAGCGTGCGCCAGGAAGTGGGCATGGTGTTCCAGCAGTTCAACCTGTTCCCGCACCTGACCATCCTGCAGAACTGCACGCTGGCGCCGATGCGCTCGCGCGGCCTGTCCAAGGCCGAGGCCGAGGAGCGGGCCATGCAGTACCTGACCCGCGTGCGCATCCCCGACCAGGCGCACAAGTACCCGAGCCAGCTCTCGGGCGGCCAGCAGCAGCGCGTGGCGATCGCGCGCGCACTGTGCATGTCGCCCAAGATCATGCTGTTCGACGAGCCCACCTCGGCGCTCGACCCCGAGATGGTCAAGGAAGTGCTGGACACCATGATCGGCCTGGCCGAGGACGGCATGACCATGCTCTGCGTGACGCACGAGATGGGCTTCGCCCGCAGCGTGGCCGACCGCGTGATCTTCATGGCCGACGGCAAGATCATCGAGCAGGGCCCGCCGGGCGAGTTCTTCGGCAACCCGCAGCACCCCAAGACGCAGGCCTTCCTGGGCCAGATCCTGAGCAATCACCACGCCTGAGCCGGTGGCACGCCTACTCCTCGATTGATAGCTGCCAGCGCTTGACCATCAAGCGCTGGATGCCAATTTGACTGATATATGTCCCTCTCCACCTCCGCCACCGATTTCCCGGCCCTGATCTCGCTGACCTCGTTCGGCGCCGCCGAGGTGCTGCGCCACGGCCAGCCCTGGTTCGCCCGCCTGTCGCAGGCCGCCGGCGCCGATGGCGTCGAGGTGCGCGAGGAGCTGCTGCGCGACGCCGCCCGCGAGCTGCCCGAGCTGGCAGCCTGGGCGCGCGACGCCGCCATGGAACTGGTCTACTCGTGCCCGCAGCCGCTGTATGCGGAAGGCGGCACGCTGGCGCTGGCCACGCTGCAGCACGCCATAGACGCCAGCCACCGGCTCGGCGCCGGCTGGCTCAAGATGTCGATCGGCGGCTTCGGCGCGCCATCGCACGGCTTTGATGCCATCAAGCAAGCGCTGGCCGGCAGCGGCATCACGCTGCTGATCGAGAACGACCAGACCGTGGCCGCCGGCACGCTGCAGGCGCTGGAGCGCTTCTTTGCCGCGGCCGACGCCGCCGGCCTGCCGCTGCCCCTGACCTTCGACATGGGCAACTGGGCCTACCAGGGCGAATGCGCGCTGCAGGCCGCCCAGCGGCTGGGCCCGCGCGTGGGCTACGTGCATGCCAAGGGCGTGCAGCGCCTGCCCGCCAAATGGGTGGCGGTGCCGCTGGCCGAATCGGCCCTGCCCTGGCGCGCCACGCTGCGCGCGCTGCCGGCCGGCGTGCCGCGCGCCATCGAATACCCGCTGGTCGGCGACGACCTCGAGGCCGTCACCCGCCGCGAACTGCAGATCCTGCGCGATGCCACCGCCCTGCTGGCGTAGCATTGCATTCCCACCCCACGCCCTCCTGATTCCCCATGACCACCGCCGCCAAAACCTTCGATGTCGCCGTCTTCGGCGAAGCCATGCTGCTCTTGATCGCCGACCGCTCCGGTCCGCTGGAGCTGGCCGAGGCCTTCACCAAGCGCATCGCCGGCGCCGAGATCAACGTGGCCACCGGCCTGTCGCGCCTGGGCTTCGACGTGCACTGGGCCAGCCGCCTGGGCGCCGACTCCATGGGCCGCTACCTCGTCAACCAGATGAAGAAGGAAGGCGTGAACTGCGACCACGTGGTGCTCGATGCCGCGCAGCGCACCGGCCTGCAGTTCAAGAGCCGCGTCGATGACGGCAGCGATCCCTTCGTCGAATCGCACCGCAAGGGCTCGGCCGCGAGCCTGATGGCGCCGGCCAACATCGACGAGCCCTGGCTCGCCGGCGCGCGCCACCTGCATGCCACCGGCGTGTTCCCGGCGATCTCCGAGACCGCGCTGGCCACCGCCAAACGCACGCTGCAGATCGCCCGCGCCAGCGGCAGCACCATCTCGTTCGACCCCAACCTGCGCCCCGCGCTGTGGAAGAACGAGGCCACCATGCGCCGCGAACTCAACGCGCTGGCCGCCGGCGCCGACTGGGTGCTGCCCGGCGTGGCCGAAGGCGAGCTGCTGACCGGCCACAAGAGCCCCGAGGCCATCGCGCGCTTCTACCGCGACCAGGGCGCGAGCCTGGTCGTCGTCAAGCTCGGCGCCGAAGGCGCCTACTACGACCACGCCACGCTGGGCTGCGGCCATGTGCCGGGCAGCCCGGTCGAGAAGGTGGTGGACACCGTGGGCGCGGGCGACGCCTTCGCCGTCGGCGTGATCAGCGGCCTGCTCGACGGCCTGGCCGTGCCCGACGCCGTCAAGCGCGCCTGCTGGATAGGCGCCCGCCAGGTGCAGGTGCTGGGCGACTCCGAAGGCCTGCCCACCCGCGCCGAGCTGCAGGCCGCTGGGTATTGAGGCTTGTACACCCCCTTCTGTCTGCGCCTGGGGCGTGGCGTTTGCGGGGTGGCATGCGCGTCGGAGCGCGCATGCTTCGTCATCTGACTCGCCGCGGTTGTCCGAACGGAGCGCCTTTGGGCGCGAAGAGAGTTCTGCGGCGCACCCCGCAAACGTCACGCCACAGGTTGCCCCAACGCATGGCGTTGGGGTCGCAGACAGTCGGGGCGTGTTCTTTGCCTACTTTCTTACACGAGTAAGAAAGTAGGTCGCCCGCCGGGGCGAGTCCCGGCCTCTGCACGCAAATTCTGAGAGCCACCCCATGACCCCCCAATCCACCGCTTCCAGCCAGCAGGTACTCGTCTTCCGCGAACTGCCCGACGACCTGCTGGTAAAGCTGCAGGCCGCGCACGACGTGACCGTGGCCAATCCGCGCAAGCCCGAACAGCATGCCGCCTTCATGGCCGCGCTGCCCACAGCCGAGGCGCTGATCGGGTCGAGCTATCCCATCACCGACGAGCTGCTGGCCCAGGCCCCGCGCCTCCAGCTCATCTCCAGCATCTCGGTGGGTGTGGATAACTACCCGCTGGCCTCGCTGAAGGCGCGCGGCATCGCGCTGTGCCACACGCCAGGCGTGCTGACCGAAACCACGGCCGACACCATCTTCACGCTGGTGCTGGCCACCAGCCGCCGCGTGCTCGAACTCGCCAGCCTGGTGCGCGAGGGCCGCTGGACCAGGAACATCGGCGAGGAGCTGTTCGGCTGGGACGTGCACCACAAGACCATCGCCATCCTCGGCTTCGGGCGCATCGGCCAGGCCGTGGCGCGGCGCGCGGCGCTGGGCTTCGGCATGCAGGTGCTCTACACCAACACCAGTCCCGTCGATCTACCCGAGCTGCAAGGCCACGCGCGCCAGGTGCCGCTGGCCGAGGCGCTGGCCGGCGCCGACATCGTGGTCAGCACGCTGCCGCTGACGCCCGCCACACGCCACCTCATCAACGACGCCACGCTGGCGCAGATGCGCGCCGGCGCCTTCTTCATCAACGGCTCGCGCGGCGGCATCGTCGACGAGGCAGCGCTGCTGCGCGCGCTCGACAGCGGCCGGCTGCGCGGCGCGGGGCTCGACGTGTTCGAGCCCGAGCCGCTGCCGCTGGATTCACCGCTGCGCACGCACCCGCGCGTGACGCCGCTGCCGCATGCCGGCTCGGCCACGCACGAGACGCGCCGCGCCATGGCCGGGATGGCGGTGGCCAACCTGCTCGCGGCGCTGCGCGGCGAGCGGGCGGCGGGGGCGTTCGATCTGTCGAGGATCTAGTCAAAAACAGGAGCTTCCAGCGCTTTGCATGCAAGCAATTCAAATAGTTTTGAATAGCAATTGACCATACAGCAATCGCAGGCAGCTCTATTTTTTATAGTAACGCCGCACTCGCGGAACGCGCCTGCGCATACTCCTGCGCCAGCGTGTCGACCAGCTCGGCCACCGGGCGCACGCGGTCCACGCCCGACACGCTGTGGCCCGCGCTCCAGATGTCCACCCAGCGCCTGGGGCCGCCCGCGGCCTCCTGGCCATGCGCGCCGAACAGCTCACGCGCCCGCTCGGGCGAGACCTTGCCCTGCAGCGCCTGCGGGTCCAGCCCGGCCGCGACGATGGAGGGCCGCAGCATGTTCGCGTCCAGCCCGGTGAAGGCCTGGGTCAGCAGCACGTCGTCGAGCCGGCTGTCCACCAGCATGTGCTTGTAGGGGTCGGAGCCCAGGCTCTCGGGCGTGGCGATGAAGCGCGTGCCCATCATGCCCAGGTCGCAGCCCAGCGTGCGCGCGGCCCACAGCGCGGCGCCGTCCGACATGCCGCCCGACAGCACGATGGGCCCGTCGAACATGCGGCGCACCGCGCGCACGAAGGCGAAGGGATTCGCCCAGCCGGTCTGCCCGCCGGCGCCGGCGGTGAGCAGCACCAGGCCGTCGGCGCCCACCTCCAGCGCCTTCTCGGCGTGGCGGATCGAGGCCACGTCGGCCAGCACCAGGCAGCCGATGTCGTGCAGCGGCTTGACCACCGCCTCGGGCGAGCCCACGCTGGCGATCACCATCTCCACGCGGTGGCGCAGCAGCACCTGCAGGTCGTCGACCAGCGTGGCCTGGCGGCGCATGATGATGTTGGGGCAGATGGGCGCGACCGGGCCGTCGGCCTCGGCGCAGTCGGCCTTGATCTGGCTCAGCCAGGCGTCGAGCTGTTCGGCGCCGCGGGCATTGACCGTGGGAAAGGCGCCGACGACGCCGCTGCGGCAGGCGGCCGCCACCAGCGCGGGGCCGGACACGCGCAGCATGGGCGCGGCGATCAGCGGCAGGCGCAGCCGCGACGCCAGGGAGGAAGGCAGGCTCATGCGGTGCGCTCCCTCAGACCGTGTAGCCGGTCTTGTCGATCAGCGCGGCGAAGCGCTTGCGCTCCTCCTGCACGTAGGCGCGGGTCTTGTCGGCATCGAAGTCGATCAGCTCGGAGCCGGCGCTGGACTTCTCCATGTAGCTCACGTATTCGGGCGACTTGAGCGCAACGGAGAAGGCCCGGTACAGGCGCTGCACCACCTCGGGCGGCGTGCCGGCCTTGACGGCGTAGCCGATCCACACATAGGCCGTGAGCCCCGGGTAGCCCAGCTCGCGGAAGGTGGGCACGTCGAGGAAGGCCTGGGGCCGGCTCTCGTGCGTCAGCGCCAGGATCTGGGTCTTACCGGCGCGGAAGAATTCGCGCGCGGCGCCGGCGTCGATGACCATGGCATCGACGTTGCCGCCCACCACGTCGGCCATCGCGGGCGCCGGGTCCTTGTACTGCACGCTGTTGAGCTCGATGCCCAGCTCGTGCTGGATCAGCAGCGCCAGCAGCTTGTAGTAGTGGCCGCCATAGGTGGCCACCGACAGCTTGCCCGGGTTGGCCTTGGCGTCGGCGACGAACTCCGCCAGCGTCCTGTGCCTGCCGGCCTTCACGATCAGCGCCGCGCCGCCGCGCACCGACAGGATCACGGGCTGCAGTTGGGTCTCGGGCTTGAACGCCAGCTTCTTGTTGACCAGCGGCACCAGCACCATGTTGCTGGGCGAGATCAGCAGCACGCGCGAGCCGTCGGTGGGGCCGTTGAGCACATGCTGGGTGGCGATCATGGTATCGGCGCCGGGCTTGTTCTCGAGGATCACCGAGCGCTGCAGCTCGCGCGAGACCACATCGGCCAGGATGCGCGTGCTGGTGTCCACACCGGTACCGCCGCCCACCGGCATGATGATGCTGATCGGCGACTTGTCCTGCGCCCACAGCGGCGCATGCATGGCCAGCGCCGCGGCCGCGCCGGTCTGCAGAAAGCTTCGTCTTTGCATGTCTTGTCTCCTGTTCTGCTTGGCGATGGCCGGCGCTACTCGCCCGACCAGACTGGTGCGCGCTTGGCGGCGAAGGCCTGCAGCCCCTCGATGCGATCCCTGGAGTTGAGCGCGGCCTGGGCGATGGGCATCTGGTTCTCCCAGGCCTCCAGCTCGGGCCACTCGAAGGCCTTGGACATGATGCGTTTGGACGCGGCCAGCGCCGTCGGCCCGTTCACCAGCAGCAAGCGGGCCAGCGCCAGCGCGGCCTCCAGCGCCGCGCCCGGCTCGACCACGCGGTTCAGGATGCCGTAGGGCTGCAGGAAGCCGGCGTCGTGGATCTGACCGGTCAGCGCCATCTCGAAGGCGACGTTGTACGGGATCTTCTTGGGCAGGCGGAACAGCGCGCCACCCACCGCGACCAGGTTGTGCCGCACCTCAGGCAGGCCGAACTTCGCGCTCGAGGCCGCGACCACCATGTCGGCCGTCAGGCACAGCTCGAAGCCGCCGCCCACGGCATAGCCCTCCACCGCGGCAATCAGCGGCTTGCGCAGCGGGTGCACGAAGCAGCCGAAGCCGCCGCGGCGCAGCTTGCTGCGCTTGACGCCGCTGGCCGCCTCCTTCAGGTCGGCGCCGGTCGAGAAGTTGCCGCCGGCGCCGTGGATCACCGCGGCGAAGCAGCGCCTGTCCTCGTCGATCTCGTCCATGATGTCCTGCAGCGCCACGGCCATGGCGTTGTTGCAGCAGTTCTTGACCTCGGGCCGGTTCAGCGTGATGACGGCGATGCCGTCGTGTTTTTCCAGCAGGGCAGCGGGTCCGGTGCTCATGGCGCGCTCCTCACAGGTTGAACGAATACCCGCCGTTGACGGGGTAGGTCTGGCCGGTGATCCACGAACTGGCATCCGACGCGAGAAACAGCACCATGTTGGCGATGTCCTCGGGCTGGCCCACGCGGCGGATCACGTAGTTGGACAGCACCTTCTTCTTGCGCTCGGGATCGGCCTCCAGGCGCGCCGCGATGGCCGGCGTGGACGTGGCGGAGATGGCCACGCAGTTGGCGGTGATGCCGTAGCGCCCCAGGGCCTTGGCCGCGCCGCGCATGAAACCCGCCGCCCCGGCCTTGGCGCCCGAATAGACCTCGAGGTGGGCCTCGCCCACGCGGCCCGCGTCGGAGATGATGGTGATGATCCGGCCGGCGTTCTTGTCGATCATGCCGGGCACCGCCGCCGCCGTGCAGTTGATGACGCCATAGAAGTTGACGCGGATGAAGCTGTCCCATGCGGCCTCGCCCACCTCCCAGAAGTGCTTGCGCGCATCGGGGTCGGGGTTCACGCCCGCGTTGCCGGCGTTGTTCACCAGGATGTCGATGCTGCCGCCGGCCGCCTCGGCCGCCTGCGCGAACGTGGCCTTGACCTGGTCGTGGCTGGTCACGTCGCAGACGGCGGCCACGGCCTTCACGCCCAGCGCCTCGATCTCCTGCACCACGGACTGGGCGCGCTCGGCATAGAAGTCGTTGACGATGATGGCGCTGGCGCCGCTCTTGGCGAAGTGCAGGGCCACCTCGCGGCCCACGCCCTGGCCCGCGCCGGTCACGGCGGCGATCTTGCCGGTCAGGCCGGTGATGTTCAAAGTCATACGTTGCGCTCCTGGTGGTTCCAATGGGGTTGGCGAAGCTCGCGCTTCAGGATCTTGCCGACGGCGTTGCGCGGCAGTTCGGCGACGTGCACGAAATCGCGCGGCCGCTTGTACGAGGCCAGGTGCGCCTGGCCCAGCGCGGCCAGCTCGCCCTCGGCGATGGGCTGGCCGCTCTTCGATTCGTAATAGGCGACGACCTTCTCGCCGAACTCCTCGTCGGGCAGGCCGACCACCGCGATGTCGAGCAGGCCCGGGTGCTGGTAGAAGGCGGATTCGATCTCGGCCGGGTAGATGTTGACCCCGCCCGAGATGATCATGTCCTTGGCGCGGTCGGTGATGTAGAGGAAGCCGTCCTCGTCGAGCCGGCCCATGTCGCCGGTGCGAAAGAAGCCGCGCGCATCGCGCGTGTCCTCACCCAGCGGCGGCGCGTTAAGGTAGCTGGTGATGACCACCGGCGTGCTGACCCAGATCTCGCCCACCGCGCCGCAGGCGCAGCGCCGGCCGGCCTCGTCGCGGATCTCGATCTCCACGCCCTCGTAGGGCTGGCCGCTTGCGCCCGGCTTGCGCAAGTGGTCCTCGGGCTTCATGCCGGCCACCATGCCGGTCTCGGTGGAGCCGTAGCCCTCGTGCAGCACCGTGCCGAACACGTCCTGCACCCAGCGCTTGATCGCCATGGGCACGGGCGCGGCGCCTATGCCCATGCTCCTGAGCCGCGGCGCGCGCCGGCCGCTGGCCTCCTGGTAGCTCTTGAGCCGCTTGTACATGGTGGGCACGCCGGTCCAGTGCGTCACGCCATGGCGCTCGGCCAGGTCGAACCACTGCGCCGCGTCAAAGCGCCTTTGCAGCACCAGCGTGGTGCCGTTCTTCATCGCCATGCGCACCTGCGACGGGCCGGAGCCGTGGTGCAGCGGCATGGACACCAGGGCCACGTCGCTGGCCTGGTAGCGCTTGTAGCCGCCGACCTGGGCCTCGAGGTAGCGGTTCAGGCGCTCATTGCCCGGCTCGGGCCGCGAGTTCAGCTGCACGCCCTTGGGCCGGCCGGTGGTGCCCGAGGTGTAGATGATCTGCTCGCACAGCGCTTCCATGGCGAGGGGCGGCCCGCCGGCGGCGGTTAGCGCGCCCCAGTGGCTGTCCGGCCAGGCCTTGGCCACGGGGAGGATGGCCTCGCGCGGCAGCGCGGTGATCGCGTCCATCAGCGCCTGCGGCTGCTCGTCGTCCAGGATCAGCAGTTGGGCGCGGGCGTTCTCCAGCACGTAGTCGACCTCCTCGGCCACCAGGCGCCAGTTGACGCCTAGCAGCCGCGCGCCCAGCTTGGACAGCGCCAGCATCAACGCCACCCACTGGGCGCCGGTCTGCATGCGCAGCGCCACCACGTCGCCGGCGGCCACGCCGCGCCGCGCCAGCTGGTGGGCGAGGTGGTCGGCCAGCGCATTGAGTTCGCGCCAGCTCAGGGTTTCGTCGTCGGCCAGCACGGCGGGGCGCTCGGGCTGGATGCGGGCCCAGTGCTCGGGCAGGGTGGGGGTCGTGGTCATAGCGGTTTCCATGGCTCAGCGGAACAGGTGGCGGGCCAGCACGTGGTACTTGTGCACCTCGGTCGGGCCTTCGTAGATGCGGGCGGGGCGCTGCGAGCGCCACCAGTGGGCGATGGGGTTGTCCAGCGAGACCCCGGCCGCGCCGAAGATCTGCACGCCGCGGTCGAGCACGCGGCCGACCACCTCGGTGGCCTGCATCTTGATCAGGCTGGCCTCCACGCGCGTGTCGTGGCCGGCGTCAGCCTTGCGCGCGGCGGCGTACATCATCAGACGGCACTGGTTGATGTCCACCCACGAGTCCACCACCATGGCCTGCACCGCCTGCTTGTGCGACAGCGGCGAGCCGAAGGCCTCGCGCTGTCTGGCGTAGCCGGCCATCATCTCCAGCGTGCGCATGGCAATGCCCAGGGCGCGCGCGCCCACGCTGAAGCGGGCCTGCGAGAGGATGATCTGGGCGTTGCGGAAGCCCTCGCCGCTGCCGCCGATCAGGGCGTCCGCTGGCACCTCGCAGTCGTCGAAGACCAGCTCGTTGATGACCGAGCCATCCAGCACCGGGATGTCGCGCGAGATTTTCATGCCGGGGTTGGACTTGTCCACCGCGAACATGGAGATGCCGCCGCGCTGGCGCTTTTCGGGGTCGGTCACCGCGACGACAAAAACCACCTCGGCCGGGCCGACGTTGGAGATGAAGACCTTGGTGCCGTTGAGCACCCATCTGTCGCCGCGCTGCACGGCCCGCGTCTGGATGGCGTTGCCCGGATCGGCCCCGCCCGAGGGCTCGGTCTGCGCGAAAGCGTACTGCAGCCGGTCGTGCAGGCAGGGATCGAGGTAGCGCTCCTTCTGCACGCCGACGGCGCCCAGCAGGAAGGGCGGCACCCGCCCGCCGATGCGCAGCGGCACCAGGCACTTGAAGTTCTCCTCGGTCACCGCGAGCTGCTGCACCACGGTGAGCCGGGCGCCGCCCACCTCCTCGGGCAGCGACAGGCCCCACAGGCCCACCTCCTTGGCGGCCCGCGTGCCGGCGCGCAGGTCCTGCACGGTGATCTCACCGCCCTGCAGCTTTTTGGCCTCGAGCGGCATCTGGTGCTCGCGCACCAGCCGGGCGGTGAGATCCACGATGGCGCGCGTGTCCTCGTCGAACTCGACCATGTAGTCGATCATGGGTAGTCTCCTGGAATGCGGTGTTCTGGTTTCAGATGCCCAGCACGTGGGCGTAGCAGACCGCGCCCACGCCCACCATGTGGGCCAGGCCGGTGCGGGCGCCGGGCTGCTGGCGCGCGCCGGCCTCGCCGCGCAGCTGCAGCGCGATCTCGGCGATCTGGCCCACGCCGGTGGGGCCGATGGGGTGGCCCATGGCGATGAGTCCGCCCGAGGGGCTGACGGCCACCCGGCCGCCGATGTCGAACTCGCCGGCCTTCAGCGCGGCAATGGCCTGGCCCGGCTTGCACAAGCCCATGGCCTCGACGTAGAGCACCTCCTCGATCGAGAAGGCGTCATGCAGCTCCACCACGTCGAGCGCCGAGGGCGCGACGCCCGCCTCGCGCAGCGCCTGCAAGCAGGTAGCCTGCGTGAGCAGCTCGTCGAAGGCCGTGGCGTCCTCGTAGACCGCCTGGCTCTGCGCGGCCGACGACAGCACGCGCACCGCGCGGCCGGGGGCTATGCCATGCGCGCGGATCGCGTCCTCGGACATCAGCACCACCGCCGCCGCGCCCTCGCCCACCGGCGTGCACTGCAGCACGGTGAGTTCGCCCGACACCCGGCGGCCGGCCAGCACCTCGTCGAGCGAGCGCGCCTTCTGGCGCTGGGCGTTGGGGTTGAGCGCGCCGTTGCCGTGGTTCTTGACCGCGACCCGGGCGATGTCGCGCATGTCGGCGCCCGAGCGGTGCACATACTTGTCGGCCAGCAGCGCAAAGTGGGTGAACGGCGCGATGTAGTCGCTGGCCAGTTGCTCGATGCCGGCCTGCGACTCGCCGCGCACCACCGGCGCGCGCTTGTCCACGCCCAGCACCAGCGCGGTGTCGGCGATGCCGCTGGCCACCTCGATGCAGGCGTTGCGGAAGGCCGTGGAGCCGGATGCGGAAGCGTTCTCCACATGCGTGATGGGCAGGCCCGTTGCCCCCAGGTGGCGCAGGATGGGGCGGCCGCAGGCCATGCCCAGCAGCGCCTGCGCCACATAAGCCGTGTCCACGCCGGCCAGCGGTACGCCGGCATCGGCCAGCGCCTGGCGGGCCGCGGCAAGGCCCAGGGTGACATAAGAGGTGTCCGAAGGGTCCTGGTAGCGGTGCCAGCCTATGCCGACGACGTAGACGGGACGCAGGTCCTGGAGGTTCTTCTTCATGCCGCCACCCCGAAGCGGAATTCGAGCACCACGGGGTCCTGCCCGCGCTCCTTCAGCACGCCATGCACGCGCCGGCCATGCCAGTCGCCGGCCTCGGGGCCCACGTCGAGCAGCGCTCGCACCACCGGCCCGGCGTCGAGCCGGACCTCGGCCACGGTGAAAGGCACGGCCGGCTCGGGCTGGGTATGGATGTGGACCTGGCTGCTGCCCAGCACCACGCCCTGCGCGGCGAGCTCGACATCGGCCAGCGCGCCACTGCCGCAGCGCTCGCAGCCGTAGTGCTGCGGCGGAAACGCCACTTCGCCACAGGCCGTGCAGCGCACGCCCTTGAGCATGGGGTGGTGGTCGGCGTCCCAGCCGCAGAGGCTGGGCTTGCCGAGGGGAGGAATGGAGGGGTTGGTCTTCATACTTACCGTATGGTCAGTAAGTTTTATAATCGCGGCAACAGGGTTTCCACGTAATCTCGGGCCACGCGATCGCGCCCCCCATAATTCGTATCACCTGATATGCCCCGGCACAGCAGAATCCATCCAGCCATGACGACCACGACCCCCACGCCCACCCGCACCCGACGCACCCAGGAAGAGCGGCGCGCCAGCTCGGAACTCGCGCTGATCGACGCCGCCGTGAAGGTGATGCGTGTCAAGGGTGTCACCGGACTGACGCTGGCCGAGGTGGCCGAGATCGCGGGCGTCAGCAAGGGGCTAGTGGTGCACCTCTACGGCAGCAAGCAGGGCCTGCAGCTGGCCGTGCTCGACGCGCTGCGCACCGAATTCTCCAAGCGCCTGCGCGGCAACGAGCGCGGCGCGCGCAGCATGGAACTGCTGCGCAGCTTCATACGCATGTTCGTCGGCAGCCTGGGCAAGCCCACCTCCAACACGCGGGTGTTCTCGGCGCTGCTGTCCGAGGCGATCTTCCAGGACCAGGAGTTCGCCGCCGGCGTGGCCGCGATGAACGACGCGACGATAGACTTCGTGCGCGAATGCTTGGCGGCCGAGCAGGCGCGTGGCCTGCGCTTCATCGATGATGACCTGGACAGCCTGGCCACGCTCATCGTGGCCCACCTGCGCGGCATCGCGCAGATCTTCTCCATCAACGCCAGCGCCCAGACCCGGCCGCTAGACACGCAGAAGCTGCTGCAGCTGAGCGAGGCCCTGCTGGACCGCATGGTGGATGCCGGCTAGTCAAAAATCATAGCTGCTGGCGCTTTCCACTCAATACAGTGCAATACAAATGCATTTGAATCGCTTGTCTATCAAGCGCCAGCCGCTCACTTTTTCTTCATGACCCCGGCTGCGGCTCGCAGCGCACCTGGTTCATGTAGATCGAGCATTGGTAGCGCTTGCCCTGGAACGTGGCCTGGTAGCGGGTCGATTCGCGCTGGCGCTCGAAGCCGAACACCTGCACGTGCGCCTCGGTGCTGCCGAAGTAGGCGGCGGTCTTGTCGGCGATGGCCTGGTCCGACAGCACGGCGTTGGTGCCGATGGGACCCACCACATCGCAGCCCGGCAGCGCCAGCACCAGGGCGCACAGGGCCGGCAGGCCGGTCAGAAAACGGAGGGGTGTCGCGCGCATGGAGTTTCCCGGGTCGAGTGCATGGCAGATGCGCCAACTGTCGCACAAGCCATGGCCCGCGGGCTGCAAACAAAGGTATCTGCGCGCAACGCCTACGCCGCCTGCGCCATGCCCGCCAGGCGCTGCAGCGCCCACTCCACCCAGGCGTCATGCTGCATGGGGCACTCCCGCTTCCATGGCCGCGGCCTGCCTGCGCGCATGCCAGCGCTGCCAGGCTTTTTCGTGGAAGAAGAAGGCGAAGGCCTGCACGGTCGGCTCCAGCAGGCTGAGCGTGAGCGAGGCGATCAAATTGCCGGTGACGGCATAGGCCACCAGGGCCGCCACGGTGATGTGGATGACGTAGTAGCTGGCGGTCTTGCTCAGGGTCTGGCGGTTGTTGCGCAGCAGGTTGCGGACGTGGGACATGGCAGGCTTTCCGAAAGGGTGCGGGACAGGCCTTTAATGATGCGCATTCTCATTGGCGACGTCCAATGGATCGTCGCTACGCCGGGCATAGCCAGGCCTTATGGCGCATGCAATGCCGCTATGATGCACGGCAGCCGGGGCAGCCCTGTGAGGGACATGGGCCTGCGGCGGCCGACCCACTGCGCGCACCACACACCTACAACCAGTCATGACCCGGGACCAGCAACGCAGCTACACCGCGCCCTGCCCCGGCTGCGGCGCGCCTGTCGAGTTCGCCAGCGCGCAGTCGGCCTATGCCGTGTGCCCGTACTGCCACAGCGCCATCGTGCGCAATGGCGAGGTGCTCAAGCGCCTGGGCCGCATGGCCGAGATCTTCGAGAACTACAGCCCGCTGAAGATAGGCCAGAGCGGCCAGATCCCGGCCGACAACGGCCAGGGCGGCCCGCAGGGCTTCACGCTGGTGGGCCGGTTGCAGCTCAAGGGCGACACCGGCCTGTGGAACGAGTGGCAGGCGCTGCTGGACGACGGCGAGATCGCGGTGCTGAGCGAGGACAACGGCCAGTTCGTCCTCAGCCGCGAATACAAGAAGGCCGCGCGCAACGTGCCCGGCGCCACGGTGTGGAAGCTGGGCCAGAGCGTGACCATCAGCGAGGTGCGCTACACCGTGGCCAGCGTGGTGCAGGCGCAGCTGATGGCCGCCGAGGGCCAGATGGCGCACCAGCCCGCGCTGGGCCAGCCCTTCACCGTGGTCGAGCTGCGCAACGAGCAGGACGAGCTGCTGTCCATCGATTACAGCGAGGCCGCGCCCGCGATCTACCGCGGCCGGCCGGTGGCGCTGGCCGACCTGAAGATCGCCGGGCTCGACAAGGCCTCGGCCAAGAAGGAGAAGGGCCGCCACTTCAACTGCCCGCAGTGCGCGGCGCGCATCGAGGTCAAGCTGCAGACCACGCAGAGCCTGACCTGCCCGAGCTGCGGCAGCCTGATCGATGTGAGCGGCGGCATCGGCGGCGAGCTGCGCGCGGCGCTGCAGGACGAGCCGGTGGAGCCGCTGATCGCGCTGGGCCGCATCGGCAAATTCGGCGGCGCCTCGTGGCAGGTGGTGGGCTTCCAGCACCGCATGGGCGTGGAGGCCGGCGACGACGAGCATTTCGGCTGGGACGAGTACCTGCTGTTCCACAAGCACCAGGGCTTCCAGTTCCTGGTGAGCGCCAGCGACGGCTGGAGCCTGGTCAAGGTCATCACCGGCGCGCCCACCTACCAGGCCGGCAAGGCGACCGCCACCTACCAGAAGAAGAAGTACACGCAGCAGTCGGCCTACCGCGCCGAGGCCACCTATGTGCTGGGCGAGTTCTACTGGCCCGTGGTGCGCGGCCAGCGCACCGACAATATCGACTTTGCCGCCGGCCAGAACCTGGACCAGCTGCTGTCGCGCGAGGAAGACCGGGGCCGCGAGGTGACCTGGTCGCAGGGCCGCAAGCTGCCGCCCGAGGCGGTGGCCGCGGCCTTCGGCATGATCGACCAGCTGGACAAGTTCCGGAACACCTCGGTGCTCGATGCCTTCAAGGGCAAGCTGGGCGGCAAGCCGCTGTGGATAGGCCTGGTCGTGCTGGCGCTGCTGGTCTTCTGGCTCTGGCCCAAGGGCTGCGACGCCAGCGCCGAGCGCCTGGCCTATGCCAACGACCCGAACTACGTGAGCAAGTGCAGCAGCACCAGCGGCTCGCGCTCGTCGGGCGGATCGTGGGGCGGCTACAGCTCGGGCGGCAGCCACAAATAGTCAACCAACGAAGGAGTTGCAAATGCATATGGATATCGAATGGCTGCGCCCCGCGGCGCTGGTGGGCTCCATCCTGTTCGCGCTGATCGGCGTGGCGGTCTTCTGGATCTGCTTCCTGATCGTGGACAAGATCACGCCGGTGGACATGTGGGCCGAGATCGTCGAGAAGCAGAACCTGGCGCTGGGCGTGGTGGTGGCGGCCATGTGCCTGGGCATCAGCATCATCGTGGCTGCGGCGATCGGGTAGGCGTCACTATCAATAAATGAGCATCTGGCGCTTGCTGCATAAGCGCCAGCAACGTATTCCATGGAATTTTCTGCCCCGACCAGCCCGCGCCGCGCCAGCCCGCTGGAGATCGCCATGCTGGCCAGCGTGTTCGTGGTGGCGGCCTGCGGGCTGCTGTACGAGCTGGCCGCGGGCGCGCTGGCCTCGTACCTGCTCGGCGACTCGGTGCTGCAGTTCTCCACCGTCATCGGCACCTACCTGTTCGCCATGGGCATTGGCTCGTGGCTGTCGCGCTACCTCGAGCACGAGCTGCCCGCGCACTTTCTGCGCATCGAGCTGATGGTGGCGCTGGTGGGCGGCGCGCTGCCGGCCGTGCTGTCCATCGCCAACGCCTACGTGCCCAGTGGCTTCCAGCTGCTGCTGTACGGCATGGTGCTGCTGGTGGGCACGCTGGTGGGGCTGGAGATCCCGCTGGTCATGCGCATCCTCAAGCGCAACGTGGCGCTCAAGGACCTGGTCTCGCAGGTGCTGACCTTCGACTACCTGGGCGCGCTGGCGGTGTCGCTGGCCTTTCCGCTGCTGCTGGTGCCGCACCTGGGGCTGATCCGCACCGGCCTGGTCTTCGGGCTGATGAACGCGCTGGTCGCGGTGTGGGCGCTGTTCCTGTTCCGCGGCGAGCTGCGGCGCTGGGGCGGGCATGCGCTGACCTGCGCGCTGGTGCTGGCCGCGCTGGCCGGCGGCCTGGTCTGGGCCGACCGGGTGACGCAACTGACCGAGGACCGCTTCTACCAGGAGAACATCGTGCTCGCACGCAGCACGCCCTACCAGCGCATCGTGGTCACGCAGGGCAAGCGCGGCGCGCGGCTGTACCTCAACGGCAACCTGCAGTTCGCGCAGAGCGACGAGTACCGCTACCACGAGGCCCTGGTGCACCCGGTGATGAGCCGCTTCGGCCACCCGCGCAAGGTGGCGGTGCTGGGCGGCGGCGACGGCATGGCGGTGCGCGAGGTGCTGAAATACCCGTCGGTCGAATCCGTCACGCTGGTGGAGCTGGACCCGCAGATGACCGCGCTGTTCCGCGAGCACGAGGGCATGCGCAGGCTCAACGGCGACGCGCTGAACCACCCCAAGGTGAAAATCGCCAACGCCGATGCCTTCCAGTGGCTGCAGCAGAGCGACGAGATGTTCGACGTGGTCATCGTCGACTTTCCCGATCCGACCAACTTCGCCGTGGGCAAGCTCTTCACCAACAGCTTCTACGCGCTGCTGGGCCAGCACCTGTCGGCCAGTGGCTTCGCCGTGGTGCAGACCACCTCGCCGCTGATCGCGCGCCAGAGCTTCTGGACGGTGGTGTCCACCATCGAGGCCGCCGGGCTCGCGGCCACGCCCTACCACGCCCATGTGCCGAGCTTTGGCGAATGGGGCTTCGTGATCGCCAGCCGCCGGCCCTGGAGCATGCCCACGGCGCTGCCCGAGGGCCTGCGCTTTTTGAGCGCGCCCACGCTGCCGCTGCTGTTCGACTTTCCGCCCGACATGGCGCGCGTGCCCACCGAGGTCAACCGCCTGTCCAACCAGGTGCTGGTGCACACCTACGAGCGCGAATGGGGCCGCATCCACTGAACCGCCGCGCCTGGCTGCAGGCCGGCGCCGCGCTGGCCGCCGGCTGGGGCCTGGGCGGCTGCACGCCGGCGGCGCCCAGCGCCTCGGTGGCGCACATCGCCGGCGGCTTCATCGGCGCCAACATCGATCGCGGCCACGTGATGCGCGACCGCCTGCGCCAGGGCCTGCCGCTGCCCGCGCCCGCCGCCACGCGCCGCGCCCAGGTGGTGATCGCCGGCGGCGGCATCGCCGCGCTGGCCGCGGCCCGGGCGCTGCGCCTGGCCGGCGTGCACGACGTGGCCGTGCTGGAGCTGGAAGACAGCGTGGGCGGTAACAGCCGCGCCGGCCAGGTGGCCGGCCTGCCCTGCCCGCTGGGCGCGCACTACCTGCCGGTGCCGGGCGACGACGCCGCCGAGGTACAGGACCTGCTGGAAGAGCTGGGCGTGCGCGAGCGCGTGGCCGGCCGCTGGCAGTACCGCGACGAGTACCTGTGCTTCAGCCCGCAGGAGCGGCTGTTCCGCGACGGCGAATGGCTGGAGGGCCTGCTGCAATCGCAGCACGCGGCGCCCGCCACGCTGGCGCAGTACCGGCGCTTTGCCGCGCTGGTCACGCAGGCCATGGCCACGCAGCGCTTCAGCATGCCGGCCTTGCGCAGCTGGTTGCCCGGCCAGGGCCTGGCGCCTGCGCATCAGGCGCTGGACGCCATCAGTTTTGACACCTGGCTGGGCCAGCAGCAGCTCCATGATCCGCAGCTGCGCTGGTACCTGGACTATGGCTGCCTCGACGACTTCGGCGCCGGCGCGGCGCGGGTCTCGGCCTGGGCCGGGCTGCACTACTTTGCCAGCCGCCACGGCTTCCAGGCGCCGGGCGAGGATGGCGAGCCACACGACAGCGTGCTCACCTGGCCCGAGGGCAACGGCTGGCTGGCCCGGCGGCTGGCCGCACCCGCGCAGCAGGCCGGCTGGCTGCACACCGGCCGCACGGTACTGGCCATCGCCGAGGAGCGCCACGGCGTGCAGGTCGATGCGCTCGATGCCGCCACCGGCACCATCGAGCGCTGGCAGGCCGCGCACTGCATCGTGGCGCTGCCGGTGTTCATCGCCCGCCAGGTGGTGCAGAACCCGCCGCCCTTCGTGGCCGCCGCCGCCCAGGCGCTGGACTGGGCGCCGTGGCTGGTGGCCAATGTGCACATCCGCGCGCCGCTGGCCGACCGCCCGGGCGCCGAGCCGGCCTGGGACAGCGTGTTTTACGACGACGTGGCGAACGGCGGCCTGGGCTACGTGAACGCCGGCCACCAGCGCCTGAACGCCCAGCAGCAGTTGCCCACGGTGCTGACCTGCTACCGCGCGCTGGCCGGCGCCCAGGGCGACCCCGGCGCGGCGCGCGCAGCGCTGGCACGCCTGGCCTGGCCCGGGGCGCGCGACGCCGCGCTCGCGCCGCTGGCCCGCGCCCACCCAGACATCTTCGAGAAGGCCACGCGCATCGACGTCATGCGCTACGGCCACGCCATGGCCATCCCGCGGCCGGGGGCGCAGGCGGTTTTGAGCCAAATCGGCCTCCAGCGCTCATCCAGCAAGCGCCAGCAGCTATTGAATGGTGAGCAGACCACGCTGCTGCCCACGCCCGGCACCGCGCGGCTGCACTTCGCACACGGCGACTGGTCGGGCTATTCGGTGTTCGAGGAGGCCTTCACGCGCGGCCACCATGCGGCGCTGCACGCACTTCAAGCAGCGTAGATTGCCTCGACCGTGCGAAAGCCCTTGACCTCGATGGGATTGCCGAAGGGGTCGCGGAAGAACATGGTCCACTGCTCGCCCGGCTCGCCCTCGAAGCGCACCTGGGGTTCGAGCACGAAGTCCGTGCCAGCCTCCTTCAGGCGCTGGGCCAAGGCCTGCCAGGCCGGCAGCAGCAGGATGATGCCGAAGTGCGGCATGGGCACCAGGTGCTGGCCGACCTTGCCGGTGGCCGCGGTGGCGAACGGCGTGCCCAGGTGCAGCGAGATCTGGTGGCCGAAGAAATCGAAGTCCACCCAGGTGTCGGTGCTGCGCCCTTCCTGGCAGCCGAGCACGCCGCCGTAGAAGCGCCGGGCCGCGTCCAGATCGGTGACGTTGAAGGCGAAATGGAAGATGGAGGGCAGTTGCATCGTGTTCATCGCCCGCAGCGTACCAGAGGCGCTGCCCCTGGCCGCCGACTTGTGCACAGATCCAGAACGCCTGCACATGCCGGCGGCGATGGCCGGACTGCGGCATGGGCATGCCGTCATCATCAAACGAGAATCATTCTCAATATCTATGATGGGCCCATCTTTGACGAACACCCAAGCGCCATGCCCTTGCAACTGAGCCTCCCGACCCCGCCCACCCCCGAACAGCTCGAAGCCCGCGCCACGCGCCGCGAGCGCCATGCTATCGCCGTCCGCCGCGTGCAGGTGGCGCGGGTGCAGCGCCTCACGCCGCACATGCTGCGCGTCACCGTGCAAGGCGACGAGCTGCAGGGCTTTGTGAGCAGCGGCTTCGACGACCATGTGAAGCTGCTCTTTCCCGATGCCGGCGGCCGGCTCGACCTGCCGCCGCTGACCGAGCAGGGCCTGCCGCCCGGCCCGCTGCGCGACGCCATGCGCGACTACACGCCGCACTCGTTCGACGCCGCCGCACGCACGCTGCAGCTCGACTTTGCCGTGCACGAGGCCGGCCCCGCTACCGCCTGGGCGCTGCAGGCCGCCGAAGGACACCAGCTCGGCATCGCCGGGCCGCGCGGCTCCATGGTCGTGCCCACGGCGTTCGACGGCTATCTGCTGGTCGGCGACGACACCGCGCTGCCGGCCATCAGCCGCCGCCTGCGCGAGCTACCCGCCGGCAGCCAGGCCATCGCCGTGGTCGAGGTGGACAGCGCCGCCGACGAGCTGCCGCTGCAAAGCGCCGCCCAGTTGCAAGTGCACTGGGTGCACCGCAATAGCGGCCCCGGCGGCCAGGCCTCGGGCCTGCTGCAGGCGCTGGAGCGCATAGCGGCCCCGGCCGGCGACTACCACGTATGGATCGCCGCCGAAGCCGCCGTGGCCAAGGCCTTGCGCACGGCCGCCATCACGCAGCACGGCGCCCACCCGGCATGGACCAAGGCCGCTGCCTACTGGCGCCGCGGCAGCGCCGCCGCGCATGAGGTGATTGAGGGCTGAGGCGCCCCCGTCACTTTCTGGCCAGCGGACAGGACGACTCGGCCAGCGGCACGAAGGCCTTGTCCGCCGGCACGGTGCCGACGAGCTTGTAGTAGTCCCAGGGGTATTTGGACTCGGCCGGCGACTTGACCTGGAACAGGTACATGTCATGCACCATCATGCCGTCCTCGCGCAGCCTGCCGCTCTTGGTGAACACGTCCTGCACCGGCAGCTCGCGCATCTTGGCCATCACGGTCTTGGCCTCGGTGGTGCCGGCCGCCGCCACGGCCTGGAGGTAGTGCCGCACCGACGAATACGCGCCCATCTGGCTCATGTTCGGCATGGCGTTGACCTTGGCGAAATACCGCTTCGCGAAGGCCCGGGTCTCGTCGTTCAGGTCCCAGTAGAAGGCCTCGGACAGCAGCATGCCCTGCGCGGTCTTGAGGCCCAGCGAATGCACGTCGTTGATGTACATCAGCAGGCTGGCCAGCTTCTGCTGGCTGTCGGGCTTGATGCCGAACTCGCGCGCGGCCTTGATGGAGTTGACCAGGTCGTTGCCGAAGTTCGCCAGCCCGACCACCTCGGCCTTGCTCGACTGCGCCTGCACCACGGCCGACGAGAAATCGGAGGCGTTCAGCGGGTGCTTGGCCTCGCCAACCACCTTGCCGCCCACGGTGGCGATGGCCGCGGTGGTGGCGCGCACCACGTCCTGCCCGCCCGAGTAGTCGGCGCTGATGAAGAACCAGTGCTTGCCCACGCGCTCCGCTGCGGCCTTGCCCACGGTGTTGGCCAGCGAGTACGAGTTGTAGGCCCAGTGCGCCACGGTGGGCGCGCAGAGGTCGCCAGTGATGCGATTGCTGGCCGGGCCGCTCATCACCAGGACCTTGCCCTTTTCCTTGGCGATGTTGAGCACCGCCAGCGCCGCGGCCGAGCCGCCCACGTCCTGGATGGCATCGACGCCGCTGTCGTACCACTCGCGCGCCTTGGCCGCCGCCGAGTCGGCCTTGCTCTGGTGGTCGAAGGTCAGCAGCTCGACCTTGCGGCCCAGCACCTTGCCTCCCAGCTCGTCGATGGCCATCTGGGCCGCGACGACGCTGCCCTTGCCGGTGATGGCGGAGTAGACGCCGGACTGGTCGGCGATCAGGCCGATGCGCACGGCCTGCTGCGCGTGCGCGAGGCCGGCGCTGCAGGCCAGCGCCACGGCGGCGGCCAGCACTCGGGGAAGGGGGAATGGGCGAACAACTGCGGTCATGGGAGTCTCCTTGCTCTGGTTCAGATGCGCGTGGCGCTGATGGTCAGGCCGCCGTCGATGTGCAGGGTCTGGCCGGTGAGATAGCCGGCCAGCGGGTGCAGCAGGAAGCCGATGGCAAAGGCCATCTCGGCCGGCTCGGCCACGCGCTGCAGCGGCACGGCGGCCAGCAGGGCCTCGGTCTGCGCCGCGCCGGGCGGGCTGGCCTGCTTGAACAGCTCGGTGGCCACCGGCCCGGGCGCGATCACGTTGACGGTGATGTTGTGCGGCGCCAGCTCCAGCGCCCAGGTGCGGCTCATGCCGATCAGCGCGGCCTTGCTGGCGCTATAGGCCGTGCGGTTGGGCTTGCCCAGCGCGGCCCGCGACGAGATATTGACCACCCGGCCCGCGCGCGCCTGCACCATGCCGGGCATCAGGGCCTGCAGGCAGACCAGGGCCGCGTTCACGTTCAACGCCATGGCTTCGTTCATGGCGGCCACGCTGGTGTCGGCGATGCTGGTGGTGTGGGCCAGCGCCGCGTTGTTGACCAAGCCGTAGAACGGGCCGGCGCGCAGCAGCCCGGCCAGCACGGCGCGGGTGGCCTCGGGGTCCGCCAGGTCGCAGGGCACGAAGTGCTCGCGCGGGCCGAGGTTCGCCGGGGCGCTGCGCGCCAGGCCGGTGACCTCGTAGCCGGCTTCGGCCAGGTGACGCATGGTGGCGCGGCCTATGCCCCGGCTGGCGCCGGTCACGAGTACCCGGGCGTCGGGAGGGAGGGATGTCGTCATGGCGTTCCTTTCAGGATCTGGCGGCCCACGATGGTCTTCTGCACCTCGGTGGCGCCTTCGTAGATCCGCATCGGCCGTATCTCGCGGTACAGGCGCTCCACCACCGTGCCGCAGGTGATGCCGAGGCCGCCCCATAGCTGGACCGCGGCGTCCACCACGCGGAAGGCGGCCTCCGTGCCCTGCAGCTTGGCCATCGCGGCCTCGGTGGTGATGCGGCGCCCGCGCACGTCGCGCGTCCAGGCCGCCTGGTGCACCAGCAGCCGCGCCGCCTGCAGCTGGGTGGCCATGTCGGCCACCTGGTGGCGCACCGTGTCCATCTCGGCCATGGGCCGGCCGTACAGCTGCCGGGTGGTGACGCGGGCCACCGTCTCGTCCAGCGCGCGCTGGCCTATGCCGATCGCCGCCGCGCCCACCGAGCTGCGGAAGATGTCCAGCACCGCCATCGCGGCCTTGAAGCCCTCGCCCCGCTCGCCGATGAGCCGGTCGGCGGCAATGCGGCAGTCCCGGAAGTGGATCTCGGCGAGCGGGTGCGGTGCCAGGATGTCGATCTGCCGGTGGATGCGCAGGCCGGGCGTGTCCGCATCCACCAGGAAGGCGGACAGGCCGCCCGCGCCGTGGCCGGGCTCGGTGCGGGCTATGACGACGTAGAAATCCGCGATGCCGCCGTTGGAGATGTAGGACTTGGCGCCCTCCAGCACATAGGCGTCGCCGTCCAGCGTGGCTGTGGTGCGGGTGGCGGCCACGTCCGAGCCGCCCTCGGGCTCGGTGAGCGCGAAGGCCGCGACCTTGCGGCCCTCGGCGCAGGCCTGCACATAGGGCGCGCACAGCGCGGGCAAGCCCTTTTGCCACAGCGCCGCCGCGCCTATGCCCTGCATGCTGAACACGAAGTCGGCCAGCGGCGCGTAGTAGCCCAGGCATTCGCGCACCAGGCAGATGGCGCGCAGGTCCACCGCCGGCGCCTGTCCGGGGTAGGCGGTGGGCACGGCATGGCGCAGCAGGCCCGCGTCGGCCAGCGAGCGCAGCCAGTAGGCGCATTGCGCGTTCAGGCCGCCCTCGGGCTCACCGTCCAGCATGGGGCGCTGGCGCGCTATCCACAGATTCAGCGCCTGCACCACCTCGGCGTGCGAGCCGTCGAAGAACGGGGTATCGGGCAGGGCCCATTCGGCTTTCATGGCGCCTCCTCGCGGTCCAGCAGCGACTGGGCCAGGTCGCGCAGCTCGTTGCGCTTGACCTTCATGCCATTGGGGCCCATGGTGTAGGGAAAGCTGTCCACGCTGAAGATGCGGATGGGCACCTTGTAGCGGGCGATCTGCCGCTGCAGCGCGGCCTTCACCGCCTCCGGGTCCATCGCCTGCCCCGCGGCGGCAATGACGAAGGCCACCGGGCGCGAGCTGCCCGCGGCATTCACCGCCACCACCTGGCAGGCCGCGGCGCCGCTCTGCTGCAGCACGGCCTCCTCGATCTCGGCGGGGTTGACCAGGAAGCCGCCGAGGCGCAGCACGTCGCCCAGGCGCGAGACATGGGTGAAGCCGCCATCGCCGTTGAGGTAGCCGAGATCGCCCGAGCGCAGGAAGCCATCGCCGGTGAAGGCCTGGGCCGTGGCCTCGGGATTGCCCAGGTACTCCTGCAGCAGGTAGGGGCCACGGAACTCCAGTTCGCCCGGCTCCATCGGCGCGGCCAGCTCGTCCGTCTCCAGCACCCGCACGCGCACCTGTGCGCTGGCCGTGACCGGAAAGCCGCCGGACTGGGCCCGGCGCGGCAGCGGGGCCGCCGCATCCTGGTGCGCGAACAGCGCCAGGATCTCACTCATACCGAAGCAGCCGACCATCGGTATGCCCAGCGCCTGCGCGCGGGCCGGCAGCGCGTCCAGCCCCGGCACGAAGTTGGCATGGCCGAAGAAGCGCAGCGCCTGGGGGCGCCAGCCGGGGGCCAGCGGCGCGATCATCTTGTCCACCATGTCGTTGGTGCCGAACATGTGGGTGATGGGCTCGCGCGCCAGCGTGGCGGCGGCCTGCGCGGGGTCGAACACCTCGTGCAGCACCAGCCGCGCGCCGGCGGCCAGGGTCATCATCGCAGCGGTGTAGCCGAAGGCGCCGCACAGGGGCAGCGCCAGCAGGGTGCTGCAGCTGCCGTCGACGGCGAAGCCGGGCGCCGCGTCCTGCGCGTGCAGCGCCACGTTGGACTGGCTGTGCACGATCAGCTTGGGCTGGCTGGTGGTGCCCGACGACGACAGGATGATGCAGGGCCGGCGCTCCAGCGCCGGCGCGCCGACCGCCCCGCCCTCGTCGGCGTGGACCAGCTCGCTCCACAGGGCGATACGCGGCAGGGGCCGGGCCTGCAGCGCATCGCCTTCGACGGCACCGCGCGAGGCATCGACCAGCAGCTCGACCGAGCCGGCATGCTGCTGCCAGACCTGCTGCAGGCCGTCGGCTCCGGCAACCGCCCGGTCGAACGCCAGGGCCTTGCAGCGCGAGCGGTCGATGAAGTTCGCCAGCTCCTTGACGCCCAGCTTCAGGTTGAGGCTCAGCGTGGCGATGCCCAGCGCCGCGCAGGCCAGGTGCAGCACCAGCCAGCGCGGCGTATTGGGCAGCCAGATCCCCAGCACATCGCCCTCGCCCAGCCCCAGGCGCTGCAGGCCGCCGGCCACGCGGCCCACCTGCTGCCGCAGCTGGGCGTAGCTCAGATCGGTGCGATCGAAGTGGATGGCCACGGCCTCTTGCGGCGCCTGCGTCAGCATTCCGGCGAGGGTGGCGGGCCGTGCATGCATCGCAGTTTCCCTCATACCGTAGCCACCGGCGTGACGGGCGAGCCGACGGCGCCTGGCAGGCGCAGCGCCGGCGCGGTGAGCATGAAGCGGTGGCGCCCGGCCGCACGCAGCCACTGCGCCAGCTCGTGCAGGTACCACAGCTCGCCGAACGGCATGCCCAGCTTGAACAGGCACAGCTCGTGCAGCGGCAGGAAGGCGCAGGCACCATCCACCGGGCGGCCGGGCACGGCCTCGACGCCGTAGTTGTCGGCCACCAGGCTGGTGATCTGGCTGTCGATGATCCACTGGTGCAGCTCGGGGTCGCGGCCGTCGAGCACGGCACCGACGGTTTCGGGCATGTCGGCCCGGGGTTGGCCCTGGCAGGCCACCAGCAGGTCGCTAAAGCCGGTGTACAGCGCCACGATGTCGCCCTGGGTCACGGAGATGCCGTCCTGCTGCATCACCTGCTGCAGCATGCGGCCCGACACCAGGGTGTGGCCGTCGCCGAAATGCCGGCGCAGGTCGACCAGCACGCCGCGCCCCTGGATGGCCTGCTCGGCCAGGCGCTCCACGCCCAGCGCCCGGGCGCGCGATTCGCCATCCAGGCCGGGCAGATCCTGCGGCGCGAGGATGTCCACGCCCGCCTGGAAGCCGTTGTAGTACACCAGCTCGTCGATGCCGTCGCCGTTCACGTCGAAGTGGCTGCCCACGTGCGACAGCGCGTCCCACTGCGTCGAATACTGCAGGTAGATCTGCGCGTAGTCGTCGCAGACCACATCGGTGTAGCTGGGGTTCTCGCGCGACAGCGCAAAGTTCATGCCGGGCCCGAGCGGGCGCCGCGACGGCTTGATCACCGGCGGATGGCGGCGCGGATTCAAAGCGTTGCCGCCAGGCAGGTCCAGCGGCAGGCTCAGGCAGAAGCGCTGGCCGGTCTGGATCTCGAGCGCCGCCTCCTTCACCTTCTCGGCGGTCAGGTAGTTCAGCCGGCCCAACTGGTCGTCGGGGCCGAAGTCGCCCCAGTTCGACTGCGGCGGGCGCCTCGTCCACCGCGGGGTCGCGCTGCTGCCCACCCTGGGCGGAACATGGGGCATGTGTACCGGTCGGTATGCATTCATCTCTGGCTCCTGGTCGCGTGTGAAGCGGCCTGCCGCGCTATCCTGTGCAGCGTTTTGGGCAAACCGCGCCGTGTCATGAACGGCGCCCACTATCGGCGGCAGGACGGCAGGATGACAAAGGCAAACGGCGGCGATGTTCACGATATGAACTCGGGGTTTCCCGGAGCGCAGAGCCCCGCGCGCCTGGTGGCCGTGCTGCAGCACATCGCCCGGCACCATGTGCAGGGCCTGTCGATCCGGGAGCTGTCCGAGCTGTCGGCGCTCGACCGCTCCACCGCCCGGCGGCTGCTGATGGTGCTGGTGCAGACCGGCTTTGCCGCCAAGGACGAGCAGACGGGGCGCTACCGCCTCGGCGTCGAGGCCATGCTGACCGGCATGGCGGCCATGGCCAAGGCGCCGGTGTTCGAGGCCTGCCACCCCGCAATGGTGAACATCGCCCGGCGCACGGGGGACACGGTGTTCCTGATCATCCGCATCGGCGACTTCGCGCACTGCCTGCACGTGGAGGTGGGCGGCAGCCCCTTGCAGGCCCACAGCCTGATGACGGGTCAGATCCGGCTGCTGGGCCAGGGCACGGCCAGCCTGGCGCTGGCCGCCACGCTGCGCGACCGGGAGCTCGACCAGATCTACCAGCGCCGCCGGCTGGACTACGAGGCCGCCGGCATCAGCCAGGAGCGCCTGCAGGACATGGTGCGGCAGACGCGCCGGCTGCAGCACTCCGAAAGCGTGAACCTGCTGACCTCGGGCGCAACCGGCGTGGGCCTGGCCATCGCCTTCCAGACCAGCCACGTCGCGGCGATGAGCGTGGCCACCCACCACACCCGGATGACACCGGAACACAAGGCGCTGGCGCTCGATGTGCTGCAGCAGGAGCTGGGCCGGGTGGGCATCCGGCCCCTCGCCGTCGACGTTTGAGGTTGGTCAGGCCTGCGGCAGCGTGGCCTGCAGCGATGGCCGCGCGCCCACCTGCGCAAACCATGCGGC
Organism: Comamonas humi; assembly: GCF_054782535.1. Lineage (NCBI taxonomy): Bacteria > Pseudomonadati > Pseudomonadota > Betaproteobacteria > Burkholderiales > Comamonadaceae > Comamonas > Comamonas humi. The sequence continues at coordinate 15,819 of NZ_BAAGSH010000016.1, read as the reverse complement.
TACCTTCGGCGCCTGCTGGCGCCAGGCCCAGTCCGCGAAGCGGAAGTCCAGGTAGCCCAGCGCGCAGGCCAGCGAAATCGTGCCGATGTGCCAGTGCGCCTGCAGCTCGTCCACGTGCTGCTCCATCCACTGCAGGCCCGTGGCCGCCTTGTCGAGCTGCGCCGCGCGCCAGTCGGCCCAGCGCAGCGCCTCGGGCCGTGCCACATCCTCGTAGCGCGCCAGCAGGCTGCCGGCCAGCATGCCATCGGCCAGCGCCTGCTGCGTCAGCGCCGCAAAGCGCAGCCGCGCATCGGCAGGGAACAAGCCGCCCTGCGCCAGCGCATCCAGGTATTCGCAGATCACCCGGCTGTCGTACAGCACCTGGCCGTCGTCGGTGAGCAGGGTCGGCACCTGCCCCAGCGGGTTGTCGGCGATGATGGAACGGTCGCGGTTGACCGGGTGGGCACTGGAGGGCAGCTTCTCGATGCGATCAACCAGCCCCAGTTCGTGGGCAACGACCATGCATTTGCGGACGTAGGGGGAGGCGGGCGAGAAATACAGTTTCATCAAAGTCTCCGGTCGGAATGGGCCAGCCCGGCCCATGGCCGGAAACCGCCATTGTCTCCTCGGGTTTCAGGGCGCCATCTGAGAAAATGTGAGCGCGGCTCACCCGTGGAAATGCCGCCGATCCTGCGCCGAGCCGTTATGATCGCACCCAGTCGTCTGAAACAGTTTGTGTCGTGATTTCCAGCCCCTCTGCGGCCCAGTCCGTACCCACCCCACCATCGCAGTGGGCATTGCTTTGGCGCGACATCCGGGAGTCCGTGCGCCTGTGGCGCCTGTGGACCCATCTGGGCTGGGGGGACATCCTCAAGCAGTACCGCCGCTCATTCCTCGGCCCGATATGGCTAACGATCAATTCGATGATTTTCATCGTGGTCTTCAGCCTGATCGGTGCCCAGCTGTTCGGCATGTCGCTGGACAACTACCTCAGCTATTTCTGCCTGGGCCATACCTACTTCGCCTTCTTCTCGGCCACCATCAACGATGGCTGCCAGACCTATATCGCCGCCGACGCTTTCCTCAAGCAGACCCCGTACCCGAAGATGGTCTTCGTGTTCCGCGTCATGTGGCGCAACCTGCTGATGCTGGCGCACAGTGCGCCCATCGTGCTGGGCGTGCTGTGGTGGACCGGCCTGCTGTGGAAGATCCAGCTCGGCTGGTGGCTGCTGGGCGTGGCGCTCACCGTGCTGGCCGCCACGCTGATGGTGGCCCTGCTCGGCGCGCTGGCGGCGCGCTTTCGCGATGTGGCCATGATCGTCACCAGCATCATGCAGATCGCGCTTTTCGTCACGCCGGTCATGTGGCAGGCCCAGCAGCTGAGCGAGCGCGCCCAGCTGGTGGTGCACTGGAACCCGCTGGCGGCCTTCCTGGAGCTGCTGCGCGCACCGCTGCTCGGGCAGGCTCCCAGCACCGCGTCGCTCGCCATGGCCGCGGGCGTGATTGCGCTGCTGGCCGCGGTCTATGCCGTGGCCTATGTCCGGGTGCGCCGCCGCATCGTCTACTGGCTCTGATCGACATGGCGCACATCACGCTGAACCAGGTATCGGTGGATTTCCCGATCTACACCGCGCAGTCCAAGGGCCTGCTCAACACGCTCATGGGCTTCAAGGGCATGAACCAGGGCCGCGTGGCCTCGCTGGACCATGGGCGCCATGTCAGCGTGCGCGCGCTGCGCGACATCAACCTGACGCTGGAGCATGGCGACCGCGTGGGCCTCATCGGCAAGAACGGTGCGGGCAAATCGACCCTGCTGCGGGTGCTGTCCGGCGTCTACGACCCGACGGCCGGCCATATCGGCAGCAGCGGGCGCATTTCGGCGCTGACCGACCTGATGCTGGGCATGGACCCCGAGGCCAACGGCTACGAGTTCATCGTGACCCGCGGGATCGTCATGGGCCTGACCACGGCCCAGGCCCGCAACCTCACGCCCGACGTGGAGCGCTTCACCGAGCTGGGCGAGTACCTGCACCTGCCCGTGCGCACCTATTCGTCGGGCATGCTGCTGCGCCTGGCCTTTGCCGTGGCCACCGCCATCCAGACCGACATCCTGCTGATGGACGAGATGATCGGCGTCGGCGACCAGGCCTTTCTCGCCAAGGCCGGCCAGCGGCTGGAGACGCTGATGAACAGCGTGGACATCATGGTGCTGGCCTCGCACAACGAGGACATCCTGCACAAGTTCTGCGACAAGGGCGTGCTGCTGTTCGAGGGCCGGATCGTGATGGCCGGCGCGCTGGACGACTGCCTCAAGGCCTACCGCTCGGGCGCCTACGGCTGAGCCGGGCCCGGCCCGAGCCTCACTTGCCGATACAGAAGCTGCTGAAGATCACCCCCAGCAGGTCGTCCGAGGTGAACTCGCCAGTGATGGCGCTCAGCGCCTGCTGGGCCAGGCGCAGTTCCTCGGCCAGCAGGTCGAGCGCGGGGCTGTCGGTGTTCAGCTGGGCGTCGGCCATGTCAAAGTGAGCATCCACTTTCTGGAGTGCCTGCACGTGGCGGGCGCGGGCGATGTAGGTGCCTTCGGCGGCGGACTGCCAGCCAGCCACGGCCAGCAGGCGCTGGCGCAGCGCGTCGAGGCCGTCGCCGGTCTTGGCCGAGAGGCGCAGGCCGGCCTCGGGCGCGGCGTGGCCGGCGGCAGCGGCCGCATCGGCCTTGTTCCAGACGTCGATCACCGGTACATTTTTGGGTAGTTTTTGGCCTAGAACGCTTGCTATGTCAGCGTCACCAGCTACGTAATCAGGAGCATCCTGGCGCGTCAGGTCGTGCAGGAAGAGCACGGCGTCGGCGCCGGCGATCTCTTCCCAGGCGCGGGCGATGCCGATGCGCTCCACCTCGTCGCTGCTCTCGCGCAGGCCGGCGGTGTCGATCACGTGCAGCGGCACGCCTTCGATCTGTATGGTCTGCTGCACCTTGTCGCGCGTGGTGCCGGCGATGGGGGTGACGATGGCCAGCTCGGCGCCGGCCAGCGCGTTCAGCAGCGAGCTCTTGCCGGCATTGGGCTGGCCAGCGATCACCACCTTGATGCCTTCGCGCAGCAGCGCGCCCTGGCGCGTGCGCTGCATCACCTGCGCCAGCATCTGGCGCAACCGCGCCAACTGGCCCCAGGCATCGGCTTTCTGCAGGAAATCGATCTCTTCTTCGGGGAAATCCAGCGTGGCTTCGACCAGCATGCGCAGGTGCACCAGCGCATCGCGCAGGCCGTGGATCTCGTGCGAGAAGGCGCCGGTCAGCGAGCGGCTGGCGCTGCGCGCCGCGGCCTCGGTGCTGGCGTCGATCAGGTCGGCGATGGCCTCGGCCTGGGCCAGGTCGATCTTGTCGTTGAGGAAGGCGCGCTCGGTGAACTCGCCAGGCTCGGCCAGGCGCAGGCCGGGCAGCACGGCGCTGCCGCCCGCACCCTGGGCCTGCGCAGCCTCGAGGCAGCGCGCCAGCAGCAGTTGCAGCACCACGGGGCCGCCATGGGCCTGCAGCTCCAGCACGTCTTCGCCGGTGTAGCTGTGCGGCGCGGGAAAGTACAGCGCCAGCCCCTGGTCGATGGCCTGGCCGTCGGCCGCGCGGAACGGCAGGTAGCTGGCCTCGCGGGGCCTGAGCGCCTTGCCGCATAGCAGCTCCACCAGCGGGCCGATCCCCTTGCCCGACACGCGCACGATGCCGACGGCGCCGCGCCCGGGCGCGGTGGCAATGGCAACGATGGGATCGTGGTGGCGGGCGAGCATGGGCGGGGCTTTCAGGTCAGGGGCACAAGCGCTGGATTATCGCCCGCCCCTGCCACCGGCCGCCGGGTGCTATTTCAGGTCGACGTTGTCGAAGTTGAAGCTCTGGTCGGGCATCACGTAGAAGCCCGAGAGGTTGCGCGCGCGCACCGAGATCAGCTTGAGCGTGACCAGCGGCGCCCAGGGCGCGTCCTTCCAGACGCGCTGCTGCGCGTCGGCGTAGAGCTTGGCCTTCTCGGTGGGATTGGTGGTGGCCAGGGCCTTGGCGATGGCGCTGTCGACCTCGGCGTTCTTGTAGTACGCGGTGTTGAACTGCTTGGGCGGGAAGGACTCGGACGCCAGCAGCGGGCGCAGCGCCCAGTCGGCCTCGCCGGTGGACGACGACCAGCCCACGTAGAACAGGCGCACCGGTGCGGTGGCCGGATCGGGCGCGTTCTCGACCCGCTCGACACGCTGGCCCGACTCCAGCGCCTGCACCTGCAGCTTGATGCCGACCTGCGCCAGCTGCTGCTGGATGAACTGGATGGCCTTCTGCGAGGTGGTGTCGTTGAAGGCCGACCACAGCGTGCTTTCGAAGCCGTTGGGGTAGCCCGCCTGCTTGAGCAGCTCGCGCGCGATGCCGGGGTTGTAGGGCCAGGGCGTCTGCTTGGCGGCGTACTGCACGCCCTGCGGCACGATGCCGTCGGCCGGCGTGGCAAAGCCGTTGAAGGCCACCTTCACCAGCGCGTCGCGGTTGATGGCGTAGTTGATGGCCTGGCGCACCTTCGGGTTGTCGAAGGGCTTGTGCTGCACGTTCATCGACATGTAGCGCTGCACGATGGAGGCCGAGGCCACCACTTCCAGGCTGGGCTTGGCGCGCAGCGCCGCCACCGACTCGGGCGGCAGCGGGTAGGCGAAGTGCGCCTCGTTGGTCTGCATCATGGCCGCGCGGGTGTTGTTGTCCACCACCGGCCGCCAGGTGATGCTGTCCACCTTGGGGAAGCCGGGCTTCCAGTAGCCGTCCCACTTGGCGACCTTGAGGTAGTCGGTGGCCTTCCACTCGGCCAGCTTGAAGGGGCCCGTGCCCACCGGGTTGCGCCCGATGTCCTTGCCGTACTTGGCCAGCGCCGCCGGCGAGATGATCGCGGCCGACGGGTGCGCCAGCGTGCTGATGAAGGGCGAGAACGCCTCCTTTAGCGTGAAGCGCACGGTGGCTTCGTCCACCGCCTCGGTGCTGGCGATGTTCTTGTAGAGGCTGTAGCGCTTGAGCCGGTTGTCGGGGTTGGTCACGCGGTCGAAGTTGGCCTTGACCGCGGCGGCGTTGAAGTCGGTGCCGTCCTGGAACTTGATGCCGCTGCGCAGCTTGACGGTGTAGGTCAGCCCGTCCTTGCTCACCGTGTAGCCGCTGGCTAGCACCGGCGCGATGTTCAGCTCCTTGTCGAAGTCGAACAGCCCCTGGTAGAAGGACTTGGCCACCGCCTGCGACAGCGTGTCGTTGGCGTCGTAGGGGTCGGTGGTCGTCAGGTTGTACTGGATGGCCACCACCACGTCCTTGGCGGCATGGGCCGGAAGGGCGGCGGTGCCGGCCAGCGCGGCGGCGGCCAGGGCAACGAGGGAATGCGGGCGGCGAACGGACATGGGCAGGGCTTTCTGAAAAGGACACTATCAATTCAGTAGCTATCAGCGCTTGTCCATCAAGCGCTGCAAGGCATTTTGCCTAAAAACCACTACCCAGGATTATGGCGGCAGATCGGCGCGCATGGCGGCCTGGCCGCGGCCGGCCCCACGCCGGCCGGGCGAATCAGCCGCCGTAGGCCTTGCGCGCCAGCGCGGCGGCCAGGATGGCGCTGGGATCGACCAGCACCCAGCCTTGGGCCGCGGGCGCCTGCGGCAGCGCCAGCGGGATCTCGGTGCAGGCCATGACCAGCGGGATCTCGCCCTGCGCGGCGCGCAGCTGCGCGCCCACGGCGGCAAAGCGCTCTTGCGCCAGCGCCAGGTTGCCGGCCTTCACGCCGTCGTAGATGCCCTGCATCAGCGCCTCGCGCGCGGCTTCGTCGGGCAGCACGCAGTCGATGCCCGCATCGGCAAAGGCGGCGTCGTACAGGCCCTGGCGGTAGGTGCCCTGCGTGGCCAGCAGCGCCACGCGGGCCTGGCCCTGGCGGCGCAGCGCGGCGGCGGTCTCGCGCGGCATGTGCAGCAGCTCGATCTGCGGCACGCGCTCTTGCAGCGCCGCATGCCAGGCGTGGGCGGTGTTGCAGGGGATGGCCGCGGCGCGCGCGCCCAGGCCGGCGAGCCGGGCCAGGCCGCGCACCATGGGCTCCAGCGGCTGGGGCGCGCCGGGGTCGGCCAGCGCGCGGCTGCGGTCGGGCACGGGCAGCTGGGCCATCCAGTGCTCGGGGTAGGCCTGGTCGGTGACCGGCCGGCCCTGGGCGCGCAGCCAGTCTTCGCAGGCGGCAACAAACAGGCGCACGAAATCGACGCCCGCGGCGGGGCCCATGCCGGCGAGGATGGCTACGGGTTGGGGTGCGGTGTTGGCGTTCATCGGAGCATGCTCGACATGGCCGAGAGGCAGTTGATCATGCGCACGGCCGATTCGGTGTCGGGCGCAGTGAAGCGCAGCGCGTCACCATCGGTGCGCTCGAGCGTGGGCCACTGGCAGAACAGCTCGGCCAGCGCCGGGCTCTGCGCGACCAGGTCGACGGTGATGGGGCCGGCGATACGCAGCGGCGCCACGGCCTTGGCCTGCGGCACGGCCTGGGCCACGCCTTCGCGGATGGCGGCGCAGGCGCGTTCGGGCGACAGGCTGATGCCGCTGGAAAAACCGGTGGCGCGCTTGACCTGCACGAAGCGGGTCTGCGGGAACAGCGGCTGGTGCTCGGCGATGAATACGTCGTCGCCCGACGCGGCGATCACCGGCGCGCCATAGGCGCCGGCCAGCGCGCCGTACAGGCCCATCTCGCCCAGCTCCTGGCCATTGAGGCGGATGCGCGCGAACGCAAAGCTGTTGATGGTGTGCGCCAAGATGCCGCGGCCCTGGGCGCGCGAGTGGTAGCCGATCATGCACACGCCATCCACGCCCAGCTCCACGCCGGCCACCATGCTCAGGTAGCGCGGCTTGCCCTGGATGACCTGGGCGCGCGCGTCGAGCAGGTCGGGCGGCATGTTGCGAAAGCTGCCGTGCGAGTCGTTCACGTAGACCTCGGCGGCGCCGCCGTCGAAGGCGCCGGCGATGGCGGCATTGGCCTCGGCGGCCATCAGGCGGCGGGCGCGCTCGAACTCGGGGTTGCCCGGGCGCACCTGCTCGGCGTGGTAGACGCCGGCCACGCCCTCGATGTCGACGGAGATGAGGATTTTCATGGATGGCTTTCGCGTTTCAAGCAAAATCGGCCTCCAGCGCTTATCCAGCAAGCGCTAGCAGCTATTGTTTTTGATAAATACTTCGCGCAGCGATGCGCGGTGGTGGCCGTCGCGGCCGGTCACGGCCTCGGCATGCCACAGCGCGTGGGCTATGGCCTGCTCCACGCTGTCGGCCGCGGCCTGGAACAGCCCGTCGAGCCGGGCCTCGTGCACCATCGCCACGGCGGGCATGGGCTCGTCAGGTGACTGCGGCAGCGTGTACGCGGTGGAAAAGGCCAGCGCGATGTCGCCGCTGCCGTGGCCGTAGACCGAGCCGGTGCGCGCCAGGCCCGCGGCCGCGCGCAGCGCCAGCCGGCCAAGCTGGCGCGCGTCCAGCGGCGCATCGGTGGCCAGCACCATGATGATGGAGCCCTTTTCTGCCGCCGCTTCCTGCTGCGCCGCCAGCCTCTCGCCGAGGCGTTCACCGCCCCAGACCAGGTTGGCCTGCACGCCGTAGTTGGCCAGCACCAGCGCGCCCACGGTGTGAGCGCCAGTCCGGCGCGATGCCGTGCCTATGCCGCCCTTGAGCTGGAAGCTCGACATGCCGCGCCCCGCGCCAACCGCGCCCTGGGCCACATCCGCACCCGCACAGGCGCAGGCCTGCTCGTAGTGCTGCGCGGTCACGGCCATGCGCTGGATGTCGTTCAGGTAGCCGTCGTTGCACTCCAGCACCAGCGGGTTCACCGTCGGCAGCGCGCGGCCGGTCTCGGGATTGGCGCGCACGCACTGCGCGATCTGGGCCTGCGCCACGGCGCTAACCGAGAAGGTGTTGGTCAGCGCGATGGGCGTCTCGAGCTGGCCCAGCTCGGCGAGCTGCAGCAGCCCCACGCTCTTGCCGAAGCCGTTGATGATGGCGGCGGCCGCGGGCAGCTTGTGGCGGAACGGGTCTTGCGCGTGCGGATGGATCACGGTGACGCCGGTCTGCACATCGCCGTCGGCCAGCGTGGTGTGGCCCACGGTGACGCCGGCGACGTCGGTGATCGCATCGCGCGGGCCGCTGGGCAGGCGGCCGATGCGGGGCAGCTGGAGCGTCATGTCTGGCGGTCTATCTTCGGGTCCAGCGCGTCGCGCAGGCCGTCGCCCAGCAGGTTGAAGGCCAGCACGGTGAGGAAGATGGCCAGGCTGGGGAACAGCGCGACGTGCGGCGCGTTGACCATGTCGGCGCGGGCCTCGTTCAGCATCGCGCCCCACTCGGGCGTGGGCGGCTGCGCGCCCATGCCGAGGAAGGACAGGCTGGCCGCCGTGATGATGGAGGTGCCCACGCGCATGGTGAAGTACACGACGATGGACGAGATCGTGCCCGGCAGGATGTGGCGGGTGATGATGGTCCAGTCGCTCGCGCCGATGCTCTGCGCCGACTCGATGTAGGTCATGTGCTTGAGCACCAGCGTGTTGCCGCGCACCAGGCGCGCGAAGGCCGGCACGCTGAACACCGACACGGCCACGACCACGTTGGTCATGCTGCTGCCCAGAATGGCCACCACGCCCAGCGCCAGCAAAATGCCGGGGAAGGCGAACAGCACGTCCGAGATGCGCATCACGATGCGGTCCCACCAGCCTTCGTAGTAGCCGGCGAGCAGGCCCAGCGCGGTGCCGATCACGCAGCCGATGGCCACCGACAGAAAGCCCGCGGCCAGCGAGATGCGCGCGCCCATCAGGATCCGGCTGAAGATGTCGCGCCCGAGCGGGTCGACGCCGAACCAGTGCATGGCCGACGGGCCTTCGTTCAGGCGGTCGTAGTCGAAGTAGTTCTCGGCGTCGAAGGGCACGAGCCAGGGCGCCAGCACGGCCACCAGCACCAGCAGCGCCACGAAGACCAGCGCGGCCACGGCCACGTGCTGCTTCTTGAACTTGCGCCAGAACTCGCGCCACGGCGTGCGCACCTGCTCGGACGCGGCAGCTGCGGTGGAAGTCACGGAGGTAGTCATACGGCTGGCCTTACTTGTAGCGGATCGTGGGGTTGATGAAGCCGTAGAGCATGTCCACCACCAGGTTGATGAGGATGAACTCCAGCGAGAACAGCAGCACCAGCGTCTGGATCACCGGGTAGTCGCGCATGGTCACGGCATCGACCAGCAAACGGCCCAGGCCGGGCCAGTTGAACACCGCCTCGACCACGATGGAGCCGCCCAGCAGGAAGCCGAACTGCAGGCCCATCATCGTGACCACCGGGATCAGCGCGTTGCGCAGGCAGTGCTTGAGCACCACGACGCGCTCGTTCAGGCCCTTGGCGCGCGCGGTGCGCACGAAGTCTTCCTGCACCACCTCGACGAAGGAGGCGCGGGTGAAGCGCGCCATCACCGCGGCCACGGCCGCGCCCAGCGTGAGCGAGGGCAGGATGTAGTGTTTCCAGCTGTCGGCGCCCACCGTGGGCAGCCAGCCGAGCTGCACCGAGAAGACCTGCATCAGCACCATGCCCAGCGCGAACGCGGGGAACGAGATGCCCGAGACCGCCAGCGTCATGCCCAGCCGGTCGGGCCATTTGTTGCGGTAGACGGCCGAGATGATGCCGATGCCCATGCCGATGACGACCGACCAGGCCATGCTGGTGACGGTGAGCAGCAGCGTAGGCATGAAGCGCTCGGCGATCTCCGTCGACACCGGGCGGCGCGTGCGCATCGAGAGGCCGAAGTCGCCCTGCACCATGCGCGAGAAGAAGTGCACGAACTGCTCGGGCAGCGGCTTGTCCAGGCCCAGCTCCTGGCGCACGAGCTGCACCGTGGCCTCGTCGGCGTCCTGGCCCGCCGCCAGCCGCGCCGGGTCGCCGGGCAGCATGTGGACGAACAGGAACACCAGCACGGCCACGATCAGCAGCGTGGGCAGCAGCCCCAGCAGGCGTTTGAGAAAGTAGTTCAGCATGGGTGTGAGGAATAGGAGGGTTCGCGCCCTCCCCCGGGGGCGGGGGAGGGTTGGATGGAGCCGGGCTTACTTCAGCGCGATCTCGTCGCTGTTGATGTTGCCGTCGGGCATCACGTGCACGCCGGACAGGCGCTTGGCGTGGGCGTAGAGCACGTCCTCGGTCACCAGCGGGATGCGCGGCAGGTCCTTGGCCAGCTGCTCCTGCGCGGCCTTGTAGAGCGCGGCGCGCTCGGAGCCGTTGGTGGTCAGCAGCGCCTTGGCGATGGACTCATCCACGATCGGGTTGCTGTAGAAGGCGTAGTTCGCCAGCTTGGGCGACCACGACTCGGTGGAGAACAGCGGGCGCAGCGCCCAGTCGGCCTCGCCGGTCGAAGACGACCAGCCGATGTAGTACAGGCGCGCCTTGGCGGTCTTGGGATCGGGCCAGGAATCGACCAGCTCCACGCGCTTGCCGGGCTCCAGCGCCTCGACCGACACCTTGATGCCGACCTGGGCCAGCTGCTGCTGCAGGAACTGGATCACCTTCTGGCTGGTGGTGTTGTTGTAGCCGCTCCACAGCGTGGACTCGAAGCCGTTGGGGTAGCCGGCTTCCTTCAGCAGCTCCTTGGCCTTGGCCACGTTGTAGGGGATGGGCTGCATCTTCACCGCGTACTCCACGCCCTGCGGCACGAAGCCCTGGGCCGCGAAGGCGTGGCCGCTGAAGGCCACCTTGGCCAGCGCGTCCTTGTTGATGGCGTAGCCGATGGCCTCGCGCACCTTGGCGTTGTCGAAGGGCTTCTGCAGCATGTTGAACGTGAGGAAGCGCTGGATGATGGACGGCGCGGACACCACTTCCACCTTGTCGCTCTTCTTCAGCGTGGCGATCTGCTCGTAGGGCAGCGTGAAGGCGAAATCGGCCTCGCCCGTCTGCAGCATGGCGGCGCGGGTGTTGTTCTCGGTCACCGGCTTCCAGGTCACCTGGTCGACCTTGGGGTAGCCGGGCTTCCAGTAGCCGGCGAACTTCTTGCCGACGATGGCTTCGGTCTGCTTCCACTCGACGAACTCGAACGGGCCGGTGCCCACGGGGTGGAAGGCGATGTCCTTGCTGCCCCACTTCTTCAGCGCGGCGGGCGAGATCATGGCGGCCGAGGCGTGGGCCAGCGCGTTCACGAAGGGGCCGAAGGGCTCCTTCAGCGTGATGCGCAGGGTCTGCGGGTTCACGGCCTCGACCTTGGCGACGCGGTTGAACTGGTTGGCGCGCAGCAGGCGGTTGGCCGGGTCCATCACGCGGTCGAGGTTGGCCTTGGCGGCGGCGGCGTTGAACTCGGTCCCGTCGTGGAACTTGACGCCCGAGCGCAGCTTGAAGGTGTAGGTGAGGCCGTCCTTGGAGACTTCATAGCTCTCGGCCAGCACGTTCTTGACCTTCATGTCCTTGTCGAACGCGAACAGACCTTCGTAGAAGCTCTTGGTCACGGCCGTGGTGATGGTCGTGTTGGTGTTGTAGGGGTCCAGCGTCTCGGGCTGCTGGTAGATGGCCAGCACGGCGTTGCCGGCAGCCAGTGCAGCGCCGGATGCGGCGATGGCGACCAGGGCCAGCAGGGCCTGGGCGGAGCGACGGACGGAAGCGGTTTTCTTCATGGATGAACTCCGGGTTGGAAAAACAGGTTGACAAAAACAATAGCTGCTGGCGCTTGTTGTTCAATGATTTCAGGTATTTTTTATATTCAAACCATTGACTGAAAAGCGCTAGCCGCTATCTTTATTCATGCATTGGCGGGCGCCACGAAATGACCGGGGCCCACCTGCACCATGGGCGGCACCACGGGCTCGTCGCCGGCGGGGCGGATGGGGCTGGGGATCTCGCCTTCGAGCAGCGCGCGCTTGAGGTGGCGGCGCGCCGGGTCGGCGATGGGCACGGCGGCCATCAGCTTCTTGGTGTAGGGGTGCTGCGGGTTCTCGAAGATCGCGCGGCGCGGGCCGATCTCGACGATGCGGCCCAGGTACATCACCGCCACGCGGTGGCTGATGCGCTCGACCACGGCCATGTCGTGCGAGATGAAGAGGAAGGCCACGCCCAGCTCGCGCTGCAGGTCGAGCATGAGGTTGACGATCTGCGCCTGGATGGACACGTCGAGCGCCGACACCGATTCGTCGGCCACCACCACCTTGGGGTTCAGCGCCAGGGCGCGGGCGATGGCGATGCGCTGGCGCTGGCCGCCCGAGAACTCGTGCGGGTAGCGCTGCGCATGCTCGCGCGGCAGGCCCACTTTTTCGAGCAGCCAGTCCACGCGGGCTTGGGCCTCGGCGGGCGTGCCGATCTTGTGCACCAAGAGCGGCTCCATGATCGAGAAGCCCACCGTTAGGCGCGGGTCCAGCGACGCGAACGGGTCCTGGAAGATGAACTGGATGTCGCGGCGCAGCGACTGCACCTGGCTGCGCGGCAGCTCGAGGATGTTGCGGCCGCCGAACTCGATGGCGCCGCGCTGGCTCTCGACCAGGCGCAGCAGCGAGCGGCCGGTGGTCGACTTGCCGCAGCCCGATTCGCCCACCAGGGCCAGCGTCTCGCCGGGGTAGAGGTCGAAGCTCACCTGCTCCACTGCATGCACGCGGCGCGTGACCTTGTTGAGCAGGCCCGAGCGCAGGTCGAAGCGCGTGACCAGGTTCTTGACGCGCAGGATGGGCTGGGCATCGGCGGCCCGGGTATCGAGGGGCGTGGACTGGCCGGTGAGCATGCTGCCATCCGGGCGCAGCAGGTCGAACTGGCGCGGCAGGTCGGTACCCTGCATGGCGCCGAGCTTGGGCACGGCCGACAGCAGCGCGCGCGTGTAGGCATGCTGCGGCGCGGCGAAGACCTGGTCGGAGCCGCCCTCTTCCACCTTGTCGCCGCGGTACATCACCAGCACGCGGTCGGCCACCTCGGCCACCACGCCCATGTCGTGGGTGATGAAGATCACCCCCATGTGCATCTCGTCCTGCAGCTGGCGGATGAGCTGCAGGATCTGCGCCTGGATGGTCACGTCCAGCGCGGTGGTGGGCTCGTCGGCGATTAGCAGCTGCGGCTTGCACGACAGCGCCATCGCGATCATCACGCGCTGGCGCATGCCGCCCGAGAGCTGGTGCGGAAAGCGGTCGAGCACGTTCTTCGCCTCGGGGATGCGCACCAGCTCGAGCATGCGCAGCGCCTCGGCGCGCGCGGCCGCCCGGTCCATGCCCTGGTGCACGCGGATGGACTCGGCGATCTGGTCGCCCGCGGTGAACACCGGGTTCAACGAGGTCATCGGCTCCTGGAAGATCATGGCCACGTCGGCGCCGCGCACGCTGCGCATCTGCGCCTGCGAGGCCTTCGCCACGTCCAGTACCTGGCTACCCTGGCCACGGTCGCGGCGGCGCAGCAGCGCCGAGCCGTTGACGATCTTGCCGCCGCCATGCTCCACCAGCCGCATCAGGGCCAGCGAGGTGACGGACTTGCCCGAGCCGGACTCGCCGACGATGGCCAGCGTCTCGCCACGGTCGACGTGGAAGGACAGGTTGCGCACCGCCTCCACCGTGCGCTCGGAGGTGGCGAAGCGGATCGTCAGGTCGCGGGCGTCCAGCACGCGCTGCTCAGGCAGGGCCAGGGGTGATGTGGATGTCATGGTCATGGGCGGATTCAAGCAAGACAGGTGCCAGGGACAGGCGCCGGTCAGCGGTAGATGAAGGATTCGGGCGCCTGCCCCACGCGCGCAACACCACGGTACATGCCCTCGGTGTTGAATGGCAGGCAGACATTCCCGTAGCGGTCCACGGCGATCAGGCCGCCGCTGCCGCCAATGGCCGGCAGCGCGCCATGCACCACGGCCGCCGCCGCGGCCTGCAGCGACAGGCCGCCGTAGGCCATCCGCGCGCACAGATCGTGCGCCGCGGCCACGCGGATGAAGCTCTCGCCATGGCCGGTGCAGGACACGGCCGCCGTGCGGTCGTCGGCATAGGTGCCGGCGCCGATCAGCGGCGTGTCGCCCACGCGGCCGGGGCGCTTGTTGGTCAGGCCGCCGGTGGAGGTGGCTGCCGCGAGGTGGCCCTGGGCATCGAGCGCCACGGCGCCGACGGTGCCCATCTTGCGGCCTTCGTGCAGCGGACGATCTGCCAGGGCGGCTGCACCGTCATGGTCCAGCACCGCGCCGGCGGCGCTGGCCTGGGCGGCCTGCAGCTGCGCCCGCCGGGCCTCGGTGGAAAAGTAGCCAGGCTCAACCAGGTCCAGCCCGGCCGCACCAGCCAGCCGCTCGGCGCCGTCGCCGATCATCAGCACATGCTGGCCGTCCTGCATCACGGCGCGCGCCGCGAGCACGGGATTGCGCACCCGCGTCACGCCCGCCACCGCGCCGGCCGCAAGCGTGGCGCCGTCCATCACGGCGGCATCGAGCTCATGCGTGCCATCGGCGGTGAACACCGCGCCATGGCCGGCATTGAAGAGCGGGCAGTCCTCCAGCCCCTGCACCGCCACGCAGACGGCTTCCATCGCGGAACCGCCCTGCTCCAACACCGCCTGGCCGGCATGCAGCACGGCCTGCAGCGCGGCGTGGTAGGCCAGCTCCTGCTCGGGGCTGATGTTGGCGCGGCTCAAGGTGCCCGCGCCGCCATGGATGGCGATCACGGGGAGAAAGGAATGGCTCATGGTGTGTGGGGGGTGTGGGGTTGGCCACCGCCGTGCAGCCAGGGCAGCACGGCCTCGGTGACGGACGCCGCGTTCTGCACCGAGGCGCTCGCCTGCAGTGCGACGGCGCTGGTCAAGGCCTCGATCAGGGCCAGCACGGTGGCTTCGGAGTTCGAGGCGTAGTGGCTTTCGGTCTGTGCGAACAGGCTGAGGTGCGCAACCTCTGCCAGCGGTGACTGGGGCCCGTCGGTCAGGGCCAACACGCGCGCGCCGCGCTCGGCCGCGCCGCGCGCGAGCCGGGCAGTCTCGCTGAGGTAGCGCGGAAAGCTGATGCCGACGAACAGGTCCTGCGCCCCCATGCGCGACAGCAGGCGCGCGCCGTGCGAGGCACCGCCGGCGCTGGCCAGCAGGTGCACGTTGTCGCAATGCGCCACCAGCCCGTGCTGCAGCAGGCCGGCCAGCCAACCGCTGGAGCCGAAACCCGCCACGTATACCCGCCGAGCCGCCAGGATGGCACGCACCGCCTCTTCGCAGGCTGCAGGCTGCAGTGCCTCGCGCGTCGCGGCGATGTTGCGCTGGCTCTCTTCCAGCACGGCCACGAAGGCGTCATGCGCCGAGCCGGGCTTCTCGAGCCGCACGCGTAGCTTCTCGACCGGTGCCAGCATGGCCTCGAAGCCCCTGACCAACTCCGCGCGCAGCATCGGGTAGCCATCCAGGCCGATCGCACGGGCAAAGCGGTTAGCCGTAGCCACGGACACGCCCACCGCCGCCGCCAGCTCATCGATGGGCATGGTCGCAGCCTGCAGCGGACGGGCCAGCACATAGTCCGCCATCTGCTGGTGCGAGCGCGTCAGCGTCGGCCGAGCTCGGCCGATGCGCGCGGCAATCGATACCGTTTCCGACGGGGAATCCTGCAACGTGGGCATGGCGACAAGCGTGCTTTGATAAAAAATTTACAAGCTTGTATCTTAAAGATAATTTTCCATCATTCAAGATGCTGAAACCGATTACAGCCTAGGGTAATCACCAGGGCGTAGATCGGCCAGGCCCAGCAGCACGGCATGCTTGGCGTCCCAGCAGGAGCACATGGAGGGGGCGGGAAATGATTGGCAGCGGTGTGACGCAAGACCTCACCGCGCCTGGAGGTGGCTTTTGGCACCACCAAAACACAAAACCCCCCGGCCTTGAGGGCACGGGGGGTGTTGCAGGATAAGAGCCTGACGATGA